>JANRKM010000001.1:0-2149 GCA_033763475.1 Kofleriaceae bacterium
CCATCCCTCAGCCCCGGCCACACACGCGGCACCGCGATGCCCGGCGTGGACGCGCTCGTCGTCCAGCGCACGAGCGCGGCGACCGCTTCCGCCTGCGCGGGTGTCGGCAGGACGTACTCACCCTTGTGCGCCCACGGCGCCCTGATGACGCGGTCCCACGGCAGGCCCGGCTTCAGGTAGCTCGGGTAGTACGGGTTCACGACCTCGACGCCGAACGACGCGCCGTTGTGCTGGCTCGCGTGCCAGAGGATGTCCGTCGCAAGGTCGCCGTGCTGCGTGAGCGCGCCGTCCGCGCCCATCACGAGGTGGACGCTGAACCCGCGCTTCTTCAACACCGCGATGGTCGAGTCGACGCTGCGCGTCACGGTCTCGTGGATGACGATCTCGACCGCGCGAGCTCGTTTGCCCTTCGAGGGAAACCGATGGACGCCGTCTTCGGCGAACGTGCGGATCGAGAGTCCCTCGACCGGGCACGTGGCCTTGTTGCCGACGATGAAGCTGCCGCTCACTGGCCGGGCTCCTTGCCCTGGAGTTCCTCGACGGCACGCACCGGCAGCTTCAGTCCCTTGTCGAAGAAGCGGGCCCTGACCTCAGTGGCGATGGGCTTGGTGAGAATCTGCTCGGCCTTCCCCACAAGACGTTCGACGACTCGCCCCTTCTTCACGAGCTGCGAGTGCAGCTCGTCGACCATGAGCCGGTGGAGGTGCCCGGAGCTGCCCTGTGCCGGGTGCGCCTGCTCGCTCGCGGGCGAGCGCACCAGGAACTCCCGCGAGCGACACGTTGGGCACTCGGGCAGCGGGACCACGCCGTCCTCGACCTGCTCGGCGTGCTCCACGCCTACCGCGAGGTTCGCGAGTGCGACTCGGTTCTCGCGATCACAGCCCGCGCAGCGCTGGACGATCTCGAGGTCGGTGATTTCCTGGATGGCCATCGGTGCTCCTCACGCGATCGCGGTGTACGTGCCGAACCACCAGACCGTGGAGAGGCTCGCCATGGTCTGGTAGCTGAAGACGCCGAACCCATCGCGGTCGGCGAAGTACGACGAGGGGCTCCCTGAGAACCCGCTGCTCGTGTTCAGCGCGCTGAACGTGATCGAGGACGGCGTCGCCGGGAACCGGTTGCGGAACGTGACGGAACCTCCACCGGCGAGCGTGCGCGTCGCGCTATCGGCGTTCGACCACTCCATTCCGACGCGGCCGACCTCACGCACCGTCCCCGTCAGCTCGAAAGCGGAGTTGACGGTGCTGCTCATCGGGAGCCGCCACGTGCGCGTCCAGGTCGTGAACGTCGCCGCGAACGAGTCCTCGTGGAGGAACTCGATCTCGTTGCGCGCGAAGCGGAACGCGCCGCAGAAGGTACCGCCCGAGTCGCGCACCCACTGCGCGCCGTCCCAGGACGCGTTCAGCGTGAACCAGACCGAGGAGCCGTCCGCGTAGATGCGGAGGTGCGTTGCAGCCGCGCCGGAGGCGTTCGAGTCAAGGATGAGCGCCTTCGTGCCTCCGAGCGGCGGCTGGCGAATCGCGCGGTGCTGGCCGGCGTTCGCCTCGTTGCCTCGGAAGTGGTCGCCCTCGACGGCGTCGAGGATCTCGGCGAGCGCGGCCTCGACGTTCGCGGCGTTGAGGTTGTTGCCGGAATCGGCGACCGAGACAGCCGACGCGGCGTGCGCGCCGCTCGCCTGGTTCACGTGGCCGTTGAGCCCGCCGAGCAGGGTCACGAGAGCAGCGCGCAGCGTGCCGGCCGCGATCGCGGTAGGCGCGCCCGCGATCGCATCGACGCCGACGAGCCCCGCGCCGGGGGCGGAAGCGCCCGTGGCGATCAGGTCGGTGACGATCTCCTGGAGCTGCGCCTGCACGTTCGTGCCGGCGACGTTGTTGTGAGGCGTCGCCGCGATGGCCGCCGCGTTGTGCGCACCGGTCGGCGCGCTCACGTGCGTGTTCAGGAAGCCGAGGAGCTGCGCGAGCTGGCTCTTCACGGAGCCCGCAGGGAGCGCGTTCGGCGCGCCCGCCGACGCATCCACGCCGACGCGCGAGGCACCGGAGCTGCCCACCGCTCCGGTCGCGAGGTCGTCGATCAGCTCGTCGACGGCGGCCTGCACGTTGCCCGCGCCCACGAACCCGTGCGGCGCGTAGTCGATGGCGGTCGCGGCGTG
>JANRKM010000002.1:0-1655 GCA_033763475.1 Kofleriaceae bacterium
GTGATGCCGACCGCGAGTTCGGGCATGCTGGTGCCGATGGCGACGACCGTGAGCCCGAGCATCATCGGCGACACGCCGAACGCGGCCGCGACGCGCGATGCACCGCGCACGATGCCCTCCGAGCCGACGGTGAGCAGGGCCAGCCCGGCCAGCAGCCAGAGCAGGCCCTCCAGCATCAGGCGTCCACACGCGGTGCCACGAACACGTCGACCGGCACGCGATCCAGCACGCGCTGGGCCACACTGCCGAGCACCATGCCCGCCAGGCCGCGTCGCCCCTCGGTGCCGACGACGACCGCATCGACCTCGCGTGCTTCGACGAGGTCGCTCAGCAGTGCCGCCGGCTCGCCGTGCTCGCAATAGGTGTTCGCGTAGCGCACTTCCGGTGCTTCCTCGAGAAAGCGCCGGCACTCGTCCATCGCGCGCAGCCGCGCCTGTTCGATGGCCCGGGTCTTGTCGTCGAGCAGGCCCTGGAAGGGCAGCGAGAAGGCGTGGAACAGATCGAGTTGCGCCTGCGGCCACCACGTGGCCGCGACCGCCGCCGCCGCGCGCGCGCTCGGCGTGAAATCGCTTGCGACGACCAGCCGGCGATAGTCGCCGTGCGGACGTCGCTTGACCACCAGCAGCGGCGCAGGGAGCCGCTTCACCACGCCTTCGACGGTGGAGCCCAGCAGGAGGCGTCCGAGCGCTTCGTCCCGGGCGACGCCGCACACGAGCAGGTCGACCTGGTACTGGACCGCGAGATCCGCGAGCAGCGTGTCGGGATCCCCGCGCTCGACGATCACCTCCAGCGCCAGGTCCTGCGTGGTGCCGAGATCACGTTGCACGCGCCGTCGCGCCGCGGTGAGCGGATCGGACACGCGACGCCACGAGGGCAGATCGGCGCGGCGCTGCGTGCCGCCTTCGAGCACGTGCACGACGAGCAGGCGCGCCTGCCATGCGCGCGCGAGCGTCGCGGCGCGATCGAGGGCGCGATCGGAACGATGACCGAGGTCGGTCGCGAGCATCAGTGTCCGGGGCATGGTGGATCTCCTGTGAGAGAGGACTGGTGTCGTGCCGTCGCGCTCAGCGCGGCCGGCCGACGCGCAGGCGCATCTGCTTCTCGGTTTCGATGAGGACGAAGAACACGACGCCGAGGCCGACCAGCAGCACCCCGTCGAGCAGTGGGACCGCCCGGGTGCCGAAAAGTGTCTGCGCGGCAGGCAGGTAGGTGATGACGAACTGTCCGACCGTGACGAGCACGACCGTCAGCCACACCACGCGCGTACCGCGTGCGGCCGCCAGCGTCAGCGAGGTGCCGT
Organism: Kofleriaceae bacterium; assembly: GCA_033763475.1. GTDB lineage: Bacteria > Myxococcota_A > Polyangia > Haliangiales > Haliangiaceae > JABFXX01. Next base: position 1,301 of record JANRKM010000002.1, read on the forward strand.
GCAGGTTGCGGATGAAGAAGAGATGGAAGATCTCGAGGATCACGATCATGTTGACCGCGAGTGTCCGCGCCAGTTCGAGCGGGTAGCCGCGTTCGATGGCGAAACTGAACACGCCGTAGACGAAGGCCAGGAACAGCGTCGAGACGAGCAGCACGTGCCACAGCAGGGCCCCGTCGAGCAGCGGTTCGTTGCGGGCACGCGGCGGCCGCAGCATCGTGCGCGCTTCGGTAGGCTCGAAAGCCAGCGCGATGCCGAGCGTGGCGGCGGTGATCAGGTTGATCCACAGGATCTGGATCGGCGTCACCGGCAAGGTCAGGCCCGCGAGCAGGGCGACGATGATCGTCATCGCCTCGCC
>JANRKM010000003.1:0-2568 GCA_033763475.1 Kofleriaceae bacterium
GTCGCGCAACACCGCAGGCGCCCTCGCCTCGTTCAGCGTCGCCGCGGGTACTTCGAGCACGTCGCTCGGCACGTCGTCTGCCTCCCCGGCCATGGCCGGCCATCGTAACGCCAACCGACACCGCCTCGGGGTTTGGGTTCCTTGCCGGACAACTATCGAGACTTCTTCACCTTGTAGGCGCCTGAGCCGTCGACCGAGTAGGCGGCCGGTCGCTTCGTGGCCTCGAACGACGCGTAGGCGGGCGCGAGCTCAGCCCACAGCCCGGCGTGCGGTGAGTCGGCGTGCGACGTGAGCCAGGAGGGTTCCAGGCGCGCCGGGAAAATGTCGATGCGTGGTCGGGCGCGGGCGCTCTGCGCGATGAGAAACACCTCTTCGATGGGCCCGTCTTCGATGGCGATGCACCCGATGCTGGCGCAGTTGCCGTGAAGGTAGATGAGGCCTCCCGGCCGCCGCGCGTCGCTGCGAACGCGGTCCGAGGCGTTCGGGTACGACACCTTCATCGACAGGTGGAAGTTCGACGCCGGGTTGAACTCGACGATGTCGTAGAGCCCCTCGGGCACCTGCAGATCGCCCTCCTTGCGCTTGGGGCCGAGCTCACCCGAGGCCGCGCAGATGGGGTACGACTTCACCAGCGTGAGCGGCCCCTTCGCGCTGCCAGCCCACAGCTCGAGCACCTTCTCTTCCTTGAACGCGCGCAGGTAGACGGTGTCGACGCGCTCCGGCAGGCCCGCCGCCGCGAGGAGCTGCTTCACGTCTTCCGAGCGGGCCGCACGAACTCCATCGAGCCGGGCGTTGGCCATGACGGTCAAGGGGAGCACCACGGCGAGCGCGAGCACGAGGAGCGAACACCTGAAGCGTTGGGCGGGTTCCGTCACGACTCCGAGATGGGGTCGACGACCTGTGCCGCCTCCCAGAGCTCGTCGTACTTCGCCCGCACCGAGGCATCGAGCTGGTCCGCGAGGGTCCGTGGAAGGCGTGCCGCCTTGATGAGCTCGAGCACGTCGGCGAGGTCCTTGAGCCGGTGCGCCGCGGAGAGCCCCGACGCGAGCTTCAGCTCGACGAGTTTCTCCAGCGGCAGAAGGCTCAATGCACCGCGCTGAACCGCGACGGCCGGGCTCGGGAAAGAGACGGCCTTGGGCTTTCCGTCGCCGGGAAACTCGCCCTCGAGCAGCACGTCGACCCCGACTCCATTGACGGTGTCACGCACACCCTTGCTGCCCGCGAACTTCTCGACGTAGCCCCGGCCGAGGGCCCGCTGCTTGAACCGCGCGAGCCCGTCGCGGGTGAGCAGCACGTCGACATCATTGGTGACGCGTTCGTAGCCCCACGCGTTGAGCGCCATGGCGCCACAGACCGCGTAGGGAATGCCCTCTTCATCGAGGAGCTTCGCGAGCGCCTCGAGCGCGGCGTGCACTGGCGACTGGCCCATGAAGAACCTCCCCGCGAAGTCCGCCGCCTTCCAGAACGCTTCGCCGCTCGGCTCCATCACGTTGGAACGCTACCGGCGAGCCCGCCAGGGAGCAACCTCACTCCGGAATCGACTTCGCCGGGTTCTTCACGCCCATCAACTGCGCGACGATGAACTCGTCGAGATCGCCGTCGAGCACCTTGTCGGGCTGGCCCGACTCCACGCCCGTGCGCAGGTCCTTCACCATGCGGTACGGCTGGAGCACGTAGCTGCGGATCTGCGAGCCGAAGGCGATGTCCATCTTCTGCGACTCGCGCGCCTGGGTCTCGGCCTCGCGCTTCTTCACCTCGAGGTCGAAGAGCCGCGAGCGCAGGATCTTGAACGCCATGTCCTTGTTCGCGCTCTGCGACCGCTCGGTCTGGCAGGTGATGATGATGTTCGTCGGCAGGTGGCGCAGCTGGGCCGTCGACGACGTCTTGTTCACCTTCTGGCCACCGGCGCCGCCGCCGCGAATGAACTTCAGCTCGATGTCCTTCTCGGGAATGTCGATTTTGATGTCGTCGTCGATCTCCGGGTACACGTCGACCGACGCGAAGCTCGTGTGGCGGCGCGCGTTCGAGTCGTAGGGGCTGATGCGCACGAGCCGGTGCACGCCCATCTCGGCCTTGAGGTACCCGAAGGCGAACTCGCCCTCGATGCGCAGCGAGGCGTTCTTGATGCCCGCCTCTTCCCCCGCGTTGTAGTCGTTGATTTCGACCTTCCAGCCGCGGCGCTCGCAGTACCGGGTGTACATGCGCAGAAGCATCGACGCCCAGTCCATCGACTCGGTGCCACCGGCGCCCGCGTTGACGTCCATGAAACAGCTCATTCGGTCGTTCGGACCCGAGAGCATCTTCTCGAGCTCGAGGCCCTTCACGAGCTCTTCCGCGCCGGGGATGAGCGCGATGCCTTCCGCGCGGCTCGCCGGATCGTTCAGCTCGGCGGCGAGGTCGATGAGCGTCTTCGCGTCATCGGCCGCGCGCTGCGCCTTCTCGAACGAGGCGACCTGCTTCTCGAGCGAGGTCTTCTCCTTCAGCATCCCCTGGGCCTTGACGTTGTCGTCCCAGAAGGTCGGGAGCGTCGAGTCCCGCTCGATCAACGCGATGCGCGACTTCTTGCGA
>JANRKM010000004.1:0-52101 GCA_033763475.1 Kofleriaceae bacterium
TCGAGCGGGTCGTCGCCATGCTGGCCCGGCTCGCCGGAGCCTGACCGCCCAGATCGGGCACGGGCAAGGGCACGGGCACGGGCACGGGGCAGGTCGCTGCAAACGCGGCTGCGCCGCGTTTGTCAGCGTCCTGCTAGGCGCCAAACGATTTCGTGCGCTGGACCGTCACGGCGCTACCCGTGCCGGCCTATTCTGGGGCATGCAGTTCCGCGTACCTTCGCTCGCGCTCGTTGTCGCGTGCCTCGTCGGGGTCGACCCGCGGATGGTGCGCGCCGGCGGTGCTTGAGCGGGTTGAAGTAACCCCAACCTCCCGGTCGGGAAGGTCGATACACAGACGCTCTCTCCCGGGCAGGTCCTCGCACGCGTGTCGTGGCTCGGGACGTTCGTCGAGACGCAGCACGACGACTTCGAGCCGATCGTCGATCGCGGCCCGACGGCGATCGTCCACGACCAGAGTCTGCTGATCACCGAGGCGCGCCTCGCCCTCGACGTCGGCCTGACGCGCCGCTTCGGGTTCTCGCTGATGGCGCCGATTCGCGTCGTCGATACCTCGATCCGCTACCTCGACATGGCGGGGACCGAGGTCCAGCTGGTCACGCCCGGCATTCACCATCGCAACGAGACCATCGTCGGGTTTGCGGACCCGCTGGCGCTGTTCTCGTACACGCGGGCCCGCGCGGGCTGGCAGGTCACGGTGCGCGCTGGCTCGACGGTGCCACTCGGACGGACCGAGGAGGATCCGTTTGCCCTCGGCGATATGGGGCTCGCGCACCAGCACATCCAGATGGGTACCGGGACGGTGAATCCCGTCGCTGTCCTGGAGTTATCCCGCGGGTGGGGCGCGTGGCGTGCGGGTGGTTTCGCGCTCACCCAGCAGGTCGTCTACGCCAACGGCAAGGGCTATCAGGCGGGCGATCGTTATGCGGGCGGCGTTCTGGTGCGCCGGACGATGAGCAAGCGCTGGAGCCTGCGCGGCGAGGCCAGCGTGCAGGGCGAGACCGCCGAGCGCTGGCAGAACATCGTCCATACCGACGACGGCAATCGAGGGCGCCTCGATGTGATTCTCGGCTCTGGGGCCACGTACGCGCTCGCCCCGACGGTCAGTGTGGATCTCGCGGTGAAGGTGCCGGTGGTGACGTATGCAGTGGGTGGGCAGCTGGATATGCCTCTCATCGTCGAGCTCGGCGCCTCATGGACCATCGGCGGACCGCCCAAGAAGGCGCTGGCGCACGATGATCACGACCACGGGCACGACCACGATCATGGGGACGACCACGATCACGGGGACGACCACGATCATGGGGACGACCACGATGACGAGGATGTTCACGTTGGCGTTCCCGGTCACGCGGACGGTCATGACCACGCAGGCGACCACGACCACGACGACGAGCACAGGAACGGCCACGCCCCGAACACCGCGTCGGGGACGACCACCTCATCGGGTTCCAACAGCAACGCGCCGGGGGCAAATGCCGCGTCGGGCTCGAACATCTCGACGGGCTCCAACACCGCGCCAGGCTCCACCAGGTCGTTGGGCTCCAAGGCCACGGCGGCGCCGAAGGCCGACGTCGCGGACTACGGGAAGCCGGGCGAGGGCAGGGACCTCATCCCCGTACGCGGCAAGCTCACCGTGTTCGACTTCTGGGCCACGTGGTGCAAGCCGTGCAGAGAGCTCGAGCCTGCGCTCGTCGAGCTTGCGCGGAAGTATCCGAACCTCATCGCGCTCAGGCGTATCGATGTCGTCGACTGGGATAGTGAAGCGGTCGCGAAGCACCTGACGCCGAAGGGCTTCGATCTCCCGCACCTCAAGATCTTCGATGCCAACGGCAAGCTCGTCCTCGAGCGGAGCAGCAACGCCGGCGGGCTCCGCGCTCTCATCACCGACGTTCGCGCACTCGTCGAAGCGGCGGCCACGAAGACACGCGCGAAGTAGCCCGACGTAGCGAGGCGAGCGCGCCTTGGTCCGCGGGACCCCGAGGTCGCTCTCGGGTTGACAAGCGTTTGTTTATAACCTATTGGTTATTTACCCACGAGGTTATCGAGATGGAAACGCAGAGCCGGCTCGACGCCACCTTCGCCGCACTTGCCGACCCGACGCGCCGCGCGATTCTCGCGCGCCTGGCGACGGGGGAGGCATCGGTGATGGAGCTCGCCGAACCGTTCGACATGAGCCAGCCCGCGATCTCGAAGCACCTGAAGGTGCTCGAACGCGCGGGGTTGATCACCCGCGGGCGCGATGCCCAACGCCGGCCGTGCCGGATCGACGCATCGGCCCTCGGAGAGGCCTCGCAATGGCTCGAGCGCTACCGCGAGATCTGGGAGCAGCGCTACGACCGCCTCGACGATCTCCTCCAAGAGATGAAAGCCAACGACAAGGAGAAGCGACATGGCCGCAAGAAGTAGCCGGGGAGACTTTCAGGTCGCCACGCCGTCGGACCTCGAGATCGTGCTCACGCGGACGTTCGACGCGCCCGCGCGGCTGGTATGGGAAGCGACGACGCAGCCGGAGCTGATCCGTCGCTGGTACTGCTGCCTGGAGGGCTTCACCATGCCGGTGTGCGATCTCGACCTGCGCGTCGGCGGTGCGTGGCGCTTCGTGACGCGCGGGCCGGACGGCACCGAGTACCCGATGTGCGGCGTGTATCGGGTCATCGAGCAGGCCAAGCGCATCGTGCAGACCGAGCGTTATGACGTCGCCCCGTTCAACCAGTTCGAGGCCGTCGTGACGATGACGCTCGAGGAGACCAACGGCCAGACGATCCTGCGCAATCACATCCTGCACGCGACGAAGATGGCCCGTGATGGCCACCTGCAGTCGGGCATGGAAGAGGGCGCGGCGCTCGCGTACGCGCGGCTCGAGGAAGTCGCGCAGTCGCTGCGCGCGGCCGCGTAGCGCTCGTTGGGTCAAGCACGGTTAAGCACAACCTTCCGCCTTCAGGGTGCGCGATCGTTGTCGAGCGTGAGCTTAGCTATCGCCGCGGGCCTTCGCGCGCAGCAGCGCGCGCTCGCGCTCGTTCGACGTGAGCTCGGCGGCGCGTGCGAACTCGAGGCGCGCCTCGTCGTGGCGCCCGAGCTTCGCGAGCAAATCGGCGCGCACCGCGGGCAGTGGGTGATAGCGGGCGAGCGCGGGCTCGTCGACGAGAGCATCGACCAGCTGCAGGCCCACCTCGGGACCAAACGCCATGCCCATGGCGACGGCGCGGTTGAGCTCGATGACGGGCGACGGCGTGCGCTCCGCGAGCACGGTGTAGAGCGCGGCGATCTGCGTCCAGTCGGTGGCCTCGGCGGTGTGCGCGCGCGCGTGGCACGCGGCGATCGCGGCCTGTAGCGCGTAGAACCCACGCTCGGGGGCGAGAGCCTCGGCGCGGGCGAGGGCGGCAAGGCCGCGTCGGATCATGCCCTGGTCCCAGCGTGCGCGATTCTGTTCGAGGAGCAGGATCGGTGTGCCATCTGGCGCGACGCGCGCGCGTGCACGCGACCCCTGGATCTCCATCAGCGCGACCAGGCCGAGCACTTCGGGCTCGCGCGGCATCAACCCGACGAGGATGCGGCCAAGGCGCAGCGCGTCCTCGCACAGGGCAGGGCGCATCCAGTCGTCACCCGCGGTGGCAGCGTAGCCCTCGTTGAACACGAGGTAGATCACCTCGAGCACGCCAGCGAGGCGCTCGGGTAGCTGGCTTGCTCGGGGCACCTCGAACGGCACCTGCTCCTCGGCGAGCGTCTTCTTCGCGCGCACGATGCGCTGGGCGATCGTCGGCGCGGGCTGCAGGAACGCGCGCGCGATCTCCTCGGTCGTCAGGCCGCCGACCATGCGCAGCGTGAGCGCGACGCGCGCCTCGCGCGACAGCACCGGATGGCAGCACGTGAACACGAGGCGCAGCAGGTCATCGCCGATGTCGTCGTCCGCCGCCTCCTCGATCACCTCGGTCGCCGGCTTCGTGGCGAGGTCGATCGCGTGCCCGAGCTGCTCGTGCTTCTTGTCGGCGCGCTTGGTGTGCCGTAGGCGATCGATCGCGCGGTTCTTCGCCGTCGCCATCAGCCAGGCCCCCGGGTTATCTGGGACGCCGGTCTCGGGCCACTTCTCGAGCGCGACGACCATCGCGTCTTGTGCGAGCTCCTCGGCAACACCGACATCGCGAACCATGTGCGCGAGGCCGGCGATCAACCGTGCGGACTCGATCCGGAATACCGCATCGATCGCGGTCTGCGTCTCGGTCGGGCTCACGCCCGAGAGCACACCACGATCGTGCGGGTACGCCTAGTGCTGCTGGCGCTGCTGCTTGATCTCGGCCTCCAGGCGATCATTCAACGCCCGCGTTTCGGCGCTCGCGTCGGGGAAATCCTCCATCCCCATCAGCGGACGGATCTCGATCTCGCTCTCGCTGCCCGTTGGGTTGGGGCAACGCTTCACCCACTCGATCGCCTCTGCGAGAGACTTGCACTCCCACAGCCAGTACCCGGCGATCAGCTCCTTGACCTCGGTGAATGGGCCGTCGACCACAGTGCGCTTGGTGCCGTTGAACTGGACCTTGGCGCCGCGGGACGACGGGGTGAGGCCGCCACCGTCGAGCATGATGCCCGCCTTCACCAGCTCCTCGTTGTACTTCATCATCTCCCTGAGCATCTGGTCGTCGGGCATCACGCCGGCTTCGGTCGTCTCGTTCGCCTTCACGAAAATCATGAACTTCATGGTCATCTCTCCTTCTGTCTGGGCGACGAACGAGGCCCAGCCCGATCGACACGAAGCATGAAAAATCGTCGCGGAATGACAACCGCGCGACATTACTCGCCTAGCTCGGAGTGCGCGGCGACGGTGTCGGAGGAGCGAGCGGCACGAGCTGGCGCAGGTGCCAGGCATGCAGGTGTGCCGTGCGGCGCGTCTCGCGCTGTATGAACGCCATGCGCTGGGTCAGGATCCCGCAGGTGAACACCACGCACAACACGTAGAACACGTGCGCGAGCTCGAAGCGCCGCGCGTTGATCGTTCCCGCAGGCGAGGTGATGGCCATCATGCCATCGACGTCGAGGATCGTGCGCGACCACAGCCCGAGCCACTCGCCGAGCCACGGCAGCAGGATCGCCGCCGAGAGCCCCGCCGCGAGCACCAGCGTCCTGCCAAACCGCGGATGGAACGAGAACCCGAGCATCGTGCCCGCGGCGAGCCCGGGCGCGATGAGCATCGGGCTGAAGAGCCGCGCGAGCAGGGCGACGAGCACCATGTTGGCGACCGCGACGAACCACAACACCGGCGACGGCACCGGCTTCTTGGCCGTCACGAAGTAGTACGCCGACGCGCTGTTGATGAGACACGCCGCAGCGATGCTGGTCAGGTACGCCGGACTGTCGATGCCGACCCACAACATGAGCGGTATGAACGCCAGGTAGAGCAGGAACGCGACGAAGGCGACCTTCGACTGATCGCGCAGGTTGTGGTCATCGAACGCATCGAGCTCGGCCTCGACCTCACGCGGCGTCGCCGGCGGCGGCTCGAGCATCACCCGTCCGACGAGGTCCGCGGCCTCGACGTTGGTCGGATCGAGCGCGATGGCGCGACCGGCGTACTGCATGATCTTGCGCCTGTCGTCCTCGCTCGGGGACTTGCGCAGGATGTCGGAGACCGTCGCGTCCGTCTTCATGTCTCCGCGCAGCGCCGCGCGCGCCAGCACGATCTGTTCGCGCGCGAGCTTGCGGCGCAGGGCGACGTCGCGATCGCCGTCGAGGTAGCGCTGCACGCGCTCGCACAGCTCGCGGGCGGTGACCGGGCGCTTGGTGGGATCGGGATGGGTCGCGCGCACGACGAGCGCGTCGAGCTCGGGTGGCACGTCGCGCGTCGGCGCGCGCACCGATGGCCGCGCGTCGTACTCCTCGAACACCGCGGTGAAGTCCCCTGCGCGATGCAGCGGTGAGCCCGCGAGGATCTCGAACAGGATGCAGCCGAGCGCGTACACGTCGGCACGCCGGTCCACGGGCAAGCCGCGCTGCTGTTCGGGCGGCATGTAGCCGATCGTGCCGAGCACGGCGCCAGCCTCGGTGGCCCCAGGCTTCGACGCGCCCGGAGCGGGTGGCACCTCGAGCGAATCGTGCCCATCGCTATCGAGCTCGCGCGCGACGCCCCAGTCGAGTACGTACACCTCGCCGAAATCACCGAGCATGATGTTCGACGGCTTGAGATCGCGGTGGATCACATTGCGCGAGTGCGCGAAGTCGACGGCAAGGCAGACGTCGGTGAATGCGCGCAGCAGGCGCGACAGCGGGTGCTTGTCGACCGAGCTCGTATCGAGGGAGACATGGCCGCGGTTGGCCAGGATGTCGGCCAGCGTGGTCCCCGTGAGCCGCTTCATCACGAAGTACGGCCGGCCGCTCTCGTCGACAGAGACCTCGTGAATCGGCACGATCGCCGGGTGATCGAGGCGGCCCTGAATGCGCGCCTCGCGCAGGAAGCGATCGACCGATCCAACCTGTCGACTGCGCATGCGCTTGATCGCGACGTCGCGGTGGATCTGGCGGTCCTGGGCGAGGAGCACGTCGCCCATGCCACCTTTTCCGAGGAGTTCGCCCGGCTGGTAGCGCACGTTGCCCGTCGGAAGGTTTTCGATGTCGATGTCCAGCTGGGACGCGCGCCCGGGGTTTGTCGCGTCGGTCGCCTGCACCGTGTCGTCGGCAGACGGGTCTGAGCCCATGAGATGGATGCTATCGCGAGGGCAGGGCAGAGATGCACTATGCTCGCCACGGTGAGCCTCCCCGCAATCGCCGGCGCCGTGCTGGTCCTGCTCGCTCTCGGCTACCGCTTCTACGGGCGCCTGATCGCGCGCCAGTACGCGCTGGGGGCGAGCCAGGACACGCCGGCGCACCGCCACGCCGACGGCGTCGACTTCGTCCCGACCCGGCCGTTCTACCTGTTCGGCCAGCACTTCAGCGCGATCGCGGCCGCCGGCCCGATCGTCGGCCCGATCCTCGCGTGCCAGCAGTTCGGCTGGCTGCCGGCGCTCATGTGGATCACCGTCGGCGTGATCTTCATCGGCGCGGTTCACGACTTCACGACCCTCGTCGCCTCCGTCCGCCATGATGCCCGGTCGATCGCCGAGGTCGCCAAAGCCAACCTCGGCAAGCGCGCGTGGCTCGCGATGCTGACCTTCATCTGGCTCGCGCTGGTGTACGTGATCGTCTCGTTCGTCGACGTCACGGCCGGAGCGTTCACCACGAAGGCTCAGGAAGGCATCGTCACGACCTACGACCAGGGTGGCGCGGTCGCACTGGCGGGCGTCCTCTACCTCGGTCTCGCCGTGGTGATGGGCGTCGTCGAGAAGCTGTGGAAGCCACCCCTGTGGCTGCAGACGGTGATCTTCGTACCCCTGATCTTCGTCGCGGTGTGGGTCGGCACCGAGCACTCCACGCTGCTCGCACACAGCTGGAAGACCTGGGTCATCCTGATCCTCGCGTACTGCTTCGTCGCGTCGCTGACGCCGATGTGGGTCCTGCTCCAGCCCCGCGGCTACCTCGGCGGCTTCGTCCTGTACGCCGCGCTCCTGATCGGCGTGCTCGGCATCTTCCTCGGCGGCTTCGAGATCAAGCGGCCGGCGTTCGTCGGCTTCGAGTCGGCGAGCGGTCCGATGTTCCCGTTCCTGTTCGTGACGATCGCGTGCGGCGCGTGCTCGGGCTTCCACGGCCTCGTGTGCTCGGGCACCACGTCCAAGCAGATCGATCGCGAACGCGACTGCCACCCGATCGGCTACGGCGCGATGTTGCTCGAGGCGTTCGTCGCCGTGATCGCGCTCGCCACGATCATGATCGTCGCGGCCCCCGCCGGCGGCAAGATGATGCCTCCCGACGCCGTCTACGCGAGTGGCCTCGGCGCGTTCCTCCACGCGCTCACCGGCATCGATCCGGTCGCCGCCACCACGTTCGGTGCGATGGTGCTCTCGACCTTCATCTTCGACACCCTCGACTCGGCGACCCGCCTCGGCCGTTACATCCTGCAGGAGCTGGTGGGCCGGCAGGACCGTTCCACGGGCGTCATCGCCACGGCGCTCACGGTCCTCGTGCCGCTCGGCTTCCTGCTCGGCGCGAAGCAGGGCAGCTTCCGCTTGTTCTGGTCGCTGTTCGGCACCTCGAACCAGCTGCTGGCCGCGCTCTCGCTCCTCGCGATCAGCGTGTGGCTCAAGAAGCAGGGGCGCCCGATCTGGTACGTCGTGGGCCCGATGCTGCTGGTGATGACGGTGACCGTCGTCGCGTTGCTCTGGCAGGCCCGCGCTCTCGCCACGTTCCCTCTCGGCTCGACGCCGTGGATCAATGGCCTCGTCTCGGCCATCCTGCTCGCGCTCGCCATCTCGCTCGTGATCTTTGCGGTGCGCGAGTGGAAGAAGCCGACGGCGAGCCCCTTGCCAACGGCCGAAGTGCGCTAGCTTAGCTGCTTCCGTCCGTCCCTCGCTACGCGGTCCGGCCGAGGGAAACCTACGTCTCGCTGCGCAGCTTCTCGCGCGTGTACGCCGAGATGAACTGACCGCTCGCGCGGAGCATCGCGAGCTTCGAGAGTGGGGCACCGCGGAAGTCCTCGAGCGAGCTGGAGGCCCGCCGAGAGCTGTGGGATCATCCGCTCGATCGACGGCCGCTTGGCGCTGAAGAACCACTCGTAACAGGCGTGGCGGATGCGCAGCTGGAACCCGAGGTGGTGGCGATGGACGACGTGGTGCCAGTCCGAGAAGCGCAGCCTGTCGCGCTCGAAGGCGCGGGCGAGGTAGGCCCCGGCGACGGCGCCGTATTCGATTGCCTGGCCGATGCCTTCGCCGGTAGCGATGTCGATGCCCGCGGCCTCCCCGACGAGCAGCACGCGCGGGGCGCTGATCTCGGCGCCGGGCTCCCAGCCGCGCTCGGCGAACTGCTTGATCCGGTAGTCCTCGATCCGCAGGCCGCGGTCGGCTAGGTAGGTCGCGAGGCGGCCGCGCGCATCGTCGCGGCCGAGGTTGCGAATGACGTAAGCGCCACGGCACACCAGCGGCTTGCCGTCGACGATGGTGGGGAAGTCCCACGCGTAGCCGTGTAGATCGCCGATGCCGAGGTCGAACAGGATGGTGTCGCGCGGGTGGTCCTGGGCGACGCCCTCGGTGTCGAGCTCGACGACCTGCGCGCGCAGGTTGCTCTGCGCGAAGCCGGCCTGCCGGCGCACCACGCCCGATACGCCATCAGCACCGACGAGCGCGCGCGCTTCGAACACCTGCCCGGTGTCGGTGGTGACGCGCACGCCGGTCTCCTCGTCGAGCTCGATGCGTTCCACCGCGGTACCGTCGAGTAGCTCGATGCCACGCGCGCGAACCTGCTTGGCGAGCGCGTGATCGAACTCCACCCGCCGCACGACCACCATCAGGCCAGGCGCGTGGGTGACCACGGTCTCCGTCTCGAGCTTGATGGCGAGGTTGTCGATCGCGACCTTCGGACAGTCGATCTCGATGCCCAGCTTCTCGAGGATGCGGAACGCGCGCCCACCCACGCCGCCAGCGCAGATCTTCTCGCGCGGGTAGGTCGCCTTCTCGAGTACGACGACCTTCAGGCCCGGGGCCACGGTCTGCAAGTGCAATGCGGTCGACAGGCCGGCAGGGCCGCCGCCGACGATGACGAGGTCGACACGTCGAGTCACGAGCGCCGCAGTATAGCTGCGCGGGGACGGCCGCGGCCGATCCGAGCGAGGGATCTAGTTCGTCACGACCTTCTCGGACTTCTCGAGCTTCCACGCGTCGCCGGACTTCACCCACGTCTCCTCCTGGCGACCGCCCGTGGGGCCGGTCGTGTAGACGACGGCGCGCTCGTTGGAGACCTTGCCCATGCTCGTGATCGTGCGATCGCTCGACTCGGCGCGGATGACACCGCTGATCTGATTGCGGATCGTCGCGACGTTAACGGGACGCGGGCCCGCCGAGGCACACGCAGTAAACAGAGCGACAACGAACGGGATGACGAGCTTCATGTCCCCAAGGAGCCACGAGCCTCGTCGACGTTGCACGACGATCCTGTGAACATGATCCGTGTCTCACGCGTCGCACGTGTCGCGTGACGGCGTCAGGCACCCGTGCGACGCGGGCGCGTCTGCCTGCGACATCGATGCGGCGGCGAGCGTCTACGGAGCTTCCTGATGCGGCTCGGGGGTCTCGCCCTGCTTCATCGCGCGTCGCGCACGCACCCACTCGCGCAGGCGATCCTCGACGAGGAACTTCATCCGCAGCCGCTGGAGGCGCGCCCACACGAGCGAGGTCGCGTCGGTGGACAGGCTGCGCTTATAGCGACGATCGCCGCCCAGGAAGTCGTACACCGCATGACCCTCGGCGGCCGCGTGCTCGATCGCGGCTGCGTGCGCGAGGAACCCGGGCTTGATGTGCTTGTTGTCGAACGTCGCGAACCCGCTCTGATAGTTCAGCACCCGGCCACGATGCACGAAGTTGTAGAGGCAGCCGATCGTCTGGTCGCCGGCGCGCACGCGCACGAGCTGGATCTCGCCGCGCGCTAGACGCTGCTTGATCAGGTGGCGATGGAAGCGATCGAACCACGGGTCGGCCCATGCGCCCGGCTCGCCGCGCGCCCGCCATTGCCGCTGATGCAGCTCGACGAGCTCGCCGTAGATCGAGCGCGCGGCATGCTCGTCCTCCGCGATCTCGATGTCGAGCACGCCCACCTCGCGCCGCGCGCGCCGGATCTGCGCGCGCGTCTGGCCGGTGAGTAGCTCGAGGTAGCCTCGCTCGCGCACGCGCGCGAGATCTACGATGTGAACGGGGACCGTGCGCTCGAGCCGCACCCGCACGCCGCGGATCACCGACTCCTGGAGGCCGCCGAACGCCTCGGCGCGCAGCCCGGGCAGGAACAGCTCATCCCAGTCCTCGGGCAGCAGATCGACCAGCTTGCCGATGCCGAGCTCGCGCCCGAGTAGCCCATTGTGCTCGATCCACAGCTTGTCGAAGCGCTCATCGCCGGTGGTGTTCAGGAACAGCGCGCGGCTCGAGACCACGCCGAGGCGCTGCACCTTGCGACCGCCGAGGAAACATGCCGAGACCGGTCGCCCAGCATCGCGAAACACGGCGAGGCGAGGCTGGTACTCGCGGGGCAGGCATGCGAGCCAGCTCTGCATCCACCCCCAGGAGACGAAGTACGACCCTGACGTACCGTCGAGCTCGGTCCAGACGCGTTCGACATCGGGTGATCGTGAATCGAGGAGCTCGAGCTGCACGCTCCTCGCACTATGACCGGGAGGCGCTGGGTGGGTGCCGACGACAGCGTTTGGCCCGCGTGAGAATGGGGCGCCCGGCTCAGAAGTTTGGCTTTTCCTTGTAGTACTTGCCGACCAGGTCGCGCAGATACTCCGCGAGCTCGAGTACGTCGTCGTCCTCGGTCGCGCGCGATACGTAGATCTGGAAGATCTCGTGCCCTTCTTCACCGCCGGGCTCCCGCAGACGGAGCTGGACGTACCCCTCGTCCTCGTCCTTCTTGCCCTTCTTGCGCTCAGGAATCTCGACCTTGTCGATCAGCTTCCACACCTTGCGCGCTTCCTTCGCGGTGAGGTTGCGAGTGCCGAGCTCGTCGGTGGAGTCCTCGTTGCCGTAGGACACCCACAGCGAGGTGCCGCGAATGCGGATCTGCCAATCATCGCCTTCGGGCTTGTTCGAGACGAAGTCGAACATCCGGCCTTGCGTCTCGCCGCGGTCGACGTCACCGGCGCCGCGCTCCCCGCTGACGTACTCGCCGCCCGCCTTGGGGCACGCAGATAGAAGCGCGAGCAGCAGCCACCAACGATGCACAGGCCGAGCATAGCAGTATGCTGCGCGCCGCAAGATGTCGCTGCGTTTCTACCACCAGGTGCTCGAGGCGCCGTCCGTCTTGCGCGACGGCACGCACCGCGCCGCCACGCTCGACGCGACGTGGAAGCGGTTCGCGCGCGCGCGCGGCAGGGCGCAGATCACCCGGATCGCGGAGCTGACAGGGCTCGACACGCTCGGTATCCCGGTGTTCGCGGCGATCCGGCCGATGGGCCGCTCGCTCTCGACGCAGCAGGGCAAGGGCATCACCGCTGATGCCGCGCGCGTCAGTGCGCTCATGGAGAGCCTCGAGACGTGGACCGCGGAGCACCTCGCGTTGCCCGTGGTGCAGGGCTCGTATCGCGAGCTGCGCGCGCGCGCCGTCGATGTACGAAAGCTCCCCAGGCCGCGCGGCAAGCTCGACCTCGACGCACGCTGGCGCTGGGTCGAGGGGTGGGACCTCGTCGGCAACGCGCCGGTACTCGTTCCCGAGCAGGCGGTCACGCTCGACACCACGTTCACCCGGCCGCCGGTGTTCGACATCTCGTCGAACGGGCTCGCGTCAGGGAATGTCCTCGTCGAGGCGATCGTCCACGGACTGTGCGAGGTGATCGAGCGCGATGCCGAGGCCGCGTGGCGGCTGCGCGCGGGTGATCGCCGCCTCGTGCTCGACACGATCACGGATCCGGTGTGCCGCGGGCTCATCGACCGCATCACCGCCACCGGTGCACGCGTGATCGTCTGGGACCTCGAGGGCATCGTGCCCGCGATCGGTGCCGCGATCATGGAGGATCCCAACGAGCCCGCGTGGCGCACGCTCGGCTTCTATCAGGGCTTCGGGGCGCACCTCGTGCCCGAGATCGCGATCGCACGCGCACTCACCGAGGCAGCGCAGACGCGCCTCACGTACATCGCCGGCGCGCGCGATGACTTCTTCCCGTTCGATTACACGCGCGCCACCGATCCCGAGCTCCTCGCGGGCATCTGGGAGCACGTTACCTCGCCGTGCGAGGAACCGGCGCTCTTCGACGAGCTGCCGCGAACCACGACGCGCGGACTCGGCCACGAGCTCGAGCAGATCATCGACCTCCTGCGTGCGCGTGGGTTCGAACAGGTGATCGCCGTCGAGCTCACGCACCCCGCGCTGCGCGTCCCGGTGGTCAAGGTGCTCGTGCCCGGGC
Source organism: Kofleriaceae bacterium (assembly GCA_033763475.1). Classification (GTDB taxonomy): domain Bacteria; phylum Myxococcota_A; class Polyangia; order Haliangiales; family Haliangiaceae; genus JABFXX01. Next base: position 12,959 of record JANRKM010000004.1, read on the forward strand.
TCGCGACCCAGATCGAGGCGATGGGATGAGCGACACGTTGGTCTTCGTCGGCCCGACCCTGCCCGCCACCGAGGTGGCGACGCGCCTTCCCGGAGCGCGCGTGCTTCCCCCGGTCGCGGTCGGTGACGTATTGCGCGTTCTCAAGCGGGGTCGCGTGCGCCGGATCGCGATCATCGACGGCTACTTCGAGCGCATGGCGGCCGTCTGGCACAAGGAGCTCCTGCTCGCGCTCGAGCGCGGCATCGAGGTCTGGGGCGCCGCGAGCATGGGGGCCTTGCGCGCCGCGGAGCTCGCACCGTTCGGCATGCGCGGCATCGGCGTCATCTATCGCGCGTTCGCCAGCGGCGAGCTCTCCGCCGACGACGAGGTCGCGGTCGCCCATCTCCCGGCGGAGTACGGCTACCGCGCCGTTTCGGAAGCGCTGGTCAACCTGCGCGACGGCATCGCGCTCGCGCCCATGTTGACGGCCAAGACGCGTGCGGCCCTCGTCGAGCTCGCGCGGGCGCGGTTCTATCGCGAGCGCAGTTGGGATCAGCTGCTCACCGATGCACGCGCCGCGGGACTTCCCGCACGCCAGCTCGCGGCGTTCGCGACGTGGCCCAAGCCGGATCGCAAGGCGGCGGACGCGCGCCTCCTCGTGCGCACGCTCGCGCGCATGAAGCCCACCCGCCCACGCGCCGCGAAAGTTCCGCGCACGTGGGCGCTGCGCCAGCTCGAAGCCTGGCTCGCCGGCAAGCTGGGCTAACCACCCGCGCCACGCGCAGCGGCGTGATGCTCAGGTTACCATACGTCAACCTCGATCCGGGCGCGCTCATCACGCCCATGCCGCTCTGATATCCTGGTCGGACTCGATGGACCGCGGGCAAGGAGCGCCGGTGCTCGGCGAAGGGCGCTTCGAGCTCAAGGGCACGCTCGGCGAGGGCGGCGCCGGCACCGTGTACCGCGCGTACGATCGCCAGTTGCAGCGCGAGGTCGCGCTCAAGCTGTTGCGCCACGCCGCGGGCCGCGACCTGTATCGGTTCAAGCGCGAGTTCCGCGCGCTCGCTGACATCACGCACCCGAACTTGGTCGCGCTGCACGAGCTGCACTCGTGGAACGAGCACTGGTTCTTCACGATGGAGCTCGTCGAGGGCGTATCGTTCGTGGACTGGGTGCGCCCGCCGCGCGGCGCCGGCGGCCCCAAGCGCACGCGCCAGGACATCGTGCAGGCCCCCGTGAACGACGCGCGCTTGCGTGGTGCGCTCATCCAGCTCGTCGACGCGCTGATCGCGCTGCATCGCGCGGGCAAGCTGCATCGGGACCTGAAGCCGTCGAACGTGCTCGTCACCGCGCACGGGCGCGTCGCGCTGCTCGACTTCGGCCTGGTCGCCGGCCTCGCCGAGAGCGACCCCGAGCGCCTCGCGGTCGGCACGCCCGTCTACATGTCGCCGGAGCAGGCATCGGATCAGCCACTCGCCGAGCCAAGCGACTGGTATTCCGTCGGCTGCATGATTTACGAGGCGCTCACCGGGCGCCGGCCGTTCGAGGGCGACTCGCAGGACGTGATGACGCGAAAGCAGTCGCAGCTGCCCGTAAATCCGTTGCAGCACGCCACCAAGGTCCCGATCGATCTCGCGCGCCTATGCATGGCGCTCTTGCAGCCGGCGCCGCACACCCGCCCGACGGGCCTCGCCATCCTTACGCAGATGGGGGCCGCACCCTCACGCACCACGCGCGCCTTCACCCGCAGCGTGCCGCCGCCGAGCTTCGTGGGACGCACGCAGGAGACCGGCGAGCTGCAGCGCGCGCTCGCAGATGCGCGGCGGCGTGGTGTTGCGGTCCTGGTGAAGGGCAAGAGCGGCATCGGCAAGAGCACGCTCGTGCGCCGCTTCCTCCGCAACGCCGGGGACGCGGTGTTCGTGGTCGAGGGGCGCTGCTTCGAGCGCGAGGCCGTGCCATTCAAGATGCTCGACGGCGTCGTCGATACGCTGACCAACGCGGTGCTCGGCCTACCGACCGAACAGCTTCCTCAGGTGATTCCGCGCGAGGCCGCGGCGCTCGCGCGCTTGTTCCCGGTGACCCGCCGCATCCCCGCGATCGCCGACGCGATGGCTGACGCGGTACCGCCGGATCCGCAGGAGCTGCGCGTCCGCGGGTTCGGCGCTTTGCGCGAGCTGCTCTCGGGCCTTGCCGCGATCCGTCCCGTGATCGTGTTCGTCGACGACGCGCACTGGGGCGATGCGGATAGCTGTGTTTTCCTCGCCGACCTCATCCACGGCGCCGAGCCCCGCATGCTGATCATCGTCGCGCATCGGCCCGAGGACTACCTCGGCGTCGTCGCGCAGCTGCGGCGCCCCCGCGGAGGAAATCCTCGCCGCGGCGAGGTACGTGAGCTCGAGCTGACGCCGCTCGCCGACGAGGACGCGCTATCGCTGGTGAAGCAGCTCTCGCTCGACGACAACCGCGCCTCGGCGATCATCGCGGCGGCCGGCGGCAACCCGCTGGCACTGAGCGAGATGGCGCGCGCGGGCGAGCTGCCGGCCGGCACGCGGATGGACGACCTCGTGCGCGAGCGCATGCGCCGGCTCTCGCTCGATGCGCAGGCCATGCTCGCGGTGTCGAGCATCGCGGCGCGCCCCCTATCCGTCGAGATCGCGGCCCGCGCGGCGGGTGTCGACGCCGGTCTCGAAGAGGCCTCGCACCTGTCTAGCGAGCGGCTCGCGACGCTGCGCCAGGTAGGCGCCGAGATGATTCTGCACCCCGCACACGACTACGTACGCAGCGCGGTGCTCGCGAGCCTCGATCCCGAATCCAAAGCGAGCTGGCACGAGGCGATCGCGCGCGCGTTCGAGGCGGTGCAGGGCCCGGATCGCCTCGACTCGCTCGCCGTCGTCGAGCACTGGCTCGCCGCCGGCCACCCCACAAATGCCGCGCACCACGCCGAGCACGCCGCGCAGCGGGCCGAGGAAGCGCTCGCGTTCGCGCGCGCGGCCGAGCTCTACCAGATCGCGGTGACCTTCGGTCCGTGGGACGCCGCCGGCCAGCGCGACCTGATGCGCCGCAAGGCCTTCGCGCTCGCGTGCGCCGGCCAGCTCGACGAGGCGGCCATGGTCTATGGACACGCAGCGCAGCTGCTCGCCGACGACGCCGCGATCGATCTCGAGCGCCTACGCGTCGAGGCGCTCTTGCGGCGCGGGCGGATGGAGGAGGCGCTGCCCGCCGCCGAGAAGCTGCTCGCGCAGATCGGCCTCCGCATTCCTCTCTCGGGCCGCGCGTCGCGGATCGCGCTCGCGACGCAGTGGGTGCAGGCGAAGCTGCGCGGCCTCGAGCACGTCGAGCGCCCGATCGCCGACATCGCACCGCCCGCGCTGCTCGCGACCGACGTGCTGTATTCGATCGCGAGCGGCCTCGCGTTTGCAGATCCCGCGCTCGGGCGCGTCGTGCAGGGCGAGCTGTTGCGCGCCGCGCTCGGCGCGGGCGAGTCGGTGCGCGTGTGCCTCGCGCTGTCGCTCGAGGTCTGTTACACGGGCCGCGGAGGCACGCGCAACCGCGCCGCCGTCGACGCGGTGACCACGAGACTCGAGGTCGTTGCGCGCCGGATCGGTGCCCCCCACGTGATCGGGTTCGCGCGCACCGCCGCCGGCCTCGCCGCGCACATGAGCGGCCGCTGGAGCGAGGCGCGCACGCAGCTCGAGGCTGGCCTGGGCGCGCTGCGCGATCACGGCGTCGGCGTGCGCTGGGAGATCGGGATCGGCGACGGCTTCTGGCTGTCGACGCTGTTCTATCTGGGCGAATGGATCGAGATGACACAGCACCAGCACGACCTGCTGCGCGATGCGATCGATCGCGGTGATGTTGTCGCGCAGCAAGGCCTCCGCGTCGGCACCTGCAACCTCGCGTGGCTGCTCCGCGGCAAGCCCGACGAAGCACGCGCGCAGCTCGAGATCGCAGAGCGCTCGCTCGGCGACGGGTTCTACCTACCGCGCGCCCAGGCGGTGCTCGCCGCGGCGAACATCGACCTTTACACCGGTGACGCCGCCGGCGCGGCTCATCGGATCCGCGATGCGTGGAGCCAGCTCGATCGGCTCGGTTACATGCGCCTGCAACAGCGCCGGCTCGAGCTGGTGAACTTGCGCGCGCGGATCGCGCTCGCGGATCACAGCCGGCCCGTTGGCGAGCGGGTGCGCGAAGCCCGCGAGCACGCGCGCGAGCTGATCGACGAAGGCGCCGCGTGGGGCGAGGCACTCGGCCACCTGGTGCTCGCTGCGGCCCATGCGTGGGAAGGCGCCACGCAGCTGGCGCTCGCCACCCTCCAGACTGCAGAGAGTCAGCTCGTCGGCCAGGAGATGGCGGCCCACGTTCAGATCGCTCGGATGTACCTCGGTCGACTCGAAGGTGGCGCCGGAGGCACCGCGCGCGCGGAAGCGTCCCGAGATTCCCTCATGGAAATGGGGGCTTCGGACCCCGATGCCCTGGCCGCGCACCTCGTGCCCTGGCCGGGTGACGTCAGGTCAGCGTTGTAATAGGCTCGCCCATCCGGATGGTTGATCCGACCGGGCACGCAGGACGTACGTAGTTGGCCCGGACGACCCCGGGGATGAGGGAAGCAGTGTCAGACATCGCTCAGCACATCGCCGTCTCGCACAAGATCCAGTTCGAGGACCTCGACTGGGACACCGCGCGCAAGCACGGTTTGACGCCGCAAGAGATCCAGAGCCTGCACTACTTCGCGGACATCGAGAGCCAGACCGTTCACTACTTCCTCGAGGTCTCGCGCCTGAAGGTCTCGCGCGACCCCGAGCTGCTCACGTTCCTCACGATGTGGAACTACGAGGAGTATTTCCACAGCTACGCGCTCACGCGGCTGATGGAGGAGTGCGGCGTGCGCGTCCCGACGGCGACGGAGCGCGCGACCACGATTCGTGACAACGCGCGGTTCAAGGCCAAGTTCGAGGATTTCGGCCAGGGCCTGATCGCGAAGACGATGCCCAAGACGTTCATCGCGCTGTGGATGTTCTGGGGCGCGCTCCAGGAGTGCCTCACCACGCAGGCATACGAGGAGCTGGCGCGCCAGACCACGAACCCGGTGCTCGCCGAGCTGTGTCGCCGGATCGCGAAGCAGGAGCGCCGCCACTTCGCCTACTACTTCAACAACGCGCGCGAGCGCCTCGAGGGGCAGCCGTTCGCGCAGAAGTTCGTTCGCGCGATCGCGCGCGCATTCTACGCGCCCGTCGGTGGCGGGGTGAAGACCGACGTCGAGGCCGCGCGCTGCGTGGCGGCCCTGTTCCCCGGGGACAAGATCTTCGAGGTGATGGGCTACATCGAGAAGCGCCTGGCGGCGTTGCCGGGGATGGACGGTCTCGATTGCTGCACGCTGTGGGCGACGAAGGTCCAGCCGATGCTGCCGCCCGAGACCCGCGCGCCGTCGCGTCCGGCGCAGCGCGCCGCTGCGTGAGCGGAGCGCGCACCCGGGCGCGTGAGCGTGGACGTGCACGCCACGTCCCGTGCGTTCCTGGCTAGAACGCGTAGCCGATGCGGAAGTAGCCGGCGGGCTCGATGTCCGTATCGTAGTCGTACTCGTCGTTGTCGGCGCTGATGTCGCGCGCCGCGCCGAATGCCATCGCGACGTTGAGGCCGCTGTCGAAGGTCCAGTGCCAGCCGAATAGCATCTCCGGGCCCACCATGGTGTCCATCGAGCCGCCCGAGCAGTCGTAGCAGTCATACGCGTAGTCGTAGTTGTTGCGGAAGCCACGGGTGATGAGGCCGGGCTCGAAGAACGGGCCCGAGTAGGTGCGGCGGAAGTAAATGGGGAGGCTCGCGCCGAGCTCGTAGCCGGTCGTGCCGTCGATGTTGAAGAGGTTCGCGTCGAGGCGCACCGCGACGTGGTTCGACAGCGCGTGGCTGACCGACACGCCGTAGAACCCGAACAGGAACCCGATCGGGTTGGTCGCGATGTTCGTCTTCTTGTACGCGATGAGGTAGTCGGACTTCTCGCCGACCTTCACGATCTGGCCGTTGATGTGGTTGACGTTGCTCCAGTCCTCGGTCTGCGGCGCTGCGCTGGCAGGCTGCTCCGCGATCGGCGCCACCGTGCTCGGCCCCGCGCCCGGCGCCGCGGCCGGCGTACCGTTCGAGATCACGACCGGGGGGTTGGGCGTCACCACGATCAGCTGATCCGTGTGCGTCACCGGGCCCTCATTGTCCGCCAGCGCAGGAGCAGCAACAGCGGCGACGAGCGAGAGCGGCAGAGCAAGGAGACGGACCGTGTTCATCATGGGCGCCGTCTAAAGCAGCCGCGATGCCAGGTCCCAGCGGCGCGGCTAAGTGTGCATGGCGCCTGCGTTTGCCAGCCGATGCCGGCGTCAAATCCAGGTGGTGGAAGTTGGTGAGTTTGCCGCCTCGCGCGAAATCCTGACATCGCTGTCGCGATGGCCGCCGCCAGTCCGTCAGCGGATCACGGCCGGTGCTGGCCGGTTGGTCAGCGCAGGACGGTCAAGGTGCGCATCGTGCCGCGGGTGACGCCGAACTGCTCGTGGACCGCCGCCCGCCGCACCACCTCGGCCGGCGCGAGGGTACCGGCGACGAGATCGCGATAGGCCTCGAACACGCGGCGCGTCTCTTCCGGCGACTCGCGCACGAGCTCGACGCGGAACCGCCGCACGCCGCGCGCGAGCAGCTCCGGCACCAGGGTCGCCGCGCTCTGCGCCTGGGCATTGAACACGGTGTTGCGGCACCCGACGTCCACGACCACCGGATGTACGAGGTCGACGCGGTCGCGCAGGGAGACCTGGTGTTGTTCGCACGGCCGGCCGCACGAGCGGTAGTCCTTGCCGGTCGACAGCAGGTGCGCGTAGACGCAGTGCTCGGTGTGAAAGGTCGGGATGTGGTGATGCACCGTGACCGCGACGCGGCCCTGCGGCGCATGCTCGAGCAGCGCGAGGAGCTGCTCGCGATCGAGATCGTGCGCCGCGGTCAACGTGGTGAGGCCGTGGCCGAGCACCCAGCTCGCGGTGATCGAGTTGGTAACGTTGAGCGAGAAGTCGGCGTGCAGGGCAGGGCGCTCGCCGAGCTGATGGAAATACGCGAGCGAGCCCCAGCTGCGCACCAGGACGTGGTCGGGCGCGAGGCGCGCGAGGTGCGCGTCGATGCGCTCCTCGCCTGGTTTCTGCACGCGCACGGTGGCGACGCCGACCCTGGCACCGCGGGCGCGCGCGCGGTCGACGGCCCTGGCGAGGCCGACCAGCTCCATCCAGTCGAGCTCGACCTCGCGCGCACCAGCCGCGAGCACGGCATCGAGCTGCGCGTCGGTGCGGCAGAGCGGGATGACGATCGGCGGTGCGTCCACTGCGGCGAGGGCGGTGGTGCGCAGCGCTGCGATCACCGACCCGGTGACGAGCGTGCGCTCGATGCTGCCGAGCTGCGCCTCGAGCTCGCTGACGATGCACCGGCGAACTTCTTTGAGCTCGGAGACCGGGACGTGCAGGCCCGCGGCGAGCGCGGTTGTATCGAGATCGCCGAGGTGAAACGGCGTTCCGCCGAACGCGCCGAGCTTGTCAGCGAGCACCTCGGGCGTCAGGCCCGCGCCGCGTGCCGGTGCGAGCGTGGATGCGGTCGCGGCGGTGGCCGTGTGACGCCCCGAGCGTGCGGTGATCTCGAGCGGGGCACCCGCGGCACCGCGCACGACCAGGGTGACCGCAACGCGACCGAGTGCCTCGCGGCCGGCCTCGGCGGCCTTCTCGCCCGCGCGCGTGATCTTGGGATCGGAGCTCACCCAGACGAAATCGCCGGGCTCGACCCGCGAGAGATCGGGGCCCGGGTTGCCGAACCGCAGCCGATAGCCATCGGCGATCGCATCCACGGAGAAGATCGGGCCGCCTTGCTCGGCATCCTCGGGCCGCCCCTGGTCGAACACGACGCCCATGCCCGCACGCGGCTCGATGCGTTCCGCCTGCCACGCGCCCGCTTCGTGGTCGGGCAGCGCGGCCCCACCCGTGATCGGACGCTGCGCCGGATCGGGGACGACGTACACCGCGTCGCGCTCGACCTTGAGCACGCGGCCGAGCGGCAGCCCACGATGGCGCGGGAACCGGCCCTCGACGAGGGTCTGGTGATCGGGCCCGGCGAGGAAGCCGGGCGACGCGCCCCGGCTGTATGCGACGTTCAGCGCCGCGTGATCGTGAGGCACGTCGACCGCCGGCTTCGGCGCGGGCTCGCCGACCGCGGCGGCGGCGGCTTCGCGATAGTGCGCGACCGCGGTCGCCACGTAGTGCGGCCCCTTGAGGCGCCCCTCGATCTTGAGCGACGCGACCGTCGGGATCTGGGCGAGCGCGGACACGGCCTCGCTGCCAACGAGATCCTTGGGCGACAGGAGATATTCGACCTCGCCGAGCGCGCGCGTCTCGCCGTCGACGACGAGCTGGTAGGGGAGGCGACAGGCCTGGGCGCACTGGCCGCGATTCGCCGAGCGGCCGCCCCACGCCTCGCTCGAGAGACACTGACCGCTCCATGCCACGCACAGCGCGCCGTGGATGAACACCTCGAGCGGCAGCTGCGTCCCCGCGGCGTACGCGCGGATCTCGTCGACGGAGAGCTCGCGCGGCACGACCACGCGCGCCAGGCCGAGCGGCGCGAGGAGCTCGGCGGCGAGCGGGCTCGATGCGGTCATCTGCGTCGACGCGTGCACCTCGAGCGGATGGGGGCTGCCCGCATCGATCGCCTTCGCGATCAGGGCGACGGCCGGATCCTGGACGATGATCGCGTCTACGCCGCCCGCGGCCACCCGGCGGATCAGCTCCTCCACGATGGGGAGCTCGGGCTCGAACACGAGCGTGTTGAGCGTGACGTACAGGCGCGCGCCAGCGCGATGCACCCAGGCCGCGACCTCTGCGATGGTGTCCGACGGGAAGTTCATGGCGCGGGCGCGCGCATTGAACCCGTCGTCGAGGCCGAGGTAGACAGCATCGGCACCGGCCGCGAGGGCGGCCGCGAGAGCGTCGCGGTCACCCGCGGGCGCGAGAATCTCGGGGCGGCGCCTCGCCACAATTTGCTCCGCTTCGCTGCGCAATTTACGGGGGCGACCTTTCCGGGCAGCGTTCCATACCACGTTTGGACTGTAAAACCATCTCACGTCGCACACTTGGGTGCTCCTTGGGCCTTGCACTCCCGACCGCCCCCTCCTTATAAAGCCCCCCTCTCCAGAGCCCCGAGGACCCACCGATGACGTCACTACTGCCATTGCTCGCGGCAGGTGCGGAAGGCGCAAAAGCCGTCCGCCCTCACAGCGAAGCGCAACTCTCCTTGCCCGACTTCAAAGAGGTCACGTTCCTCGGAACGACGGGCTGGAACATCCTCGCGCTCGGCCTCGTGGTCAGCGCGATCGGCCTTCTGTTCGGTCTGGTGAAGTACCAGAAGCTCAAGAATCTCCCCGCCCACAAGGCGATGATCGAGATCTCCGAGCTGATCTACTCGACCTGCAAGACGTACCTGAAGCAACAGGCGAAGTTCATCGCCGGCCTGTGGGTGCTGATCGCCGCAGTTATCATCGTCTACTTCGCGGTTCTCGAAGGAGTGGCGGCGCCGAAGGTCATCGCGATCGCGGTGTTCAGCGTCATCGGTATCCTCGGCAGCTCGCTCGTTGCGTTCTTCGGCATCCGCGTCAACAACTTCGCCAACTCGCGCGCGGCCTTCGCTTCGCTGCGCGGCAAGCCCTACGGCGTCTACGCGATTCCGATCGAGGCCGGCATGTCGATCGGCACGGTGCTGATCTCGCTCGAGCTGCTCCTCATGCTGCTCATCATGCTGTTCCTCCCCGGCGACTACGCGGGCCCGTGCTTCATCGGCTTCGCGGTCGGTGAGTCGCTCGGCGCCGCGGCGCTCCGCATCGCGGGTGGCATCTTCACCAAGATCGCCGACATCGGCTCGGACCTCATGAAGATCGTCTTCAACATCAAGGAAGACGATGCGCGTAACCCCGGCGTGATCGCGGACTGCACCGGTGACAACGCCGGCGACTCGGTCGGCCCCACGGCGGACGGTTTCGAGACCTACGGCGTCACGGGCGTCGCGCTCATCACGTTCATCCTCGTCGCTCTCCCGAACTCGTTCCTCCCCGACGGCACGAACCTCACTGGCTACGCACCGAACGGCAGCCCGCTCGACCCGGGCGAGTGGACGCAGACGGTTCTCCTCGTGTGGCTGTTCGCGATGCGCATCATCATGGTGCTCGCGTCGGTCGGCAGCTACCTCATCAACGAAGCCATCACCAAGGCCAAGTACGGCAACGCCGACAAGATGGACTTCGAGCACCCGCTCACCGTCCTCGTGTGGCTGACGTCGATCGTCTCCGTCATCCTGACGTTCGTCGTCTCGTACGTCCTCATCGGCACGGGCCCGTCGGCGCTGCCGTTCGGCCTCTGGTGGAAGCTCTCGGCGATCATCTCGTGCGGCACGCTCGCCGGCGCGATCATCCCCGAGCTCGTCAAGGTCTTCACCTCCGTCAACTCGGGCCACGTCCGCGAGACGGTCACCGCCTCGAAGGAAGGCGGCCCGTCGCTCAACATCCTCGCCGGTCTCACGGCAGGTAACTACTCGGCCTACTGGATGGGGCTCATCATCGCGGGCCTGATGGGCGTCGCGTACTACATCTCGTCGCTCGTCGGCATGTCCGAGATCCTCTTCGCCACCAACAAGGCGGTCGGCCTCGAGATGAGCGACTTTGCGTGCGACGCGGCGTCGACGGTCTTCGCGTTCGGCCTCGTGGCGTTCGGCTTCCTCGGGATGGGGCCGGTTACCATCGCGGTCGACTCGTACGGTCCGGTGACGGACAACGCGCAGTCGGTGTACGAGCTCTCGGTCATCGAGGGCAAGCCGGGTATCGAGGAAGAGATCGAAAAGGACTTCAAGTTCAAGCCAGACTTCGAGAAGGCCAAGGCGTTCCTCGAGGAGAACGACGGCGCGGGCAACACGTTCAAGGCGACTGCGAAGCCGGTGCTCATCGGCACCGCCGTCGTCGGCGCGGCGACGATGATCTTTGCGCTCATCATGCTGGTCACGAACGGCCTCAAGCCCGAGGCCATCGGCAAGCTGTCGATGATCCACCCGCCGTTCCTCCTCGGCCTCGTCGTCGGCGGCGCCATCATCTACTGGTTCACCGGCGCGTCGACGCAGGCGGTCTCCACCGGCGCCTACCGCGCGGTCGAGTTCATCAAGGCGAACATCAAGCTCGACTCCGGCTCCGAGAAGGCGTCGGTCGAGGACTCGAACAAGGTCGTCGAGATCTGCACCATCTACGCGCAGAAGGGCATGACCAACATCTTCATGGTCATCTTCTTCTCGACCCTGTCGTTCGCGTGCCTCGATGCCTACTTCTTCATCGGGTACCTGATCTCGATGGCGCTGTTCGGCCTCTATCAGGCGATCTTCATGGCGAACGCCGGTGGCGCCTGGGACAACGCCAAGAAGGTCGTCGAGACCGAGCTTCGCGCCAAGAACACGGACCTCCACGCGGCCACGGTCGTCGGTGACACCGTCGGTGACCCGTTCAAGGACACCTCCTCGGTCGCCCTCAACCCGGTCATCAAGTTCACCACGCTGTTCGGCGTGCTCGCCGTCGGCCTCGCGCTCCAGCTCCAGGCGAAAGCCGCGGGCGGTCCGGGCGTCGCGGCGCAGCCGGTGTACGACCAGATCCGCTACGCCATCTCGGGCATCTCGCTCGTGGTGTCGATGTTCTTCGCGTACCGCTCGTTCTACGGCATGCGCATCGGCAACTTGCCGGCCGCCGAAGTGAAGAAGGACTAGTCCTTCCACTCACGCGGTGCGAAGACGGGGCGCTTCACGGCGCCTCGTCGTCATTTTCGGCTATCGCATCAACAGATCGAACATGCTCGCCGCGGCGGCCGCGATGCCGACCAGCATGAGCGCCGCGGTGGCAAACATCCGTGCTCGAAACGCAGCTCCGTCGGTGGCGTGACGCATGATTACCTCCCGTGCGCGGCCAGTCCGCGCTGCACCTCGTGCTCGATGGGATGCGTCGCATTGCTGCGGCGTTGCACCGCGATGGCCGGCACGGCGAGCAACAACGCGGCGAGCACCGCATAGATCACCCAGACGCGACGAAGCTCCTTGTGCGACAGGTGCGTGAGTCCGGTCATGAGGCCTCCTGTTAGTCGTCACTCCGAAAGTCATCGGAGGTGCCGAACACGCGGTCCGGTCCGGCCGACATCACGACAATGCCGCGCTGCGCGCGCTGCATGAAGTACGGCGAGTCCCACGGATCGATCGCGGACTTGCTGTTCATGTACTCGCTGAGCTCGCCTAGATGTTTCGGGTACACGAGCCCCGGGTTTTCGTGCGCCCACTGGACGTAGGCCTCGTGCGCGAACTTGTTCACGGTCGCTTTGGCGATGTCTTCCTTCGACGAGGAGAAGCACCCGAAGCGCCGTTGCGGCGGCGTCACGAGCAGCACGAGCAGCACGATGGGAATCGTGCTCGTCGCCGCGAATGCGATCTTCGCGCAACGCACGTGCGCGCCCCCGAACGCGAACCGCGAGCGCGGCGCGATCGGCACCAGCGTCGGCGTCATCGCGCACTCCGGCTGTGGAGGTAGACCGTGGCCTGCGAGCTCTCGCTCTCCCCGAGAACCACGTGCCCCGCGTAGAGCCCGCAAAGACCCGCGATGACGCCGATCAGGAAGTAGCGAACCAGGCGAGGCTCCGGCGGAGTGGCGTAGCGAGTCAGCGCGGGCGGCATGCGAACCGAGGGAGCAAGCGCAGGGCCACCGAGGAACCGCGCGAAACTCCACGCGGGCGCACGCGTCCCGCGCCATCGCGGCAAACCCGAGGTCGCCCGCACTGCCACGGCGACAGACCGGCTCGCGCGGCCCCGCGGCCCGCGCCCCGAACGTGTCCGTCGTGGCGAACCGACGAGCCCGTGACGAAGACAGCGCCGCGCGCGCGCCCGTCCTCGGAGCTTTACGACGCACGGGCGCGGCGAGCCGACGGAAACCTCGCCGTGCGCGGCGCCACACAAAGATCTTCGGAGCCCGTGCGGGTTCTGCTGACGCGCCGGCGCGCTCGGTATAGCGTGTCGGCCCATGCGCTGCGCCTTTGCCTATCTCAGCACTGCACTCCTGACGCTCGCCGCGTGCGGACCCGATCCGGCCAACACGCTGGTGGACACCTCCAACGAGCCCGCCGGCGCGAACTGCGCCCAGGGCGGTGTCCGCATCGACGTGGGGCTCGATCGCAACGGCGACGGCATGCTCGACACGAATGAGGTCGACGACTCGCAGTACGTCTGCAACGGCCAGAATGGCCAGAATGGCCAGAATGGCCAGAACGGCACCGGCACCAACGGTGACAAGATCAAGCTGACGCAGGAAGCGGCGGGGGCGAACTGCGCCTTCGGCGGCACGAAGCTGGAGGTCGGGCCGGACACCAACAACAACGGCATGCTCGACGCGAACGAGATCGTGACGACGCGCTACGTGTGCAACGGCGGCGCGGGAGACGTCGTGAATGCCTTCGCCGAGGGAGCGCTCTATTTGAACGATCAGGCCACCGGAACGATGCAGACGGCGTCCGTCGTCGCGCCGGCGGCGGGCACCGTGTTCGCGATCGCGGAGACCGACGCGTACTGCACATCGACGAGCGGGCAGCCCAACACGTGCGCATCGGGCACGCCGGCATCGGACGTCTGCATCATGGTCACGACCGACGCCGGCGCGACGGATTGCACGACCACCTCCGCTCCCCACGCGTTCGTCCACCTCTCGGCGAACCTCAGCACGCACATGACGACCTCGAACGCCTTTCCCGTCACCGCGGGAACGCACACGTACTACGTGCGCGGGTCGACGGTGGACGCTGCGAGCGCCGGCAAGGTCGGGCTCTGGCGCCGCGGCCTGACGCTGATCTACGTGCCCGACGCGCCCGCCGCCCCGATTCAGTGACCAGCGTCGCGGATCCAGAAATCCGCCCAGTCCGCCCGCTGCGCTACGAGGTCGCGGAGCGTGATAGACCGTCGCCATGACCGAGACGATCCGCGCCCCGCGGGGGAGCGAGCTGACGTGCAAGGGCTGGCAGCAGGAAGCGGCCCTGCGGATGCTGATGAACAACCTCGATCCCGACGTCGCGGAGCGGCCGGCGGATCTTGTCGTTTACGGCGGCACCGGCAAGGCCGCGCGCAGCTGGGATGACTTTCACGCGATCGTCCGCGAGCTGCGGCGGCTCGAGAACGACCACACGCTGCTCGTCCAGTCGGGCCGCCCGGTGGGAGTTTTTCGCACGCACGAGGATGCACCGCGCGTCCTGATCGCGAACTCGAACCTCGTCGGGAAGTGGGCTACCTGGGAGCACTTCCGGGAGCTCGAGCAGCGCGGCCTCATGATGTACGGCCAGATGACCGCGGGCTCGTGGATCTACATCGGGTCCCAGGGCATCGTTCAGGGCACGTTCGAGACGTTCGCCGCCGCCGCACGCCTGCACTACGGCGCGGGCGCGGACCTCACCGGCAAGTTCGTGCTCTCCGGCGGCCTCGGCGGCATGGGGGGCGCGCAACCGCTCGCCGCGACCATGGCCGGCGCCGTGTTCCTCGGCATCGAGATCGATGCCGCGCGCGTGCAGCGCCGCATCGAGACGCGCTACCTCGACGAGGTCGCCCCCGATCTCGGCACCGCGCTGCGCCGGGTCGAGGAGTGCAAGCGCGCCAGGCAGCCGCGCTCGATCGCGCTCGTGGCCAATGCGGCCGACGTCTACTCGGAGCTCGTGCGCCGTGGCATGACGCCGGACCTCGTGACCGATCAGACCTCGGCCCACGATCCGCTCGTCGGCTACATCCCGCAGGGCATGACCCTCGCACAGGCCGCCGAGCTGCGCGCCAAGGATCCCGACGCGTACATCGCGAAGGCGCGCGCGTCGATGCGCGTGCAGGTCGAGGCGATGGTCGCCATGCAGAAGGCCGGTGCCCACGTCTTCGACTACGGCAACAACATCCGCGCACAGGCGGAGCTCGGCGGCATGAAGCACGACGACGCCTTCGCGTTCCCCGGCTTCGTGCCCGCGTACATCCGCCCGCTGTTCTGCGAGGGCAAGGGCCCGTTCCGCTGGGCCGCACTCTCGGGTGACCCGGACGACATCCGGGTTACCGACGAGGCCGTCCTCGACGAGATCAAGGACGACCCGATGCTCCACCGCTGGATGAAGCTGGCGCGCGAAAAGATCGCGTTCCAGGGCCTGCCGGCGCGCATCTGCTGGCTTGGCTACGGCCAGCGCCACCGCGTAGGCCTCCGCTTCAACGAGCTCGTGCGCACCGGCAAGGTCAAGGCACCGATCGTGATCGGCCGCGACCACCTCGACTGCGGCTCCGTCGCGTCGCCGAATCGCGAGACCGAAGGCATGAAGGACGGCACCGACGCCGTCGCGGACTGGGCGATCCTCAACGCCCTCGTCAACACCGCGAGCGGCGCCACCTGGGTCTCGTTCCATCATGGTGGCGGGGTCGGCATCGGCTACTCGCTCCACGCGGGCATGGTCGTTGTCGCCGACGGCACCGCGGCCGCGGCCAAGCGCCTCGAGCGCGTCCTGACCAGCGATCCGGGCATGGGCGTCATCCGCCATGCAGATGCGGGCTACGACGAGGCAATCAAGACCGCCGAAGAGCGTGGCGTCGTGATCCCTCGGCGCCGGTAGGGCGCGCGCCTCGAGCACGCGCCAGCGTCCGCTGGGACTTCGTTCGCGAGCACATCGGGTTGGTTCGGCATCGCCGAAGAGGGCGATCTTGGCGGCTCGTCTCTGAAGCTGCGCCTACGATGTAAGGTTCCCGTATGCTCGCCGATCTGGTCGTTCGCAATGCCCGCCTCATGTCCTGCGATCCGGCGGCCGACGGGCTCGGCATGATCGACCGCGGCGCCTTGGCGATCTCCGGTGGCGCCGTCACGTGGATCGGCCTCGATGCGGAAGCGCCGCAGGGCAGGGAGGTGCTCGACGCACGCGGGCGCATGGTCACGCCCGGGCTCGTCGACTGCCACACGCATGCGATCTTCGCGGGCGACCGCTCGCACGAGTTCGCGATGCGCGCGGCGGGCAAGGGGTACCTCGAGATCGCGGCGGCGGGTGGCGGCATCCAGGCGACGCTCGGGCCGACGCGCGGCGCGACGGATGACGAGCTGTGTGCGTTGCTCGACGCGCGGCTCGCGACCGCGTTGACGCACGGGACGACGACGATCGAGGTGAAGAGCGGCTATGACCTCACGGTCGAGGGCGAGCTGCGACTGTTACGCTGTGTGGCGCGGAGCGCGGCGCGTGGTTTGCCGCGCGTGGTGCCCACGCTGCTCGCGCACCTGATTCCGAAGGAGCGCGCGAACGATCGCGACGCCTATGTGCGCGAGCTGTGCGAGCACTTGATTCCCCAGGTGGCGCGCGAGCGGCTCGCGACGAGCGTGGACATCTACTGCGATACGGGCGCGTACGCGCTCGACGAGGCGCGGGCGATCCTGGGCGCGGCGAAGGCGGCGGGGCTCGCGGTGCGCGCCCACATCGGGCAGTTCATGGATCTGGGCGCGGCCGAGCTGCTCGGCGAGCTCGGCGCGCTCTCTGCGGATCATCTCGAGCAGGTGTCGCCCGCGGGCATCGAAGCCCTCGCGCGTGCGGGGACCGTCGCCGTGATGTTGCCCGGCGCCTGCGTGCAGCTGCGGTTGCCCGTGCCGCCGGTGGCGCAGCTGCGCGCGGCGGGCGTGGCGATGGCGGTCGCGAGTGACCTGAACCCGGGCACGAGCTTCTGCGAGGTCCTGCCCGTGCAGATGTGGCTCGCGACGACCCACTACGCGATGACGGTCGAAGAAGCGTGGCTCGGGGTGACGCGCCACGCGGCGAGGGCGCTCGCGGTACCCCACGCCGGGACGCTGACCGCAGGGAGCGCGGCGGACTTCGTGGTGTGGGACTGCCAGGATCCAGGCGCGATTCCGTACCGATACGGGAGTGCGGCGACGCTTATTGTTGACGTGTATGTCGCGGGGCGTCGCATGCAAAGAAGCATGCGGGGGGACTTGCGCCAGTAGCAAAGTGATATCACTTTGCTCGCATGGCGATGAAAGAACGTGATGCGGTCTCGATGTCCGGGTGGCTCGCGCTGCTGTTCGGCATTGGCTCGTTGATCGGCGCGGTCGTGCCTCTGACGATGATCAAGACCCACCAGCACCAGATCCCGATGCTGGTCATGGCCGCGATCGGCCTGTTCATCCTCGGCATCCTGCTGCTCGCGGGCTGCATGGTGATCGGGCCCAACGACGCGCGCGTGCTCACGTTCTTCGGCCGCTACACGGGCACCGAGAAGAAGGCCGGTCTGCGCTGGGTGAATCCGTTCACCAACAAGCGCGCCGTGTCGCTGCGCGCGCGCAACTTCGAGACCGCGAAGATCAAGGTCAACGACGTCGACGGCAACCCGATCGAGATCGGTGCCGTGATCGTCTGGCGCGTCGTCGACACGGCGCAGGCGACGTTCGATGTCGAAGACTTCGCGAAGTACGTGCTGATCCAGGCCGAGGCCGCCGTACGCAACCTCGCGATGCACCACCCCTACGACACGCACGAGGACGGCGTGCTCAGCCTGCGTGGGTCGTCGGAGCAGATCGCCGAGCTGCTCAAGAAGGAGGTCGACGACCGGATCCGCGCCGCCGGCTGCGATGTCGTCGACGCGCGCATCGCCCATCTCGCCTACGCGCCGGAGATCGCCCAGGCGATGCTCCAGCGCCAGCAGGCCGGCGCGATCATCGCGGCGCGCCAGCGGATCGTCGAGGGCGCCGTGTCGATGGTCGAGATGGCGCTCGACCAGCTGTCGACCCGCGGGATCGTCGAGCTCGATACCGAGCGCAAGGCCGCGATGGTCTCCAACCTCCTGGTCGTGCTGTGTGGCGAGCGGTCGACCCAACCCATCGTGAACGCCGGCACGCTGTACTGAGGCGACAGTGCCCGAGCGCAAGCCGTTCCTGTTGCGCCTCGACCCGGCCGTCCTGGAAGCACTCCAGAAGTGGGCCGCGGACGACCTGCGCTCCGTGAACGCGCAGATCGAGTACGTACTCCGCGACGCCCTGGCCCGGGCGGGGCGGGTGTCAGGCGGAAAGAAAGGCCCACCTTACCGGTAGTACATGTCGCACTCACGATTCTCTTGGACCGATCTCCGTTAGCGCGATCACATACCGCCCAATCATTGCTACCCTCAGCCTCGATGGTGGACGACCCGAAGCACTCGAAGTCGACGAGGACCTTCGATCGCAGTGAGCTCGCGGAGCTCACCGCGGCGTCGCGGGAAGACCCGTTCGCCGATCTCGATGACGTCGCGCCGGAGTCCGAGACCCTGGCGCAGGGCAGCGAGCCCACGCCACTGCCGGCCATGGGACGCGCCCACACCATCTCCGACCCGCTGACGATGGCGTTGCTCGCAGAGGTCGCGCGGAACTCGCAGACGTCGGAATTCGAGCCCGACCGGATCGCGGAAGCCGAGAAGCTCGACGTTCCGCACCCGCACGTGAAGCGCCGCGGTTAACGCAGGCGCCGGCTAGCGGAACCCCACGGCCGCGAGGAGCGAACCGTCGTCGATCATCGCGCGCACCGCGGCAATGTCGGGCGCGAGCGGGCGATCGACCATCATCGCTGGCACGCGCGCGCGGATCGCTGCGTGCGCGGCCTCCAGTGGCGCGGTCGTGCGCAGCGGTCGCCGTAGGTCGAGGCCCTGCGCTGCGCACAGGATCTCGATCGCGAGCACCGTGCGCACGTGGTCGTGGATCATCGCGAGCTTGAGCGCCGCGGTCGCGCCCATCGAGACGTGGTCCTCACGGCCCGCGCTCGACGGGATCGAGTCCACCGACGCGGGATGGGCAAGTACCTTGTTCTCGGAGACGAGGGCGGCCGCGCTGACCTGCGCGATCATGAAGCCCGAGTTGAGGCCCGAGTCCGGCGCGAGGAACGGCGGCAGGCCGCTCGACAAGTGCGGATTCACCAGCTGCTCGACGCGGCGCTCGGAGATGTTGGCGAGCTCGGCGACCGCGATGCCCGCCGCGTCGAGCGCGATCGCGACCGGCTGACCGTGGAAGTTGCCGCCGGAGATCATCTCGTCGCCTTCGGGGCCATCGACAAATACGAGCGGGTTGTCCGTCGAGCTGCGCGCTTCGCGCTCCAGCACGGTGCGGGCGAAGCCGAGCATGTCGCGCGACGCGCCGTGGACCTGCGGCATGCAGCGCAGCGAATACGGATCCTGGACCTTGCCGCAGTCTTTGTGCGACTCGGCGATCTCCGACCCAGCGAGCAGCTCGCGCAAGAACGCCGCGACCGCCATCTGCCCCGGGTGCGGCCGCGCACCGACGACACGCGGGTCGAACGCGCGCACCGTTCCTTTGAGTGCTTCGAGAGAGAGAGCCCCGGCGAGGTCGGCGACCTTGCAGGTCGCCTCTGCGTCGAGGAGCGTGAGCCCGCCGACGGCCGTCATGTGCTGGGTGCCGTTCAGGAGCGTCAGGCCCTCCTTGGCGGCGAGCTCGAGGGGCTTGATGTTCGCCCGCCGATGCGCCTCGGCGGCCGGCATGGTCTCGCCGAGGTACTCGACGTCGCCTTCGCCGATCATGCCAAGCGCGAGGTGGGCGAGGGGCGCGAGGTCGCCGGAGGCGCCCACGGAGCCGCGGGCGGGGATGACCGGGTGGATACCGGCTGCGAGCAGCTCGCACAGGCGCTCGCAGCAGTCCACGCGCGCACCGCTGCGGCCAGTCGCGAGGACGGCCGCGCGCAGGAGCATCATGGCCCGCACCGCGTCGCGGGGGAGAGGCGCGCCGACGCCCGCGGCATGCGAGCGAACGAGATTCTGCTGCAGGCGCGTAACCTCGGCCGCCGAGATGCGGACTTCCGCAAGGGCACCAAACCCGGTGTTCACCCCATAAACCGCCGGAGCTTGGTCGCCACGGCGGACGACAGCATCGACAACGTCCCGCGCGCGGTGCATGGCAGCACGGGCCCGGTCGCCGAGCTCCACCGGACGGCCGTGGCGCGCCACCTCTGCGATTGCTTCCAGGGTCAGTTCGTCGTCACCAAGACGGAGGGGGGAAGACACGGCGATTGGTGTACGCGATCTCGGACGCACGAGATATCCCAAATCCTCGGAATGACGGTCACATGCGTTGACACCTTCTTCTCGATTTGGTGATCTCTCATGGCCTTGGGTACGCCACCCGACGACGAGACGGGCGCCGGGGAGGGCGCACCGGCAGAACCGCTACGCGTTTCGAGCCTCGCGTCGCGCATCGACGCGATGTCGTTCGATGACGATGACGAAGAGAGCGCGAGCAGCTCGAACGACGCGAGCGTACCCGAGGAAGTGGACGCGTCGCCCGACCAGGACGACGCCTCCTTTTACGACAAGATCGCGAAGCGCGGCCGGATCAGCGAGCCCGTGCTCACTCCGCCGGCGACGATGCCCGAGCAGTCGATCATCGCCCCCCTCGATCTGGACGAGATCGAAGAAGTCGACGAGCCGGCGGCGAGCCCGCCGCCCCCCGCGCCCGCGCTGTTCAGCCGGCCTGCGCCGCCCGTCCCACCGGCGATGCCGTCCGCACGGCCCGTGATGGTCGTGCCCCCACGCCCGCCGCCGCCGATTCCGTCGATGCGCGTGCCGCCCATGGTTCCAAAGCCGTCGACCGGCCTCGGGGCCAAGCCGCTTCCCGCGGTGGGGCCCCTTCCGCCGCCGCCGCTCGCGACGCCGCGCCCAACCACGATCTCCGTCCCGCCGCCGGTGGCCGCCAAGCCCGCCGCGACCCCGCCGCGTCGCCCGGCCACGATCCCCCCGCCAACCCCCCAGCCGTCGCCGCAGCCCGATGTCGCCGAGGCGCTGGCCGAGCCCGGGGAGCGCACGAGCGAGGTCGACATCGACGTCGACCTCGGTGGCACGAGCGAGGCGCTCGGCGAGGGCGGCGTCGAGGTCGGCACCGTGACCCCGAACATCGTCGTCGAGCAGCCGCTCGAGGCGCATCTCGAATCGCCGACCGTCATCGATCGTGCGATCGCCGCGCAGGGCGACACGGCGAACGAGCAGCGCGCCGACGCTCTCGCCCTCGAGCTCGAGGACACCGCTGACGAGGCCGCGGCTGGCTACCTCGCGTACGAGCTCGGTGAGCTGTACGAGCGCCGCCTCGCCGATGAAGCGCGCGCCGTGAAGGCGTATGGGCGGGCACTCACGCTCGACCCGGCGCTGCGTCCCAACTTGTGGGCGATCCGGCGCGTGTTCTACCGCCGTGGCCTGTGGCCCAACCTCGCCAAGCTGATCGGGGCCGAGGTCGACTACGCGCGGGACGACTACGAACGCGCAGATCTGCTGCTCGAGAAGGCGCGCGTGCTCGGCCATCGCATGGGCGAAATCGACGAGGCGCGCGAGGTGCTCGACGAGGCCGTTCGCCTCGCCCCAACGCACCAGGGCGCGCTGCTCGAGCTCGAGCGCCTGGTCGCACGTAGCGGCGACGCACCTGCGCTGATCGATGTGTGGGAGCGGCTCGCCGAGGCGGCCGAGCACCCATCGCGTAAGATCGCCTTCTGGCTCGAAGTCGGTCGTGTCGCTGGCGCGAACGAATTTCCACGCGCACTGGCCGCGTTCGAGCACGCGGCGGCACTGGCTCCGCACGGGCCGCTCGCGGAGCGGATCGCGCGCGAGCGCCTCCGCATCGCCGACGCTCACGGTGCACCGGAGGACATCGCCGCTGCGATCGAGCACCTGATCACGGTGCTGCTCGCGACGTTTGGCCCCGCGGGTCCGGGCGCCGAGGTCATTGGCGCGTCGGGCATCGCCCCCGACCAGCAGCTCGATCGTGCGACGGCGCTGCGCCGCGAGCTCGTCGCGCTGCATCGCCGCCTCGCCCAGCTCGTGCGCGTCGAGAGCCCCGACATGGCTTGGGACGTCCTGCAGCGCGCGATCGCGCTGTCGCCCGGCGAGCCGGTAGTGCTCGCAGATCTGACCGAGCTCGCCGAGGAGCTCGGACGCTACGAAGACCTCGCCGAGCTCGTACAGAACTGGCAGGCCGTCGAGGGTGACCCCGGGCGCGCGATGGTGCTCTCGATCCGACGCGCAGATGCACTGCTGCGCGGTGGCCAGCACGAGCAGGCGAGGGCGCTGCTCGCGTCCCTCGAAGCAAGTGCGCCGGGCTTCATCGTCCTGACGTCCGCGGCCGAACGCGATGCGCTCGCGCGCACCGACGCGTACGAGCTCGCGAAGACGTACGCCGCGGCCGCGAGTGCCGCACTGCTCGGCACGTGGCTTGGGCCGGGGCAAACGCCCGGACCCGATCCGCGCGCCGCGGCTGCGCTCTATGTTCAGGCCGCGGAGCTACTCGCGTTCGAGGTCGGCGGTACCGAAGCCTTCGACGAGGCGCGCTCGGCGCTCAGCAAGGCCCTCGAGGCCGTCCCAGACTATCCGGCCGCCGTCGAGGCGCTGACCGAGCTCGACGATGTCACGGGCAACGTGAACGAGGCACTCGCTCGGCTCGCGGCCGCGGCGGAGGGCGCCACCGGCGACAGCAAGCGAGCGATCCTCGAGCGCGCGATCCGCTTCGCGCGTAGCCACGGCGAGCTCGAGGCGGTCCTCGGCTTCGAGCAGCAGGTCATCGAGCTCGCCCCCACGGACCACGCGTTGCGCTGGCGCCTCGAAGCGACCTTGTCGCAGCTCGGCCGCGACGACGAGCGCGCGACGGTGCTCGTCGAGCTCGCGAGCCTGGAGACCGACGTCGCGCGACGCGGCACCGCGCTGCTCACCGCCGCGCGCCTGCGCGAGCGTGCCGGCGGCGTCGAGGCCGCCACCGAGCTGTACCGGCAAGTCCTCGCGCTGTGGCCCGACGATGCGTTCGCGCGCGAGTCGCTCATCGATCTGCTGCGCGCGCAGGAGCGGTGGGCCGAGCTCGTGACCGAGCGTCGCGCCGAAGCGCGCGCACTCCCCGACGGTGCTGCCGTCCGCCGCGCGTTGCGCGAAGCAGCGTGGGTGCTCGAGGTCCGGCTCGGAGATCTTGCATCCGCCGCCGCCGTCTACGAGGAGTGGCTCACCCGCTTCCCCGAGGACCGCACCGCCCTCGAAGGCGCCGCGCGCGCACGCGCCGGGCTCTCGAGCACGGGCGGCGATCACAACGGCGTCATCGACACGCGCCGCGCGATCGCCGATCAGGATCCGAGCCCCGAGGCGCACTGGCTGCTCGCGCGCGCCCTCGAGCGCGCCGGGCAGCTCGAAGAAGCCGCCGACGTGTATCGCACGCTCGCCGTGCGCGAAGACCCATCGGTCGCCGCGACGAGCGCTGCGCTCGGCCTCGCCGATATCGCCGCGGGCCGCGCCGACACGGTGATGCGCCTCGAGGCCACCGCCGCACTCGCCGCGCGCACCACCGACCTACGCCTCGGCGCCGCACTCGCCGAGGACAGCGGTTGGTTGTACGCGCTCGTGCTCGAGGACTTCGATCGCGCCGCGCAGTCGTTCGGCGCCGCGATCGCGCTCGATAGCACGCGCCGCGGAGCGTTGCTGGGCGCGGCGCTTGTTGCCGCCAAGCAGGGCGACATGGCCACCCAGTCCGCCGCGTACGACGGGCTCGCCCGCACGGTCCAGATGCCCGAGGCCGCAGCCGCGCTCCATATGCGATCGGCCGCGATGGCCGCCGCTAACGGCGACCTCGCCCTGGCCAACAATCGCGTCGCGGCGGCGCGCGCAGATGCGCCCGACGACGTCAGCGCCATGTTCGTCGTCGCCGAGACCAGCGCCGTACCACAGGTCGCGTCCGACGCAGATCCGGCAACGATCGTAGATCCCATGCTCGCGCGCGCCGAAGTGCTCGAGCTGCGCGGCGCGCTCGCCGATGATCCGACCGCGCAGGTGTCGTGGGAGCTGGATCGCGCCGAGGCGCTCGAGCTCGCAGGGCGGCTCCGCGAAGCCGGTACCGTGGTCGCATCTGTGCTCGCGTCCTATCCCGGCGATCTGCGCGCCCTCGATGCGCTTCGCCGGCTCGCTCGCCGCGCGGGCGACGAGCGCACGTGGGCGCACGCGAGCTACCAGCTCGCGCGTGGGCTCGGGGATCCGCAGGCCAAGCTCGCGCGGCTGCGCGATGCGGTGTCGGTGTTCGATCGCGGGGACACGCCCGAGGACGATATGTTTGCGATCGCGGCGTTCCGCAGGATCCTCGAGGTCGAGCCCGGCGCGGTCGAGCTCGATCGGCTGCTCTCGCTGTATCGCGAGCGCGCCGACATCGCCGGCCTGATCCAGGCGATGAGCGCGCGGCTCACCTATCTCGACGCGCAGAGCGACGAGTCGGAGGCCGCCGCGCACGAGATGGTCCCGCTGCTCCTCGAGCGCGCATTCGTGCAGCACGGTGTCGGCAACGTCGATGCCGCGACGGCCGACCTCGACGCGCTCCTCGATCGCGCGAGCGATCACGTCGAAGCGTTGCGCTTCCGTGCCGACCTCGCGTTCCATGCGGGCGAGGTCGAGCTGGCCGTCTCGCTGTGGCGTCGGTTCCTCCAGTCCGAGACGCGTCCGCACAAGCGCGCCGAGGTTGAGCTCCAGCTCTCGCAAGTGCTCGCCGAGAACGTGAACGACCTTGCCGGTGCGATCGAGAACCTCGAGCGCGTCGTGGACGGCAATCCCGAGGACGCGCAGCTCCGCGAGCGCCTGATCGGGCTGTGCCTCCGCGCGAACGACTTCACGCGCGCGGCGCGGGAGATCCGCGCGCTCGTCAAGCTACGGACCACCGCAACGGAGAAAGCGCGCGAGGAGCTACGCCTCGGCCAGATGCTCCGCGACAAGCTAGGCGATCGCAGCGGCGCAAAGCTCGCGTTCGAGCGCGCGCGGACTCACGATCCACTCAACCTCGATGTCGTACGCGAGCACGCCGAGTTGCTCGAAGGCCCCGCACGTGGAGTGCTCCTCGCGCACTCGGCGAGCACGTTCCGCGCGGCCATCAACGAGAACCCGGGGAGCGCCGTGCTCTACGAGCGCCTCGCCCAGGTCACCAGCTGGCAGCGCGAGGTCGACGCTCGCTGGCTCGCCCTCGCGGCGGTCGAGGCGCTCGGCACGCCGCTCGTGGAGCAGCGCCAGGTGCTCGCGCAGGGGCGCCAGAAGGTGTCGCCGCCGACACGACTCCGCCTCGACGAGGCGCAACGCGATCTCTTGCGTCCCGGCCTCCTCGGCGCCCTTGGCGAGCTGTGGCGCGCGATCGCGCCGGCGGTGCAGATGGCGACCGGCGTCGATCCGGCGAAGCTCGGGTTCGCGCGCGGCGATCGCGTCGCGCTGAAGAAGCTCGGCGACAAGTACGAACCAGTCGCGATCGCACTCGCGTGCTTCGGCGTCGAGGACGCCGACATCTACATCAGCAACGCGCGCGTGGGCCTGGCCCGCGCGCTGGCTGCCGATACGCCGATCCTGTGCATCGGCTCCGATGTCGCGACCGGCGCGATGCCGCAACATCGGTTCCAGCTCGGCCGCGCCGTGGCCATGCTGGCCGAAGGCATGGCGGGACTCGTGGACCTGCGCGACAGCGAGCTCGGGTGGACGTTCGCGGCCGCGCTGCGCGCCGTCGATGCGAGCGTGCCGAGCGGGCTTGCCGCGCACGTGGTCGGCGAGGACGCGACGATCGCGGAGCGAGCGCGGGTCATCAAGAAAGAGCTCGGGCGCAAGCAGAAGGCCACGGTGCTAGAGCTCGCCCGTAATCGGGCCGGCGAGCTCGGCGAGGTCGCGCGGTTCCGGCAGATGGCGCTCGCGATCGGCCAGCGTGCAGGCCTCCTGTGGTCGGGCGACCTTGCGATCGCGCACGCACAGCTGGATGTCGGACGTGGTGGCAAGGCGCTGCTCGACAGTCCGGCGGCGCTCGATCTGACGGCGTGGTCCGTGTCTGAAGATCATCTCCGGTTGCGCGACAAGCTGGGCGTCGCGTTGCGAGGGACGCGATGAGCTCGAACCAACCGCCCAAGGGCGGCAAGCCGTTCCTCGCCGACAACGATCTGCAGTCGGAGCTCGACGCGTGGGACGACATGTTCGACGCGCTCCACGAGACGCAGCCCGCCGACAACGCCACCCAGAGCGGCCCGGAACCAGCGCCGGCGCACGCCCTCGAGCCTACGCCGGGGCCCGTGCCGGTCGTCGCGCCCGCGGCGACGGCGTGGCCCGCCGCGCCGGATCCGACGGTCGTCTCGCAGGTCCCGACCGCGCTGCTCGCATCGGCAGCGGAGCCATTCGATCCGGCGTCTGATCTCGAAGAGCAGATGACGCTCGATCGGGCGCTCGAGGACAGCCCGACGCTCGACGCCTACGTCGGAGGAGCGGATCAACCGTTCGCTGCGCGCTCGAGCGCGTTCGCGGAGACGATGGACTCGGATCCGCGCGAGACCGACTTCTCCGATGTCGGCGCGGAAGGCGCGCCCGCTGCGCTGGGCGAGATGTTGGGCGCGGCCCCCGCGTCATCGCGCAGCGCCGCGCCCACGTTGCCGCCACAGATGGCGACGCCGCGCGACTTCCTCGACGAGGACGAGGTCTTTACGTCGGCATCGCGGCCGAGCTTGCCGACGGCTGCCGCGCAGGAGACGCCCGTCGCCGCCCCGCCGGTCGCGCGTCGCGCCCCGGCGATCGTTCGCCGCGCACCCGTCATCGAGGCCGATCCGGAGACCACGCCCGCGCGCGGCGTGGACCTCTCGGACTTCGGCGATGCGACGAAGGTCCAGACGTACGACGAGATGGAGGCGCAGCGCGCGGCCTCTCGCGATCGCTCCGATCGAAAGACGCAACCGCCGCCGATGGCGTTTGCTGACGACGAGTACGAGATCGAAGTCGATGCGTCGCCGGGCACCGCCGAGCCCGCCGTCGAGCCTGCGGCCGAGGCAGCGAGCAACCGCCGCACGGCCCACGTCGTTCGACGCACGGACACGGCGACGCGGCCACCGCCGCTCGCGGGCGTTGCGGCGACGAGCGCGCCCGCCGCCGCCGGCCCCCTCAGCGCCGCGTTCTCGCATCTGATCCCCGAGCCCGTCGGTCCGTCGAACGACGACGACGAGGTATCCTTGGAGTTCAGCGCCGAGGAGCCGTCGCGCACGTCGGCAGCGGTGCTGAGCACGGAACAGCCCCCCGCCGCCCTCGAGGCGCTCAGTCCAGGCGCGTCGCTCGAGAGCGACTTCGCGGACGTCGCGGCCGCCGTCGGCGCCGAGGCCGATCCGATGGCTGACAGCCGCCCCGCGACGCCTGCGAGCGACGTCGTGGCCGCGCCGCCGGCACTCCTCGGCGAGGAGGACGTGGATCGGACGCCGCTCCCCCAGCCGCGCGCGCTCGGCGACGATGTCATCGCCTTCTCTCCCACGACGGAGCCGCCGCCGGCCGAGCACGCGGCCGAAGCCGCGGCGCTCGCCGACCTCTATCCACGCGTCAAGACGCCGACGTCGGTGCCCCCGATGGCCGACCCGCTGCGCGAGGTGTTCGACTTCGCCGGCGATGAAGCGACCACCGCGCGCCCGCGCCGCATCCAGACGATGTTGCCCGTCGAACCGTCGGCGGAGCCGGAGACCAAACACGATCTGCAGGTCGCTGTTCGCTCGTGGCCCGAGATCGTGACGCCGCTCATGCCGCAGGCGCTCGACGAGTCGTCTGCGTCGACCTTGCTGGCGTACGAGCGCGAGCTCGCGACCGTCGACGACAGCGCGGCCTCGGCCGCCCTCCGCCTCGAAGCCGGTCGCCTCAGCGAGCGCCTGGGTGACATCGATCGCGCGCGCGGTCACTACGACGCCGCGCTCCTCGCGGACCCGCGCGCCACCGCGGCGTTGCGCGGCCTGCGCCGGATCGCGCGTGCCAGCGGAGACCTCGTGGAAGCCGTGCGCCAACTCGACGCCGAGATCGCCGTCGCCGGTGCGCTCGAGCGCCGGCCACTCGCGCACTATCGCGTCGATCTGCTGCTCGCGAGCAACGAGCAGGACCTCGCGCGCGTCGCTGTCGGCGAGCTGCTCGACAGCGCGGCGTCCGACGTCCGCGCACTGCTCGCCCAGCTCGAGCTCGCCTTCCTCGACGGTCGCGCCGACGAGTTTGGCACGGCGCTCGAGCAGCTCGCGGTCGCGATGACCGATGCCGAGCTACGCGCCGCCGTGCAGTCTGCGCGTGGCGCGCTCGCGGCACATCAGAACGACATCGAAGGCGCTTCGAAGTGGTTCACCGCGGCCGCCGAATCCGATCCATCGTCGATCTCCGCTCGCATCGGTGCGGTCCGCCACGCCGTTTCGCAGTCCGACAGCGCGGGCGCATCCGCCGCGCTGCTCGCGCTCGCGCAGCAGCTCGAGGCTAGCGATCCACTGACCGCCGCATCCGCGGCCGTGCGCGCCGAGCAGTGGTCCCCCAGCCCCGCGGCCGCCGCCCTCGCGATCAGTGCCGCGACTCACGATCCCCTCGTCGCGCGCCTCTCCGCCGAGACGATCGCCGCGAGCGACGACCTCGCCGCCAAGGCGCAGGCGTTCGGCCACTGGTCGATGTTCGCGAGCTCCGCCGCCGAGCGCAGCTTTGCCGCGGCGCGCGCTGCCGAGCTCGATGCCTCGCGTGCGGCGACGTTGTGGGCCTACGCGCTCGAGAACGATCCAGGCGATGACTACGGCGCGGCCCAGCTGCGCACGGCCCACGTCGTCGCCGAGGCCACGCAGGCGTCGATCGAGGTCGACCTCGCGGTCGCCGATGATCCCGAGCGCGAGCGTGCACGGCTGCGCGCTGCGTACGGGCTGATCGCGCAGGGCAAGCTCGACGAGGCGATCAGCTTGCTCGTGCAGGGCAGGGCCGCGCGCCCCAGCTCGCCGGTACTCGGCGAAGCGCTCGCCGAGGCCCTCGCCGCGGCCAATCGATGGACCGACCGCGCCAAGTTGCTCGCGGAGATCGCGGCCGAGCCGGGTGAACAGCTCGATCGCGACGTCGCGCAGCTGCGCAGCGCGCTCGCGTGGGAGGAAGCCGTCGGCGCAGCCGCGGCGAGCGATCCGCCGTCCGAGGACCTCGCGCGCGCGACCGTGGCCGCGCTTGAAGCGTGGGACCAGGTGCTCGCACGCAGCCCCGATTCGCCGAGCGCCCACGCCGCTTCGATCTTGCTCGCGAGCCGCGTTGGCGAGCGAGAGGTGATGGCCGAAGTGCTCGCGCGCGTCCAGGACGCCGAACGTTCACCGTGGAGCGCCGCCAGTCTCGGGTTGCGCCGCGCGCGCCTGTTCGCCGGCGAAGACGTGGAGCGCGCCGAGACCCTCCTGCGCGAGCTCGCGCCGAACCTCGATGATCCGCGCCGTACGGCGGCGCTCGTCATCGGCGCGGCGCGCCGCAAGGAGCTCGGCGACGCCGCGACTGCGCTCGACGAGCGTGCGTCGTTGCTCGACGAAGCGACGAGCGCGCACGAGATCGCGGCGCTTCGTCTGCGCGCCGCTCAGCTCGCGCTCGACGCGGGAGATGCCCCGCGGGCAACGTCGCTGCTCGTGCGCGTCGAGCAGACCCTGCCGGAGCTCGGCGTGATCGGCGATCTGCTCTCCGCCGCGCGCCGCCGCGCCGGCGATCGTCCGTCGGTCGCGACGCGCCGTACCGACGTGGCGCCAGGTGCCTCGACGGCCGATGCGTTCGCGCGGATCGTGCGCGACGCGGACCTCGCGACCGCCCACGGTGATGGACCCGCCGCGCTCGCGCTGTATCAACGCGCACTGGAGCTCCGCCCCCTCGATCCGCTCGCCGCGCTCCCGCTCGTCCGCCTCGCTACCCAGCTCGGTGACCCAGCTCCGATCTCGGCTCTCGCGCTCGCTCAGCTGCGGGCCGCCGAGGAAGCGCAGGATGGCGTGGCCAAAGCGACCGCGTACGAGCTGCTCGCGCTCATCGATGGTGAGCTGCGCAGCGATCCCGAATCCGCGCAGGTCGCACTGGAGAGCGCCGCCCAGGCAGATCCGAGCCGCATCGATCTCCTGCATCGCCTGGAGCGCCGGTACGCCGCCGCCGATCAGGTGGGCGAGCTCCTGCGGCTGCGGCGCGCCGAGCTCGACGCGATGACGCGCAGTGGCATCGACGTCCGGCGCGATCGTGGCGCGTTACTTGTCGATGTTGCGGGCTTGATGGCGCGCGACGGCAGCCCCGAGCTGGAGCTCGCCGATCAGTATCGCGCAGCACTCGACGCCTCGCCGGCATCGCGCCTCGCGCTGATGCACCTCGAGACGATCGTACGCCGCGGCGGATTCAGCGCCGAGCTCGCGCAGCTCGAGGAGAAGATCGCGACGTACTTCACCGGCGATCCGCGCACGCAGGCAGCGTTCTGGACACGCGCCGGCGAAACGCTCGCCGAGCTCGGCCAGATCACCGAGGCCGTGAAGCGGTTCGGTAACGCCGAGGCCGCACTCCCCGGACACGTACCCGCGCTCGAGGGCTGGCGGCTCGCCGCCATCAAGGGCGAGCTATGGGCCGAGGTCGCGGACGCCGCGACGCGCCAGGCAGCGGTCACCGCGGACGCGAAGGCAAAGGCGGACTTGTATCACGTCGCCGGCGTCGCGCTGATGGACAAGGCGCTGGAGGGCGAGAACGCGATGGTGGCGTTCCGTCGCGCGCTCGAGGCCAACCCGGCGCATCGCGACTCGTTCCTGCGTATGCGGATCCTCCTCGAGGAGGACGCGAATCATGACGACCTCGCGACGCTGCTCGCCAACCGTCTAGAGGTCGAGGACGATGCGCGCGCGCGCGTCGGGCTGCACCGCGCCCTCGCGGAGCTGCACCGCAACTTCCTCTCGGATCGCGACACCGCGAAGGAGCACTACCGGTTCATCCTCGCGGCTGATCCGAACGACCTCCGCGCGCACGCTGCGGTCGCCGACATCGCATGGGAGCAGGGCAACTGGCAGGAAGCGGCCGACGCCCTCGTCGCGCGCGCGCGCCTCGAGCGCGAGCCCGAGATCCTGAAGACGCTGTGCTTCCGCCTCGGCCTCATTTACGCCGACCGCCTCGTCGACATCCCGATGGCGCTCAAGGCATTCCAGCGCGCGCTGACCTATCAGCCCGACGACGAGAACACACTCGTGCGCCTCGCGGACCTCGCGACGCAAGCGTCGGAGTGGAAGCTCGCGCTCGGCGCGTGCGAGCGTCTGGTCAAGAACGAGGCCGACCCCGAGAAGCGCGTGGGCTATCTCCACCGCGTCGCGAAGATCTTCCGGGCCGGGTTCAACGACAACAAGCGCGCGGAGCGCGCCCTCAACCTCGCGCTCGATGCAGCGCCGGCCAGCGACGAGGCGCTCACCGCGCTCGTCCAGTTCTACCGCGACTGCAACGACCTCACGTCGGCGCGCGTTCACTTGAACCGCGTCGCCGGCACGATGCGCACGCGCGCGAGCATGCAGCCGAGCGACGGCACCGCGTACCGCGTGATCTCGCGCGCGATGACCGCTCGCCACAACGCTGGCGTCGACGGTTCACTGCGCATCGCGCGTGCTGCCGCAGAGCTCACGCAGCTCCTCAAGGTCGCCGAGGAGCCCGAGCAGAAGCTCCTGCACGATGTCTCGGTCCCCGAAGCGGCACCGCTCGCGCGCCCTGAAGCCGACGAGGTGCTGTTCCCGCGCGGCGTGCAACTCGAGCTGCGCCAGATCTTCCAGCTGCTCGGCGATCGCATCGCCAAGCACGTGGGTGTGGACCTGCGGCCGTACGGTCTCGCGCGTGGAGACCGCCTGCGCGCGAAGGAGAATGCCACCGCTGGCGTGGCGCAGAACGTGGCCTCGAGCCTCGGGTTCGGCGAGATCGACGTCTACGTCTCGCAGCGCCAGCCGTGGGCGATGGTCGCCGAGCCAACGAGTCCGGTGTCGCTGATCATCGGGTCGTCGATCGTGGCCGCAGGCAACGACGCGATCCGGTTCGCGTCCGGTGCCGCGCTCAAGCTCGCGCAGACGCAGCTCGCCATCCCGGCGCGCATGTCGCCCGACGAGCTCGGTGTTCTCGTCACAGCGCTCCTGCGCTTGTTCCAGCCCGAGTTCCCGATTCACCTCGTGGATGCAGACGCGGTCGCGGCACAGGTCCAGAAGCTTCGCCGCCTGATCCCGACCGGCGTGCTCACCGAGCTCCGGCCGTATGCGTTTGCGATCGACCCGCAGAGTTTCGACCACCGCGTCCTCGCGCGGGACCTCAAGGTCGCTGGCCTGCGCGCCGGCCTGGTCGCCTCGGGCTCGTTGGTCACCGGCCTACAGATCCTCGCATCGCAGGCGGGTGGCGAGCTGCCCGCATTCTTGGCCGATCCGGTCGCCCAAGGGTTGATCTCATTCGCACTTGGCGAAGATCACGCGCTCGTTGCCAGATAGCCGTGGCCCAACCCTTGCTCCAGTTGCCCACGTCCGACAGCCATCGGATCTAGCTCGGAGGAACGTCATGAGGTTACAGCCCATCACCGGCCGCGAAGGACTCCTGACCCTGACAGCGGTGACCTGCGTGGCTACCACAGTAGCCTGTGGCGGCGGCGCGGCTCCCGAGCTGAACGGTCTGACCGACCACGTAGCGCAAGTCGGCACCGAGCTCAAGATCGACCTCAATGGCACCGACCCGGACGGAGATCAGCTCACCTATCGCTACCGCGCCGCAGATCTGCCCGACATCGGTGGCAAGGCGCAGATTACGGTCTCGCCGAGCGGCTCGGGCGTGTTCCGCTGGACCCCCCTCGCGCAGGACGTCGGTGAGCACGCATTCGACTTCATCGTGTCCGACGGCTCCAACGACACGACGGTCACCATCAACATCGATGTGAAGTCGGCCATCGGCTCCGCGACGTCGCCGCTATTTCGCCAGCCGCTCGGCACGGGCACCACACTCGACCTCAGCAACCGCGAGTGCATCGACTTCGACGTGGTGATCGAGGACCAGGACTCGGCCCAAGTCGAGCTCGCCCTCGAGCAGCCGATCACGGAGGGCATGCGCCTCGACCAGGAAGACGGCCTCACAGCGCGGTTCAACTGGTGCCCCACGAAGGAACAGGAGAACGAGCAGCGCTACACCGTCGTGATCTCGGCCAATGACGGCGAAAACCCGAAGGCGATCAAGAACTACCTCATCGTACTTCGCGGGAGCTCCGGCTCGAACTGCCCCGGCGCGGCGCCGGCCATCTCGCACACGCCCGCGGACGAGACCACGGTCCTCGACCTCACGATTGGCGCGACGGTCACCGACGACAAGGGCCTCAAGGAGGCGCCGCTGTTCTACTACTCGCTGACCAACCCTGGCGCCAATCCCGACCTCGGCCCGGGCGGCATGACCCAGCTCGAGACGCTCCAGATCGACGGCACGCCGACCAGCGGTGTCTATGCCGCCGACGTGCCGAACCCGGTGGCAACGATGCCCGCCGGCACCTCGGCGACGATCTACTATGTGTTCGTCGCCGATGACGACGACGACGAGATGGGCAACTGCGATCACAGCACGCAGTCGCAGGTCTATTCGATGACCGTGACCTCGGGTGGTGCGAGCAACCTCGGCCTCTGCGAGCCCTGCAGTGCCGATATTCAGTGCGGCGCCGGCGACCTCTGCACGTACATCGGCTCGATGGGCGAGAGCTACTGCCTCCAGGCCTGTGGCTCCGGCTGCCCGACGGGCTACGCGTGCTCCGCAGAGGATGTGTGGTCGGTCGACTGGAACAGCGCGCGCCAATGCGTTCCGACCAACGGCTCGTGCACGATGCCCACGGCGGCGTGCGAGGACGACGACAACGAGGACGACGACAACCAGACGCAGGCATCCGCCAACGCGATGGCGGACGGCCCGATGACGCTCAATGGCTTCATCGACGGCGTATCGTGTCCGAAGCCCGTGCAGCCCGCCTCCGGCTCGAAGGCCGACGACGACTGGCGGCAGCTAAAAATCACCGAGGACACCGAGATCGACCTGTACCTGTCCGGCGGTGGCGAGAGCGACCTCGACCTTCAGATCTATACGTCGAGCGGCACGCTGGTGTCGAAGTCGACGACGCTTCAAGCCGAGGAGCAGATCAAGAAGTGCCTGCGCCCCGCGACCTACTACGTCAAGGTTAACGGGTTCACCAACGCCCGCAGCGAGTACTTCCTCTCGGTGGAGAGCATGCCGAAGACGTGCAACACGACCTGTGTCGACGACAGCAAGGAAGACGACGACACCGGTCCGCAGGCGCGCGCGACCACGGCACCGAACTACTCGTCGACGGGCAACAAGATCTGTCCCGACGACAGCGACTGGTACAAGGTCCGCCTCACCAGCGGCCAGAAGCTCACGATCGACCTCGCGAGCACGGCCTCGGGCGACCTCGACATCCATCTCTACGACGGCCCGTTCTTCGACATGTGGCCGTGCTCCGTCGAGGACGTCTCGACCTGTGACCCGGCGCATGGCCAGAGCGGGTCCTCGACAGAGCATGCGGAGTACACGGCGCCGGCGTCGTGTGGCTCGGGGGGGTGCGACTACTTCGTCGTCATCGAGGGCTACGCGAGCGCGTCGAACGACAATTACAGCCTCTCGCTGAAGGTCGAGTGATGCGGGGCCGCCTCCTCGTCGCAAGCCTCGTGCTTGTCAGCGGGTGCGGCACCGCCGTCGATCCCGATCCAGGTCTCGAGGCTCTGTCACTCAGCAGCGTGGCCCCTGACACGATCATTCCCGGCACCAAGATCGTGGTGAAGGGCGCGTCGTTCGTCGACACCCAGTGGGGGGCGGCGAAGCTACGGCTGAAAGGGCAGGCCGGTGGTGCATCGGTCGACGAGGCGTGGGAAGCCACGTTCGTCGACTTCGGCACCATGCACGTCGCCGTCGATGCCGAGATGATTGCCGACATGGGCGGCGCGGTTGATTTCGCGGGCTCGGCCACCGTCGAGGTGATCGCGACCAGCGACGGCGAGACCTATACGAGCAAGGCGGTCGACGTCGAGCTGTCGTTCCGCGAGATCCTCGCGCCGACGCCGAGCAACGTGGAGAGCAACGGCGTCATCTTCGTGAACGACCGCATCCAGGTCGAAGGCGACGGCTTCCTCCTCGGCGGCGACGAGGGCGATACGGTCGCGCAGATCACCGGCTGCTACACGCTCGAGACCGGCGGCGGCTGCGATCCGATCGAGGCGATCGAGATCCCGATGGTGCCGACCGATCCTCTCGAGCGCACCAAGGCGACGTTCCCGTTCTCGCCGAAGATCGCGGGCATCAAGCCGGGCACGTTCACGGGCAAGGTGGTCATCATCAATCGCCAGGCAGGGCAGACGGCGAACATGTCGGACCCGTTCGACGTCATCTACGACATGGTGACG
The DNA here is from genome assembly GCA_033763475.1 of Kofleriaceae bacterium. Classification (GTDB taxonomy): domain Bacteria; phylum Myxococcota_A; class Polyangia; order Haliangiales; family Haliangiaceae; genus JABFXX01. The sequence continues at coordinate 48,190 of JANRKM010000004.1, forward strand.
TCGCAGCTGTTCTCGATGTGCGTCGGCGATCCATGCACCACGCCCGTCGCCGCGAGCCTCGGCCAGTACGTGTTCTTCCAGGGGGGGGGCTTCGTCGGTGGCGAGGCCAACACCCTCACCGAGCTCGAGCTGCAGGGCACGTTCACGCGCGAGGGCATGGCGAGCGTGCCGGTCAACATGACCTTGATCCCCGAGTTCGTCGAGGGCACGCTCATGCGCTACGTCCTCAACACCGACGACGAGCTCGGCAACGCGCTCGATTTGCGCGCCGACACCGGCATGTTCACCGGCACCGTCACGCCGATCATCTCCTACGGCGCGGACACGGTGCGCGGCGTGTCGCTCTCGACGTCGCTGATGATCGCGCCGGTCAAGCAGGTCGTCTATCTCGATTTCCGCCCGTCGTACGTCGAGGGCTTGCGCGACTTCGGCCTTCGCGCCGTCGACAACCGCCTGCGCGAGCGAATCCTCGAGGTCTGTCGCTACACCTACCGCGGCGTGAACATCGAGTTCCGCACCGAGCCGCCGACCGACTTCGCGCTGTACGAACACGTCGAGCTCACCGGGGTCGATCCGAACGACCAGGGTCTGTTCGGCTACGACAACTCGCCTGGCAAGGACAGCGGCAACCTCCGCCTCTACGATCGCCTCGGCGGCGTCAACGCACTCACGCAGCAGGACGGCTACGCGGGCTACGGCGGCGTGTTTCTGCGCTCGCTGATGGGCTTCTCGAAGCACCCCGGCAACTTCGCGAAGTCGGTGCCCGGCGCCGACGTGATCTTCGATCAGCTGTTCGATCCGTTCCGGCCCGACATCGGCGGTGAAGCGATCCGCGCCTCCGATCTCAGCGGCGACATCGAGCAGCTGACCAACGGCGATTCGTGCCCGGCGAGCGATCGCCCGACCCAGGTGGCGTGCGCGATCTACGTCCTTGGCAACCTGATCGGCGGCACGCTCTCCCACGAGATCGGGCACTCGCTCGGTCTTGCCAACCCGTTCGCCGAGGGTTTCCACAATGCCGGGGATGCGCCGAATCGGCTGATGGACGGTGGTGGTGACCGGCCTTTCCTGGAGCGCGCGATCATGATGGGCCTCGGGCCCGGCGAGTTCTGCGACGACGAGTACCAGTACCTCCGCATGATCCTCCCGTCGAGCGAACCGGATCCGGGCGTCGAGCGCCCCACCTGCTTCTAGTCCGGGTAAGCTGAGGCCTCCATGGGCCGTAAGGGAGCGAGCAAGCCGTCCGCGGCAACGAAGGCAGCGGCCGCGGAAACGGGGCCCGAGAGCGCTCGCGTACATCCGGATCGACGCCGCTGGATCTACGGCGGCCTCGACATCGCCTTCGGCGTGATGCAGGCGATCCTGATCTGGAAGGTCATTCCAAACCGTCTGCCGTCGGCGTCGTTCCATCTCTGGACGCTACCGGGTGCCACGCTGGTCATGGGCGTCGGTACGCTGATGGGTGGGCGCCGGGGCTGGAAGATCGCGCTCGCGGGCGGATCGCTCGCGCTGCTGTCGACGATTCTGCTGATCGCGCGGATCATCGTCTCCGCCGCATTCCTGTCGGGCGTGTACGGCGCGTTCGGCAAGGCCGCCGCGATGACCGCGTTGATCTCGGTCGCGCTGCTCGTCGAGCTCGTGGCGCTGCTGCCGATCGTGCAGGTGAAGTATCTGATGACCCGCGCGGGCCGCCGCGCCTTCTCCGTGCCGGCACGATGACCCGGCGGCGCCTCGTCGCGCTCGTCCTCGTCTGGACGTTGCCGAGCGTAGTCTTCCTGGCGGTCGCCACCATCGTCTACGGCATCTACCGCATCGCGCCGCCGGATCGCCTCGACGCTACCGAGCGTGCCGCCGTGTTCGCCACGCTGCGCGCGGGCCTCGATGCCGGCACGCCGGTCTCTTGCACCGTGAGCCGTCCAACGGACGGCGCGGTGTTCGTCACCGTCTGGTCGCGTGGCCAGGCGATCGTGCGCATCGAGGGCAACGGCGACGACCTGTGCGCCGCCGTCGACGATGCAGCCTCCAAGCTGCGCACCGAGCGGGCGATCCGCGTGTACGGCACCAACGATCGCAATGCGATGCGGATGCAAGTCGATATCGTGACAGGCCACTCGCCACTTGGCGGTGTCGAGGCGTTCGGCATCCCGGGCATCGCTGAGCTGCTCGCGATCAACCCGGGCATCGAGGGCATCAGCACCGACGTCGGCGGCAAGCGCGTGATGCTCTTGCCGCACGAGCTCGTGCACGGCCGCGTGTTTGCCGCCAAGCGTCCGAGCAGCGCGCTGCCCGACTTCGCGATGGGCATCGACTTCCAGAAGATAGATCGCCTGCTCACCGCACGCGCCGGCACCAGGGTAGGGGCGGACGCGAAGCTGTACAGGTTCCGCACCGACACCTTCGTCGAGCAGCCGATCGCGCGGCGCGAGCAACCGTCGGTGCAGCTGTATCGCGGCATTCCCGCGGCGCCACCGCTCTCGGCGAAGACGTTGCGCGAGGCCGCGCTCGAGGGCGGGCGCTTCCTCGTCGGGCATCTCGCAGCGAACGGTCGCTATGTCTACGAGCACGACCTCTCGACAGGACGACAGACCGACCCCACGCGTTCGGGCGCATACAGCATGCCGCGCCATGCCGGCACCACGTATTTCCTCGCCGAGCTGTACCGGATCACGAAGGAGCCGTGGCTGAAGGAGCCGATCGAGCGCGCGTTCAAGCACCTGGCGGACCTCCTCGCGACGGGCAAGTGCGGCGCCAAGCTCCCCGACGGCACCGAGATCGACTGCGTGCTCGATCGCACCGAGAAGGTCGCGCAGCTCGGCTCGACGGCTCTCGCCGTGGTGGCCCTCGCTGAATACCAGCGCGCGACAGGCGACACCACGTACCTGCCGGTCGCGACGAAGTTCGCCTCGTTCCTGTTGTTCATGCAGCGGCCCGACGGCTCGTTCCGTCACCTCTACGATCCGGTGACGCAGAAGCCCGACGACAAGGCCGAGCTCCTCTACTACTCGGGTGAGGCAACCCTGGCGCTCGCGCGCATGCACCTCATCACCAACGACGAGCGCTACGCCAAAGCAGCGACCAAGGGCATGGAATGGCTCGTCGACTGGTACGACTTCTTCATGGGCGGCTTCTTCTACGGCGAGGAGCACTGGACGTGTATCGCCGCCGAGGCCGTGTGGCCGTTCTCCAAGAACCCGAAGCACATGGACTTCTGCCACGGGTACGGTCGGTTCCTGCGCGCGCAGCAGCCGGCACCGGGAGAGCACCCCGACCAGGACGACTACGCCGGCGCCTATAACTTCACCTCGTTCGTGCCCCCGTACAACACACCCGCCGGGTCGCGGACAGAGGCGATGATCTCGGCGTACCTGCTCGGCAAGTACCACGGCAGCCCCGATGCCGACGTGCGCCGTCAGATCAAGGAGGCGCTGCAATACACGCTCGGGCAGCAGGTCCGACCCGAAAGCGACTTCAACGTCATCGGATCGGGACTGGGCGGCATGCCGGGGAGCCCGATCGACCGGACCGTCCGTATCGACTATGTCCAGCACGTTTGCTCGGCAATGATCCGCGCCTCCGAGTGGATCGACGAGCCGTAGGCCTGGCTCGACTGCTATGATGTGGGCCGGTGTCTAACGGCAAGCGCACCAAGATGGGGACGGGGCAGGTCCAGGTTCCACCAGGACCTGTGACTCCGGCTGCGATCACCGCGTTCGTGCAGCCGCCGGACACGGTCGGCGCGGAGGTTGGCGTGGGCTCGGTGCCGCCAACGTCACCGTCGACGCCGCCGGGGGCGAAGTCGTATCTGCCGCCGCAGGCCGATCCACTGCTCGGCCAGACGCTCGCCGATCGCTATCTGATCATCCGCAAGCTCGGCGAGGGCGGCATGGGCGCGGTGTACCTCGCGACCCATAC
>JANRKM010000005.1:0-1599 GCA_033763475.1 Kofleriaceae bacterium
GCCCCTTCCTTCAGGAACTCGGGGTTCGAGCACATATGGAACGGCAGCGACGTGAACTCGCGGATCTTGGCTTCGACCTTCGCCGCCGTGCCCACCGGGACGGTGCTCTTGGTCACGACGACGAGTTCGCGCGTCATATGCCGGCCGATCGATTCGGCAACGCCGAGCACGTAGGTGAGGTCGGCGGAACCGTCCTCGTCCTGGGGCGTGCCCACGGCAATGAAGACCACGTCGGCGCCACCGATCGCATCCTTCGCGTCGGTGGTGAAGACCAGCCGTCCCTGCGCCTGATTCCGCTCGACGAGCGCGTCGAGGCCGGGCTCGTAGATCGGCAAGACGTTCTGCTTGAGCCCGGCGATCTTCTTGGCGTCGATATCGAGGCACGTGACGTCGCTGCCCGTCTCGGCGAGACACGCCCCGAGCACGAGCCCGACGTACCCCGACCCTACGACCGTGATCTTCACGTGATATCCTGGCGGCCGCTCAGGCGGTGTACGCCGGTGCGCCGGTGTGCGCGTTGAGCAGACCGCCCGACAACGGGACGATCCGCGCGCGACCCGGCTGCAGGGCCGCGAAGACGTTGCGCGAGTCCACGACGAGCGCGGCCTCGTCCGCCACCAGCTGATAGTTCACCGCCTGGTGGTCGGTCACGACCACGACCGCGTCCACGGCGCGCAGCAGTTCCGGCGTCAACGACACCGAGAAGCGCAGCTCGTTGTCCTCGCGGAACTCCTTCACGAACGGATCGTGATACATCACCTGCGCGCCCCGCTCTTCGAGCAGCTTGATGATGTCGAGCGCCGGGCTTTCGCGCACGTCGTCGATATCGCGCTTGTACGCCACGCCGAGCACGAGGATCGACGAGCCGTTGACCGCCTTGCGTTCTTCGTTGAGCGCCCGGCTCACCTTGCGGACGACGAACTCGGGCATCTCCGAGTTGATCTCGCTCGCCACGTCGATGAAGCGCGTGCGGTAGTTGAGGGTCCGCATCTTCCACGCGAGGTAATGCGGATCGAGCGGAATGCAGTGACCGCCGATGCCGGGGCCCGGCGTGAACTTCATGAAGCCGAAGGGCTTCGTGGCCGCCGCGTTGATGACTTCCCACACGTCCACGCCGAGACGGTCGCAGACGATCGCCATCTCGTTGGCGAGGCCGATGTTGATCGACCGGAAGGTGTTCTCGAGCAGCTTGACCAGTTCGGCGGCCTCCGGGCTCGACACCGGGACGACCACGTCGATACAGGCGGCATACAGCGCCGTCGCCGCGCGGCTGCAGGCCGGCGTCAGGCCCCCGACGACCTTGGGGGTGTTCTTCGTGTGCCAGGTCGGGTTGCCCGGGTCCACGCGCTCGGGGCTGAACGCCACGAACACATCCTGCCCGGGCACCAGACGCCGCGCTTCGAGCTCGGGCAGCAGCAGTTCCCGCGTCGTGCCGGGATACGTGGTGCTTTCGAGTACCACCAGCGCGCCGGGCTTGAGCTGGCGACCGATCGCCTTGGCCGCCGACAGCACGTACGACAGATCCGGATCGCGGGTCTTGGCCAGCGGCGTCGGCACGGCGATCGAGATCGCGTCGCAGTCCGCCAGGCGCGACTCGTC
>JANRKM010000006.1:0-2544 GCA_033763475.1 Kofleriaceae bacterium
CACCGCGATCTACTTCCGCGCCATCGGCCAGAAGGGGAGCGCCTCTCGCTCGCTCTCGCCCATCAAGTCGATCCCCGTCGACCGCGTCTACTTCGACGAGCGCGACGAGATGGACGACGCCCGCGTCGACGAGGCCGAGCATCGCCTCGACGGCTCGCTGTGCCCCGAGCTCACGAGCTTCTCGACGCCCACGCTGCCCGACTACGGCGTCGACTACGAGTACAAGCAGAGCGACCAACGCTCGTGGCTCTGGAAGTGCGAGGCCTGCAACGCCTGGACGTGCCTCGAGGACACCTATCCCGACTGCATCGCCGAGCCCCGAAACGCGGACCCGTACTACCTGTGCAGCGGGTGCCGGAACGAGCTGCGCCGGTTCTTCAAGGGCGAGTGGGTCGCGCGGCGGCCCGAGGTCAAGGACCATCGCGGCTACTGGGTGTCGCAGCTCTGCTCGCCCACGAAGACCGCGCTCGACATCGTGGCCGAGTCGGTCCTCGCGACGAAGCGCGGCCGCATGCGCGCGTTCTACAACCAGACGCTCGGCCGCGCCTTCGCCGAGGTCGAGGACCAGATCACGGTCCAGCAGCTCGAAGCCTGCCTGCGCGAGGAGACGCGGCCGCTTAACCACGAGGGGCCGTGCGCCATGGGCGTCGACCCTGGAAAGCCGCACTGGTACGAGGTCCGCGTGCGCCTCACCGACACCGACTCGCAGCAGGTGGCCCGCGGCCGCGTCGACTCCTACGAGGAGCTCTCCGCGATCGCGAAGCGGTTCAACGTCGAGAGCGGCGTCATGGACCAGGGCTACGACCCGAGCGCCGTCGCCCGCTTCGTCGACGCGCATCCGGGCTGGTACGGCGGCCTCTACGTCGGGTCGAAGAAGACCGACCACGACTGGGACCACGCCGAGAAGGTCGTGAAGATGGGCCGCACGCGGCTCCTCGACGACGCGCACCACGAGATCATCGCGAAGCGCGTGAGTTTCTACGCCCGCGACGAGTTCTGGCACGAGCAGTTCGTGCCGCAGATGACGAACCTGAAGCGCGCGACGATCGAGAACCGCGTGAACGGTCAGCGCGACGCGGCCTGGGTCGTGACGGGCGGCAAGAAGAACGACCATCTCCGACACGCGAGCGCCTACGCGATGCTCGCGTGCTCGCGGGTCGGCCTCTCGAAGTCAGTGGTCAGAGCAAACAACCGGGCGAGCGCTTCGAGCCACGCCCCCAGACGGCCGAATTCGGCGATGGTGATGTGACATGAGCGAGAAGCAGACGAAGCGCGCGCGACGAGCGCTGCGAGCCCGGAAGGACATCAGGCCGCTCCCGAAGGCGCTCGCGAAGATGGTGGTCCGAACCATGGTCCGGCTGCGCCGGCAAGGGAAGTCGTGATGGAAAAGCACACGGAAGACACCTACGCGGGCCTCGACCAGGAGAAGACCGAGAAGCTTTCGCTCGCGAAGCAGCGCTTCGAGGACGCCTGCGACCATGACGCGAAGGCGAACGGCGAGGGCCACCGCGCGTCGCGCTATGTCCACAACACGGACGGCGAGGGGCAGTGGGAAGAGGACGAAATCGCCTACCTCAAGGCCGCAGGCCGCCCCGTCTTCTCGTTCAACATGATCGCGACGAAGGTGAACACGCTGCTCGGCATGTATGCCGACGCGCAGCGCAAGCCCATCGTCGCGGCCTCGGGTGCCGATCACGAGCTCCTGGCCGAGATCATCGACACGACGAAGGAGCAGGTCCTTCAGGATGCCCGCTACGAGCGCGTGGCGGCCCGGCAGCTGAAGACCGGGACCATCATGGGCGAGTGCGACGTGCAGGTCGAGGTCAAGCCCAGCGCGAAGGGCCGCGGCTGGATCGAGGTCGCGCTGCACCGGCTGCTGCGCAGCGAGGTGCACTGGGACCCGGCGTCGATCGAGCCCGACCGCAGCGACGCGAGCCACGTCTTCGGCGACCGCTGGTTCTGCGAGCAGGAGTTCAAGGCCGCCTATCCCGACCACGCGGACGAGTGGGAGAGCTACGCGCGGTCGGGCGCGGGCTACGACGCGCAGATGGATCGCGTCGTCTCCGAAGCGGTGGGCGACGGCGTGGGCGACGGCTCGCAGTGGCAGGCGTCCAAGTACTACTTCGATCGCTACAAGAACCGCATCCGGGTGATCCGCTACGAGTACAAGGACCAGGTCTCGGCGTGGTACGTCAGCGACGAGATGGGCCAGCGCATGCAGATCGACGAGGCGCAGGTGCCCGACGTGACGCTGATGCTGCAGATGGGCGTGCCGATCAGCGTCGAGGAGACGAAGGAAGAGGTCGTCCGCGTCTGCGAGTTCATTGGTTCGACGATCCTGGCCGAGTACGACAGCGCGGGCCCGTTCGACGGCTTCTCGTTCGTGCCCTTCTGCTACGCGATCGACGAGGAGACGGGCTGCGCCTACCCGCAGCTGGTGCGGAACCTCCTCGACCCGCAGCGCGAGTTCAACAAGGCGCAGAGCCTGAAGATCGAGCACATCGCGCAGGCGACGGCGCCGGGGACACTGGCCGAGAAGGGGGC
>JANRKM010000007.1:0-8970 GCA_033763475.1 Kofleriaceae bacterium
AACGTCGTCGTGCGCGGAAGCCCGCAGACGTAACCAGCGGCGATCTTCGTGGGCGGCCAGAGCCGCGCGCTAGCGTGTTCGCGAATGCGAACGCGCCGTCGCGGCGTGGTCGCGCCGGTCGTCGAGCGTAGAGCGTGCCTCTACCTGACGGCGTAGCCGGGGATTCTCGCCGGGCGCCGGGTACGCCGTCGGAGAAGCACCCTCGGTCCGGGCCACACCGGGCCACACCCGTCGAATCAGGCCGGATGATCGGCCTTCTGCGTCCGCGCATCGAGCTGGACGCTCCAAATCGTGGCCCAGCTTACGCTGCACATGGATCTCCACCGTGCTCACCCGCCTGCCTACCCAAGCACGCAAGGGGCCGCCGACCCGAAACACCCCTTTGTTTCACTTATGCGCTGCACGAGTTCTTGGCGGGACTATACGGCGGCTACGGCTGATCGCGGGTGAGCCGGTGCGCGAGGTCCCAGCCACCGATCAGGACGCCACACCGCGTCCTTGGGACGTCGCGCATGGACGAAGGGGAACTCAGTAGCACTTGATCTCTTGGGTGATGCCAGCTTCGAACAGGATCGTCCGGGCCGCAGCGACCGCCTCCGACTTCCAGCCTTGGCGGTGGGGCATGCAGATCTCGATCGCGCCAACGCTGGCACCTTCCGTCCGGCCCGCTTCCACCAGCGCTCGCACGAGCTTGGGAAGGAAACACCGCTCGCCGGGACCGTATGTGTGCAGGCCGAAGGCTGGCATGTCGGAGTGGTAGTAGATGTCGGTCTTGGCGAGCTCGATCCACAGCTGGCGAATGTCGTCGGCAGTGTAGCCTGCAAGGAGCGTCTGGATCTCCGCTGCATCGAACTGGACGTCGTTCTCCGCGAGGTCGGTCATGAAGCGGGCCGAGGTCGCGCGGAGGAACCGCAACGCCTTGGCGAAGCTGTCACCACCGTGCTGCGGCAGCGCACTCGCGGCAGAGCTGCCGCTAGCGACCGCATATTCGTGTGCGGTGATGCCGAACCCCACCGGACTAGAGACGAGCACCGTTCTGGTACCGTCCGTTGTCCTGCGATAGAAACCCGCCTCGTAGATCGTGCCATGCACCGTCTTGTCCGGATCCGCGCCGGCCGCGAGCAAGGCAGAGACCGCCTCGCTTCCGTGGTCCTGAGCGCCCAGCGCGGCATAGATCAGTGCCCCGGGCCCGATCCTCGTCCCACCTCCACTGCTGGAGCGTGACCAGTCCAGACGCTGGCGGTCCGGATCTGCGCCGGCCGCGAGCAGACGGTTCATGAGCGTTACTCGACGCTGGCCATGCTCACCGTTGAAGCCGAGCTTGGCCAGCCTGACGATGATTGTCTCCTGCTGGTCATCGTCGCCCACATCGAGCGGCATCCCCGCGGACACCAGCTCGGCCATGAGCGCGTCAAAGGCGGCGAAGGTGTCGGCGTCGGTGAACAAGCGTGGCTCGCCATAGTTGGTGTCGAGGGCTTGCAGCACCACGCGCGTGCTGTCAGGGCCGACCCGCTTGCCACTGGCGCGCGCCGTGCGAATGCGGACTTCCTCGCTGCGGAGAGTGCCAGCCAGATCGCCGTTGTTACTGAACAGCACGACGGGAGGGATGCGGCTGGTACCCGGCGGCAAGCGCGACGCCGAGTCGATAGGACCGAAGATCAGTCGGCGCAGGGAGCCTTCGGCGTCGGCGGTGAAGACAGCGCTGTTTGGGGAGGCGTCGACGAAGGCCTGGTACGCGGCGAGGAGAGCGGCGTACGTGTCGTCGCGGGACTGGTGGTCCGCCGCGCGGTAGACCCGGCCGCTGTTGAGCGCCGTGTCACCAAGCCACCGACGCAGGCTTTCGATCTCGTCTTCCGTGATCGTGCCATCAGCGGCGGCGCGAGTCGTGGCATGGGCGACGGCGTCGGCCAAGGTCGGGACGTCGATGACGCCGTCGGGCGCGGCCGTGTAGCCGAAGCTGCGTGCCCAGAGGAGCAAGCGATGGTGAGCGACGGGCCCGATGTACTCGACCGCATCGAGCTCGGCCAGGCTTTCGAAGAGATCGTCGTCAGTCGTTCCGTCGATCCGATCGGGGCCACGGCGATGGTCGAGAATTGCTTGGGCCTGGTACGGCAACAAGCCAATGTTGTTGGAGCCGTAGAGGAGGTTCGACTCCTCGTTCACAAGCCGCAGCACGCCCCCCGTGTCGAGGGAGCTCCAGCCGTCGGCCTTGCCACCCGGATCGGTCGTGCTGCTACTACTCGACGATGGGTTGGCCACGCAGGCGCTCAGAGCGAGGATCGAAGCGAAGAGCCGCATGGCATGTCGGGGTATCAACAACCGTGCCGGCTAGTGCCGTGAAAACGCTCGACCTTTGGCTGAACGTATCGGCTCCTGCCAAGCTAAGCACTCGTTCTCGACTCTGTGCCCCCGGCAACTCTGCCCGCCATGGCCAGTTGCATCGCCTGCCGCAGATGCGTAGCTGAGGTCAGGTGTCGACGCCGCGCGACTTCGGCGGCAGCGGAATGAACCGCGACACGCGCTTCTGATACTCGCGATACGCGTCGCCCTTGCAGCGGATCGCCTGATCCTCCGTTGGTGGTCGCCGCGTGGCACGCGTTCGGCGGCGGCATGGCGCTGGGCTGATCGCGCTGGTGCCGCAGGCGATCATTCTTGCGAGCATCTTCGGCGTCACGGGGATTCTCCGCGTCACGACAGGCGCTACGTTACGCCCATGACGGATCTCTCCACGCTGCGCGCAGCGGTCGCTGGCGTCGTTCTCACCCCAGGCGAGGCCGGCTTTGTCGACTTGGTCGCGCCGTGGCTGCAGGGAGCCGCGATCACCCCGGCTGTCGCCGTCGGCGCGAAGACACCCTCCGACGTCGCGTTGGCCGTGAAGTTCGCGACCGCGGAGGGCCACCCCGTGCGGATCCAGGCGACCGGTCACGGTGCGCACGATCCCATCACCAGCGGCGTGCTCGTGGTGACGAAGGGACTCGACCACCTCACGATCGATGCCCAGTCCAAGTCGGCGACCATTGGCGCTGGCGTTCCGTGGGGCGCAGTCATCACGGCCGCCGCGGAGCACGGCCTCGCGCCGATCGCTGGTTCCTCCGGGACCGTCGGGGTGGTCGGCTTCCTGCTCGGCGGCGGCCTCGGGCCACTGATCCGCAGCCATGGGTTTGGCAGCGACTACGTGCGCGAGCTCGAAGTCGTGACCGCCGATGGCGCGCTCGTCCGCGCGTCCACCACCCAGCATCCCGAGCTGTTCTGGGCGCTGCGCGGCGGCAAGGGAGGCCTGGGCGTCGTCACCGAGGTCACGATCGCGCTCGTCGATCTGCCGACGCTCTACGGTGGAACGTTGATGTTCGACGCGCCCTACATCGAGTCAGCGCTGCGGGCGTGGCTCGCCTACACGGCCACCGCCGACGCCCGCGTCTCGACGAGCGCCGCGCTCATGCGGTTCCCGGACGCCCCGTTCATTCCCGATCGCAGTTCTCGCGCGGCCTCCGACGGGATGTGCACGGAGGGGACGTCCGTCTGCCACGAGGCCTTGCTCAGCTGCTGCGCGTCGCGCTGGTCGTTCTTACGCCGCGCTCGCCAACACCCAGCAATCGCACAAGCGTCCCCGGTACAACCCGCACTTGATGCCCGGCCGCGATGGCTGCATCCGCGATTCGGAACGCCTCGGCCGACGTTTCCATGACCACGCGACTCGGCTCCCACGTCGCAACGAGCTCGACCAACTTCCGCGTCGCATGCTTTCGTTCGTCGAGAATCGTTCCATCCGAACCACGAACGCAGATCTGCTATGCGCCGATGCCAAAGTCCCAGGCGAGCAACTGCCTCTGCGGGTACCTGAGCCGCGCGTTGATCGACTGCTCGAGATCCGCGGGATGGTCGGTTCGCGCGACCACCAACATGCGCCCGCCCCGTCCTCGTCGGAACAGCGCCGTCTGCTCCGTGCCCCTGACGGCGCGGACGATCTTGCGCGACATGGCGCCCCTTCGATCTCATGCGCTCGGACCGATTTGCTCGGATGCGTCGTCTGCCCGCGTCCGCCCAAACGTGCCCGCCCTTACGCACGTGTCATCGAACCAACAGGCCCGACCAACGCCCCGTCGCGGGCCCTCGCCTGGACCACCGCCGCCGAAACCCTCGCCGCCGCATGTCTCTACGCGGCGCCTTCGTTTCGTGGTGGGCATGGATTCAACACGCCGCGCAGCATCAACTGGCATGGAAAAGACGCGCATCACCGAGGGACGAGATGCGTCGCAGATCCTCGATGATTCGGTCGGCGGCCGAACTCGGACCATGGTAGTTGATCTACTCATGCGCCTGCTCTGCGTGATTCCGTTGAGCTGGGTGATCGCGTGCGGTGACGGTCAGCGCCCGACGCCGCGGGCCGCACCGAGTACGGCGCCCGCAATCGGGGAAGCAACGCCCATGACTTTCGAATTCGAGGACTTCATCGCATCCGTTGACTCGGCTCTCTTGTCGGAGTCGATGAGGGAGAGCTGGTCGTGGCTCGAGTCCGTGCGGGACCTTCAACCTGTCGCCCTTACGCTTGCGGGAGACGTGTTCCTGATCGACCGCAACAATGCGGTGTACTTTCTCGATACCAACTATGGGGTGATCGAGCGCGTTGCCTCGAGCAACGAGGCGTTTCGAACGCGCATGCAGGACAAGGAATTCGCGCTGCCGATTCTTCGCATGGCTCTGATCGAGGAGCTTCGTTCGCGGAACATTACGGCCAAGCACAATGAGTGCTTCACGTTCGCCCTGTCACCATCGATCGGAGGAGTGGTCAGTGCCGATCAATCACGCCCGGTCAACTTCCAGGTCCATCTTGACTGGCTCGGCCAGCTGACTCGCGGGATGAAGGATCTGCAGGTGGGCCAGGAATTCAGGATCCAGTTCCCGGACTGGCCAGGGAACCCGCCTCCCTCGAAGGGATCGGTTCGCAAACATCCCCGAGACCGGCCTTCGTTCTTGGCGCAGTAGGCGCGGCCGCCCCCCGGCCGTTACCTTCGTAGTTCGCCGCCGGCGCCGCCGGACTATGCGCACATGGAGGTCATCATCGCGCCGATCGAGGCTCGCGCAACCGCGATCGTGGCCGTTCATATCTGCGTCGCCGAGCACATCGCTCGCTGACTCTTCATACGCTCCCCCCATGGCGGTGCGACTGGACGGAATCGAGCTTCCCGAGGGCTTGTCCGCGAAGCTGGTGGCGACGCTCGTGCAGCGCCAGTCCAAGGAATACTGGTCGCAGACCAAGGGCTACTTCGAGGATCACGCCGACGACTGCGAGCTCGACTACATCGGCTTCTTGCGCTGGTGCCTGCTGAACCTGCCGGAGATCCCAGCCGAGCTGTGGATCAACTTCGCCGAGCTTCGGCAGCGCGCCGACTGTCCGCGCGCGCAGCGCCGGATGTTGGCCGTCGACGAGACGCGCTCCGTGCTCGGGCGGATCACCGGCTCGCTCCCCGAGGTCTCCGCGTGGAAACAGCTGCAGCTGTTGACGGAGCTGCTCCCCGCGTTCGCACGCGACGTCGCGGCGACCCGCGCTGCCTGGGCGGGCGCGCCGTGGGGACTGCTCCTGCTCGTCGATTGGCTGAGCGGCACCGAGCTGACCGACGACGAGACCGCGCTCGCCGCCTCGCTGTGCGTCGAGGCGAACGGGTTCGCCAAGGAGCGCGATCCACTACGCGTGCTCGAACCGCTCGCGCGGCGGCCGGTCACGTGCACGACGCGCGAGATGGGGCGCGCGCTGCTCGGCCACGCCGGCTGGGTCGCGGCACTCGAGGCGCGCTTCGTGACGCAGAAGCGCACCACGCTCTACGGTTACCAGGACATGTTCGCAGCGCGACCGCTCGAGCCGTCGGCGTACGAGCTCGCCGCCCGCGACGACAAGGTTGACGAGCTGGTGGCCTACGCGCGCGCGCGACCCGAATCCGGTGCCGAGCTGCTGCGCGTCGGCGAGCAGATCGGCGCACGCCCACTCGGCGAGCTGCTGCGGCTCGAGGGCATTGCCAAGCTCGTCGCTGCCGGAGTGCCGCTACCGAAGCCGGCGACCGAGCTCCTGAAGCTCGATCTCCGCGATCCCGCCGCGCTCGCCCGGTACCACGAGGTCCTGTCGCACCTCCCCGAGCGCGCCACGCTGCTCGACAAGCCGATGGGCATCACCGCGCTCGCGGCCACCGACGATCAGGCTCCGCTGCGCGCGCAGCTCCGCGAAGGGAACTTCGTGCCGGTTGCGGTCGGCGCCTTGGGCAAGCGCGCGATCGATGCGATCCTCGCGCAGCTCGGCCAGCCGTGCGATGCGGGGAACAGGAAGTTGCTCGAGGACACGCTGCTCGAAGCGATGGCAGCGCACCTCGCGAGCGGCGGCGCGTTCGACGAGGAGTGGACGCTCTACGTCGTCCTCGGCAACCTGAACGCGCCGGCGGGCGAGCGGATCGTGCGCTACCTGCCGGAGCCGCGCCGCGCGGCGCTCCTCGCCGACGCGATCGCCGAGACCAGCGACATGCCGGGCGTGCTGAGTGTGGCCTCGGGCGCGGAGCTGTCTGACGAGAGCGCCCGCAGGTTCATCGCCGCGACGCGCAAGCGCACGCACGTGCGGCTCGCGCAGATCTTCTCGGGCAACCTCGCCGAGCTCAACGATGACCCGCGCTCGCCCGACGCGATCCTCCCGACGGTCGACCGACTGCGCGCGCGCGCGGCCGCGGCGCCCGGACCCTACGAACCTGTGTACGCACTGCAGATCGTCGACGACGAGATCGCGGATCGCGCGACCACGCTCACGGGGTTTCAGCCACCCGTGACCAAGAAGCCGAAGCGGGGCGTGGAGCACGTGCTGACGATCGATCTCGAGGACGCCCCGGAGCTCGCCGCGCGGGTCCCCGACGCGCGCGCCGTCTCGCTGTTCGTCCCGACCTCCGGCCTGATCGACAATGACGAAGAGGATGAGGGCAGTGGCGCTGAGGCTGGCGATCCGACGGATGCATTCGAGGGCTCGTTCTGGCGCGCCTGGTCGCCGACGGACGTCGCCGCCGCTCTCCGCAAGGCGCGGAAGCGCACGCTCGTGCTGCATCGCGTCCTCGTTCCCTCGGCGCTGTTCGCGCCCACCCGCCTTTCCACACCGGAGCTCGCGGCCGTGCGCGACGCGCTGAACGAGTTCCCAGGCTGGCTACTTGGCGGCCCGCTCACGTTACAGGAGGACACCGAGGCCACGAAGGACGAAGCCTTCATGGCACAGCTCACCGAGGACTTCGGCCTGAACGTCGGGGACGCAGGCTTCCTCTACAGCTACGTCGAAGGCGGAGTCTGGGACTGCCTCTGATCTGGGAGGACGCCTACCGGGGCGCGCGGTACGTCAGGCGCGCGCGCTCGCAGGACTTCACGCCATCGGGGCCCGGCATGGTGTCGAACTTCCAGCTCGAGGCATCCTGCTCGATGGCGGCGTCGAGGGCGGCGTAGCCGGTGGGCTCGAGGATCTTGGCCGAGGCCACGTTGCCGTTCGGCGAGACGCACAGCTGCAGCTCCGTCGACTATGCGCCCGTTAGCGCAACGCGTTGACTCGAACCGAGATGATCGTGTTTCCTTCGAGGATGGCTGATCCGGTGGTGTCACGGCGGTTACCGCTCATCGCGCTCGGTCTCGCGGTGACCGCTGTCGTCATCACGCTGGTCGTCGTCATCGTCGTCATGACGCGCGACGGTGCCTCGGCGCCGACGAACGCCTCGACGTTGGTCGATCAGCGAGCGAAGGCGACGGATGTGATGAAACTGCGCGATAGCGTCGAGCTCGTGGTCGAAGCCGGACGCGCGAAGGGCGTGCGCGTGAAGGACGCAGCGCTCGCGAAGGCGCTCGGTCTCGTCGATGGCGACGTGATGACGGCGCTGACGGGCCGCATGCTCGTCGAGACCAGCGACGTGCGTGAGGCGCTGTTCGCATCGCGCCGCGCGACGACCGTGTACGCAGAGATCACGCGTGGTGGTGCGCCGACGCTGCTGCGCTGGCAGCTCGATGGCGATATGAGCAAGCCATCGAACGACGGGGTCGGTGCGCTCGGCACGGGAAGCATGGGCGGAAGCGCGCCAAGCGGGTCGCCGGTACCTGATGATCCGCTACTCGATACGATCGTGAAGGTCGACGAGACGCACTACCAGGTGCCGCGCGCGACGGTCGACGCGTGGCTCGCGAATCCGATGAGCGTCGCGAAGGGCGCCCGTGTCGTGCCAGCGATAAAGAACGGCCAGCCCGAAGGCATGAAGCTCTATGCGATCCGTCCGTCCTCTATGTATGCACGGTTCGGTCTTCTCAATGGCGACACCCTGCACGCGATCAATGGTCACTTCCTCAGGCAGGCTCAGGACGCGCTCGAGGCATACACGGCGCTGCGCGACGCGACGAAGCTCGACCTCGACATCGCCAGGCGCGGCACGCCGATGGTCTTGACGATCGAGATCACGAAGTAGGACACCGGATCGGCGACGCTACGGTGGCGAGGCCTGTCCCCGGCGGCGGCGCGCTGTTCGTCTCGTCGCTCGACTGGTAGCCGAAGGGAGGGTGCCAGGTAGCGCGCGCAGCTGACCGAACCGCTTATGATCGTTTGATGATCGATCGTCCGCGCCGAAGTCTTCCTGCCGCCTGCTTGCTGCTCGTCGGATGCGTCTCGGTGCCTGAGCCGGGGTGACCGGGGTGACCCTGTCGGTGACCCTGTCGGTGACCCTGACCGAGGGTGATTGTGGATGCCTTGGCGATGGCGAGCTTCATCGTGGTGGGTGTCCGAAACGTGTCCGACGCGGGTCTTGGCTCTAGGTCGAACGTCCGGTGTCCGGCCGGCATCCGGACATCGCGTCCGGGAACCCGGACACACAGCGACGCAACCTCGTGACATTGCATCACCATGATGCTGGCTGCCGATTTGCTGTCCTCGCGCTCGCGATGACCCAACCGCGCGCCGTCCTGCCGAACAAGAGCGCGATG
>JANRKM010000008.1:0-59711 GCA_033763475.1 Kofleriaceae bacterium
CTCGGGCACCAGGGTGCGAGGGTGGAGCGGTGGTTGCCGGTCGCGGTGGGCCGCGCGGTGGACGCGCTCGGGCGCGCGCACGGCACCACGCCGTTCATGACGTACCTGGCGGCGTTCTACGTGCTCTTGCATCGCTACAGCCAGCAGCACGACATCGCGATCGGGACCCCGGTGGCGAATCGCGGGCGCGCGGAGATCGACGCGTTGATCGGCTACTTCCTCAACACGGTGGTGCTGCGCGCGGACCTGACGGGCAACCCGAGCGTGGCGGCGCTGCTCGCGCAGGTGCGCGACGTGGCGTTAGGCGCGTACGCGCACCAAGACGCGCCGTTCGAGCGGGTCGTCGAGGCGCTGCGAGTGCCCCGCGACAGCGGGCGCAGCCCCCTGTTCCAGGTGATGTTCGTCCACCGGCGGGAAAGGGATGCGGCGGATAGCGGTTGGGGAGGCGAGCTCACCACTGGCCCGGTGGGCGACGGAGCGCAACCCGACATTACGGCGAAGTTCGAACTGACGCTCTTCGTCACCGACCACCCGGCAGGGGTGTCGTGCGTGATGGAGCTCAACACGGACCTGTTCGACACGACGACGATCGAGCGGATGCTGGAGCACTACCAGATGGTGCTCGAAGGCATGAGCGCGGAGCCAGCGTGCGCGATCGGCGCGTTGCCCATGCTGTCCGAAGGCGAGCGGCAGCTGGTGCTCGTGGACTGGAATGCCACAGCGCGCGAGTACCCGCGGGACATGTGCCTGCACGAGCTGGTCGAGGCACAGGTTGACAGGTCACCCGAGGCCGTGGCGGTGGTGTTCGAGGACACCGAGCTGACCTATCGCGAGCTCGACGAGCGCGCGAACCAGCTCGCACATCACCTGCGTGCGCTCGGGGTCGGACCCGAGGTGCGCGTCGGGCTGTGCGTGCGCCGGACGCTCGAGATGACGATCGGCGTCCTCGGGATCCTGAAGGCGGGCGGAGCGTACGTGCCGCTGGATCCGAACTACCCGGCGGACCGCCTGGCGTTCATGATCGAGGACGCCGCGACGCCGGTGGTGATCGCGCATTCCGCGCTCGTGGATCGGGTGCTCCGATCCGGCGTACACGTGGTGCGGATCGACGCCGACGGGCCAACCATCGACCAGCAGTCTCGCACGCGGGTCTCGGCGGGGACGACCCCGGCGAACCTGGCGTACGTCATCTACACCTCGGGCTCGACGGGGCGACCCAAGGGCGTGATGGTCGAGCACCGGAACGTCACCGCCCACGCGTTCGGGTGGGGCCACGTTGAGCAGCTCACGCCTGCCGACCGCGTGTTGCAGCTGGCCTCGCTGTCGTTCGACGGCAGCGTCCTGGAGATGTTCCCGGCGTGGTTCTTCGGCGCGACATTGGTGCTGCGGGGCGAGGACGTGCCGACGGCGGACGAGCTATTCGGCGAGCGCTATGCGGGGATCACGGTCGCGTTCTTCACCACGGCGTACTGGCACACGTTGGTCGACCACGCGCTGCCATCCTCGTATCGCTTGGTCTCCTTCGGTGGCGAGCGCGTGTCGCCCGCGCACGTTCGGACGTGGCTACGGGCAAACACGAGGTGCACGACGTACCATGTGTACGGGCCGACCGAATGCACGGCGTTGTCGACCGGGATGCGATTGCAGCCCGAGCACGTCCCCGACGGCCGCGAGGCCCCGATCGGCGCGGGGCTGCCGAACTACCAGGTGTTCGTGCTCGACGCGCGCGGAATGCCGGTCCCGATCGGCGTCGTGGGAGAGCTGTACATCGGTGGCGACGGCGTGGCGCGTGGCTACCTGGATCGGCCCGAGTTGACGGCCGCGAAGTTCATCGCAAACCCGTTTGCTTCGGGGCGGCTGTATCGCACGGGCGACCTGGTGCGGTGGTTGCCGAATGGCCTGCTCGAGTTCCACGGGCGCGCCGACACACAGGTGAAGCTGCGCGGGTTCCGTATCGAGCTGGGGGAGATCGAATCGCTCATCGCAGCACACCCTGCGGTGCGCGACGCGGCGGTGATCCCACGAGAGGACGTCCCTGGGGACAAGCGCCTGGTCGCGTACGTGATCGGGCGCGAGGGCGAGCCGCCCCTCGAGGTCGACGGGCTTCGTACGCATCTCGCCGCGTCGCTCCCCGCGTACATGGTGCCGTCCGCGTTCGTCGTGCTCGATGCGCTACCGCTCACGCCCAACGGCAAACTCGATCGCAAGGCGCTCCCTGCGCCGGACCTGGCAGCGGTCATGCAGGAGGCGTACGTTGCGCCGCGGACAGCGGTCGAGGAGAGCTTGGCGGAGATCTGGTCCGAGCTCCTCGGGCTAGACCGTGTCGGCGTGAACGACCAGTTCTTCGCGCTCGGCGGACACTCACTGCTCGCGATCCAGGCGCTCTCTCGGATCCGTTCGCGCCTCGGAGTGCCCTTGACGCTCAAGGAGTTCTTCGACGCGACGACCATCGCAGGGCTGGCCGCGGCCATCGCCCATCAGCCGGCGACGACATCCGCCACCACCGCCTCCTCCCGTCGCGGGGATCGCTTCGCGCTATCGCACGCCCAGAAACGCCTGTGGCTCGTCGATCAAATGACGCCGGGCAGCAGCGCGTACCACATTCCGGGAGGCCGCAGGATACGCGGCGCGCTCGACGTCGAAGCGTTGCGGCGGGCGTTCGAAGACGTCGTGCATCGGCACGAGAGCCTGCGCACCGTGTTCCCGTCCGAAGACGGCCTCCCGTGGCAGCAGATCCTGGCGCCCGAACGATGGGAGCTACCGCTCGATGACCTCTCCAAGCTCGAAGATGACGAACGCGCGGCGCTGCTCGCGCGCATCTCGAGCACGGTGGCCTACACGACGTTTGACCTTGCGACCGGCCCGCTGCTCCGAACACGTTTGGTGCGCCTCGGGCCCATGGACCACGTCGTGCTCGTCACGATGCACCACATCGTCTCAGACGGATGGTCACAGGCGATCTTCTGGCGCGAGGTCGCCGCGTGCTACGCGGCGCGCCGGCGTGGAGCGCCGGCCCTGCTGCCGTCACTAGCGCTACAGTACGCCGACTTCGCCGCGCAGCAACATGAGACCGAAAGGCTCGGCGCGCTCGCGCATCACCTCGCGTACTGGAAGCAGCACCTGGCTAGTGCGCCGGTGGAGGTCGCGCTTCCGCGGCTAGCCGCACGCGGCGCGCGGGGCCAAGCTGCCACGCTCGGGTTCTCGCTCGACGCGGCAACGACGCGTGCATTGCGCGCGCTCGCTCGGCGCGAAGGAGCGACGCTCTTCATGGTCCTGCTCGCCGCGTTCCGGGCCGTGATCGCGCGCACTACCGGGCAAGATGATCTCGTGATCGGCACGCCGAGCGCGGGACGCGATCGTCTTGAGGTCGAGGGCTTGATCGGACTGTTCGTCGATACGCTCGTCCTGCGCAGCGTCGTAGAACGCGATGCGACGTTCGCCGAACTGGTGCGGAGCGAGCGCGCCACGTTCCTCACCGCGTATGCGCACCAGGACGCGCCGTTCGATATGATCGTGGACGCGCTCGGCGTCGATCGCAGCGGTGTCCGCACGCCCCTCTTCCAGCTGTGGTTCGTCGACGAGTCCGTGAGTGGCGCGAGTCTCGCAAGCTCGGTTCTCGGGGACGACCTCACCGATGAGCCCCTGCCGACGGAAGGGCCCATCGACCCCAAGTTCGACCTCTCCGTATACGTCCACGACGCCCCCGAAGCCGTCGACCTGGGGTTCGTCTACGACTCCGCTGTCTTCCGTCGCGAAGATATCGACGGCATCGCTCGCCGGCTCGGGACCGCGCTCGAGCTCGCGGCCCGGTCCCCCGATCGCCCGTTCGCAGAATTTGAGCTCGCGCCCCCGCCGACCGACTGCGATCCGCGCGTCGCGCTGGCCATGCCAGTGTACCCGCCGGTGCTCGAGGTCATCGACGAGCTCGTCCGTATGGCCCCGGAGGCGCCGGCCCTCCGTCACGGCGGCCGAGAGTTCACCCGCTCCGAGTTATGGGCCGCTAGCAAGCGCATCGTCGATGCGCTCGCTGAGGCGGGGATCGGAGAGGGCGACCGCGTCATGCTCGCCGGACCGCCCTCGGTGGGGTTGATCGCCGGCTATCTCGGCATCCTCCGCCGGGGAGCGTGTCTCGTCCCCTTGTCCTCGCGGCTATCGCACGAGAACGCGGAGCGCCTCGCGGGCCATGTCGGCGCGCGCGTGATCCTCGAGGTCTCCGGCGGTACGCTGCGCGCATTCGCGCACGTCCCGACCGCGACGATCGATGCGGCCACCGGCGCGATGACAATGCCACAAACGCTCGCGGCGCCGTCGACGCCCGCTGATCCCGCGATCAAGTACATCTACTTCACGTCGGGGACGACGGGCGCGCAGAAGGGCGTGATCGGCAACCTCGTCGCCCTCGGTCACTTCTCGGCATGGCAGCGGTCGACGTTCGCCGAGCTCGCCGGTCCGGTGAGCGCTCAGCTGACGGAGCTCGGCTTCGACGTGTTCTTGCGTGAAACGATGTTCGCCCTAACCGCCGGCAAGGTGATGGCGCTGCCACCCAAGGACGCCTCGGAGCTCGAGCCCGCCGAGATGATGCGCTGGCTCGAGCGCGAGCGGGTGACTGCGATCCACACCGTGCCGTCGCTCGCGCGCGCGTGGCTCGATGAGTGCCCATCGGATGTGAGCTTGCGCGCGCTGCGCTGCATCTTTCTCGTCGGCGAACCTCTGGACGCCACGCTGGTCAATCGATGGCGCGCGCGCTTCGGGGCCGATACAGAGTTCATCAATCTCTACGGCACGACAGAGACCGGTCCGGCGAAGTGCTGGTACCGCGTGCCACACCCGCCCGAGCCGGGCATCCAGCCCGTAGGCTGGCCGCTGCCCGACACACAGCTCCTCGCGATGCGAGACGCGCAGAAGCTCGCGGCCGTCGGAGAGGTCGGCGAGATCGTCATCCGCTCACCGTTCTCGACCCTCGGCTACTTCGAAGGCGCCAATCAGGATCGTCATGGTGGCGACGCCCCGCGGTTCTTCATCAACCCGTTCCGAACCGATCCGGCGGATCGCATGTACCGCACGGGCGACCTGGGCCGTAGGCGCGCTGACGGCACGATCGAGATCATCGGGCGCCTCGACGATCAGGTGAAGATTCGCGGCCAACGCATCGATCCGTCCGGCATCGCAGCAGCGCTGCGCGCGCACCCGGGGGTCGCGGACGCGGCCGTGATCGCGTCGAAGAATGGCGACGATGTGCGCTTGATCGCCTACGTCGCAGCCGCCGATGCGCCGATGCTGACCAGTGCGCTACGCGAGTATCTCCGGCAGACCATCCCGCCTTACATGATTCCGTCGAGCTTTGTCTTCCTCGACGTCCTCCCCCGCAAGGCCAACGGCAAGCTCGATCGTGCCGCGCTGCCGGCGCCCGATCCTGGCGCGTCACGAGATCAGGAATACGTCGCGCCACGCACCCCTGTGGAGCTCCTCCTAGCGGGCATCTGGTGCGATCTGCTCAAGGTCGAGCGAGTCGGCGTGCACGATAATTTCTTCGAGTTGGGAGGACACTCTCTGTTGGCGGTGCGGACGGTCGCGGCGCTACGGAAGCTGGACTTGACGCTCGACGTGCGCACCTTGTTCGCCACGCCAACGCTCGAGACGGCGGCGGCCGCGATCACGCAGCACGAAGAGGTGCGCGTGCCGCCGACGTTGATCGAGCCGGGGGCCACGGCAATCACGCCATCCCAGCTGCCGTTGATCACACTGACACAAGCGGATATCGACGCGATCGTGGCGTCCGTGCCTGGTGGCGTGTCGAACATCCAGGACATTTACGCGCTGACGCCGCTGCAGGAGGGGATGCTGTTTCATCACCAGCTGACCGCCAGCGGCGACACATACGTGCTCGTCCGGCAGATGGCGTTTCCGGATCGAGCGCTGCTCGATCGATATGTCGCGGCCATCCAGCGAGTCATCGATCGTCATGATGTGCTGCGGACGGCGCTGTGCTGGGAGGGCCTATCAACACCCGCGCAGGTCGTCTTGCGAACGGCGTCCGTGCGGGTCACGGAGGTCACACTCGACGGAGCAGGCCCCAGCGCGGCGTCCGCGCTCGCGGCGAAGTACTCGGCGCGGAACTACCGCATGGACTTGACGCGCGCCCCTCTGATCGAGGTGGTGGTCGCGCAGGAGCCGGGGACTGCGCGCTGGCTGGTGCTCTTTCTCTGGCACCATACGATCGGCGATCACGAATCGATGACCCTCATGCACGAGGAGGTCGAGCAGTTGCTCGGAGACCGCGAGGCCGCTCTGCCTCCGCCTCGGCCGTTCCGCGAGCTGGTTGCGGTCGCGCGCTTCGGTAGCCCGGCGCAGGCCGACCACGAGCGTTACTTCCAATCGCTGCTGGGCGACATCGAGGAGCCAACGACGCCGTTCGGCCTTGTCGATGCGCACCGCGATGGCGGCGAGAACGACGAGGCGGGTCTGTCACTGTCGCAGCAGCTCGCCGATGCGCTGCGCGGGCAAGCGCGCCGCCTCGGAGTGAGCGTGGCGACGCTGTGTCACGTGGCGTGGGGACAGGTGCTAGCTCGATCGAGCGGCCGCGAGAAGGTGGTGTTCGGTACGGTCGTGTTCGGCCGCATGAATACGGCGGGCGCGGAGAGCGCGATGGGCCTATACCTCAACACGTTGCCGTTCCGGATCGATCTGGATGCGACGTCGGTCGTGGAGACCGTGCGGCGCGCACAGACGACGCTGGCGTCCTTGATGCGGCATGAGCACGCGCCACTGGCGCTCGCGCAGCGGTGCAGCCGGGTGGCATCGCCGGCGCCGTTATTCAGCGCACTACTCAACTACCGACATAGCGCGTCGGGATCGCCTATCCCGGGGCCGCTCGCGGCGATCGAGTGGTTGGGTGCGGCGGAGCACACGAACTATCCGGTCTCACTTTCTGTGGACGATAACGGTTTCAGTCTGCACCTGAGCGCGGACATTCAGAAACCGCATTCTGCCGCACGCGTCTGCGCGATGATGGAGCGCGCGCTGGAGGCGCTCGCGGAGACGATCGCGCATGCGCCGGAAGCGCCGGCCCGCAACATCGACGTTTTGCCACGAGCGGAGCGAAATAGGTTGCTGGTGGAGTGGAATGCGACCGCGCGTGATTATCCGCGTTACGCTTGTCTGCACGCTCTGGTCGAGCAGCAGGTCGATCGCTCGCCCGACGCAATCGCGCTCGTGTTTGAAGGCGTAGAACTGACCTATCGTGAGCTCGACACGCGGGCGAACCAGCTCGCGCACCACCTCATTAGTCTCGGCGCAGGTCCCGACCGCCGCATCAGCGTGTTTGTCGAGCGATCGGTCGAAATGGTGATCGCGATCCTGGGAATCCTCAAGGCGGGCGCGGCGTACGTCCCGCTGGAGACCCAGGCGCCGGCGGACCGGCTGGCGTTCATCCTCGAGGATGCGTCGGCGTCGCTCGTGGTGACGCAGGCCCGCTTGGCACCGCAGCTGGGCGACGTCTCCGCGCGGCTGGTGCGGCTCGACGCCGACGCGGCGCTCGTCGCCGCTCAGCCGACCACGCGGCCTCAGACCGAGGTGCGCGCCCATCACCTCGCGTACGTGATCTATACGTCGGGTTCGACAGGACGCCCCAAGGGCGTGCAGATCGAACACCGGCAGATCGTGAACTTGGTGACCGGGTCGGGTGCGGTGGAGGGCATCGTTCCGACCGATCGGATCCTGCAGTTCTCGTCGATCGCGTTCGACTCGAGCGTGGAGGAGCTGTTCACGCCGCTGGTCCACGGCGCGGCGATGGTGCTGCGTGGCGAGGACGTCCCGACCGCGCTCGAGCTGTTCGGTCCGCGGTTCGAGGGCGTCACGGTGATGAACATGGCAACGGCGTACTGGCACGCGATCGCGTCGACGCTCAAGGCGCGCACGCTTTCGCCGCCGGCCGCGCTGCGGCAGATCAATATTGGCGGAGAGCGCGCCGTGCCGGAGTACCTGCGGCTGTGGCATGATCTGATGCCGGGCTGTGCGCTGAATAACCAGTACGGCCCCACCGAAACGACGGTGATGGCGACGTCGTGGACGCTCGATCGCTCCCAGCTGCTCGATGGCGGCGAGGCGCCAATCGGCAGGCCGATGCCGAACTACACGGTGTACGTGCTCGATGCACTCGGGGAGCTGGTGCCGGTGGGCGTCGAGGGGGAGCTGTACATTGGCGGCGAGAGCGTGGCGCGCGGGTACCTGGCGCGGCCCGAGCTGACCGCGGAGAAGTTCGTGGACAATCCGTTTGGGCCTGGCCGGCTGTACCGCACCGGTGACCTGGTCCGGTGGCGCACCGATGGGAACCTCGAGTTCGTGGGGCGCATCGATGGGCAAGTGAAGATCCGCGGATATCGGATCGAGCTGGGGGAGATCGAGGCCGTCTTCACCGAGCATCCTGCGGTGCGCGGCGCCGCGGTGGTGGCGAGGTCGCTGGACCGGGGTGAGAAGCAGCTGGTGGCGTACGTGGTCCTCGGTGCAGCCGTGACGCCTGCCGAGTTGGGCGAATATGCGAGAGCGCGACTGCCGGACTACATGGTGCCGGCGCGACTGATCGTCATCGACGCGATCCCGATCTCGGCGACGGGCAAGGTGAACAAGGCCGCGCTGCCGGATGAGACGGGCGCGGCGCTGTCCGTGACGCGAGCGTACGAGCCACCGGTGGGCGAACGGGAGCAGCAGCTCGCGCAGATCTGGTCCGAGCTTCTGGGACGCGACCAGGTGGGCCGGCGCGACGACTTCTTCGAGCTCGGGGGACACTCGCTGCTCGCGATGCAAGCGATCGCGCGAGTCCGCGAGCGCGTTGGAGTGTCGTTGCCCTTGGCTGCGCTCTTTCAGGCGCGGACCATCGAGGCGCTCGCTCGCGCTGTCGACGAGTTGGTCCCGACAGCCCAGCCGACGGGCCTGGTGTCACTGCGTGCGGCGGTCGAAGGGCAGCCGTCCGTCGTCTGCATCCATCCGTTCACGGGCACCGTCGATGTGTATCAGGTGCTCGGCGAGCTGGGTGGACACGCTCGGGGCTTCGACGCGTTCGAGGCACGCGGGCTGTCCTACGGAACACCCTTCGCCGACGTGACGGAGATGGCCGCGTACTACGCACGTACCTGGGTCGAGCAGCGAGGCAAGCGCGCCGTCCACTTGCTCGGTTGGTCATTTGGCGGGCAGGTCGCATACGAAATGCGTCATCACCTCGCCGCCTTGGGCGTCGAGGTCTTGTCGACGACGCTGCTCGACACGCGCGCGCCAGCGCCCGGTCCCATTCCGCTCGAGGATCTCAACAGTGGAGTCCCCGCGGCGGCCGGGTTCGTCGGGATCGAGATCACCGAGGAGATGCCCACGCGCTCGACCGACGAGTCACTCGCGTGGCTTGCCGAACGCGCCCGCGCGCGGGGAGTGTCGGTCGATAACGCTGCGCTGGCAGCGGTCGCCCGGGTGGCCGAAGCCCACATGCAAGCGATGTACAGCCACGTCGCGTCCTCGACCGACGCGCGGATCGACTACATCGTTGCAGCGGACTCGCGTGGCCACCACGAGCGCGTCGCAGGCTGGAGACGTCATGCCCCAAACCTCGAGGTCCACACGACAACCGGAACGCACGAGACCATGCTCCAGCGCCCTCACGTCGAGCGTCTCTTCACGTTGCTCGAAGCCGTCTGGAAACAGGGGTGACGATGGCCGCGGGGCTCGCTCCGCGGCGATAGCGCGCCGTGGGCATGCACTCTGTCACGCGTCTGGCGTGATATCTTTGTCGCGTACAACGCGGAGGTTCGACACGTGGAGAGCAAAGGGACCGTACCGGAGGACCCGAGCAAGCTAGTGGCCTTCGAGGGAGGCGGTAAGCCGGTCACTCCGGGCCAGGTCGTCGGCGCGCTTCGGCAGGATCATGTCGTGCTTGTACGGGGCCTCAACGCGCCGCAGGCGGACGCACTCATGCATTCCACCGCGGACAGCCTCGGGCTGGGGGAGGCCCTCGAGCTCCAAGCCACGTTCGCGAGCGTCATGGGCCATCGAGAAGCGCTCGGCTCCTATTACATGACGGTCAACAAGCGCGACGACTATCACTTCATCCCGCCACATTCCGAGGGCCACCGGGTCGCAGGCATGCAGCTCGCGTCCTTCTATTGCTACGAGAACACCACCGACGGCGGGGATACGATCCTCCTCAACCTAAACCCGGCCTGCGAAGGCTGGTCGTCGTTGCGCGAAATGGTCACGCGCGCGAAGGTGACCCGGCAGCTGGCGCAGAGCGAGATCGCGCAAGCGCGAGGGATGTACGGGATCAATGTCCCACGTGACCTGTTGAAGGACAGCGACAGCGTTGTGGCGGAGCGCCCGACGAGCATCCCCGGCCTCACGCTCGTCGATGTCTTGGTTCCTCTCGAGAAGATCCACTCGGTCCTGCTCGATCGTGACGTCTATGCGTATTGGGACACCGTCGCGAGCTTGGACCTCGATGCGGCGCCCCAATACGAGCGCCTGCTTCGAGAGAGTGGCTTGCTGAAGGAGCCCCCGGGCGGCCTCGAGCTTCGTCAGCTCGACAACGCTGCGGACCGGCGCATTTACAGCTCCAAGGTCGAGTTCGCAAGTCTCTTTGCGAGCCGCCTCACGTACAAGCTGAAGGCCGGCGACTTCGTGATCGTGAACAACCTGACCTGGGCGCACTCGGTGAGCAACTGGACGCCGGGATCTGGGACGCGCAAGGTCAGCGCCGCGTTCGCGTGATTCAGCGCCTACGCCACCAGCCGATCTTCAAATAGTCGGCCTGGGGGAAGCCCACCGGATGGTCGACTTCGAGCGGCAGCTCGCGCACGCGCTCGAACGCGTCGCCGAGCGCCTTCGCGACTGTCTCGTGAAACACGGTGCGTTCGATGCGACTCGTGCAACACGCGGCCACGAGGACGCCACCCGGGCGCACGTGTGGTGCAGCGGCGCGATACAGCTTCTTGTAGCCTGCGAGCACCGCGGGTACTTGCGCCATGTGGCTCGTCATCGCGGGCGGATCGACGATCACGACATCGTAGAGCTCGTCGGCGCCGAGCGTCGGGAGCCACTTGAAGATGTCGGCGGTGACGTACGCGTGTCTTGCCGGATCGGTCGCGTGGTGCGCGGCGGCAAACGCGAGCGCGCGCTCCGAGGCATCGACGTTGGTGATGTGCGCGGCGCCGGCGAGCTCGGCAGCACGCCCGAGCATGCCGGAGAACGAGAACAGATTGAGCACGCGCTTGCCCCGCAGGTCGGTCGCCGCGATCGCGCGCCGTAGGCCGCGCAGGTCGAGGTACGTCCCGGACTTCTGTCCGCCCGCGAGATCGACGGCGTACGTCACGCCGTCCTCGGTGAACTGCGCGATGTCGGGCGGCGTGCCGCGCACCACGCGCGGCTCGGGCGAGGCCGTGCGCCGGCGGTGTGCGGGACGCAGCACGACGTTGGGAATGCCGAGCTCGTTCGCGAGTGCGCGTGCCGTGAACCGCGCGAGGGCATCGGCCCCGCGCGAGTAGCTCTGCACGACCAGGGTGTCGCCAAACCGATCGGCGACCACGGCGGGGATGCCGTCGCTCTCGCCGTGCACCAGGCGGATCCCGTCCGTGTGCTTGGCGAGCTCACCGCGCTTCGCGATCGCCGTCTTCAGCGCCTCGCGCAGCCATGCGGCATCGGGGCGCACGGGGCCCGTGCGCAACACGCGGATGGCGATCGCGCCGTCGGCCTCGTAGATGCCATAGCCAATGATCTTGTTAGTGCCGTCGACCAGGCGCAGCCAGTCACCGTCGGCGAACACGTTCGCGGCGGAGCTCAGGTGCTCGCGGAACACCCACGGCAGGTTGCGGAGGACGACTCCAACGGCTTCTTTGCGGAGCTGATAACGACGCGGTGCGGGCATGGCTACGCTCGCCTGCTGCCGGGGGGCAGCTTCTCGACGACGATGAGGTCTGCACGTCCCGCCGCGATCGCTGCGTCGAGATCGGGGAGCAACGCGGCGTCGCCGTCGACACACGTCGCGATGTGGAGCTCGTTGCGCAGGCGATCCGCGATGGGCGCGGCGGGCAGCCGGGCACCACCGTCGCCGGGCGACATCACGATCAGGAGCTGCGCGCCCGCCTTGCGGAGCTGTGCCGCACTGCCGACCACGGCCGAGCGCGCGCCCGGCTTGTCGTGGACGACCGCGGCGATCACGCTGCCAGCGCGCCATGCATCGCGCACGTTGTGAATCACACCGGGCAGCTGCTCGACGGCCACCGTGTCGGTTCCCGCATCGAGCACGAGCAGATCGAAGCCAGCATACGCCGCGCGCTGGACGGCATCGCGCAGGCGCAGCTGGTCGTCGGTCGCGAACGAGGCCGCGATCAGCGCGCCCTTGGCGTGCACGTAGTCGACGATGCGGGCCCACGCGACCGCGCCTTCGTCGGTGGCCAGCGCGGAGGCAGGAAGACGCGGGGTGACGACGATGCCGGCGCCTGCGGCGGCGGCTCCGCCGAGCGCGACGAGCGCGTCATCACCCGCCGTGGGCGGGCAGGGTGGCGCGACGGCGATTCGCGAAGGGGCGCGCCGTCCGCCGAGGACGATCGGCAGTGCCGTGGGCGGCGGCGGCGGCTCGCCGGGGATGCCGACCTTGCCGGCGAGCAAGCGCTCGACGCCGCGGGCGAGGTGTGGATCGCGCTTGGCGACCGACGCGTGACTCACGCGCAAGCTGCGCGTCATCAGGCTGTAGGTCAGCTCGATCGGCGTCATCTTCTGATAACGCTCGGTCCCCTCGAACCACTCGAGGCTCGCTTGCGCGGCCGCCTGCAGCGCCTCGACCTCGGGGCGCCGCTTCGCCTCGTAGGCCGCGAGCGCCGCGGGGATGTCGGGCTTCGCGAGCAGCTCGTCGCGCAGCGCGATCGCATCTTCCATCGCGAGCTTGGTGCCCGAGCCGATCGAGAAGTGCGCTGTGTGCGCTGCGTCGCCCATCAACACCACGTTGCCCGCGTGCCATTTGCCGCAGCGCACCGTCGGAAAGTTGCGCCAGATCGAGCGGTTCTTGATCAGCTGGTGCCCGGCGAGCTCCTCGGCGAACACGTCGTTCAGGATCGCGACCGTGCGGTCCTCGTCGGCCTCGTGCAGCCCGGCGGCGCGCCACGTGTCCTCGCGGCACTCGACGATGAACGTCGACATCGTGTCGGTGAACGGATAGGCGTGCACGCGAAATAGCCCGTACGCCGAGCGCTTGAAGATGAACGTGAAGGCGCGGTACGGCACCGTGCAGCCGAGCCACACGAACTTGTTGGGCCGCACGTCGACCTGTGGCGACAGCTCGGCGGCGAGCGCGTCGCGCACCCAGCTGCCCACGCCATCGCATGCGACGATCACATCCGGGCCGAGCGCGCGCACCTCGACAAGCGACGTGAGCGGATGCTCGAATTCGATGCGCACGCCGAGCTCCTTCGCGCGTGCCTGCAGGATCGCCAGAAGCGTCTTGCGCTCGAGCCCGCAGAACCCATGCCCGGTCGAGCGCAGCACCTCGCCGCCAGCGTGGATCTCGATGTCGTCCCAGCGCGCAAACCTTGCGGTGATCTGTGCGTGGGACTCTGGATCCGCCGCGGCGAGGTGGCCGAGCGTGGCATCCGAGAACACGACGCCGAAGCCGAACGTATCATCGGGTCGGTTGCGCTCGTAGATCACCACGTCGTGCTCCGGCGCGCTCCGCTTCACGAGGATGCCGAGATAGAGACCGGCGGGCCCTCCGCCGATGCAGGCGATCTTCACGCGAGCGACCCTACCAGAACCGATGACGCGGGGCCGCGCACTCGCTTTGCATTCGCAGCGGCTATGTCTACCACCGTCGATAAAGTAATGACCAAGCTCGTCCACACCGTCCCGGACGACACGCCGATCCGGAACGTCGCCCGGATGATGCGCGATCGCGAGATCGGCGATGTTCTCGTCGTCACCGAGACCGGGGCGTTGTGCGGCATCGTCACGGATCGCGACATCGTGGTTCGCGGGCTCGCCGAGGCCAAGGACCCGGTCGCGACCCGGGTCGGAGACATCTGCACGGAGGAGCTCGTCACCGTGGCCCCGGGTGCTACGGTCGACGAGGCGATCAAGCTGATGCGCAGTCGGGCCGTGCGCCGGATCCCGGTGGTCGCGGATGGCGAGCCCGTGGGCATCGTCTCGCTCGGTGACCTCGCGCAGCGGTACGATCAACAGTCGTTGCTCGGCCAGATCAGCGCTGCTGCTCCGAATAACTAGCGCTTCCTTCGGATCGGGTGGGTGACTACGATGCCCGCCCATGCGCCGGAAGCTCGCAGTTTTCGTCGGCCTCGTCGTCGTCGTCCTGCTCCTCTGGTGGTGGAAGGGCCGCGGCGGCGATACGCACGAAGGTGGTCGCGCGCGTGACACCGCGGCCGCGGGCTCGAAGCTCACCGAGGGCGGTGCCGCGGCACAGAGGGCACGCGAGCGCGCGAAGCTCGGTCCCGCGAAGCTAGCGGGGCGCGTGACGCGCAAGGCGGACGGCAGTCCCGTCGCCGGCGCCACCGTCGCGATCGCGGCGGGCGACCCGGTGCCGAAGTTCTTGATGGCGAAGGAGTCGCCGACGCTGGTCACCACCACCGACGCCAACGGTGCCTGGAAGGTCGAGCGCGTGACGCCCGGCGCGTACCGGATCGCGGCGACGGCGAAGGGCCTCTTGCCAGGGCAGCTGCCCAAGCTCGTCGTGGCGGCGGGCGAAGATCGGCGCGACCTCGATCTCGCGCTCGTCGCGGGCGGCGCGCTCGTCAGCGGCACCGTGACCGACGTCGGTGGGGGCCCGATTGCCGATGCGCGCGTGACGGCGGTGCGTAGCGGTATCCGCGAGCTGCAGGCTCCCGCCGATTTTGTCGCGGTGACCGGCCCCGATGGTCGCTACGAGCTCACCCTGCCACCGGGCGAGCTGCGGCTCACCGCCTCGCACGACGACTACGCCGATGGCTCGCAGGGCATCGAGCTCGGCAAGGAGCCGATGACCGTCGACTTCTCGCTGGTGCCGGGCGCGACGATTCGAGGCCAGGTGGTCGCGCGCGACAGCGGCAAGCCGGTCAGCGGTGGCTTGATTCGCGCCGAGGGCAACGGACGCGGCCTGGGTGGCGGCGATGGGTTCGCGAGCGTCGACGAGCAAGGGGCCTTCGTGCTCCGCGGCTTGTCATCCGGCGAGCTCGAGCTCTCGGCACTTGGTCCAGGCTACGCTTCCGAGACCCCGACGATCGTCACCATCGGCATCGGCGAGCAACTCGACGACGTGAAGGTCCTGGTCGATCACGCGTACAGCATCTCCGGTCGCGTGGTGCGCAAGGGCAAGCCCGATGACGGCCTGACGGGCATCGTGCTAGGTGCGTTCTCGATCGCCTCGCAGGCGTTCGGCTTCTCGATCGACCCGAGTGACAGCGACGGTGCCTACAAGATCGTGGGGCTCAAGAAGGGCAGCTACAACATGTTCGCCTTCGGCGAGGGCTCGGTGCCCGACGTCGGTACGCCCGTCGAGATCGTGGATCGCGACCTCGACAACGTGATCGTCGAGCTCGACGCCGGCGTCACCATTTCCGGACGCGTCGAGCCGGCCGCCCAGGATGTCAGCATGTCGCTCGAGCCGACGGGCCCGATCGGCTTCGCCAACATGTTCGAGGCCGCGAAGGCGATCGTCGTGCACGCCGACACCGACGCGACCGGTGCGTTCGTGTTGCACAACGTGCCGGCCGGATCGTTCACGCTGCACGCGAATTCCGAGGACGGGCGCAAGGGCAGCCAGCTCCTGGTGGTCGCGCAGATCGATCAATCCGGGGTGGTCGTGAAGCTCGAGCAGCGCGCGTCGGTCAGCGGCCGCGTCGTCGACACCAGCGGCAAGCCCGCGGCCGGCGTGCGTGTGGTGGCGCAAGCGACGAAGAAGGACGACGGGCCAACGTTCAGCTTCAACGGCCGGCGCGACGGCGTGACGACCAGGAACGACGGTTCGTTCACGATCGTCGGGCTCGAGGCCGGCGAATACACGGTGAGTGCGCAGGACGGTGACGCGTTCCGCGACAGGGGCACGGCCGACAAGGACAAAACATCGAAGGCGATACAGACGGTCACCCTCGCTGCCACCGAGGCGAAGACCGGCATCACGTTGACCGTCGAGGCCCGGGACGGCGTGATCCGCGGCAGCGTGATCGCGCCCGACGGCAAGCCCGCGGCCGATGCCTGGGTAACGGCGAGCCTGGAGGTGAAACCGCTCGACGGTGTGCCCGCGCGGTTCGCGCGCTTCGGCGGCGATCGGTCCGAGCCCGTGCTCACGAACGCCGACGGGCAGTTCGTCATCACGCGGCTGCGCAAGGGCTCGTTCACCGTCGAGGTCGAGGGCCCCAAGGGAACGAGCCGCGCGGAGAAGCCGGGCGTGAAGCCAGGCGACAGCGTGACGATCAAGCTGGTGTCGTTCGCCTCGCTGAACGGCAAGGTCACCGTCGGCGGCCAGCCGGTCACCAAGTACACGATCGCGTGCAACGGCCCCAAGGACGCGAAGAAGCACGTCGAAGCCGCCGATGGCACCTACACGCTCGAGCGGCTCGCTGCGGGCTCGTACGAGTGCGACGTGGACAGCGATGCCGGCGAGGGCAGCGCGAAGATCGACGTTGGCTCCGAGCCCGAGCAGCTCGACATCGCGCTCAAGCGCTGGGCCACGGTGACGGGCGTCGCGGTCGACGTGCTGACGAAGAAGCCGGTACCAGGCCTGATCGTGATGGCGGGCTCCGAAGATGGACGCGGTGGGCAGGCGGCGTTCGCGAACATCATGACGGGCAGGGCTCCAACGACCGACCCGAACGGCCGCTTCACCGTCGATCGCATCCCCGCGGGCACCGGCACGGTGTCGCTGATGCCCAAGGATGGCTTCACGCCGCTCGGCACGCGCCCGTACACCGCGACCGAAGGTGGGCGCATCGACCTCGGCACGATCGAGGTGGTCGCGCCGCGCACGGGCGATGCGGGCACGTTCGGGATGGCCACCGAGGTCGAGGGCGACAAGCTCGTCGTCTCCTCGGTCACCGACGGTGGTCCGGCGAAGGCGGCCGGCGTGCAGGTCGGCGACCGGATCATGGCGCTCGACGGGCGCGAGGTCGCGAGCTTGACGCCGGGCATCGCGAAGCTGCTGCTGTCGTCGGGCACCGTCGGCGTCGGGCAGACCGTCGCGCTGACCCTCGAGCGCGCAGGCACGCCCGTGCAAGTGAGTGTAACGTCCGTGAAGTGGTAGACGAGGTCCTCGTTGTTGGAGCCCGTGGCCGCGTCGGCCGCGAGGTTCTACGCGCGCTCGGCGAGACGAACGCGAATGTGCGCTCGCTGGTGCGTACGCCGTCCAAGGTGCCGCCACCGCACGTGCGCGAGGTGCCAGGGGACCTCGGCGATCCAGCGTCTCTCGCGGCCGCGCTCGACGGCGTGACCAGCGTGTTCTTCGTGACGCCGCACACCGAGAACGAGCAGCAGCTGGGCGAGAACCTCGTCGACGCTGCGATCGCCGCGAAGGTTCGCCGCGTCGTCTTCGCCTCGGCGTTTCATCCCAACCCGACGAGCAAGCTCGGGTATTCGTTGTTCGTCGGCATCGCGAGCCTATTCACCCACTACGGGCCCAAGTTGCGCGTCGAGGGCCGCGTGCGGTTTCGCGCGCCGAGCCCGGTCGTGTTGATGCCGCCCAACTTCTTCCAGAACGACGAGCTGTATCTGCCCGAGATCCGCGGGGGGCGGTATCCGCAGCCGCTCGGCCCCAAGGGCGTCAATCGCGTCGACTGTCGCGACATCGGCGATGCGGCGGCACGCGCGCTCGTAGGCACCACGATCGACGCGGGGGCCTATCCGCTCGTCGGGCCCGAGCCGTTCCTCTCCGGCCCCGCATGCGCGGCGGTGTGGGCCGAGGCGCTGGGGCGCGAGGTCGCGTACGACGGTGATGTCGCCCGCTGGTACAGCCTCGTCGAGGCGCGCATGCACGCGCGCGAGCGTGAGGACTTCAAGAAGACGTACCAGCTGTTCCACAAGGCCCGGATCGCGGCGACGCCGGCGCAGCTCGCGTCCACGACCACGCTGCTCGGCAAGCCTCCGCGCGCGTACGCCGCCTACGTCCGCGAGGTCGCGCAGCGCACGGACTGCATGTCCTGAACGGATGGTCTGCGTGCCGCGATTGCCGTTGGTCGGCCCGTGCTCGTATCCGTTAGGTCTCTTTTGCGTAGGCGGTGAGCGCTTCGAGTGCGGCTTGCAGATCCGGACGCTCGGTGAGCACGCGCGCGCACGGATCCTCGGCCCACGACGTCACGCGGGCGAGCGCGTTGCGCAGGTTGAACTGCTTCGCATCGAGGCCCGGCACGACCTCATCCCACACCAGCGGCATCGAGACCGGTGCACCCGCGACGGGGCGCACGCTGTACGGCGCGACGAGCAGCTGGCCGTGTGCGTTCTGCCCCCAGTCGAGGTAGACGCGCCCCCCGCGCGCCGCCGGGTTGCGCGCCGTCGTCGCCATCGTCGGGTGCTGACGCTCGACGATGAGGCCGAGCAGATAGGCGAGGGTGCGCGCCTGCTCGAACGTGCACTGGCCGCCGAGGGGGATGAGCACGTGCAGACCGGTCTGGCCCGACGTCTTCACGTAGTTCGGCAGCTTCACCGCATCGCACAGGCGATGGATCGCCAGCGCGAGCGGCACCACGTGCTCGCGTGGCGCGTTCTTCGGATCGAGATCGATGATCGTCCAGTCGGGGTGCTCGAGCACACCGACGCGGCTCGCCCAGCAGTGGATCGGGATCGAGGCCATGTTGGCGACGAAGGCGAGCCCGTCGGCGTCGTCGAGGAGGAGGTAGTGGATCTCGCGCTGGCTGTGCTCGCTCCACAGGGTCGTCGTGCGGAGCCACGGCGGCGTCCAGTGTGGCAGGTCCTTCTGGTAGAACATCTCGCCGTCGATGCCGTCGGGAAACCGGGTGAGCACCGTCGGGCGGTCCTTGAGGTAGGGCAGGGCGTACGGCGCGATCGCGCGGTAGTAATCGATGAGGTCGCCCTTCGTGATCTGCTCGTCTTTCCAGAACACCTTGTCGAGCCGGGTCAGACGCAGCTCGCGCACCTGCGAATCGACGACGAGCTCCATCGACTCGCCGGGCTTGGGCTCGCGCCCACCTTCCGCCACCTCGCCGGTGCGGCGGATCGGCATCCCGCATTCTTTTGGCGGCTTGTCGCGGCGCAGGCGCTCGAACACGGGAAAGCGCAGCGACGAATCTTCGGGCCACTCGCGATAGCGGACCTGCACGACCAGCTCGGGCTCGATCCAGAGCGCGTCTCCCGAGCCCTCGGGGCGCGGGAACGTCGGCTTCCAGCGCGGCTTGGCCGAGAGCTCGGTGGTCAGCGCCGCGAGCAGCTTGTCGTCGAACCCGGTCCCCACCTTGCCGGCCCACACCCAGCGCTCGTCGGTCCAGACGCACAGATGCAACGCGCCAAGACCGGTGCGCGTGCCCTTCGGAGGCGTGTACCCGCACACGGCGAAGTCGGCCTCCGGATCCTTCTTCATCTTCAGCCAGTCGGGCGAGCGCTTGGACTTGTAGACCGAGCTCGCCTTCTTGGCGACGACGCCCTCGAGCCCGCGCGCGACCACCTGCGCGAGCAATGCCTCGCCATGCTGCGGGATGTGCTCGGCGTAGCGCAGCGGCCCGACGGTGGGCAGGATGCGCTGGAGCAACGACTTGCGGACGAGCAGCGGCAGGTTGCGGAGGTCGTGACCACCGATCGCGAGCAGGTCGAACACGATGAAGGTCACCGGCGAGGCCAGGGCCGCGCGCTGGATCTCGGAGGTGCGATGCATCTGCCCGCGGAACGACAGCCGGTGGAAGTCGGGCTTGCCCTCCGCGTCGAGCATCACGATCTCGCCGTCGAGGACGAGGTTCGCGAGTGGCAGGGCCCGCAGCGCGCTGGTCAGCTCCGGAAACCGATCGGTGACCTCTTGCCCCGAGCGGTAGCGCAACATCGCCTGCCCCGCGCCGCCGTACGCCATCATGCGGAAGCCGTCGTACTTGAGCTCGAACAGCCAGTCGGACGACGAGAACGCGGCCTCCGCCGTCTGGCACAACATCGGCTCGATCGAGCCGGGCGCGATCGTCCTCTTCGGTGCACCGAGTCCGGGCAGCTCGGCGAGCACGGCCTGGTGGCGTGGCGCACCGGCAAACAGCTCGTCGATGGTGAGCCCCGACAGCACGCTGGCCTCCGACAGCGGTTGTCCGCTGGCGAGCCATTGCTCCGTCGGCTCGTCGCGCTTCTTGATGAGCAGCCAGTCGTTCGAGCCGCGTCCCGACTGCCGCCCGCGCTTGCCCTTGCCGGTGTGCACCAGCGTGAACGCGCCCCGCAGCTTGTAGCCGTAGAGCTCGAACTTGATCTCGCCGTCCATCATGCCCTGCGCGGGGTCGATCAGCGGACGGAACAGGCCGCGGTCCCACGCGATCATCGGCCCCGCGCCGTAGTTGCCGTCGGGGATCACGGCCTCGAAGTGCACGTACTCGAGCGGATGGTTCTCGACCTTGACGGCGAGGCGCTTGTCGTCGGGATCCATCGACGGCGCCTTGGGCACGGCCCACGAGCACAACACGCCGTCGATCTCGAGGCGCAGGTCCCAGTGCATGCGCGTCGCGTCGTGCTGGTGGACGACGAACATCTTCGGCCCGCGCGGCGCCGGCGAGACCGTGCTCGCCATCGGCTCGGGAGTGGCTCCACCCGTGCGCTTCGCGCGATACTTGTCGAGGCCGCCGACGATCTCGGTGTCCTCTGGGTTCTTCGGATCGGCCACGATGCTTCGTACCACTCTAATGGCCCCACGCCCTCGTGACACTCGCACCCGCACGGCGGTTCCAAGGGAATGTTCCGCAATCTCCGCGAGCTCATCGTCGTGCAGCAGGGGAAGCTGGTCGTCCTCGACGTGACCCGGTGATTGTTCGCGCCTGGCGTGGGGCTGGCCTAGAATATTTTCATGCCAGCCCGCTCGATCGGCACCGCCACCATCTCGTTCGGCCTCGTCTCGATTCCGACGAAGCTCTACACGACGAACGAGACCTCCGGCGACATCAGCTTCAACATGCTCCACGACGCCGACGGTGCACGGCTCAAGCAGCAGTACATCTGCACCAAGTGCAACGAGGTCGTCGACCGCGACCACATGGTGAAGGGCTACGAGCACGCCAAGGGGCAATATGTCGTGTTCTCCGCCGACGAGCTCAAGGCACTCGATGCCGTGGCGACGCAGACCATCGCGCTCGAGGAGTTCGTGCCCGCGACGGCGCTCGACCCGCTGTACGTCGAGAAGAGCTACTACCTGGGCCCCGACAAGGGCGGCGAGCGCGCGTACAAGCTGATCCGCGACGCGATGCTCGAGACGGGCCTCGTGGGCGTCGCGTCGTATTCGGCGCGCGGCAAGCAATACATCGTGTCGCTGCGCCCGTTCCAGGAGGGCCTGATCATGCACCAGCTGCGCTATGCGGCCGAGGTGAAGCCGTGGAGCGAGGTGCCGCTGCCCGACCTGCCGGAGCTCAAGCCCGCGGAGCTCGGGCTCGCGAAGCAGATTATCCAGCAGATCGCGCACGAGACCTGGGCGCCGGAGAAGTACAAGGACGAGGTTCAGGAGCGGATGGCCGAGCTGATCCAGAAGAAGATCGAGGGCCAGGAGATCACGGTCGCGCCCGAGGCGCCGGTCGGCAAGGTCATCGATCTCATGGAGGCACTCAAGGCGAGTCTCGGTATGGCCAAGAGCGACGAGCGCAAGCCCGCCATCGCCGCGGAGGCTGCTGCGCCGGCGGCCGCGGAAGAAGCCGCGCCGAAGAAGAAGGCCTCGAAGAAGAAGTGACGTCGCCGCGGGGGGAGGTGGTGTCGGGCCTCATTCCCTTCCACCCCGCACGCGGTTCGCGCTACACGCAGGTGTGGCCTCGCGTCGTCATCGCGCGCTGATCGCGGTCTTGGTGGCCGCCGCTGCCGGTGTGGTTGGTGCGCAGCCCGTCGAGCGCGTCGCGGTGTCGTATGTGGTGCCCGATGGCTGCCCGTCCGAGACGGAGTTCGTGGAGCGGTTGCGTGCCCGCGCCCCGGTCGTGCGGATCGAGCGTGGCGCGCGGCGCACGTTCGATGTCGGCATCGAGCGGGTTGCGACGGGCTTGCGAGGGACGCTCGTGATTCGCACCGGCAGCCGCGCGCTGGTGCGTGAGGTGGATGGAGAGACGTGCGAGGAGACGGTGGCTGCGCTGGTCGTCGTGGCGGCGCTGGCGATCGAGGCATCCAACGCGGATGCCGGCTCGGGCTCGGGCTCGGGCTCGGGGTCGGGGTCGGGGTCGGTTTCGGGGTCGGGGTCGGGTTCGGCATCGGCATCGGCATCGGCATCGGCATCGGCATCGGCATCGGAGTCGGCGTCGGCATCGGGGTCGGGATCGGGATCGGGATCGGGGTCGGCATCGGCATCGGCGTCGGCGTCGGCATCGGCATCGGGGTCGGGGTCGGGGTCGGGGTCGGCATCGGCATCGGGCTCGGCCTCGCGCTGGCTCGCGGTGGGCTCGGGCGTCGCGCGGTATCAGGGCCTCGCGCCCGACGCGCTGATGGGCGTGCCGGTGTTCGCGACCTTCGGTCGTCCCCGCGGGCCCCGCGTGCGCGTCGCCTTCGCGCGGACGGAGCAGCGCACCGCGGAGGTGTCGGCAGGGCGGTCGGCGTTCCAGTGGACCGCCGGCCGGATCGATGCGAGCCCGGTTCGCCTGGTGCGCGGTCGGTTCATGGTATCGCCCGCGATCGGGATTGCGGCGGGCGTGCTCGATGGACGCGGGACCGACGTCGAGATGCCTGGTGGCGGTGCGCGGCCATGGGTAGCCCCCGAGCTCACGCTCGCCGTCGGCCTCCGGCTGGGGCGGCTCGTACTCGAGCTGGAGGGGCTCGTCGCAATCCCGCTCGTGCGCGATCGCTTCTTCATCGCTCCCGCGACGACGGTTCATCAAACCCCGTGGCTGACCTCCGCGGTCGGCCTCACCCTCGCGATCGACATCCTCTAGATTCTTTCGTGATCAAACCGCCGGTGGCCGGCCATTACCGTGAACGATGCGCGAGGCGTCGACAACCAAGCGCACGGCGGAGCTACGTTGCACGAGGTCACCAGCCCCCAGCCGAAGATCGAGCTCGAGCCTGCGCTCGCGCCCGAGGATCGGCTGCGCGCGATGTTCGACGAGTGCTTCGATTTCGTCTGGCGCTCGCTTCGCCGGCTCGGCGTCCCGGCAGCGACGGTCGATGATGCGACCCAGGAGGTCTTCCTCGTCGCGTCCCGTCGGCTCGACGATATCGCGCTCGGCTCCGAGCGGTCGTTCTTGTTCGCGACGGCGATCCGGGTCGCTTCGACCGCGCGCCGCGGGCAGGCGCGGCGCGGCGAGCATGACGAGAGAGCGGTCGCCGGGCTCGTCGACGTGTCGCCCAGCCCCGCAGAGGTTGTCGATCGGCAACGCGCGCGTGCGGTCCTCGATCGTATCCTCGACGACTTGGACGACGACCTGCGCGCGGTGTTCGTCCTCTACGAGCTCGAAGAGATGACGATGGCCGAGATCGCGACCACCCTCGAGCTCGCCCCCGGCACGGTCGCATCGCGCCTACGCCGCGCACGCGAGCAGTTTCAGGCATGCGCGACACGCCTGCGGAGGAACGCATGAGCGAGCCGACGCGCCTCAAGGACGATCCATCGCTCGCAGCGATCCTGCGCTCGGCCGACGACGATGGGCCCTCACCGGCATCGCGCCGCGCGATCGCGCTCGCGCTCGGGCTGCCGACCGCTGCCGCGCTGACCGCGACGACCGCGACCACCGCCTCGGCGACCGCGACCGCGGGCTCGGTGGCAACGGCGGGCGCGGCGACCGCGACAGCGACGGCGGGCGCGGTTGGTGCGACGGTCGTCGCGAAGACGGGCATCTCGCTCGTGGGCAAGCTCGTCCTGGGCATCGCGCTCGCGACGGGCACGGGCGTCGCGATCAAGCAGACGTTGGTCGCGCCGGCGCGGACGTCGGCACGAGCACCAGCGCAGGCACGCGTGGAGGCACGCGCGCCGCATGCGTCCGCCCCGAACGTCGAGCCTGCCGGGACCCGGAGCGCCGCACCCACGGCTGAACCGCCGCCGAGCGCGCAGGCTCGCGAACCGGTCGCGGGCCGTGGCGAGCCCGCCGCGCCCAGGCACGAAGCCATCGGGGCGCGCGTAAACCCCGTCGCGTCGAGCACCAACTCGGTCGGACCCCGCGCCATCCCCGGCGCGCCGCGCACCGAACGTGTCCCGCGCTCCGTGCCATCGAGCTCCGCACCGGAGCAGCCCGCGTCGACCGTCGATGGCGCAACGCCCGCGGAACCCGTGGCGACCACGCGCCCCCTCGCGCAGGAAGTCGTCCTCGTCGACGCGGCGATCGTCGCGTTGCGCAACGGCGATGCTGCTGCCGCGCTGCGCAGCCTCGACACCTACGATCAGCGGTTCCCGGCGGGCGCACTTGCCCCGGAAGCTGCTGTCGCACGCATCGAAGCGACGTTCGCGAGTGGCGACAAGGCGAAGGGCGCCGCGCTCGCCGACGCCTTCCTCGCGCAGCACCCCGGCAGTCCGCTCGCGCAGCGCGTGCGCAAGCTCGGCAAGTAGCGCGCGATGCGCTCGCTCGCGTGGTGTCTGGTCCTCGCCGCCTGCGGCAAGGACGTGCGCCTCGGGAGCGCACCCGATGCTGCGGTCGATGCGGCGCTGTCGATCGATGGACATCCCGGCAATCCGTTCGCGACCGGCACCTACGCGCTCGCCTTTGTCGATCCGCCCGACGTGATGTGTGACGGCGAGCTCGCGAGCATGGAGGCGAGCTTCGCAGCGCTCACGCGCGCGACGCTGAACCTCATCGACGGGACCGTGACGCTCGACGCGCCGACGGCGACGCAGCTCGTCGTCACCGGTGCGGCGCTCGGCGTGGCGTTCGGCGATAGCGCGCTGACACTCATGCCCGAGCCCGATCCACCGCCCGGCGAACCTGAATTGTGGGGCGTGGAAGTCGCGCAGTCCTTCGGCGCCGGCCCGCTGTCGACGACGAACACGCGCCGCATCCTCGTGCTCGACAGCGGCTCCGCAGGGGCCGCGCGGATCGACGCGATCGGTGCTGCGCTGTTCGAGAACGCGGCGCAGACCGGCACGTGCACGGTGCTGTTCGCTGCGTCGCTGACACCTCAATGATGTCAGCGCGTGTCGCGGCGCGCGCGCGGATCACGTGATCAATCGGCCGCGCCCCGGCCATCTCCCCGGCGAGGAACGAGGAGAACAACATGCGTACTTTCTGTGGTGCTTTGCTTCTGTCGCTGATGGCGTGCGCTTCCGAGTCGACCACGCCGCCGACGATCACCGTCCCGCCCGACGATACCGACACGCAGACCGTCTACAGCGTTCCGGGCGGGAGCAGCGCCGTCGCGCTGGTGCTCGGCGAGGGCACGAGCTTTCAGTTCACGGGCCCCACGGCGCCTGGGAGCGCGACGTTCACGGCCGCTCCCTACGAAGACTTCGAGCAGGAAGAGACCCCGCAGTTCGGCGGTGGCTCGCTGAACATCACGCTCGGCGGCCAGCTGTATTCCGCAACGAACCTGCATTCGCTCGCGACCACCATCACCGACGCTACCGATGCGTACCTCGCGCTCTCTGGATACGCGGAGAGCGCGGGGCCGGCCGGCACCATCCACATCGATGCCGTGCTCGTGCTCATGCCGAAGAGCGACTACGTCCCCGGCGCGACGATCGTCCTCGACGGGCAAGACAGGATCGCGCTATTCGCCGCGGGCAACCCCGAGAACGAGACCGCCGACGTCTACGGGGCTGCGGTCACCGGCACGGTCCAGCTCGGCGCGGGCTCGGCGACGCCGGGGGGCACGATCACCGCGACCGTCGACGGTGAGTTCGGGCCGATCGAGCTCCTCGCCCCCGAGCCGCCCGTGGTCGACGACCTCACGCCAGGCACCTATGCGCTCGCGCTCGATGACACGGCGCCGTTCGACGTCTTCTGCGACGGCTCGCTGGCCGGGCAGGAGGCGCAGTTCGCGAACCTGGCCGCCGCGAGCCTCGGCTTCGTGGACGGCAGCGTGGACCTGACGACCGGCACCTCGGTGACGCTCAGCGGCGCGCCGATCGATG
This sequence comes from Kofleriaceae bacterium, assembly GCA_033763475.1. Lineage (GTDB taxonomy): Bacteria > Myxococcota_A > Polyangia > Haliangiales > Haliangiaceae > JABFXX01. Next base: position 26,162 of record JANRKM010000008.1, read on the forward strand.
CCGGGTTCGGGGCGGCGTCGCTCGTCCTCGACACCGTCGATGTCGGGCTGTACGCCGCCTTCACGAGCCAGAGCGGTAGCGGCCCCGCGGGAACGTCGCTCGTCGAGAAATTCCTCATCCTCGACGCGACCTCCTCGTCGGCGACCGCGATCGTGGGTGGTCTCGGCGCGCTGTACGAGGCGGCCGACGGTAGCTGCCAGGTCGGGTACAGCATCACGCTCTCCGCTCCCTGAGCTTCTAGCGGTACAGTCGTGAGGTGCCGGAGTTGCCCGATGTCGCGGTCTACGTCGAGCGCCTCGCCGCGCTGACGGTCGGCCAGCCACTCGAGGGCATCCGCGTCGCGAGCCCGTTCGTGCTGCGCACCGTGAGCCCGTCACCGCGCGAGCTCGCGGGCGCGAAGGTCGTGTCGGTCGAGCGGCTGGGCAAGCGGATCGTGATCGGCGTGGAAGGCGAGCGCTTCATCGTCATCCACCTGATGATCGCGGGCCGCCTGCGGTGGAAGAAGCGTGGCGAAAAGGTGCCGAACAAGGTCGGCCTCGCAGCCTTCGACTTCCCGAACGGGACGCTGATCTTCACCGAGGCGTCGCCGAAGAAGCGCGCCTCGCTGCACGTGGTGGCGGGCCGCGAGGGGCTCGTCGAGTTCGATCGCGGCGGGCTCGACGTGTTCCACGCCACGGCGGCGGAGTTCGCCGAGCGCGTGCGCGGCGAGCGCCACACGATCAAGCGCTCGCTCACCGATCCCACGCTGTTCGATGGCATCGGCAACGCGTATTCCGACGAGATCCTCCACGCCGCGAAGCTGTCGCCGTTTCGCATGACGTCGTCGATCACCGATGCCGAGATCGCGGCGCTGCACCGCGCGTGCATCGACACCCTGAACCTGTGGACCCAGCGCACGCGCGACGAGGTGGGCGACGGCTTCCCCGACAAGGTCACCGCGTTCCGCCCCGAGATGGCCGTCCACGGCAAGTACGGCCAGCCGTGCCCCGTGTGCGGGACCAAGGTCCAGCGCATCGTCTACGCCGACAACGAGGCGAACTATTGTCCTACCTGTCAGACGGAAGGGCGCCTCCTCGCCGATCGGTCCCTGTCCCGCCTCCTCAAGGAGGATTGGCCCAGGACCCTGGAGGAGCTGGAGGCCCGAGGCGAGAAAAACCGTCGTGGTCCGCCGCAAAGCAAGGACCACGACCTCCCTACGCCGAGGGCCCCCCACGCGGGAGACCGGAAGCGGGGGGCGGCGCCGGTGCCCAACACCACCACCAAGCAAGGGCTTGGGAAAAAGTCGGCACCCCGTTAGATCGAGCCTCGCGGTCCATGCGTATGGGCGAGGACCGCCATGAAGAAGCTCCTCGCTGGATTCCTACTCGCCGCCGCCATGACCGGCTGCGGTCCCAAGCACGCCAACTTCGTCAAGGTCGATGACGTCGCCCTCGGCCGCGTCGTCATCTATCGCAATGGCGTCGCCTATTACGAACGGCGCGCCACGGTCTCCGGCGGGATCCTGACCGTCAGCGTCCCCCGCGACCGCGTGGATGACTTCCTCAAGTCGCTCACCGTGGTCGACGCGCTGTCGCGCAAGCCGCTGCCCGTCTCGATCCCGCGCGAGCAGGCGAACGACGGCGAGTACCTGGTGATGAAGCTCCAGCTGCCGAGCAAGGCGCCGGCGGACGTCGTGCTCACCTACGTCACCGAATCGCCGGCGTGGAAGCCGAGCTATCGCGTGGTGGTCGGCAAGGACAACAAGGTCCTCGTCGAGGGTTGGGCGATCGTCGACAACACATCCGGCGAGGACTGGAAGGGCGTCCGCGTCGGCGTCGGCTCGAGCTCCGCGCTGTCGTTCAAGTACGACCTGTGGAGCGTGCGCCAGGTCCACCGCGAGACGCTCGCGTCCGAGGAGAAGTTCGCCGTCGCGCCGCCGACCGGCATCTCGCCCTACGGCGGGGGCGCGGCCGACGCGGGTGGTGAGGTCGCGTTGGCCGAGCTCGGGGACGACGAGATCCGGCGCCCGCAGGGGCACCCGGATGCGCAGCCCGCGCCACCCGCGCCCGAGTCGATCCACTACAGCATGGACGCGTCCGCCGACTTCGAGGCCGACGATGAGTCCGTCTCCCTCGATTCGTCCGGCGCCAAGCGCAAGGGTACCCGCGTGCGCGCGAGCAAGAAGGTCGCCGTCGCGGATCCGTTGCCCGCGAAGCCGCGTACGGGCGCGATGATGGGCCCGATGCCGACGACGACCTCGACGGCGCCGATGCAGAAGCCCCGCCGGGACGAGCGCGTCGCGCAGGGCGACCAGAAGATGAAGAACCTGACGCAGCAGCTCCTCAAGTCGAACAAGATGATCGTCATCGAGGGCTACGGCGACGCGAACCAGAACGACGCCGCGCGCCGCGCGAACGACCGCGCGAACATCGTGCGCAACCAGCTCATCGATCAGGGCGTGCCGCCGGCGCGGATCAAGATCGTCACCAAGGTCGAGCCCAACCAGCCGGAGCGCGTGCGCCTCGTCGCCGCGGCCCCCTCGCCCGAGGAGCAGAAGCAGCAAGGGCAGGGCCCGGGTGGCGCGGCCGACCTCGCGGCGCAGCCGGTCGGTGAGAGCCACTTCGCGAATCCGACCCCGATGACGGTCGAGAAGGGCGCGAGCGCGATGGTCTCGATGATGCGCAACGAGACCGAGGGCGAGGTCGTGTACCTCTACGACGCCGAGAGCGAGCGCGGTAACTCGAACTTCGCGTTCCGCGCGGTGCGGTTCCGCAATCCGACGGAGTCCACGCTCGAGACCGGCCCGGTGACCGTGTACGGCGACGAGCGGTTCATCGGCGAGGGCCTCACCGAGCCTATTCCGCCGAAGGCGTCGGCGGTGGTGCCGTACGCGCTGGATCGCCAGATCGTGATCGAGCGCGACGACAGCGAGCAGAACAAGATCTCGAAGCTCGTCACGCTGCAGCGCGGGATCCTGACCGCCGAGGTCCAGCACATCCGCACCCAGAAGCTCACCATCACGAACCGCCTGCGCGAGAAGACCAAGGTGTTCGTGCGCCACACGGTGAACAAGGGCTGGACCCTGCTCGACGCACCCAACGCGTTCGAGCGTGTCGGCGACGCGCACCTGTTCGAGGTGGAGCTCGGCCCCAACGAGGTCAAGGAGGTCAAGATCTCCGAGGCGACCCCGATGCAGCGCACGCTCGACCTCCAGGCCGACGTGTCCCTCGACATGATGAAGGTCTACGTCGAGGCGCCGGATGGCTCGCCCGAGATCAAGGCGCAGTTGAAGAAGCTCCTCGAGATCCACCGCGGCCTCGTCGACCTTACCGAGGAGCAGGTGAGCCTGCGCCGCCGGCTCTCCGACTACAAGGAGCGCATGGACGAGCTGCATGCGCAGATCGTCACGCTGCAGGCGGTGAAGACCGGCAACGACCTGATGAGCCACCTCAAGGCGAAGATGAAGGACATCTCCGACCGCGTGCAGAAGACCACGATCGCGCTCGTCGACCAGGAGGAGAAGATCATGCTCGCCCGGGTGCGCTTCCAGGACACGCTCGCGGAGCTGACGCTTCCGGATGCCCTCGCGGCAGCCGGGGCCGCACCAGCGGCCAAGGCGCTGGCGAAGTGATAGCGTTCCCGCATGGTGTTTCGCCGTGCGGTGCTCTCGGTGTTCTTCCTGGCCGCCTGTGGTGACGATAGCGGCCCGGCGTTCGACGCGCCGATCGATACGGTCGTCCCCGTCGATATCGACAACGGCGCGTGTGGTGCTCAGGTCCGGTTTACCGGCGAGTACATCGATTGGGACAGCGATGCCTCGTTCTGCGGCATCAACGCTGCGGTGGTCGCGGTGTCCGGAGGAGCGATGGACGCGACGGCGCCCAACGGCCGCTTCGATCTATGCATCCCCGACGCGGCGACCACGCGCCTCGAGGTGACGCAGCCCACCGCCAACTCGCAGTGCACGGTACCGGCCTCGATGTATACGACGCCGACGATCCTCGTCGCGAACCGCGACGTGATCTTCGCCGGTGCAATGTTCAGCGGCCGCTCGTTCACCGCCGACCGGCGGACCTCGTTCTTCACCGACGTGGTCGGTGCGCCCTTCGACGCGACCAAGGCCCAGGTGTTCGCGCACGTCGCCGGTGCCCCGCGCATGGTGACGCTCGCTGCGACCCACGGCCCCGCGCAAGCCGTCACCGGCACCGCGTGGGCGGCTGGCAGCACGGGCACCGATGTGTTCTTCCCGAACGTCGACGTCGGAGACGGGTCGACCACGCTGTCGGCCGCGGGCGGCGCCATCGGCACGGGCTCGATCCCGCTCGTCGCGGGAACGATCACCAACGTGACGCTCTTCGCGCAGTAGCATCACGCGCCGCGGGACGTTACTTGTGTGCCGTGGTGCCGGTGCCGATGTCGGGTAGCTGCGGAGGCCCGAGCTCGACGGTGACCTTCGCGATCTTCCCCGTGAACGGGAACGGGACCTTGTAGTCCCTCTCGTCGACGCCGGTGCGGGTATCGCTGCCGATGTCGAAGGTCTCGCCGAGGTTGAGCAAGAACGGTGCGGTGTGCTCGAGCGCGTTGCGCGCGACCTCCTTGCCATCGACGGAGAGCACGCCCGTCCCGCCCTTCCCGAACCCTGGCCCGTCGTAGGTGAAGGCAAACTCGAGCGCGTGCTTGCCGGGGGAGAGCGGGGCCTGACCCTCCCAACGCGTGAGCTTCATCGCGAGGAGGTTGTAGGTGAACACCGGCTTGCCTTGCTTGAGGTACAGGCCGTAGCCGCCGAAGCGGCCACCCTCGGTGACGATGATCCCGTCGCCGCCCTTGGCCGGGACATCGACGTCAGCCCGGATCGTGAAGGACCGGGTCAGCGTGCTCGGCGCGTCGGACATCGGCGTGCCGGTCACCGGCCCCGGGTACGCAAACGCAGTGCGTCCCGCCGTGTTGCTGGGCTTGGGCGAGACGAGCCGAGGCAAGATCTGGTTGTCGATCGGGAACACCTGGAACTTCTGCGCCTCTGCCAGGAACCGCTGCTGCAGGTCGCGCAGCTTGGCCGGCTGCTGCGCGGCGAGATCGTTGGCCTGCGAGAAATCCTCGCTGAGGTTGTAGAGCTCCCACTTGTAGCTGTCGACCGGCGGCAACGCGCCCTTGCCCATGAGCCATGGCCCGGCGGCCGGCGTCGTCGTCGCGATCCAGCCGTCGTGGTACAGGGCGCGGTTCGCGAACATCTCGAAGTACTGGGTCTTGCGCGTCGACGGTGCGTTCGCGTTCTTCTTGTCGAACGTGTACATCATGCTCACGCCCTCGATGGGCTTCTGCGCGATACCGTCGATCTCCTTCGGCGCTTCGATGCCGGCGGCCTCGAGGATGGTGGGCACGATGTCGATCACGTGATGGAACTGGGTCCGGATCCCACCGGCGTCCTTGATCCGGTTGGGCCACGCGATCACCATGCCCTGCCGCGTGCCGCCGAAGTGCGACGCGATCTGCTTGGTCCACTTGAACGGCGTGTCGAACGCCCACGACCACGCGACCGACATGTGCGGCTGCGTTTGCGGACCACCCCACAGGTTGTAGAAGGCCATCTGCTGCGCGACCGGGATGTTGATGCCCTGGATTGCCGCGAGGTCGAACGGCGTCCCCTCGACCGAGCCTTCCGCGCTCGTACCATTATCGCCGGTGATGTAGATGACGAGCGTGTTGTCGAGCTTGCCGAGATCCTCGACGGCCTGGATCACGCGCCCGATCTCGTGGTCGTTGTAGGCGACGTACGCGGCGAACACCTCTGCCTGCCGCGCGAACAGCTTCTTCTGCTCCGGCGTCAGCGAGTCCCATTTCGGCAGCTTGGCGCCGCCGAACTCGGCTTGTCCCTCGGGCCACGGGGTGAGCTTGGTGTTCGGCGGGATCACGCCGAGCCGCTTCTGGTTCGCGAAGATCTGCTCGCGCATCGCGTTCCAGCCCATGTCGAACTTGCCCTTGAACTTGTCGATCCACTCCTTCGTCGGCTGGTGCGGCGCGTGGGTCGCGCCCGGGACGTAATAGACGAAGAACGGTTGATCCGGGGCTGCGGCGTTGAGCTGGCCGATATGGCGGATGGCGTCGTCGGCCATCGCGGTCACGAGGTTGAAGCCCGGCTGCTCCCTCCACGGGAAAATCGGGGTGGTGTTGCGGAACAGGAACGGATGCCACTGGTCCGTCTCGCCGCCCATGAACCCGTAGAAGTAGTTGAAGCCCATCCCCGTGGGCCACTGGTCGAACGGCCCCGCCTGGCTGTACTGGAAGTCGGGCGTGTTGTGGTTCTTGCCGAACCACGACGTGGCGTAGCCGTTCTCCGACAGGATGCGGCCCACGGTGCCGTTGTCGACGCCGATGATCGAGTCGTACCCCGGGAACCCCGTCGCTTGTTCGGAGATGACGCCGAAGCCCACCGAATGGTGGTTGCGACCGGTGATGATCGCGGCACGCGTCGGCGAGCACAGCGCGGTCGAGTGGAACTGCGTGTAGCGCAGCCCCATCTTCGCGATCCGATCCATGTTCGGCGTCGGGATCACGCCGCCGAACGTGCTCGACACGCCGTAGCCGGCGTCGTCGGTCATGATCAGCAGCACGTTCGGCGCGCCCTTGGGAGGAACGATCCGCGGAGGCCACCATGTCTTGGAGCCCGCGAGCGTCGGCTTGATGGTGCCCCCGAACTTCGGCGGCGGGTTGGGCAGCTGCGCCGGCGACGCTGTCGTCGTGGCGTTCGGTGCGCCTGACGTGCCGGTCGTTTGCACGCGGTCCGGGGTGGCCGCGTTGGCTGACGTGACGAGCGCGCCCTTGTCGCCGGCGGATGAACGTGCGCCCTCGTCTTGCGAGCGCGCGCTGCAAGCGCACAGCGCGATCGTCGCGCCGAGGTACATCTTGAATCGCGACATCAGCTCCTCCTGTTGGGAGGGGGGTGCAAGCGTTGCACCGCGTTGGCGCTCACGACTCGCGAAGCGGATCCCACGTGCTCTCTCGTCGCGCTACGTGCAGGACGCGCGGCCGGACGTCGCGGCCGAGGTGCTGGCGGCTACGTCGTGTAGCGCGCGTACTCGTGCGGATCGTGCGCGCAGAATATCTCGAGGTCCTGGTAGCTCGTGCGCAGCTGGCGAAGCGCCGCGACCGAAGCCCTCCGCGCGGTGCCATCCATCTGCATCGCATTCTCGAACGTGCGCACACCGAGCGGCACGCCCGTGCCCTCGACGGCGCCGCGGTGGAAGTAGGCATCACCGGCGTGGACGTTCCAGCGCTCGGCGGCGCGCACGATGACCGCGGAGTGCCCGCGCGAGTGGCCGTGCATCGGAACGAGGCCGATGTCGGCGTCGAGGCCGCGCAGGCGCTGGATCGCGGGGAGGCCGCGCCAGGTGTCACCGTCCTCGGTGTAGACCTCCCAGCGCGGGCCGTGCGTGAAGTGGTCCGCGACGTAGCGCTCGCGCTCCTTGCGGGTCGAGCGCGTGGTGGCGGCCGCGTGCTCGCGGCTGTGTACGTGCACGCGCGCCTCGGGGAAGTCGGCGATGCCGCCCGCGTGGTCGAGATCGAGGTGCGTGACCACGACGTGACGCACGTCGGACGCCCTGAACCCCCTGGCCTCGACCTGCGCGACCGCGGTCTCCGCGCGATCCATGGCCGGGCCACACATCATGCGGAACATGCCGGAGATGCGCGTGTGACCCGCGACGTCGCGCGTGCCGAACCCCGTATCGACGAGGACGAGGCCATCGCGCTCGGTCTCGACGAGCAGGCAATGCGCGACCATGCGGCCTCGCCAGCCTTTTCCTCCGAGCATGAACCCGGCGATCGGGCACATCGTGGCGCAGTTGAGATGATGGACGGCGCGGACGGTCATCGCACACGAACGTAGCGCAGCTCGTCGGCAGCGGGGGCGTGTTCGAGACCGATCAGCGTCGACGCTACGTGCGCTACTCTGCGCCGACGAGTCGAACCTGGCCGGCCTGTGCAGGCGCCCCATCGACGTACGGCGTCGCTTGACCTGCGTCGCCCGCGATCGCGGCGGCGCCGCCCGAGCTCGAGAGGTACTCCACGGCCTGCAGCATGCCGAGCATGCCGACGAACGCGACGACGACCGGCACCGTGCGCGGGCGCAGCCATCTCCAGCGTGTGTGCAGCCAGCGCTTCAGGTCACCCGCGAGGATGTCGCCCCATGCGCGGGGCGCGCGCCGGACGGTCGCCTGGGGCAGCTCCATGCCTCGGTCGAACAACATGCCTCCAGTATCCACTGGCGATCGCGTTCGCGCTGCTGCCGTGTTCACGCGGCGACGGGTGCGGGTGTAGGCCCGAGTGCGCCACAGCACGAGCGAGCGCGGTCGCGCGCGTTGTCGCCCAAGACTAGGTCCGAAGCTCCACGATCCTGGACCGATCATCACGATGACCTCCCGAGCTCGCCGAGCTCGGGTGCGGCCTGTCCGCGCTCGCGGAACGTGCCGTTCTGCTGGTAGCGACGCTTCTGCAGCTTGTTGAGCGTGACCCGCGCCTTCCAGCCCAGGTAGGCGCGGGTGAACGTGAGCATGTTGGTGCGATCGAGGTATGGGTTCTTTACCTTCGGGGCGACGCTGAGGATCGCCAGCACCTGCTCGGCGACCGAGACGGGACAGCCCTCGAGCCGCACGACGTCACCCGCGAGCTTGCCCTTTGCGGTGGCGAGCTTGGCGAAGATGTCCTGGCTCGTCGCGGTGTGCGGATCGAGCGAGCTGCGGTCCTTGTAGAGATTTCGGATCTCGACCGGCCGATCGTGAAGCGCGCCTTTCCATTGCGTGCAGTCGCCGATGAAGATGACCTTTTCGCCGGGCTTCGCGTCGATGCCGCCGTCATACGCGCCGAACACGACGTGCATGCGCGGCAGCTTCTGATCGGTCTCCTTGTCGAACACGCGCAGGATCTCGATCGCCTCTTCGATCGCACCCGGGCAGCCACCCCAGCAGTAGTCGCTGTGCTCGGCCTCGGGCGGCGGCCCGGCGTACGCGGTGATGTTGGTCCCTTCGAAATACTTCTCGACCCGGATGAGGCCGACCTTGAAGCCCTTCGCGCGCTGCTGCGCTTCTTCGAGCGTGACGTCGCCGGAGATCTTGATGGTGCCCAGGTCGGTCGTGCCGAAGCCATGCTCGGCGGCGAGCCGGATGTGATCGACCGACATCGGATCGACGCCGATGATCTGGCAGCAGACGGCATCGAACGCGACCTGGCTGTTGCCCATGATGATCATGCCGAGCGGGAAGGGCGTCGGCGTGAGCATGCGGCCTTCGCCGGCCGTGATCGCATCGATCGCGATGAACGACGGCTGGATGATGTGCTGGAGGTCCGCGATCTTCTCGTTGAGCTTGTGATCGTGGTCGATGAGGCGATGCCGATCGTCCTGGATGCCGATGTACGCCTTCAGCGAGAACGTCACCGTCGTCCACGGGTGCGCCTTGAACTTGGGGCAATTGACGAAGAAGTCTGCGCGCGCGACCGGCTCGGGCGTGAACAGGTAGTCGCGCAGGCGCTGCGGATGCGAGAGCGGAATCTCGACCTGCTGCTCCTCCTCGAAGCAGTAGCGCTTGACGTCGATCTTCTTCAGCATCGCGTCCCACCCTGACTCGCGGAAGGCCACGCGCGAGGGCACGGTGATGCCGCAGCGCTCGCCCGCCGCGAGCTCGCGCATGCGCGTCCCACCGACGTCGCGCAGCGCCCGCAGCACGCCCTCGCCGAACTCCGGCCGCGTGTACGCGTACGGAAACAGCGGCCCGGCCGCGACGAGGTTCGGCTTCACGAGCGTGCGCCCGAACGGCTTGAGGCCCAGCTCCTCGAGGCCCTCGCGGATGATTCGCCGGATCTTCTCCGGGTCGTAGTCACGACAACTGCGGAGGATGACCTTCGGCTCTGCCGGGATCTTCATGGATCCCAGCATAGCGCCGATTTGTTCACGCGATCCGCAGGATCACGTTGCCGGTCTTCTGCCCGGTCTCGACGTACGCGAAGGCATCGCGGATCTCGTCGAGCGGGTAGGTCCGATCGATTACGGGGCGCAGCTCGCCGCGAGCGAGCCGGTCGCGCAAGAACTCGACGTCCTCCTTGCGGCACATCGGCAGCGGGAACATCACGCGCTTCGCACCCGCGAGCCGATACAGCGGCGACAGCAGTCCGAGCAACGGGTTTTGGCCGTAGGGTCCGAGCTCCGTCGAGACATAGACGCCGCGCTCGACGAGCAGCGGCTTGCATGCGGCGAAGCGCGACTTGCCCACGGCATCGAACACGAGGTCGAACGTCTCGCCGCACTGCGTGAAGTCTTCGCGCTCGTGATCGATCACGCGCTCCGCGCCGAGTCCGCGCACGAGCTCCACGTTTCGTGTCGTGCTCGTCGCGACGACGTGTGCACCCAGGAACTTCGCGAGCTGCACCGCTGCTGACCCGATCGCTCCCGTCGCGCCGTGCACCAGCACCCGGCTTCCAGGGCCGACCTTGGTCGCGCGCATGTACACGAGTGCGTAGTGCGCGCCCTCCGTTGCCACGGCTGCAGCCTCGCTGCTGATGCCGTCCGGCGTCCTGGTGACCGCCTTGTCCTCCCGGATGACCTTGTACTCGGCGTGCCCGCCCCACCGCGAATCATCGAACCCGAACACGGCGTCGCCGACCGCGAACTGCGTCACGCCAGGCCCGACGGCCTCGACGCGTCCCGCGAACTCGCAGCCGAGTGACGTGTGTCGCGGTCTGCGCAGCCCGCTGAAGAAGCGCGTGATGAACGGCTTCGCCCGCAGAAAGCCACAGTCAGTGCGGTTCACCGAGCTGTACTGCACGCGCACGAGCAGCTCTCGGTGTGCGGGCACCGGCGTTGGAACCTCGCGAATCTCGAGGACCTCCGGGGCTCCATAGCGGGTGTGCACGGCTGCTTTCACATCTTCGACCGTAGTCGATAGATGGTGTACATGCAACACTAATTCAGGCGCGAGAGCGCGGGTGCTACTTCGACGCGGAGCCCGTCGCGGAGGGGGCCGCGGGGTTGGCCGCGGGAGCAGCAGCGGGAGCGGCCGGCGTGGCCGCGGGTCCTGCGGGCTTGGCGGCGGGAGCGGCCGGCTTGGCCGCGGGAGCGGTCGCGGGCTTGGCCGGCGTCGCCGCAGCCGCGCCCGCAGCGGGCTTGGCCGCGCCGTCAGCGGGCTTGGCGGTCTCGGTCGACGGCTTCTCGCCGTCTGCGCGCTGGGCTTCGTCACCGGGGACGCCCGTGGGCGTGCCGGGATCCGTGCCCGGAGTGCCCTCGGCGGCGCCGGCGTTGGCAGGCTCGGTGCCGGGCGGGGGCGAACCAACGGGCGGGGTGTTCATCGCGACGGCCGGGCGCGCGAACGCGGCCCAGTTCTCGAACGCAGTCAGGTCGGCCGTCACCTTGGTGACGCCGGCACGGAGCCTCGCGTCCGTGCTGTCGATCGTCGCGCGGAGCTCGTCGAGGTTGCCGTTCTTCGCGGCGGTGCTGTACGCACCCGCGGCGCCCGAGGAGAGCGCGCGCAGCTGGTCGAGCATGCCGCGGGCGTCACCGAGCGCGCGCCCGGCCTGGTCGGCGCCCGGCAGGCCCTGGTCCATCGTGCGGAACTTGGCGAGGTTGACGTCCGCGCGGCGCTGCAGCACCTCGAGCGTACCGACGTACGACTTCACGGTGAGCAGGGCTTGCGCCTGGACCTTCCCGAGGTCCGGCGCCTTCTGGCAGGCGGCGGCGGAAAAGCCCAGTGCGACGACGAAGAGCGACGAGCGAAGGTTGATCACGGCACCGCCGGTTTTGGCAGAAAGCCGGGCCCGACTCAAGGCAGCGGGGGCGCGTCGTCGCTCCAGGCCGAGCCGTGGGCATCGATCTCGTCCACGTACTGCAGGAACTGCGCGTAATACGGGTGCTCTCCGAGGGTGGCGGAGTCGGCGACGACGAGCAGGAACCTGCGGGCGCGGGTGAGTGCGACATTCATCCGGCGGGTATTGCCGAGAAAGCCAATCTCGCCGCGGTCGTTCGATCGCACGAGGTCGACGATGATCGCCTCCTTCTCGCGGCCCTGGAAGCCGTCGACGGTCCCGATCTCGACCCCGGCGTCGCGCTCGCGGCGGAGCAACTCGCGGAGGCGCTTGGCCTGCGCCGAGTACACCGCGATGATCGCGAGGTCGGTCGGACGCAGGCCGCGCGAGAGCAGCCGGCGGGCTTCGGCGGCGACGCGCTCGGCGTTGCCCGCGTTGAACGTGCTCGGATCGAATTGGAATGCGGGCATGTTGTTGAGCGAGCCGCCCGGATCGAAGTCGGTGCGTTGCTCGAGCCAGTCCTTGCCTGCGGTGTCGACCAGCCACAGTGCCCGCGGGCGCAACGGATCGCGCGCGACGCCGAGCTCCTCGATGCGATGGCCCGAAACGGCGTCGGCCGCGCGGAGCCTGCCCGCGTACATCGACCGCGACGGGAACGTCATGATGTGCTCGTGCATGCGGTGCTGCTGCTCGAGCATCACGGCGCTCTCCGTCCGCGCCGCCACCAGGCGCTCGAACACCGTCGAGCCAAGCGTGGCCTCGACAGGGGGGCCGGCGATCACCACCGGGCCGAGCTGGTTCGGATCGCCGGCGAGCACCGCGACCTTCGCGCGCGCGAGCGGGATGAGGAGCAGCGGATCGGCCGCCTGCGTCGCCTCGTCGATGATCGCCACGTCGAACACCGCATCGCCGAGGAGCGGATGATCGCACCCGACACACGTCGCGAGGATGACGTTTGCGCGGTCGACGATGGCGCGCTCCGCATTTGCGATCTCGAGGGCCGCGTCGCGATCGAGCGCGCGCGCCTCCTGCCACAGCTTCTGCGCTTCGGGCCCGCGGCGGCCATAGGCGCTCTTGCGCAACGCACGCGCCCGGTCGCGCCACTCGCGCGCGAGCTTGGTTGCACCGTCGGCATCGACCTGCGCGTCGAGCGTGAGCTCGAGGAGCGCGGGCGACACGCGCGCCGGGTGCCCGAGCCGCACTACGCGCAAGCCAGGCGCGCCGCCGGAGCTGAGTGAAGCCAGCCGGAGGCCGATATTATCGACCGCCGTGTTCGACGGCGCCGCGCACAGCACGCGCTCGCCGCGCGCGATGCGCTGGCGGATCACCTCGACGAGCGTGCGGGTCTTGCCGGTGCCAGGCGGGCCCCAGATGAGGGCGATGTCGCCCGAGCGCAGCGCGGCATCCACACCAGCGCGCTGTTTCTCGTCGAGCTCCTCGTCGAAGACGTGCCAGGTAACCGGCGCGATCGGGCGCGGTGGCTTGATGCCCGCGGCCACCTCGCGCAGCCGGGCGAGGTCGCTGGTCGCGAGCGCGATCTTGGCGCGGGTGAGCGCGGCGTCGCCACGGTCGAACGTGACCTCGGGGACCTCCGGATCGAGGGCGTAGTCCCGATCGATCTCGTCGACGGCGCGGTCCAGCATCAACCACAGGCTCTGCTCCTCGCGCCGCTCGAACACGCCCCGCACGGCCCCGGCCTCGTCGGGGTGCTCGCCCCAGAGCCGGACCGGATCGCCGGGAGCGAACCGCATGATGTCGAGATCGATGTGGTCGGGAACGGTGACGCGGACGCGGACGCGGTCGCGGGGCGCGGACTGCTCGTCGACGATGCGCAAGTTTGCGAGCGCGACGCCCAGCGCGACGCGTTCGGCGAGCGGACGTGCTTGCCGTTCGAACGCCACCTTGGCGCGCGCGGCCGCACGCTCGGCCTGCCAGGCCCGGCCGAGCCCCTCTAGCCAGTCGCGTGCATCCGCCGCCACACCGGGATGTTACCAGACCTGTTCGGCAGCTCGGGGAAACACTGAGGATGCGTTGCAGGTGCATGGTGTTCATGGGCATAGTCCGGCCATGCCGGAATCGACCGCCCCCGAGCGCATGACCCGCAAGACGTCGTCGATCGCCCAGTTGCTCGCGAACCGCGTGCAGGAAACTCCGGACCGCGAAGCGTGGCGCTATCCGGTTGGTGAGGAGTGGCGGTCGATGACCTGGAAGCAGTCCTTCGAGCGGATCCGGGCGATCGCCGCGGGGCTATTGTCGCTCGGGCTCCACCGCGAGGAGCGGGTCGGCATCCTGTCCAACACGCGCGTCGAGTGGCTGCTCTGTGACCTCGGTATCCTGTCGGCCGGCGGCGCGACCACCACGGTGTACCCGTCGAGCACACCTGAAGAGTGCGCGTACATCCTCGCCGATTCCGAGACCAAGTACGTGTTCATCGAGGACGCGAGCCAGCTGAAGAAGCTCGCCACGCACAAGGCCGAGATTCCGAGCGTCAAGAAGCTGATCCTCATCGAAGGCACCGTCGATGCGAACGACAAGGACTGGGTGATGACGCTCGCCGAGCTCGAGGCCGCCGGTACGGCGCATCTCGCCAAGGAGCCCAAGGCCGTCGAGGAGGTCGTCTCCGGCATCAAGCCGGAGCACCTCGCCACGCTGATTTACACCTCGGGTACGACGGGCAAGCCGAAGGGCGTCCGCCTCCTGCACGAGTGTTGGGCGTATACGGCCGATGCGATCGACTCGATTCGCCTGTGGGGCCCCGACGACGTGCAGTACCTGTGGCTGCCGATGTCGCATTCGTTCGGCAAGGTGCTGATGGCCGGCCACATCGCGTCGGGCTCGGTCACCGCGGTCGACGGCCGCATCCCCAAGATCGTCGAGAACCTCGCGGTCGTTAAGCCGACGATCATGGCGGCCGTGCCGCGCATCTTCGAGAAGGTCTACAACAAGATCGTCGAGGGCGCGAAGCAGGGTGGGATGAAGCAGAAGATCTTCGAGTGGGCCGTCGCCACGGGCAAGCAGGGCAGCAAGCTCCGCCAGCAGGGTCAGGAGCCGGGCGGCATGCTCGCGCTCAAGCTGAAGATCGCCAACAAGCTCGTCTTCTCGAAGATCAAGGCGCGGTTCGGCGGGCGCGTGAAGTTCTTTATCTCGGGCTCGGCGCCGCTGTCGCGCGAGATTGCCGAGTTCTTCCACGCGTGCGACATCCTCATCCTCGAGGGCTACGGCCTCACCGAGTCGAGCGCGGCGAGCTTCGTCAACCGCCCGTCGAAGTACGCGTTCGGCAGCGTCGGCATGCCGATGCCGGGCACCGAGGTGAAGCTCGCGCCCGAGGACAACGAGATCCTCATGAAGTCGCCCGGCATCATGCAGGGCTATCACAACCTCCCCGACGCCACGACCGAGGCTCTGACCGAGGACCGCTGGCTGCGCACCGGCGACATCGGCGAGATCGATGCGAACGGCTTCCTGCGCATCACGGATCGCAAGAAGGATCTGATCAAGACCTCGGGCGGCAAGTACATCGCGCCGCAGCACATCGAGGGCAAGCTCAAGGCCTCGTGCCCGTTCCTCAGCCAGGTCATCGTCCACGGTGACAAGCGCAACTTCGTCACCGCCCTCGTCACGCTCGATGAGGAAGCGACGATGAAGTGGGCGAAGGAGAAGGGAATGAACGGTAAGAGCTATACCGAGGTGGCGCAGGATCCCGAGGTGAAGGCGATGCTGACGCCGTACTTCGAGGAGGTGAACAGGAGCCTCGCCAAGTACGAGACGGTCAAGCAGTTCCAGATCCTGCCCAAGGACCTCACGGTGGACGCCGGCGAGCTGACACCGAGCCTCAAGGTCAAGCGCAAGGTCGTCGAGAAGAAGTATGCGAACCTTCTCGACAAGATGTACGAGGGCGCGGTCGCTGCTGAATAGCGGCGGCTTGCGGTACGTTCAACCGCAACATGCGAATCGCTAGGACGGCTGCGTTGGGCGTAGCGTTGTTTGCCGCTTCGGCCGCCGCACAGCCCTCAGGCGCCGGGCAGGGTGTCGACTTCATCGAGGATGCGCGCCTGCTGTACCGCGTCGCTGCGTGCGGCAACGCCGACCAGCCGCTGCCCGCGACGATGTTCAAGGGTGATGAGAAGGTCACCGCGAAGGTCGGCAAGAGCGTGGAGCGCCACTGCAAGCGCATCCTCGAGTACATGACGAAGTTCCGCGCGCAGTACTTCGAGAAGGCGCGGCCCTGGTTTGACTCCGTCGTGCCCGCGAACGCGCCGACGACGGTCGTCTATCCGTTCGGCGGCGGAGATTTGATCAGCGCGCTCGTCGCGTTCCCCAACGCTACCGAGATCACGACCATCTCGCTCGAGCAGTCCGGGGATCCGCGCCGGCTGCGCACGCTCACCCCCGCGCAGCTCGAGACCAGCCTCGGTGCCCTGCGCACCGAGATCGGTGGCCTGATCTCCGTCGGGTCGAACACGAGCGAGAACCTGTCGGCGCAGCAGAAGAACGATCTGCCCGGGCAGGTGAGCTCGTTCCTGCTCGGGCTCGTCGCCGGTGGCTTCGAGCCCGTCGCGATGCGGTACTTCCGCCTCGACGACACCGGCGCGATCGATTACCTCGATCAAGCCGAGATCGACGCGCTCGACTCCGCGAAGAAGACCAGCCTCAAGCACGACTGGGAGTCGCCGTCGTTCTCCCCCGCGTTCGCGCACGTCGAGATCCAGTACCGCAAGCCCGGCGAGACCACGGTGCGCACGCATCGCCACATCGGCTGGAACCTTGGCGACGACTACATGACGAAGCACCCACAGCTGGTGCGCCACCTCGCGAAGAAGGGGCAGGTCACCCTGCTGACGAAGGGCGCGAGCTATTTGTTGTGGCGCGGCGACTTCTCGCTGATCCGCAAGTACATGCTCGACCACCTTGCGTGGATGCTCTCCGACTCGACCGGCATCCCGCCCGCGTACGCGCGCGCGGCCGGCATGGTGCAAGAGACCTACGGCAACTACAACGGCGCGTTTCTCGAAGGTGCGCAGACGAGCAAGCACGACGAAGCGTTCATCGAGATGTGGAAGCAGCAGAAGCGTCGCCGCCTCACGTTCCGGTTCGGCTACGTCGACAAGGACAAGCAAGCGCACCTCCTCGTCACGCGTCCGCGCTAAACGCTGAGCCCGCGGGCACGGATACTGCTCGGTGGTTGGTGCAGTCGACCTGCACGAGGATCACCAATGCAGCACAGGATCTCTTTGACGAAACTGCTCGCGGCCGCCGGTGTTTCGCTGGCCGCTTGTTACCCCGCTACGACGGTGGAGCAGACATGGACGTCGCCGACGGCTACGACGCAACCGCCGATGACACGCGTGGTGACAGTGTTCTTCTCGGATAACGAGACCGCGCGACGCGCCGCCGAGGATCAACTCGCACGTGATCTGCTGGCCAGGGGAGTGCGTGCATCGCCCTCGTACGCGGTGCTCTCCGAGAAAGACAAGGAGAATGCTGATAGTGAAGCCGTGCGAGCCAAGCTGACGAGCATGGGCTTCGACGGCATCGTGATGATGCACATCGTCGATCGCCACGAGGATCTCGAGTACTCGCCAGCCACGTTCAGCGGCTACTGGTCGTACGGGTATCCGTACTTCTACGGTCCGGGCCTCTACGGACCGGGATACGCTTACACGGAGGTCGTGTCGCGGATCGAGACCAAGGCCTACTCGCTGAAGAACGGCCAGCTCGTCTGGTCGGCGATCACCAAGACGGTCACCGAGGACGAAGACCAGAAGCCCCTGATCGACCAGACGACCGAGGTCATCGCAACGCAGCTGACGAAGCGCGGCCTCGCTGGCTGAGGTACGTCACGGTGTGCGCCCACGGAGCGGATCTCCGCGCACGCGGCGCCGGCGCGCACGCGGTCTGGACGAGCTAACGCCGCCCGCCGCCGCCGCGGTATCCACCACCGCGGTATCCGCCGCCGCGGTATCCACCGCCGTAGCTGCGTGTGGAGACGGAGCCCGAGGAGCCGCGGTAACCACCGCCACGGTAGTAACCGCCGCCACGGTAGTAGCCGCCGCCGCGGTAGTAGTTCCCACCACGGTAGTACCCACCGCGATAGCCGCCGTAGTACGGCCCACGATATCCGTAGTAGCCGCCGCGGTAGCCGTAGTACGGGCCGCGGTAACCGTAATAGCCGCGGTACGGATAGTAGCCGCGATAGCCGTAGTACGGGGCTGCGTACACGCCGCCCGCGTAATACGGATACGTGTATCCATAATATCCGGGCGTGGTGACCGCGACGCCAACGCCTGTGTCCGTATCGACGGCATACGTGGTCGTTCCGTAACAAGCCGACGCAGTCGTTGCCGCGGCGCCGACGAGAAGTGAGAGGAGGAGGCGGTGCATACAGACCTCGCCTCCCGAACGAGCAGACCGCGTGCCACCCCGTGCGCCCGCGCCTCAAAACAGAACTGACACGGCGAGCGACGTGGTCACGCCATCCTGACCGCCGGCGTAGTAGCCGAAGTTACTACTGACCGGCGAGCGATCGACACGAATCACCTGTGCGTTCATTCGCAGATTGCGCGTGTTGCCGAAGAACCAGTTCGCTCCTCCCAGGTACTCGTGCTGCGTCTGGAAACCGGCGTCCTTATCGCCAAACACCCATGACGTCACCGCGTACAGCTGCAACTTCTGCTTCAGCGGATAGAATGAGGCCTGCAGATAGAACCCCGTGTCGATCAGCCTCTCCACCGGGAGCGGGCCATCGGCGACGAACTCGCTGAGCAAGCGCGCGAAGTACGACGCACCGATGAACACGCCCTTGTACTTCACGCCCGCGTCCACCGACATCATCGAGTAGCGCGCATCCTCGAGCTGCACGCCCTCTGCGAGCGACCCGAACTCGAACAGGTTCACCGCGTCCGCGAGCCGGATCGTCGTGTTCTCCGGAATGCTCGTGGCGTTGTCCGCAAATCTGTTCTCTTTGCTCGTGGTGCCCGAAATGCCGAATCGCGTCGCAGGCTCCTCGTGCCACTCGTAGTCATCGAAGGAGCCGTTCGGGCCAAACTCGTACGTCGTCGGCATCCACCACACCGATGCCGCATACGCGAAGTTGCGCGTGATCTGCGTGGCATTGATTCCCAGCGAGCTCAGGCTGTCGCCGACCATCACCTGGTACCACAGCCCCGGTAACAACACCTCGCCGCTCGCCCACACGCCGTGTGTGAAGTACGGCCGGAAAAACTCGTCGGCCATCACGCGGTCGTGCCCCAGCCAGAAGGGATGGCTGCCCTGCAAGGACCGCGAGCCCGGCAAACCATTCAGCCCACCGTACAGATTGAATGCTTTGTGGAACTGATACCCGATCACGCCGAACGTCGCGTCCTGGTCGGTCGTGTTCAAACCCCACAGCGTGATCTGGTAGCGCAGCTTCTCCGACCACAACCAGCCCTTCAGGTGGATCATCAAGCGGTGCGCCCAGATGTCGTGGCGCGGGTCCACGTTCCGCTCGCGGCCCAGGTGATCCAGATACGTCTGCCCGGCGGGTAGCTGATTGATGTACCGGACTAATGCATAGGCGCTGATCGATAGCTCGCCGAGCTTCGTCCGTCCGACCAGGAACCCTTCACCGGCCTCCATCGAGCCCCACATCGGATCGGGCTCCTGATCCGTGTTCGCGCCCGACGCGGGCACGGGCACTGTCAACGGATTCGTCGTCGGTGCCATCGGTGTCGTTGTGGGTGGCGCGGGCTGTGCGGACGCGCTCGAGGCAAGCCACGAGAGCAGTATCGCCGCCGCCGACCAACGCATGCAGGGCCCTGCGAGCAAGTCGCATTCCACGCGCCGTTGCTACGTAGCTCGCCGCAGCGCTCGCGGTCGCACTTCAATAAGTAGCCGGTAAGTTGCTGCTTCGACGGGCCGCGTGTTACCCGCAAAGGACCCGCGACATGTTCGACACCGAAGCGAAGTCGTCTCCGAAGCCAGCACGCGGGATGGGCGCTGGGCGGGGCGTGCTCGACCTCGCGTTCGCGAAGTTCTACTTCATGTTCGCCGGGCTGGTGATTCAGTTCCGCCTGCCGAACATCCTGTCGCGCACTGCGTTTGGCAGCTACAGCCTCGTCAGCAATATCGCGTCGCTGGTGAACAACGTGCTGGTCACCGGCACGATCCAGGCGGTCTCGCGATTCAGCGCGCAGGAGCCCGGCAAGGCCCGTGCGGTGCAGCAGGCCGGGTTGCGCATGCACGCGCGGCTCGGCCTCGTGATCGCGGTGGGCTTCATCGCCGCGGCGCCGCTGGTCGCCTGGGGCCTCCACGACATGAGCAAGACCGCGCCGCTGATGCTCGCGGGCCTGATCGTGGCCGGGTATTCGTTCTACGCGGTGTTCGTCGGCACGGCGAACGGGCTGCACGAGTTCCAGAAGCAAGCAGGGCTCGACATCTCCTTCGCGACGTTGCGGGTGGCGGGCTTGCTCGGCATGGCGATGGCGGGCATGGGCGTGATCGGCGTGATCGGGGGCTGGGTGGCCGCGGTCGCGATCATCCTGTGCGCGTCGATCGTGTGGGTCGGCCTGCCGAGCAAGGACGGCAAGCTCACAGAGCGGCTGCCCGTGAAGCCGCTGCTCCAGTTCTTCGCGGGCGTGGCGGTGTACCTGGCGCTGTTCAACGCGCTGATGTTCGTCGACAGCTTGCTGATCAAGCGCCTGACGACGGAGTACTTCCGAACGCACGAGTCGCAGCTGACCTCGTCGCTCGCGGCGACGGTGCCATGGGCGGCGGAGGCGTCGGGCTATCACTTCAATCCGAGCGCGCTCGCGGACGTCCAGAACGCGTACTACGCGGCGGTGCAGAACCTGGCGCGGCTGTCGTATCAGGCGATCATCGCGGCGACGTTCGTGGTGTTCCCGCTCGTGTCGCGGTCGACGTTCACCGAGGACAAGGAGACGACGCGCGGCTACGTGCAGGTGACGTCGCGGTACTCGCTGATGTTCGCGATGGCGATCGCCGTGGTGCTCGCGGCGAACCCGGTGGACACGCTCGGCCTCATCTACGCGCCGGACTACGCACAGAAGGGCGGCGAGGCGCTGCGGTACCTGGCCCTCGGCAATGTGGCGTTCAGCGTGTTCGCCATCAACGGCACGATCCTGAACGGGTCGGGGCACACGCGCTCGGCGATCGTGGCGGCCGCGATCACGCTGGTGGTCGCCGCGGTGGGCAACTACATCGCGATCCCGATCGCGGCGGAGAAGGGCACCACGCTCGAGGTCGCCGCGGCGGTGACGAGTGCGGCGATGGTGGTGGGCGCGGTGTTGTCGGGCATCGAGCTGAAGCGGCGGCTCGGCGCATTCATCCCTGCGCTGAGCTTGGTCCGCATTGGCATCGCGAGCGTCGCGGGGTTGGTGGTGGGGCGTTTCCTGCCGCTGCACGGCAAGCTGATGACGCTTGTCGAAGCGTGCGTGGTGGGTGGGGTGTTCCTGGTGGTGCTGGTAGCGACGCGCGAGCTCGGCAAGCGCGATCTAGAGGCGATCAAGGCGGTGCGCAGGAAGCGCGCGACCAACGGAGGTGAGGCATGAGCATGAGAGCGATCCTGCTAGCGAGCTGTCTCGTCGCCGCCGCGTGCGGCACCACACAACGGCACACCGAGACGCTCGCGGATACGATCCGGAGCTACAACGACGGCGTGCGGTGGGAGCGGTTCGCGGTGGCCGCCGTCGCGGTGCCGCCGGCCGAGCGCGCCGACTTCGTGGACGAGATGGACCAGCGGGCGAAGGACCTGCGGATCAGCGACTACGAGGTCGTCAAGGTCGATCAGAAGGGCGAAAAGCTCGCACGCGTGCAGGTCAAGATGCAGTGGTACCTCGACTCGGTCGGGACCCTGCGCGAGACGCACGCGCTGCAGACCTGGGAGCGCAAGGGGAAGACGTGGTGGATCGTCAAGGAGGAGCGCCTCCGCGGGGACGAGATGCCCGGCCTGCCCGAGCCCCCGGATGGGGAGGGCCCCACGGCCAGCGCCCAGGACCCCGCCACGCGCCGGGGGGGCGCCCGCACCGAGGGTGCCGAGACCGAGGACGACGGCGCCAAGCCGCGGTAAGCTTCCTGGCTAGAGGTGTCGCAAAGCGACTTCGTCAGCCGGGGCCACGCGCTGGTCACGTCCGGGCAGTACCAGGAGGCCGTGAAGGTCTGTCGCCTGGGGCTGCTCGGTCGGCCGACCACCGTCGATGGTCGCATCGTGCTCGGTCAGGCCCTGCTGGCGCTCAAGCGCTACGACGAGGTGCTGGCCGAGATGCGCGTCGCGCTCGATCTCGACCACGGCTCGGCGGCGGCCTTGCTACTCCGCGCCGAGGCGCTGCTCAAGAAGGGCGAGAAGGCCCAGGCGCTCGAGGCGCTCGAGACGGTCCGGGCGGTCGCGCCCAAAGATCCTACCCTCGCACGCCTGACCGCCGAGGCACGCAGCGCCGCCCCGCTCAGCTCGAGCCAGCGGGCCGTCGGCTTTGTCGGGAACGCGCGCGGCGCGAGCGCGGCCGAGGAGAGCACGCGCCACTATCCAAGTCACGTCCAGGGCATGGACGATGACGAGGACGAAGCCGCCGAGGCGGAGGAGACCGGCGGTACGGACACGCGGCCGAGGTCGCTTGCCGCGCCGACGGCGGCGAAGCGCTCGGGGCGCCAGCAGGCACCGCGCGCCGAGACGCCGTCCCCGGACGTGCTCGCCGTCGGTGATCATTCAGGCACCGTCGAGCTCGACCCCGAGCACGAGGGTGTCGAGCTCGCGCAAGACGACGACTTCGGCGACGTGGTCGCGCCCCCGAGCGCGCGGGGCAACGCGGCGGTGCCGCCTGCTCCCGCGCCTCAGCCGCGCGCTGCCATGCAGCCTGCGTCCAAGGGCGCGGGCAAGCCCCAGCCCGTGGCCAACAAGGACGAGTCGTCGATCGAGCTATCGCGCCTCGACATCCTCGAGGTCGACGAGAATCAGAAGATCCACAAGCCGGTGGGCTCGACCGCCGTGCGCAAGGCGGTCTCGATGCCGTCGGGGCCGCTCGATGCGCCTGTCGTATCGCTGATGAGCAGCCGCCTAGCGCCGACGCCTGCCTCGACGCGCAAGACCGAGCCCGCGCCCCTCGCGATGCCCCTCGGGGGGCCCGTGGATCCGCGGAGCGCGATCGCCGCCGCGCTGCCGACCGCGATGGCGATGCCGATGCCACAGCTTCCTTCGCCGATCGCCGCCGCTTTGCCGACGGTGAACGCGGTGCGGACGCCCGAGCCGCCGCTCGGGATGCCGTTCGACAATGGCGGCGCGCGACCGCAACCGTGGGCGCAGCCCACCATGATGGCGCAGGCGCAGGCGCAGCCGGCACCGGCGCCGTCGCGCGTGCCCGAGACCATCCCCCCGATCGATCCGCGTATGGCGGTCGAGCTCGGCCCGCAGTTCGCCGACGGTGGCAGCAACGCCGCCGGCCAGTCGGACCGCGCCCGTCGCGGCCGCTCGCGGCTCTCGATCGTGCTGTGGGTGTTCGTGGGTGCGCTCCTGATCGGCGGCGGCGTGTTCGCCGGGTTCCAGATCCGCGCGCTGCGCCTTGGCAAGCAGATCGCCAATGCGCGCTCGCAAGCCAACGAGCTGTCGGCCGCCGATACCTACGCGGGATGGACGGGCGCGCGTGATCGACTCGCCGGCGTCGCGCAGGCCTCGGCCACCATCGAGAACCGCGCGGCGCTCGCGCGGGCGCGCGCGCTGCTCGCGTACGAGTTCGGCGACGGGCTCGCGGACGCCAAGCGCGCGGTCGAGAAGCTCGACGCCGGCGGCGGACTCGACGGCGCACTCGCCGCGGGCTACGTCGCGCTCGCGGCCAGCGACGGCGCTGCTGCCAAGGCCGCCGCCAACAAGGCGCTCGCGGGTGCCGCCAACGACGGTGCGGCGCTCTACGTGAGCGGGCAGGCCGCGCTCCTCGAGGGCGACTACAAGGTCGCGATCGAGAAGCTGCGCGGCGCCACCGAACGTGATGCCCGGCCGTTGTACGGCGTCGGGCTCGCGCGTGCGCTTGGCCAGACCAACGCATGGGAGGATGCGTTGGCCGCCGTCGACCGCGTCCTCGCCAAGACGCCCGAGCAGCCGGCCGCGGTGATCGAACGCGCGCTGCTGATGGCGGCGAGCGGCCGCATCGTCAAGGGCAATCCAGCATCGGCCGACGTGCGTACGCAGCTAACAAAGCTGATCGCCGACAGCGCCAAGACCACCGAGCCGGCGCACAGCGCGTCGCCGGCGCAGGTCGCGCTCGCGAACGTCGCGCTCGCGCAGGTCGACTTTGCCCTCGGCGATCTCGACGCGGTGCGGGCGGATCTCTCGGCGGCGCTCGCCCTCAACCAGGACGAGCCCAAGTTCGCCGAGGAGATGATCGAGACGCTCTACATGATCAATAATCTCGCGGGCGCGAGGAGCGGCGTCACCAAGATCCTCACCACGTGGCCGACGAGCCACCGCGCGCGGATCACGCACGCGCAGATCCTCGTCGCCATGGGCAAGCCGGCCGAGGCTCTGGAGCTGTTCTCCGCGCACCCCGAGGCCGCGAAACACCCGCGCGGGCAGGCGGTCCGCGGCCTCGCGCGGTTCTCGACCGGCGACGTCGAGGGCGCGCGCGCCGACTTCGACGTGGTGCTCAAGAAGTATCCGATGCTCGAGGTCGCGCTCGTGGGACGCGCGTGGGTGGACCTCGCCGCCGACGAAATCGACCAGGCGCGCGCGCGCATCGAGCCGAGGTTCACCGCGAACAGCAACAAGGCCGGGCTTGCCACCGCGTATGCGGCGATCTTGCGTGCCGCCGGCGACCCGGCCTCGCTCGACCGCGCGAAGCAGACGCTCGAGCGCATCGTCGCGGGCCCGGTCTCCGTCGACGTGCCCCGCGCGCAGCTCGAGCTCGCGCGGGTGCTGCGCGACCTCGGCGACACCCGCACCGCCAAGAACTACTTCGCCGAGGCCACGCGTAACGGCAACACCGACGCGCGGCTCGAGCTCGCACTCCTCCAGATCGACGACCGCGACCCCGCGGGTGGCCGCGACACGCTCGACGCGCTCATCAAGGATGTCGGCCCGGGCGCTAGCGCTTCGCTGCTGCTCGAGGGGGCACGCGCGCGCATGCTCGTCGGCGACCACCCCGGTGCGGCCGAGCTGCTCGATCGCGCCGAGAAGATGCCGAGCGTGCTGCGATGGCGGCTCGAGCGCGAACGGGCGCGGCTGCTTCTGCGTAAGGGCGACTACGCGGGGGCTGCCTCGCTTGCCCTCAAGGCCGTTGATGGCGCGGGCAGCGATCCCGAGACGTTTGTCATCGCGGCCGATATCGTCGCGATGGATCCAAAGGGCGGCGCCGCGCTTGCGGCTCGCCTCAAGACCCTCGTCGACCAGCGGCTCAGGAACGTGCCCGAGGGCCTGATCGTGACCGGCAAGCTCGCCATCGCCGCGGAGGCCTACGACGTCGCCGAGGCCTCGTACACCGCCGCGGTGAAGGCGCTCGAGAAAGCCACGCCGCGTCGCCTCGCCCAGGCCCACTTCGGGCTCGCGGTCGTCGCGTACAACAAGGGCGACGACCCGAGCGCGCAGGCCCAGCTCGACCTCGTGCGCGAGGAGGACCCGTCGATCTACGGCGCGTATCTGTTCGCCGCCGAGATCGCGAAGGCGAAGCCGCCGCAGGCGTTCGCGTTGGTGCAGAAGGCCGTGACCTTCAACCCGGACTACGTCGACGGTTGGTACATGGTCGGCATCTACGCCTCCAAGCTCGACAAGAAGAAGGAGCTCGGCGAGGCGATCGCGCGGCTCGGCACCATCGCGCCCGGCAGCGACCAGCTCAAAGAGCTCGAAGGCCTGAAGTAATCGTGCTCGGCATTTAGCGCCGTTTAGCGCATCATCAGCACGACGCCGACCGCGGCACCGGCCGCGATCAACACCATGATCGCGATGATGATGGCCCACGGAGCGCCGCCGTCGAGCTTGTGTACACCGGTCCGCTCGGGCTCGAGAATGTGCTCGAGCCCTTCCACCTCGCCACTCGGCGGCGGAGCGGTCGGCGATGCGGGGCGACGGCCGGGGCCAGGCGGACGGGTAGGGCGCTTGGGCTGACGCGCGGGCTGCTGGCCAACGCCGAGCTCGCCCGTCCAGCCGGATGTGTCGACGAAGGCGCTGGGGTCGAGGCTCATCGCGCCTTCGCCGCTGGAGCCGGCATCGGCCTGCGCGCCGTCGAGCAGCGACTGCATCTTGTTCATCTCGTCATTGATGAGCCCGTCGATCACCGATTCCTTCGGCTCGGCCGACCGCTTGCGCATCATCTCGAGCTGGGTGTCTTTGACCAGCGCGGAGATGTCGCGCGCCGTCACCTTCATGCGCCGGCTGAACAGATATTGAGCGAGGGCGTCGTTGAGGTCGGCGGCGCTGTGGTAGCGCTCCTCGGGATCACGGGCGAGCGCCTTGCGCACCACCTGCTCGAGCTCGGCCTCGACCTCGGGGTTCAGCGCGGAGATGGAAGGGATCTTCGCCTGCCGTACCAGCTCGACGGTCTGGTAGTCGGTGTCGCCGAAGAACAGGCGGCGTCCCGTCAGCAGCTCCCACAGAATAATGCCGATGGCGAACACGTCGGCGCGGTGGTCGACGGGATGCCCGCTTGCCGCCTCGGGAGCGAGGTAGCTGAACTTGCCCTTCACGACACCCTGGTCGGTCTGTTCGAGCTGGGTGTTGGCCTTGGCGAGGCCAAAGTCGACCAGTTTCACCTCGCCGTTCTTGGACAGCAGGATGTTCGGCGGGGAGACGTCGCGGTGGACGATGCCGAGGGGCTCGTTGGTCTCGGGGTTCTCGAGGCTATGCGCGTAGTGGAGGGCCTTGCAGGCCTCCATCATCATGTAGATCGCGTGGGCGATCTCGAGGCGCTTGCCCTTCTGCTTGTGCCGCTCGATGAGTGCTTTGAGATTGCACCCGTCGACGAACTCCATCACCAGGAAGTAGGCGTTGTCAGGAGTCTTCGAGATGTCGAAGACCTGGACGATGTTCGCGTGCTGGAGGTGCAGCGAGAGCCGCGCCTTGTCGAGGAACATCGAGACGAACTTCTGGTTCTTGGTGAGGTTCGGAAGGATGCGCTTGATAGCGACATTCTTCTTGAACCCCTCCATCGACTCCGCCACGCCACGGAACACCTCGGCCATACCGCCGTGATCCAGGCGCTCGGTGATCGTGTAGCGGTCGCGCATCCCGGGCGGAAAGAATAATACCAGAGGTACCCGAGGGGACCAAAACGCTGCGGCGGCATCCTGCGTCTTCGCGGCGGCCCCCGCCCCAGAAACGCCTATTCAGGGCGTTCGTCGGCCTCGACCTGCTCACGCGCAGACTTGCATTCGAAGCACAGGGTGGTCACGGGCCGGGCCATGAGGCGCTTGAACCCGATGGGCTCGCTGCACTCCTCGCACTCGTCGATCTCCCCGGACTCCAGGCGCTGCATGGCCTCGCGAATCTTGGCGAGCAGGAAGGTCTCCCGGTCATGTAGGCGGAGCTGCGTCGAGTAGATCTCCTCCTCCGTAGATTCATCCATCGAGTCACGGCCGATGCGATCGCGGTCGCGGTCCATCGTGAACTCGAGGGCCGAATGCGCATGGTCGCCGAGGCGGCTCAGGTCCGCTTCCAGCCTCGACTTGAGCTCTTTGGTCTGCTCGGGCGTCAACATGGCTTCAGTCTACGAACCTCGACGGACGCGTCAATCGCGGCCGCTGCGCGCAGGCGATCATTCAAATCGCGTGCGAGAGCGCCCGGTGAGCGCTTGCGACGCAAAACGTCCTCGGCGATGATCGGCCGTTTTCGGGAGCTCGCGACGACGTGAACGCGTGCGACTCGACGAGCGCGCTCACCGTCCGGACGGGTGGCGACGTCCTGGGTG
The DNA here is from genome assembly GCA_033763475.1 of Kofleriaceae bacterium. Taxonomy (GTDB): domain Bacteria; phylum Myxococcota_A; class Polyangia; order Haliangiales; family Haliangiaceae; genus JABFXX01. The sequence goes on from JANRKM010000008.1 coordinate 53,803, forward strand.
CGGTGGCGACACCGCGGCCGGCACGTGGTTGCCACCAAAAACCTTCCTGCCGGACCGAAACCCCGCCCACGCTGAGGATGTCCCATTCCTGCCTGGTTTCGCAGCGATGCCTTACCGAGGCCTGACGAACATTGGAATGGATCGATACCAAACTGCGTTCGTTTGACACTGACGCTGCGAGCAATGCCGATGCCCCGAGGAGCCCACGTGACGAGTCTGACCCGCTGGAAGCTTGCCTGTGCCATGCTCGCCGGAATCGCCGGCTACTCGCTCGTGACCGCCCATCGCGGTACACCGGCGGACAAGCCCGCTCAGACGGTGAGTGCACGAAGCGGCTCACTGCCGCAGCACCTACGCCGTCCCCTGCGAATCACCGCCGAGGCGGCGGGCGTCTCGCGCGACGAGCTGGTCGAGCGGGCCCTCGCGGCGAGGTCGCTCCGAGAGCTCGGGCAACTCACGGACAAGCTCGGGGCCGTCGGCAACGACAGCACGGTGGATCAGCTCGCCGCGCTCGTTGATGACCCACGCCGCGGGGTGCCGGAGGCGATCCTCGGGGTGTTTGGACAGATCGGCACCGAGCACGCGGTCGACGCGATCCTCGATCGACTCAAGGACGATCGCCCGGCGGTGCGCGCGGCGGCGATCTCGGCCCTCGGGGGAACGCAGAGCCAGCGCGCCGAGCAGCCCCTTGTCGAGATCGCGCAGAAGTCCAGCGATCCGCAGCAGACCGCGGCGATCGCTGCCCTCGGTCAGCTCGCCAGCGAGCGCGCGATCTCCGTGCTCGTGGCGCTCGCGAACGGGCCCGAGCACAACGTGGCGAGCAGCGCGGTCTCCGCGCTCGGGGCGACGGGCGCCCCGGCGGCCGTGCTCGCCCTGCGTAAGCTCGTCGATGCACCTGACCGTCGCGTGGCGGCGGCGGCGCTGAGCGCGTTGCCCGACCTCGACGAGGCGACGCTCGCCAAGGCGATCGAGATCGTAAAAGCCGGTGACCCGCAGCTCGTGCACGCCGCGATCATCGCGCTCACCAAGGCGGGCGAGATCGCGCTGCCGGCGCTGCGCGAAGCAGCGTTGCACGGGGCGGTGAGCGCGCGGTGGGCAGCGGTCAATGCGATCGGCGAGATCGGCGGCGCGGAGGCCACCAAGGCGCTCGGCGAGATCCTACGCACCGGTGATCGCCAGGCCGCCAGTGCAGCCGCGGTCGCCCTCTCGCAGAACGGCGGCGACGAGGCGCGCGAGCTCCTCATGGAGGCCGCGATGTCCGACCGCGCGCAGCTCACCGGCGCGCTCAACCAGCTCGCGCTCCTCGAGGGGCCGGACATCGACCAGGCGCTCCTCAGCGTCATCAAGCAGGGCTCGAGCGTCGACCGTCGCGTCGTGCTACCGCGCCTGCTCAAGAGCGGCAATCCCGAGGCCCTCGAGCTCGCGATCCACTTCGCCGGCAAGGGCTCGCGCAACGAGCGCTACGAAGGAATGCGGATGCTCGCCGAGGCGGGCACGCCCAAGGCGATCGACGCACTCGTCGATATCGCCGGCCAGTCGCGCGGCAACACGCGCACCAGCGCGCTCGAGCTGCTCGCCAACGCGCGTCCCGGGGATCCGGCGGTGCTCCAGCTGCTCGGCGATTCGCTGTTCTCGGGCCGTCGCGACGAAGCGCAGTATGCGGCGAGCGTGCTCGGCCGGCTCGGCTCCGAGGAGGCTCGCAGCACGCTGCTCGCTGCCATCACCGGCAAAGACGAGCAGCTTGCGGTCGCGGCGGCAAACGCGCTCGGCCAGGCCGGCATGACCGAGAGCCTCAAGTCCACGCTCCTCGCGGCAGCGCGTGACAATCCGCGCCTCAAGTCGCAGGTCGTGCAGCACCTCATCAATGCCGGCGCGCCCGAAGGCATGCAGCTCGCGGAGGAGCTGCTCGACAGCAAGGAGCCCGGCGTCGCGAGCTCGGCCGTGTGGGCGCTGGCGGGGCAGGGCACCGACGCCGCGCGCCGCCTGATCGAGAAGGCGCTGACGTCCAAAGATGTCTCGGTGCGCTCGGCCGCGATGCACTCGCTCGTGCAGAACCCCGACGAGCGCGCGACGGAGCTGCTCATGAAGCTCGCGCGCGACAGCGATGAGAACGTGCGCACGACCGCGCTGTCGACGCTCGGCCAGCTCGGTAGCGAGCGCGCGAACCAGGTCATCATCGAGGCGACCCGCAGCGGCAATGCAGCCGAGCGTGTCACCGCGATCGGCAGCCTGGGCAACATGGATGACCCGCGGGCGAGCCAGCAGCTCGCGAGCTTGATCCGTGACCGCGAATCCTCGGTCGCGCAGGCGGCGATCTACGCGTCGTACAACGCAGGGCCCGAGGTCGATCCGCAGCTGGTCGCGATCATCAACGACCCTAACGCCGAGGCGAACCTCAAGCAGGCGGCGGCGTCGCAGTTGCGCACGCGCGGCACAGATCTCGACGCGACCACCGAGAAGCGTGTCACCGAGCTCGCCGGTCCGGCTGGAGGCTACGGGTACGGCGGGTTCTATCGCGATGGCTTCATCGACTAGTTACGCGGGCAGGTAGACGCGGAACACCGTGCCGCCGCCGGGCGCGTCGTCGATCTCGAGGAAGCCGTCGTGCTCCTTGACGATGCCCGAGCACACCGCGAGGCCGAGGCCCGTACCGCCTTGCCCTTCCTTCGTCGTATAGAACGGGTCGAAGATCTTGTCGCGAATCTCCGCCGGGATGCCGACGCCGGTGTCCATGACGGAGAGCCGCAAGAATGCTTGCTCGTTACCTTCGAGGCCGGGGCGCGCGCGCTTGTCGGCCGCGATCTCGACCGTCAGCGCCCCCCCGTCGGGCATCGCCTGCACGGCGTTGAGGAGCAGGTTGATCAAGACCTGCTGGAGCCGATCGCGGTCGCCGGCGACGCGCGGTAGGTTCTCGCCGCGATCGAGCTTGATCCTCACCTTGGCCGCCGAGAACTGCCCACCGAGCAGCTCGAGTGTGGTCGCCGCCAGCTCCGCGAGGTCCACCTCACCGCGCTCGTGATGGCCGACCTTGCGGCGCGTGAAGTCGAGGAGGCGCTGGATGATGCGCGTGATTCGCGCGGTCTGCTCGGCGACGATCTCGGCGTTCTTCTCGACGGCCTCGGGGTCCTTGGACTTCTTCTGAATCGAGCGCGCGCGCCCCGCGATCACGTTGAGCGGCGTCCCGACCTCGTGCGCGATCTCGGCGGCGAGCTGACCGATCGTCGCCAGCTTTTCGGTCTGGCCGAGCCGCTGCTCGAGCGCGAACCGAGCCTCGTTGTGGCGCTGGGTCTCGGCGCGTGACTCGCGCAGCGAGTAGGTCATGTCGTTGAACCGCGTCGCGATGGCGCCGATCTCATCATCGCGCTCGGACAGGATCGCGTGCGAGAGGTCGCCCTTCGCGACGTCGTCGATGCCGCGCAAGAGCTTGGTGATCGGCCGGCTGACAAACCGGCTCGCGAGCGCGCCGACCATCACCGTCGTGACGATGACGATCAGCATCACCAGCACGGCAGCGCGCGTGACGTCACTCGTGGTCGCGACGAGCATATCGGCCGGCTTCGTGAGCTCGAGCATGCCGATGACGATCCGGCCGTCCTTCCCCGTTGCGGGGTCGAGCTCCTGGCCGTTGGTCCCGAACAGCGGGATCGCGTGCAGGTACTGACCGTCCTCGAGCTCCGAGAACGTCAGGTTCGGCACGTCGACCAACGTTTGTGCGCGCCGCAGCTGTGCGGCTGAGAAGTCCGCGCCCGGCGGTGCCGCGACGCGCGTCCGCGGGATCACGACGACGTGCCAGCCCGCCGACGCTCGGATGAGCTCGCGCAGCTGATTCTCCGACGGCGGCTTGTACGCGAGCGCGAGGTCGAGGGGACGGGTGAGGCCAGCTTGCGAGCGCGCAGCAAGCAGGCGCGGCTCGAGCTCGGCCCGCTGCTGCTGGAGCGTCACTTGGCGCTGCTTGAACGCGAGCAACTCGGTGGGCGTCGCATTCGGATCCTCGGGCTCGGCGAGGAGCTTGTCGAGCGTCTCGAGCTCTCGGCCCAACTGGTCGGCGCGATAGCGCGCGCCGCGGACCACGTCGTCGGCGCTCCCCTCGAGAAAGACGCGGACAGTCCCGGCCAGCGCGCGTGCTTCGCGCTCGAGGTCGGCCTTGCGCTCGTCGATGCGGCTGCGCAGGTCGTAGAACGCGTAGGTAGCCGACGCGAGCGCCACCACGACTGCCGTGGCGACGGTGATGCGGGTGGCGACCTTCACGCCGCCGCAGCATAGCGCTCGTTCGCTACGCCGGTGGCCGGATCACCCGTCCGACTTGTTCTGGTCCTACTTCGGGCATTCAGTGACCGTGACCTTGCCCTCGAGCTTCACGGGAAAGTCCATCACCTTGATGTCTGCAGCCACTTCGATCTCGCCGGCGCCCGTCGGGACGGGCTTCACCTTGAGCTTCTTCTTGTCGAAGGTCTGGTCGACGCTCTGGCGAACCAGCGCACCGCCGAGGTCGGCCTGGCTGACCTCCCCGGTCTCTGGCTTGAACCACGTCAGCCGCAGCGTCACCTCGCTCGGCGGCGCGAACGGCACCTGTTTACATCCCGCCGCGCCGGTGAACAGTTCCACGCTCGGCCAGTCGCCGCTCTTGCTGAACTTGGCGAACCGGATCGGGAACGCCTTGCCGGCGACGGTGATCTTGGCCGGCATCTCGGGCGGCAGCGCAGGCGCATCGCCGCGCGGCTTCACCTCGCAGCCGAGCGCGTCGATCGTGCCTTTCACGACCAGCTTGTGCGTGCCCTTCACGTCCTCGATCTCGAAGTCGACGTCGAGCGTCGTCGGCTGACCGGGCGTCGCGTCGCCTGTCGCCGCCGCGGCCATGGTTTTCTGCGCGGTCATGCCGCCGAAGTACGTCGAGCGCAGCTCTGGCTTCATGCTGCCGTCGGGCTGCAGCGAGCTCGCGAACGAGATATCGAACGTGGTCTCGCCGTCGTAGATCGTGCGCATGTCGCCGGTCACATCCTCGCAGCTTACCGGGACCGTCGAGGCCGTCACGCGGATCGTCCCGTCCCACGCCTTGTAAGCAAGCGCGGTCGCCATCTCGAGTGGCTTGCCGTTGTCGGTCACCGTCAGCTTCGGCTGCGGGCGCGGCGTGCCCTTCGGCTTCGGCGGATCCTGCTTTTTCACGGCAGGCTCGATCGTCGCCTTCGGCGCCGGCTCCTTGGCCTCTTCCTTGCCCTTGTCCTGGTCCTTGCCCTTGCAGGCGGCAAACAGCGCGATAGCGACGAATAGACGGGTACGCATCGACCAGCGAGCATATGTCATTGGGGCGGTCCAGACGGTGCCTCCGCACCCACGGTCGCGTCGTCCAGCTCTCCCAGCCGCTCGCAGACCTCGGCGAGCGCCTCCGTCGAGAGTAGTACGCGCCCACGCGTGCGATCTGTCCACTCCCTCCAGCCTCGCTACTTCGAACCGCACGAAGTAGCGCATCGCCTCGCCTCGCCGTGGTGTTCGCGTACCACATCAACGCGAGCGTCTCGCGGCGATGCACGCGGACCTCCGCGCGCGGCGGCGCCAGCACGTAGCCGCGAGGTACCGCGCATCCACGCCGACGCCGATTCCGACGCCGACGCCGAGCCCGAGGCCGACCCCGAGCCCGAGCCCGAGCGCCGAGCCCGAGCCCGAGCCCGAGGCCGACGCCGAGCCCCGAGCCCGATGCCGAGCCCGATCCCGAGAGCCCGGTGCCGACGCCGAGCCCGAGCCCGACACCGAGGCCGACGCCGACGCCGACGCCGAGCCCGACACCGACGCCGACGCCGACGCCGACGTCGACGCCGACGCCGACGCCGACGCCGACGCCGAGCCCGACACCGACGCCGACGCGACGCCGAGCCCGACACCGACGCCGACGCCGACGCCGAGCCCCGGGCCCG
>JANRKM010000009.1:0-3719 GCA_033763475.1 Kofleriaceae bacterium
CGTCCTCGAGCCGCAGCAAGCTCTTCCGCCTGGCGTCGTGCGCCACGTACGCCTTCGACCCCTCGTCGTACTGCGTAATCGAGAGGGCGCGCTCGTGGTCGAACCACTCGCGTACTCGCCCGAGGTCGTCCTCGCCCTCCACGCTCGCACTCACGAGCGGCTCATGCCGGGTGAAGTTCCAATCGAGCGTGGCCGAGCTCGTCGCGGTGAGCTGTCGCGCGAGACGAAACTCGTGGATCGTCTCGAGGCCATGCACCTGCCCTCGCTGTGACGAGAACCGGACGCGCTCACCTTCGCCGCCGTGGCCGTCGCGGATATTCGCGGCTCGATACGCCTCGATGCGGTCCGTGAGGACGAAGATCTCGCGCTCCCCGTCCTGGTCGAAGTCGCCGGTGATCCCTTCTTCCTCCATGAGTCGCTGGGCAAAGTCGAGATCCGATTCGGCGTACTGCGTGATCGTCTCTCGAACCGGATACTCCTCCTGCGTAGCGTTCCGAACTTCGCGGCCGTAGTCGCTGAGCCCCGCGCCAAGAACGGCTTCGATGACCTCGATCGCCGACAGGTTCTGGAAGATGCGCGAGTCGCGTCTGAGACCGAGCGCGGCCACCGCGGGAGCGACGAAGGCAGTCACGTACTGTGCCCGATTGTTCTCCTGGCCAAGCTCCACGCGGTGCACGATCCCATGCACGCAGCGCGTTCGTCCGCCACGAGAGATCGTGACCGCGCAGTCGCGGCCCAGCAGCTGCTCGGCCGACGCGAACCGGTCCTCATTGAGCAGTTCGAGGCGCAGCGAGTACGGACGCCCCATCTCCTCGCGCATCGACAGGCGCAGCACGACCCACTCGCCATCCACCTCGTGCGGCGTGAACGTGTAGCGGATCGATGCCTCGCCGAGGGCTTCGCGCTCGGCCAGAACCTCAACGAGCTCCCCGCGCGCGTCCACGAGGCCGATCGCGTCTTCGATGACGGCATCCACGGCCGCCGCCGAGTCGGTGCCGAGCGGCGCGATCACGTACGCCCCCGCTCCGAGGACGCCGAGCGCTTCGGGTGCTTCGTCCTGCGTCGGCCTGATCTCGGCCGCTTCCGCTGCGAACCGCAGGCCGCTCGAAACACCTGAGAGTGCCCGAGTGGCATCATCGTCGTGGTCGGTCATCCACGCGCCGTATCGGCGTTAGCCGCCCGGCATTGCGTGGACGCCGACGGTTGCGCCCGTGAGACCTAGCGCGCGGCCAGATGCTGCGCAAACGTTCAGTCATGAGCACCGGCGCCCCCGACCGCCCCTTGACCGAAGCCGAGCTCGGAGAACTCGAGCGAGACCTCGAGAGCCGTCGCCGCACGCTGGCGGCGCACACGCCCATCCCGCTCGAGCTTTACGAGCGCGACGTCTCGCGTCTGCTCGCCTCGACACGCGCGATGCGCGAGCGACTGCGCGCGCTCATCATCAAGGCGCGCGTGACTGCCGAGGCGTCGCTGGTCCGCGCGAACGCGGAAGGCGACGCAGAGCTGCGCGGGCGCCTCCTCGGGCAAGCCCGCGCATGCTCCCACCTCGCCGAGCGCGTCGAGTGGATCGTCGGTGCGTAGTCCTCCGAATCGGGCGGAGCGAGGTCCACGTGCCGCGGTGGGCGTGCTACCGGGGCGCTCGCCCTCGCAGGTCGTCGCGCGCCATACGCGCGTACTCGAGGGCGGCAAGCGCGCGACGCAACAGCTCCTCACCGTCCGCGACATCCTCAAGGCCGACGAGCGCATCACGAGCGCGCTCCAAGAGCCGATGCGCCGCGTGCGTTGGTGGGCCGGAACCCAACTCGTGCGCAAGCGCTGTCGCCTCGTCCGCCGTCAGTTGCGCCTCCACAAGCACCTCGATCGCTCTCGCCAGATCCGCCCCGGTCACGAGACTCCCCACGGTCGTTTGTCGGGATGCGCAGCGCTTCTACCCGCACGCATGTTCTGGTGTCGTGCGACCCCGGCGACGAGAGCGGAGGTTCGCGAAACGCTCAACATGTCAACTGGCACAACCTGCGCTGCTCGTCCGCGCAGGGCTGCGGCGCGTCAGTTCCGACAGCACCGCTTGTACTTGCGCCCACTGCCGCAAGGGCACGGGTCCTTCGCTCCGACCTTCTGTCGCTGCTCGCGGGGAGGCACGCGGTTCGGGGAGATCCCCCACGAAGGCTTGCGGCCGCTCAGGATCTTCTGGGCCGGGTGCGAGGGGTCATTCACCACGGCCTTCCACATCGCGTAGTGGCGGCGAAGGCGAGCTGCGTACTCCGGGTGTTCGCGGATGACGTTCTCGAACAGGCGGAGCAGGGCCGGCGACAAGTCGGACTGCGGGTTCATCGGGTCGAGAAAGAAGAGGGGCTCATCCTCGAAGGGACCTTTCTGCTTCTCGAACGCGTGATTGATCGTCGCCACCTGCTCGCGGCTGTCGGCGTCCATCACGCTGATGAGCACGCGTCTGCAGTCGCAGCTGCGCTCCACGCAGTACGCCTCGACGAAGAGGAACGTGTGCGGCGGCAGGTCGCGGTTGCCCACCGCCGTGACGGCAAACCCCTCCTCGCGAGCCTCTGCGGGGAAGAGGTGATGGAACGCCATCATCGTCATGGGGCGGAGCCTGACCGACGCGAGCCGCGTCGCAATCGCCTGCTCACAGCCGCAACTCCCGGCCGAGCACGCGCGCGAGGAAGCGGTCCGGCGATGGCGCGGTCACGGCGATCTCGCGCACCCGCGCCGTCGTCTCGGTACCGATCCCCATCGACTCGGCGGCCGACATCAGAGCTCGATATGCCTCGAGGACGTGGCTGCTGGTGATGTCGTAGCCGAAGCCCTGGCCGATCCAATACAGCGCGAGCAGGCCGGCGCCGATGGCAAACGCCGGCTTCTCCTCGACGTGATCGCGCGCGGCGCGGGCGAGCGTCTTGGGGTCACAGGGCGTCCGCTTCGCGAGCTCGATGGCTTCGTCGTAGAGCCCCGCATCTTTCGCGGCCGCGAACCACTTCCCCTCATCTCCCGGCGTCGTCTTCACGAGATCGCCGAGGACCGTGGCGGCAGGCTTGTGCGGGTACTTGTCTGCGACCGCGCGAAATGTCGCGAGGTAGGTCGCGCGCCGGTTCGCGCCCAGGCTGTAGCGCTCGTACGCCTCCTCGATCATCCCCGACGCGAGCAGTGCGTCCTCGCAGATCGCATCGATGTCTCGGTCGCTCGCCCACGGGCTGCGAGATGCTTCGGCGTACTCGATCGCCTCGAGTCGCAAGCCCTTCGCCGCCAGCGCCTTCGCGACCCAGCGCTTGTAAGACCAGATCGCGTCGCGGGGCACGAGCGCGACGATCTCGTCGAAGCGCGCGGCGCGGTAGAGCGCCGTGAGGCACGCCGTCGTGCCATGAAAGTGGCCGCGCAGGGTCTTGTCCTGACTGAAAGCCATCTCCGTGATCCCGAGAAGGCGATCCGCCCAGCGTGAGGCGACTTCCTTCGAGGCACAGAGCTCACCCCAGTCGTCCGCAAGGCGCTCGATGTAGGGGATCTGATCCGCCGCATGAGCCTCGAAGAGGCGCTCCAACCAGGCCTCACGCGTCTTGTCGTCCGCCGGTGCGTCCGCGATGACCGGCACGAGCTCGGCGATCGCGTTGTTCACCGCCGTGCCGATCGAGCCTGACGAGCTGTCGACGTGCTCGAGTGCCGGCGACACCCGTTCGAGGAAGAGCACGGCGCCCTCTGCGGCGAGGACGGAG
>JANRKM010000010.1:0-4535 GCA_033763475.1 Kofleriaceae bacterium
GTAGATGTCGGCGCCGTCCTCGAAGACCACGGTGACCTGAGAGAGACCGAACTTCGAGACCGAGCGGAGATCGGTGACCTGGGGCAGGCCGCTCATCGCGCGTTCGACGGGAACGCTCACGAAGCGCTCGACCTCGAGCGGTCCGAGGGCAGGCGCCTTTGTGAGGATCTGCACCTGGACATTCGTGATGTCGGGGACCGCGTCGATAGGCAAGGTGCGAGCAGCGCTGAGGCCGAGCGCCGCGACGACGGCCGTCAGCACCAGCACGAGAAAGCGATTGCGCAGGGACCACTGGACGATGTGCTGCAACATGTCAGTCGTCCTCGTCCGCGAAGGAGGAGCGCTCGAGCTCGCTCTTGAGCGTTAGGCTTCCGTCGGCGACGACCTCTTCGCCCTCGCGAAGCCCGCTCTGAATCTCCGCGGTCGTCGCGGTTCGTGCTCCTACCCGAACGCGTCGAACCGCGAAGGTCCGATCCGGACCGCGTACGAAGACGACCTCTTCGCCGGCCACTCGCTGAAGTGCAGCAGCCGGGACAGTGAGAGCGGGTCGCTCATCTTCTGCCGGCTGGGTCGCATCGTTTCCGAGTAGCCGCGCGCGACAGAACATGCCTGGACGAAGGGTCCGATCTTCGTTCGGCACGACCACCCGCACGCGAGCACTTCGCGTCCGTTCGTCGAGAAGCTCTCCCACATGCGTCACGCGGCCCCGAAGCTCTCGCCCCGGCAGCGCTCCGAGCGTGACGCTCACTTCCTGGCCGACCGCGACACGACCGAGGTCGCGCTCGTAGGCCGTGAGCAGCACCCAGAGTTCCGAGAGGTCGGCTACCGTGAAGAGCGACGCGGCGGCGTCGACGTTCTGGCCGACGATGGCCTGGCGCGCGACGACGACACCCGCGATCGGACTTCGAAGCGTGACGGCTGAACCTGCGGAGTCGCCTGCACCGGGCGCTCCGAGTCCGAGCGCCACGAGGGCGCTTCGCGCGGACTCGAGATCCGCGCGGGCGGCCGCGAGGTTTGCCCGCGCAGCCTCGAAGTCGCTTGCCGAGGAGATGCGGTCCTGCCGAAGCAGTTCCTGTCGCTGATAGGTCGCCTGAGCCTGCTCGACTCGAGCAGCTGCCGTGATGAAGGCACCGCGGGCGCGCCCGAACTCGCTGCTGTCCACGGTCGCGAGGGTTGCCCCACGCTCGACGCGGTCGCCGACGTTGACGTTGACGCGCGAGATGCGGGCGGCCGTACGCGGTCCGACCATCGCCATGCGATCGGGCGGCACGGCGAGCTCTCCGACGAGCACGATGTCGCGTGAGAGGCGGCCTCGCGCTACTCGAACCACCTCGAGGTGTGCCGCCTCGATCGCCTCCTGGCTCAGCCGGACTGACCTCGCGCTCGCCTCTCCTTCCTCGCCGTGCTCGCGAGACTCCGCGTGGCTCTCGGCGTGCTCTCCCGCGCGCGAGCGCAGCCGGACGAAGGCCAGTACGGCCGCAACGAGGGTGAGCGCCGCGATCGTCGCGATGATGAGCTTCTTGTTGCGGGTCATCGGAGCACCCCCATCGCACGCTGCAGGGCGAGCCCCGCGTCCGCCAGCTCGAGGAGCGCGTCGAACTGATCACGGCGGGTGTCCGCAAGTTCACGCTGCACGACGAGAACGCGGGTGAGGTCACTCTGACCAAGGTCGAAGGCGCGCTGAGTGAGCCGCAAGCTCTCCTCGATGGCGGGAACCGCGTCCGCCTCAAGAATGCGAAGACCGTCGAGAGCTGCCCGATAGCGCCGTTCGGCCGTGCGCCGCTCCGTGTCCACGCGAATCAGCAGAGCGTCCCGCTCCGCTTCGAGGCGGTGCGTGCGAGCCTCCGCGACGGCGATTGGCCCCTGGTTTCTCTGGAAGAACGGGAGCGGGAGACCGAGGCCCAGGAGGAACACGTTGTCGCCCTCCTCATGCTGGTACGTCGTTCGGAGCACAGGGACGGGCCACGCAGCTCGCTGCTCGGCCGCGACATCGGCCCGCGAGGAGCGCAACGCTGCGTCCGTCGCGAGCAGTTCCGGCCGGTCCACCGGTGTGGCGCGCAGAAGGCCGTCCGTGTACTCGGCGCTGATCGATGCGAGTTCGCCGTCGAGATCCACGGCGCGCTCCGCAGGAATGCCCAGGACGCCCTTCAGGGTGGCCACTGCGGTCTCGCGGGTCGCGTCCGCGGTCGTTGCTGCTCGCTGGGCACGCGCGCGCGCGACACGAAGGAGCGCGACGTCCGGATCTCCGATCTCGCCGGCGTCGCGGCGCCTCTCGGCTGTGCGAAGTAGTGACGTCATCGTGTCGAGCTGCTGACGCGCCCAGCGATCTTCGGCGGCTGCCCGCAAGGCGCGGTAGTAGGCGCCGAGCGCTTCGGTGAGCGCCGCCTGACGAGTGGCTGACACCAGCGCCTCGTCTCGTGCGATGGCGCCGTTGGCTGCGTCGATCTCGGCCGATCGACGGCCGTAGACCTCGAGCGGGATTCCGAGGGTGACCTCCGCGTCGAAGATGGTCCCTGCGGGTCTGAGACGAGGGCCCGTGTTGACCTCGAGCCATGGAGCCTGTCGCAGCAGGACTTCGGCCCCCACGAGTTGGCCACGACTTTCGTCGACACGGCGGGTGGCGACGACGACGTCCGGGCTTCGGCTGCGCGCCAGCTCCGCGACCTCGGCGCGACCGAGGTGAATCGGTGGCTCCTGTGCGTGAGCTCCCGCCGAGAGGAGCGTAAAAGCCAGGGCGACCCCGCCCAGTAACCATCGACAAGATCTTGAACGCACGACACTTCACTCCTCCGCGTCGCCAGCGCGACGCCAACAAGCCTCAGGAACACGCACGGATTCGTCGGGCGCGTTCAGGCTCTCGGAGGGTGAAAGACCTCGTTGCTGGTATCGCGTGAGTGACAGGTGCCGACAGGAGGTGAAGACAGCGCCCTCGCGACCGCGAGAGGAACCGCGGTCGGCACGAGCGCGACCGGACCCGGGAGCGACGGCGCGGTCTTGGCGCACAGGCCGTGCGCGCAGTTCGGGGGACAGTGCTTCTGCCCGTCCGATCCGTCGCAGTCCACGGCGCAGGCAACTGGCTCGCCGGTGACGATCAGCACCACGAACTCCGGAAGCCCGGATGCGACCAGCCCGACAAACGCCGCCACGACGATCGCGAACCAGGAGCGCGTAATGAGTCCTCGCCGACCTCGCCTCATCGCGCTCGCTCCTTGTGCCGCGCGAAGGCCTCGCGAACAGCGCGCTCGAGGGTCGGGCTTTCGAGCCGGTAGTACGCCAGCTTCCCCTGCATCCGGCACTTCACGACGCCCTCTCGCCGCAGCCGCTGGAGCTGCTGCGACGTAGCGGGCATCGATCGTCCGAGCACACGCGAGAGATCGCAGACGCAGAGCTCGTGGAAGGAAAGCGCGTAGAGGATGCGCAGGCGCGTCGGATCGGAGAGCAGACTGAACTCTGCCGCGGTGCGTTCGAGGATCTCCTCGTCGGGCATCGCAGCCAGCACCTCGGCGACGTTTTCTTCGTTCACGAACTCGACGGCGCATGTGCCCGTGTCGTCCGAGGTATGGGGCGCCATGCGAGCGCGGTCGGCGGACTTCGTTTCCACGAGTTCGAAAGCTAGCAATCGCGAAACAATCCGTCAACGGTGTAGTGCTATGTCCGACATCTGGCCGGGTAATGGCCGCCTTGGTGCAAAAGTCGCTGTTCGAAACATGCGGGTCCGCAAGCCGTCGACCGCCCGAAGGTGCGCTCGTCGTCACGAACGCGCGGACGTCGAGCGAGAAGAACATCGAGCGGCGAGCAGCGGCCCGCGGGCCTACGGCTGCGCCGTTGCAAGCGCTTCACTTGCGAACGTCTCCAACATCCCGCGGATGGTGTCCCGCGCCGTCCGGAAGCGCGCCAGCATCTCGTCCCGTGGGATCGACGGGTCCTTGCTCGCCGGGTCGGGGATCGGCCAGTGCAGCCGTCGCACCTTGCCGAGGAACACGGGGCAGACCTCCTCCGCGCACAGCGTGATCACCGTGCCGACCTTCGACGGGTCGATCGTCTGCACCGACTTCGAATGGTGCGTGGTGAGGTCGACGCCCAGCTCGCGCATCACCTCGATGGCGTAGGGGTTCACCTTCGACGGTTCGCTTCCCGCGCTCATCACCGGAACGCGGTCGCCGAAGATCATACGGCTGAGTCCCTCGGCCATCTGGCTGCGCGCGGAGTTCGCGACGCAGAGGAACAGGATGCTCTTGGATTCGTTGATCATGGTTCAGGCTCTCGATGGGGGCGTTGCATCGGTCGCGCACGCGGGTGCGGCGACCTCGAGCTGGGTGTTCGGGAAGAGGCGCCGTTGCGCCCACAGCGCGACGTTCACGAGGCCGATGAGAACAGGGACCTCGACGAGCGGACCGATGACTGCCGCGAAGGCGGCGCCACTGTGAATCCCGAAGCTCGCGATGGCGACGGCGATGGCGAGCTCGAAGTTGTTGGACGCGGCCGTGAACGAGAGCGTTGCGGTCTGCTTGTAATCCGCGCCGACGCGCTTGCTC
>JANRKM010000011.1:0-1750 GCA_033763475.1 Kofleriaceae bacterium
CGCTCGAGGTTCTGGTTCAGGCGCGCCAGCTCGCGCACGAGCGACGGCATCGTCGCTTCGTAGAACGTCTGGCCCATGCGGGTGCGGAAGAAGTCGCTGCTCATGCCGCGCTCTCCTCACTTGCGCCGTCGCCGCGCTTCTTGAGCCCGAAGAAGAGGTAGCCGTTCCAGCGCGTGCCGGCGATCTGCGTCGCGATGGCCGAGAGCGTCTTGTACTTGCGGCCCGCGTACTCGAAGCCTTCGACGCAGACCGTTACCTCGTGGGTCTTGCCGTCGAAGACGCGGCTGATGACGGTGCCCGGCGGCGGCACGCGGGGATCGCGGGGCTCCGTCGCCACGAGGACCGCCTGCATCGTCGGCGGCGGGGCCTCGTCGCTCGTCGCGTCGGCCGCGTTCGTGGGCTGTCCTAGCCGCATCTGCCAGCGCTCGGGGAGCTGGTCGCCGAGCTGCTGGATGCGCGAGAGGGCGCCCTGCGAGAGGTCGCCCTGGAAGTTCGCCTCGATGCGCCAGGCCAGGCGCTTCTTCAGGTACGCCCGGTTCCGTGAGCGGGTGGGCTCGCCGTAGAGCTCGCGGTACTTCTCGGCGAGCGCCGGGACGTTCATCGTCTCGAGCGCGGCGAGCTGGCTCGGCATGTCGTCGAGCCTGCGCATCTCGGCGCGGGATCTCGTGGTCGCTTTGTTCATCGTGCATCCGTGGTTCGCGAGAGCACCGTGCTCGCGCGCCTCGGGCATGACGGCTTCTTCCCCGGTGGAAGACAAGGCGAGAGCCCGCGAGAGCGCCGACCTCACGACGCACCTCCGCTGGCTGCTTCTCGTCGTGCGCGGTGCTCGCGCCGCCACATGTCGAGCAGCGTCTTGGCGACGATGGACGCGGCCTCGTCGAGGCGGCGCTCACGGTCGGCGCGGCGCTCCTCGGCGCTCTCGGGGGCAGGTGCGGCCGCGCTCGCGGGCGGCGTCGGGATCGCGTTCATGGGACGGAAAACGCGGTCCCGATGGGCGCGGTGGGACAGGGAGATCATCCACTGCCTGATCCCTCTTGCGCTGGGTGTGTAGTGTGCAGTATCTACTGCACACTACATCCTGGGCCTGCGCCCGGGACGAGCGAGCGAAATGGTCAAGCGAGAGAAACTCGGACATCGACTGAAGCGCGTGCGCATCGCCCGCGACCTGAGCCTTCGCGAGACGGCGAACAAGGTCGGCGTGTCGCCGACGTACCTGTCGCGCGTCGAGAACTGCCTCGACCCGAGCCCGCCCACGGAGAAGACGCTCCGCGCACTGGCCGACGTGCTGGAGGACAACCTCGACGATCTGATGCAGCTCGCCGGCCGCGTGCCAGAGGACGTCGAGAAGCTGATCAAGGCGGACCCGGACATGCCCGTGATGTTGCGGCGCGCCCGCGAGCAGAACGTGACGGGCGCGGAGTTCCTGGAGTGGCTCGAGACGAAGAAGAAGGGGGGCAAATGATTCCAGAGCTGAAGGTCCCCTACCTGCACGAGAAGCAGGTCGAGCGCGCGGCCAACGAGCTGCTGCACAAGTACGCCAAGGAGAAGGGCAAGCCGGTGCGCGCGCCCATCGACGTCGAGAACATCCTCGAGGGGTACTTCAAGCTCAACCTCGTCTACATCGACCTGCCCGACTTCATCGGCGTGCCCGACGTGCTCGGCGCGACGTTCATCAAGGACCAGCGCGTCTTCATCGACGAGTCCCTGATGATCGAGGGCAAGGAGGGACGCCTCGCGTTCACGCTCGCCC
>JANRKM010000012.1:0-24317 GCA_033763475.1 Kofleriaceae bacterium
GCTGTGTGTCCGGGTTCCCGGACGCGATGTCCGGATGCCGGCCGGACACCGGACGTTCGACCTAGAGGCCAAGACCCGCGTCGGACACGTTTCGGACACCCACCACGATGAAGCTCGCCATCGCCAAGGCATCCACAATCAACCTCGGTCAGGGTCACCGGTGGTTTCGACCATGGGCGAGAACGCGCGCGAGGCGAGAGAGTCGGTCTCGGACGCCGCGCGCCGGGCGCAGGATCGAGCGGGCGAGTTCGCGCGCGGAGCCGGCGACCAGGCGCGTCGCATCCGGCGGCGCAGCAGCGACCTGTATCGCGCCAATCCGATCGCGGTCGGCACGGCGTTGCTAGCGACCGGCACGATCATCGGGCTTGCGTTGCCGCGGACGAGACTGGAAGACGACTTGATCGGCGACAAGCGTGATGATGTCGTCGACAAGGGGAAGGAGCTCGCTCACCAGGCGCTCGGCAAGGCGAGCGAGAAGGTCAAGAACCTGGGAGGCGACGAAGAGAGCCAGCGCGTCACCAAGCCCGGCGACGATTTTCACTAGGACCGCGCCGCTGAGGATCTGACCGGTTAACGCAGCCACCTTGAGGTGCCGTGGCGTCCCAGCGGTTGGAGTTGGATAGGCACGGCCGAGCTTCTCTCGAGCACGCGTGCCTCGACCTTGGTGTTGATGCGCGCCTCGCGCACCCTGAGTCAGCGCATCTGCACGGTCGCCGGGGCGAGCCCCGGGGCCGTCACGGTGTATGCCGCGGTCGCGGTAGGAGGCACCGGACTGGACGGGTCGGGCGCCGCGACCTTGGTCGGTACGATCAGGTTGATGCCGATGCCGACAGCGCCGACGCCGCCGAGCAGATAGCCGAAATATGCGTCCCCGGCGCTACCAAACGCACAACCAACGCTCTCGCACTCCGAGTCGTCCAGGAAAGCGCTGACGAGCAGGGCCGCGCCGGTCGCTACGAGCAGGCCATTCGCGACGTAGCCGCCCTTCTTGGCCTGCGGGCTGCGTCCGAAGTAGCAGCCCGTTGACGGGGCAAGGGAGGCGACGAGGGCGAGCGACGCGATGGCATGGAGTGCACGCATGCCGCGACGGGCTGCAACCGATG
This sequence comes from Kofleriaceae bacterium, assembly GCA_033763475.1. Lineage (GTDB taxonomy): Bacteria > Myxococcota_A > Polyangia > Haliangiales > Haliangiaceae > JABFXX01. The sequence goes on from JANRKM010000012.1 coordinate 1,104, forward strand.
GACCATCGAGGCTTCGCGGGGTTGCGCGTGAAGCGTGCTGCGCATGGCGCGAACTAACGGGCGATTTTCAACGCGGTGCGGAGCTCGTGGTAACCGCGAGACGCCGTTCTTGCGCGTGGAGAACAACCAGGTGACGGATCTCGTCGAGGTCGAGACGCTCGATCACGTGTTCGTGCAGCTGCGGCTGTCGTATCGCGTGGACTTCGAGGGTGACCCGCTGCGGTGGTTCAACGTCGAGAACCACGTGAAGTTCCTGTGCGACCACGTGCGCTCGGTGCTGAAGGGCAAGATCCGGAAGGTGGCGATCGAGGCGTTCTATGCGTGCTCGACCGACCGCATCCGCGATCTGATCCTCGGCGTCCCGGCGGATGGTAAGCGCCCGGGGCTGCCGTTCCCCAACGGCATGCGCATCGTCGATGTCGACGTCCTCCTCGACGAGGCGCTGCTCGACCAGAGCCAGCACGAGGTCGTGCGCTCGAACATCGCGATGTCGAACCTCGGGCGCGAGCTCGCGGTGACCAAGCAGCGCGAGGCCATCGCGCGCGAGACCGCCGAGGTGAAGGCTCTCACGGCCGTTCGCCACGACGAGCTCTCGCGCGAGCTGGCCGCGAGCGAGCTCGCCACCGTGCTCGCGAAGCTGACCAACACGTTGCGCGAGACCGACGAGCGCAAGAAGGTCGTGGAGGCGGAGCAGACGATCGAGGTCATCAAGCTGGAGAAGCGACTCGAGCGCGTGAAGCGCGAGCGCGAGCAGGAGCTGACGTTCTTCTCGCGCGAGCAGGACAAGCGCATCGAGCTGCTGCGGGCCGAGGCCGAGACCGCCGTCCAGCGGTTCACGGCAGCGTCGGGCAACTTCAGCGAGGCGCTGCTCCAGCTCGGCCGGCACGAGACGCTGGTCAAGGTCGCGCAGGGGTGGGGTGTGCAGCGGGTGATCGAGGGCGAGTCGCTCGGCGATACGCTGTCGCGGTTGTTCAACCACACGCTGCTCAAGCCGCTCGTTGACAAGCTCACGCTTGGCGATGAGACGGACTAACGAGGAAGCTCGGCGATCGCGAACGCGACGCCGGGCACCAAGCGCGGGCGCGCCACGTCGCCATCGCGTAGCGTGTGCATGGTGGCGTAGTCCGTGGCTGACAGGTCCGTGTAGACCTCGATCGTCATGTTCTTCACGTTGACGATCCAGTACTCGGGCACGCCCGCCTCTGCATAGATCTCGAGCTTGGTCCTGCGGTCCTTGCGGAGCGAGGAGTTGCTGACCTCGATCAGCAGGAGCACGGCGGTGGGATGCCCACGCGGACGATCCGCAGGCACGATCACGAGGTCAGGCTCGGGCTCCGACCATTCACTGGCCGCGAACGGCAGCGCAGGCCGGACGTTCAGCGACGGCTCGATGCTCCGCACCAGACGGTTCGTCAACCACTCGACGATGTCGCCGTGGGGCTCTCCCTGCGGACTCATCGCGACGATGACTCCGCAGCAGCTCCACCTTGTCGGACTTGCCGAGGATGCCGACCTCGACCATGTGGTCGTACTCGGCGCGCGAGAGGGGTCGCATGGCCTCGACGAGCTCGGGATCAACCATCGCTGACAGCATACAGCCTCCATGCGGCCGCGTCGGGTGCGTCCTGCGTGCCCGCGCAAGCCGTGAGAACCACATGCGGGCGCGTCCGGAGCGTTCCGATCTCGGACGGGCTGTCCGGTAACCGGACATCTTGTGCAAGTTGGTGAGTGTCCGGCGTTCGGACAATAGTGCCGGGGCCACTGGTCGCGGCATCTCCAAAGTCGAGTGCCTTGTCCCGGTCATGGGGATTCCGGCGACATGGCCGGAAATGTCGGGGGCAAAGCAGGCCTTTGCCGGCATTGTCCCTGGCTGGCATGGTCTATCGTCCACGCGATGAAGAAGCTGCTTTGTCTCGTTACGTTGATGGCGTGTAGTGACCCGAGCGAACAGCAGCCGGTCGATGCCCCCTCCGGGGATGATAGCCAGATCGTCACCGACGGACCGACCGACCGGCCCGTTACGGTGACGGTCATGGATGAGGGCGTCGGCGTCGCGGGCGTCAGCGTCTACTTCCAGCAGCCGGACCATACGGTCTTCACGAAGGTGGTGACCAACGCTTCGGGTGTGGCGGCCACCGTGGTCGCCGGCGGTGGCGCGGTCACCGTCGTCGATCCGTTCGCCAACAACACGCTGGCCGGAGCCCCGTCGCACTCGCTCAGGACCTACCTCGGGGTGCAGCCGGGCGACGAGCTCCTCGTGGTGGGTGACGATGACGGCGAGAACGCGACCGTGACGGTGACGATCCCGGCGATCAAGGACTTCGCCTTTGCCAATCTAGAGTCGTCGTGCGGCGGCACCACCCTCGAAGCGCTCACGGGCACCCAGGTCGAGCTCTATGGCTGCGATGGCATGGCGGACCTCGTCGTCGTCGCGTACGACGAGCTCTCCAATCCGCTCGGCTACCTCTACAAGGCCAACGTCGCGATCACCGATCAGGGCACGGTGAACCTCGGCAGCGAGACGTACACCGCCGTCCCCAATGCGTCGTTCTCATACGCGAGCATCCCGGCGGCGTTCGGGAACGTGTTTGGTACCAACACGCTCGTCTCTCCTCGCGGCACGATCTTCGCCACGACCTCCGGGTCCTCGCTCACCGCGGGCGCGGCCTCGGTCACGAAGCGACGTCCGCTGGTGACGTCCACGACCTCGGTGCAGCAACTGGGATTCGATTCCGCGAGCCCGACGATGTCGGCGCACACCGTGTTCCACTGGCAACCGGCCGCGGCCGCGCACGCCTTCGACGGCACCGGCAAGTTCCTGCCCGACTTCACGGCGGCACCGAGCTACACGGCGGCGACCCGGCAGGTGTCGTGGACCTCGAGTGGCGGTGTACCGCCCGACCTCACATTCGTGTCGATCGACGCGGTCCGCAACTCCGCCGAAACGATGTTCTGGCAGTGGAAGCTGATCGCGCCCTACACCGCGACGACGTTGACCCTCCCCGCGCTGCCCACGGAGATCGCGCAGTACGTGCCGCTTGCGACTGACTCGGTCGAGCTCGTCGAGCTCGGCGCCGCGAAGCTCCCCGGCGGCTACGCGGCGGCGCGCCCGCTGTACTTCGCCAACCTGGACGGCCCCCCGATCACCGGCACGAGCGGCACGATCTCGCTGGTCTCCTACTCCGAGCCGAACACGGTGCGCACCACGGGACCGACGAAGGTCAAGGCCGCGATCAAGGCCAAGGCCCCGCGCGCCCGTCGCTGAGCTTTCGTCACGTTCTCATCGACCTGCGTCGCTAGGGCTGCCGCGCTTCTCGAGAAAGAACGTGCGCTGCGCCGACGGCGAAGAACATCGCAACGTCTCGAGCAAGCGGCGCTGCACCCCCGGGGGCATCGTGCGCCACCAGTTCTCGTGGGGCGACGAGGGTCAGACACTACTTCCACTACTAGCTGCTACTAGCTGCGCTGGTCACGCGAGTCGCTGTCCGGTGCCGGACAAGTAAGTAGTGAAAGTAGTGTCTGACCCTGCAGCTCCTGCAGCTCGTCGAGCGATGCCGAGCTCGAGGAGGTCCTCCGCGTCGCCGCGCACGCGCCGCGGGTGCCAGGGCGACTCGACGCCGGCTAGGGAATCCATCTCCGTTCTATGGTCCGCGCCGAGGAACACGACGCCGCGCTGGCCTGCCTCCAAGCCCCGGGCTGCGCGTGGAGCTCACGTCGACCGAGATCATGAGGGTCGCCGCGGGCGGCGTCGTGGGACGATGGGATCATGAGCGTGGGCGTACCAAGATCGCTGGCGCGCGTCGCGCTTCTCCTCTTCGCGTGTGGACCGACAGAGCGCGCGAGTACGACGACACGACCGACGAGCCCAACGCGAGGGGCTGGACAGCGCAGCGCTCGGCTCGTCATTCAGACCACGTGGCACGAGCTCGAAGCCCCGCAGACAAGAGCACTCACCTCGGAGCTCGACGACTGCTTCGGTCGCGGGTTCAACCTCCAGGCCGTGCTCGATCGACTTCCCCGCGAGGGCCGCGATACCCTGCGCACGGCCGCATGCGCAGATCTTCACGTTTCCCGCCAAACTATACTGGGTGGCCGAGATCCAGATCCCACTCGCGCTCGCCGGTGTCGTCCCGCGCCCATCGCGCAGCAGGTAATCGCAAGATCGCTTCGTGCTGCTTTCTGTAACCAGCTGCGCCAGCGCGTCGGCCGATGCGATCAACCGATTGCGAATCCGAGCCGAGGCAGGTCCTATCGGCTCGCGCATTTGTTGTAACGTGGTCACTCGTCGCATGTGTGGCGCTCGTGCAACGGCAACCAATGGCACCGCAGGTCGACGGCGAGATCACAGATGCACGGGTGCCTGGTGCGTAACTTGCTCGGGCACCGATCGATGAAGCGTCGCGCGAGCGGAGTGATCCTCGCAGCGTGGCTCGTCGTGGGTTGCGCGAGGCAGCACCGCTACGTGAATCGCCCCGAGCAACCCGAGGAGGCCCTCGCCGCCGTCCAGCGCGAAGCGACCGAGCGCGGCCTGAAGCGCATCGGGCACCGTGCGTCGGCAGAGATCTATGTCGTCCCCGAACAGCGTGATCCGACGGGCTCACGATCCGTTTCGAGGGACGACGCGTCGTCGTGTACCGGATGGCCGTACTTCAGTCCCGAGCGATGTCTGTTCGTCCGTGCATTCCCGGCCACCGACGGTGGAAGCGTGGTCGAGATCGCGGGTGCGAACCTGGCGATCACCGAGGAGATGTTCCCCGGGGTACCGAGCCGGCGATTTGATCCCTTCCTCGTGCCACGCAAGCCGCTCGTCACGGACCTGAACATCCGCGTCGGAGTCGGGTCGTCATCGGAGAACGGCGTGTACCTCCGGATCGAGCCCGCGTTCTCCGTCGGCTGGCGAGTGCTCGAGTGGGGCGAGCGCTCGGCCCTCACGGGCGTCCGCACGGGCCTCATTCCTGGACTCGGCGTGGGCCTCGCCATGGATGCACGCGGCACCGCCCTGCGGCCAGAGCTCCACGTCGAGCTCGACCGGCAGCGCGCAGTCGATCCCGCCCCTGGCCGCACGATCCCACTCGGGCCCCGATCCGCTGTCGGGCTCTCGATCGCGGCGCTGATCGGCCTCGACGATGACCGTGGCGCGGTCGAGATTGGTGCGGACGCCCACGTCTGGCCGTGGGGCGGTGTGTTCGCGCGGGCGGGCTACGAGCTTCGATCGAGCTCGAACACGTACTTCGTGGCCGGGGTGCAGACCGACGGCGTCGCCACGGTGGTCGCCGCGGGCGTCTCGCTGCTGATCATCGGCATCGTGTCGCTAGGTGACGTGGAGTGGAGCATTCCGTGCAGCCGATGTGAGAACCCGTAAGCCGGTTCGCGCGGGCGCAGCCGACAGCGCGGTCAATTGCGCGCTGTCGCGGGCTTGGGCTTCGATCAGGCAATGGTAATAGGCGTTGTTGGTCTCGGCATCGGGCCGGGAGGCGCGCGGTTGCGCTCGCGATGACCCTCATGCCGATGCAATGTCTAGAGGTTGCGTCGCTGCGTGTCCGTGCTCCGGACGCGATGTCCGGATGCCGGACGGACAGTCCGTCGACCCTGCGTGGTGAGGCGGCCGAAGCACCTCGCGCAGCACGTCCAAGCTCGGCGTATGCCAGCACGCGTGAAGCGCATAAGTGAAACTATGCGCCCTTGTTGCGCATCGGTCTCTGGCGCGAGACGCCATCGGCGTGACGAAAACACTACGCCTACGGGCTATCCATCATCCGCAGCAGCGCCGTCGTCGTGTTCCAGTTCCGGATCGTCATCTGCTTGTAGACGGGGAGCGCCGCCACCTTGCCCATCCGGCTCTGCGTGCGTTTCGCCTCGAGCCGCGCGTAGTACAGCACCCCGCGTCCGGGCCACACCTGGTCGACGCCGTCCTTGCGCGGCATCATCTCGGCCACCGCAGCCCCCGAGAGCGGCGGCATCAGGAACAGCACGTCATAGCGGTACTTCGCCGCCTGCGTGCCGAACCCCTCCGGCGCCTTGTCCACGATCGTGCGCATTTCGGACAGTGACCGCACGACCAGCGTCGCCTCGTACGCGAACGTCTTGGCGAGCATGGCCGCGATCTTCGTCAGGACGACGGCTTCTTTCGCGGCCGCCGAGAACACCACGTTGCCGCTCTGGATGTACGTGCCCACGTCGGTGAAGCCCTGCTTCTCGAAGCAGGCCTTCAGGTCCGTCATCTTGATCACGTTGTTGCCGCCGACATTGATGCCGCGCAGCAAGGCCACGTACCGCACCATCGTTAGCGGTTCCGCTGGTGCAAGATGATCGAGTTTCCTTCGCTATCGAGGATGATGTCGCCCAGGAAGCGCACGCCCGCTGCCTGCAGCCGCCCAGGGGTGGCATCGAGGTCGCTCACCTGCCGTTCGGCGCCGCCAGCCCGCGCGTGAAGCCGAGCAGATCCATCGTAGAAGTTGCGCGCACGCTTCGGGTCCTCGACCTCGAACATCGTGAACGCGACCTTCTGGAACTCTGGCTTCTTGGCCTTCGCCGGCTTGGCCTTCGCTCTCGGGGTGGCCTTCTTCGCGACCGCCTTGGTTTTGGGCTTCACCGCCTTCGCCCTCGTTACCTTCATCGCCATGCGAGGGGTGATACCACTCGAGGCGTGGAGCCCTTGGTCAAACCGGTGGTCTGTGCGTGTGGAGATCGCGCATTCGCGGTGCGCATCGCGTAGCAACGTCAACGCTTCGATCGCGGTGGCGAGGATCGCCGCCACGTCCGAGATGCGATATGGATGGCCATGCTTCAGGTCGGTCAAGCCGTCGTGGTTCGAGGTCGTGGGCTCGGCACCGTCGCGAGTGTTCGCGATGACGCGATCATCGTTGCCGAACAGGATCTCGAACCGGGCGAGGAGAGCCAGTTCGAGATCCCGGTGGAACGTGCTGGCGACGCAATCCGCGCCGTCGCGACGCCGGGGGAAGCCGAGCGCGCGCTCGCGCTCATTGCGACGCGGCCCGAGCGCTTGCCCGCCGACGAACGCAGCATCGCGTATCGTCGTGCGTTCAAGCGCGGCGACCTCGACGAACAAGCGCGCATGCTCGCGGCGATGTATCGCGGTCCGGCCGAAACACCGGAGCGGCAGTACCAAGATCTCATTGAGCGAAGCGTTTTTGGCGAGCTGGCCCTCGTGCTCAACACTTCACGGAAAGCGCTGCGCGCACGGATTCGTGCGGCGGCCCTCGGGGAACCTCCACCCCGCTCACTAGGACTCGCCGATCGCGGGAACGAACTCGCGGCGGTCACGGTTCCGCCGATCGATGGCTTTGATGCGATCGGCGCGTTCGCGGTCGACGCGAAAATCGGGGTTGGCGAAGCGAATGCGGACGTCGTTCTACCGGCTGAACCTGGCATCTGGCTTGCGTATGCTGTGCGTGACGAGGACGCCGATGATTTTTCCGAGCTTGTGGCCGTCCACGTGACGCGGATCGGCGAGTTCGCAGAACTTCGTCGACGTGCGAAGAAAGCGGGCAAGGCTCCGTTCGAGGGCGCGCACATGTCGATCTTCGACGAAGCTGTCGTCGATGACCGCGAAGTTGTCGACCGTATGCTTCAAGCTGACTGCGAGATCGTTGATGGGCGTAGCGCGTCGCTCGGGCTCGGCGGCGACGGCATCGCAGAGGTTCGAGTTGCGCGCGATGGCGACCGCGCGATCTGCGTCCGTGTTCTCCTCTGAGCCCAGACGCGTCCTACGCGGCGCGCTTGGCCGACGACGACGCAGCGCCCGCGAGGTCGAGTCGGCGCAGCGCATTGACGAGCTTCGGCATGTCTGCCTTGCCCATCAGCCGCCGCCACGTCTTCTCGGCCTCCATCGTTCCGGCGAGCGCCCAGCGCAGCGCCATCCTTCCGCTCTGCCACTTCGGCGGCGCGAGCGCGATCGCCGTCGCCTCCGATCGCAGCTCGTCGATCCGGACACACCGTGCGCGGAGGTGGACCTCGGCGAGCGGCTGGCTGCGCTCGCCCGCGATCTCGGTAAGCAGCGTGTGCCGAACCGGGTAGTAGACGCGTCCGGCTTGCTGGGTCTGCATGCGAACCGCACACGAGCCAAGGATCGCGAGGTGACGCGCTGCTTCGGCGATCCCGATCGCCCCCGTCTCGACCTCCGACGCCGGCACCGGCAAAGCGTGCGCGTGGACCCACTCGCCGTCGATGCTCATGCGATCGAGCGCGAAGTTATGCGCCCTTGCCGACCGATGTCGACGACGTCGAGCTGCAGCAACATCGCGAGAACCTCGAACACCGGCGAGCCCGCTGGGAAGTCGCGACGGTCGACGAGATCCTCGCGTACTACGCAGTGCCCGCGCGATCGCGCCCGAAGACCCCGTAGTACGCGTGCGTGGCGCACCGTAGGCGCTGACCGCTCGGTGCGCGTGCGCAACCTCGCGTGCGCTGACGCGCGGAGGCCCTGGGCGCGCGGCGCGACGCTTGCTCGCTGTGCCCTCCCGTGCACACCGTGCCGGCCGTCGTGATTGCGTCGCTGCTCGGCTCGGTCACGCACGCGGAGGAGTCACCACCGTTGCCTCCCCAGCCGCCTCCGGAGACACGCGCGGCTCGTACACGGGCGGGTTGTGGGCGTGGGGCTCGATCGGCAGCTGGCTCCACTACCGCGCGATGATCGGCAACAACCTGAGCCAGTTCGGCGTAGACGCCGGTCAGCTCGACATGGGATTGCGCACGTATTCGGCTGCGGTGTGGTGGACGACGTCGAACTTCAACCTGTACGAAGCGTACGGCGACTTCGAGGGCCACAAGCACGTCGCCGCGAGCGTGGGTGCCGCATTCACGCAGAGCCGCGAGGATGCGCAATCGCAGCCCGGCACCAACGCGCCCGAGAACGTGCAGATCCGCGTGTCCGACGGCCGCGTGATCTTCGATCCCGATGCGTTCGGCCCGGGCACGCAGATCACGCGCGCGACCTACCGCATGCTCGCGATCGACGGCGCCGTGAAGCGGCACGGGCTCTCGCTCGAAGGCGAGTGGTACTACCGCTGGGTCGACGACCTCGTCGTCCTGGGGCCGGTGCCGTTCACGCATCTGCGCGACACGGGGTTCCAGCTGCAGGCTGCGGTGATGGTGCGGCCGAAGCAGGTGATGGTGTATGCCGCGGGCTCGAAGATCTTCGGCGAGTACGGAGATCCGTGGGACATCGGCCTCGGCGTGAACTACTACCCGTTCCACAACCGCGCGATGCGGCTGAACGGCGAGCTCATCATCGTCAACCGCTCCCCCGTCGGCAACCTCAACTCGCCGCTCGTCGTCGGTGCCGATGGCGTGATCGCCGTGGCCAACCTCGAGCTGTTCTTCTAACGGCGGCGTTCCTTATGGTTCGGCGTCGTCGCTCGGCGTGACGTCGAACGGCGAATCCGACTCGACCTCGTCGGCGTCGTAGTCCCCCGTGTCGGGGAGCCGGCCGCGCTTGTTGGAGCCGAAGCCACCGAGGGCGCCGAACATCCCGCCCGACGGCGTGCACGCGGCGACGGGCGCGGCCGGTAGCGCGCGGGCGGATCTGCGCAGCGTGCTGAACGAATGCCGCGCGACGGTGCCGTCGGTGCGGCCGAGGTAGATGTGGTCGCCCGCGAACACGAGGGACGTGGTGTTGGGCGCGGGCATGACGTCTGCGGACGATGCGCCCGGGCTCCACGCGACCAGCTTGCCGTCGGCGATCGCCGTGACGACGTCGCGCCCGTTCCACGCGATGGCCCGGTCCTGCGTGGCCTCGTGCGGGAACGCGAGCGAGGCGACGGGCTTGCCGGTCGTGGCATCCAGCACGGTGATGCCGCGCTCGTCGATGAACGCGACCCGCGCGCCATCGGGCGAGATGGCCGGGCCTTTGCCGCCGCATTCGTAGGGTGCCTCGACGACGACCCGACGCTCGATCGCGTCGGCGATCGTGAGTTTGCGCGAGCCGTACATCGCGACGCGACGCCCGTCCGGCGTGGCGGATGCGTGGGCGTCACTGGTGAGATCCTCCGCGGGCGCCTCGGTGGCCCAGCGTTGTTTCAGCGTCTCGTCGAGCACGAACAACTGGCCGCTCGCCGTGTACCAGACGCCCCCGCCGGCGACCGGGCCCAGCTCGCGCACGAGGAGGCCGAGGCCGGTCCGGTCAGCGGACAGCGCGACATGATCGATTCGCGTCGCGCCGTGCCAGCGCTCGAGCACAGTCTTGTCCCGCGGACGCAGCGTGAGCGCGACCAGCGTGACCTCGTCGTTCGTCGCGGTCGCCAGCACGTCGCGCGCGGGCCCGCCGAGCTCGATGATCGGCCGCGCGGTCTCGGTCGACCAGATCCACGCAGAGCCGTCGCCGAACGAGTGGGAGACGAGCATGCGCCCCGCGACGTCGAGCTCACGCACCTCGCCGCGCGTTCCCTCGATCTCTGCGAGCGGCTTCCAGTCGGAGGTGCGCCACAGATGCAACACGTTGTCGTTGCCGCCGAGCGCGAGCAGGTCACCACGCGGCGACCAGGCGAGCGTGCGCACGTATGCCTGCGAGCCGCGCAGCGTGGTGACGGGCTCGCCGCCGGGCAGCGCGACCACGCGCACTTCCTCCTCGCACGCGATCGCGAGCCGATCGCTGGCGGCGTTGATCGCGAGTGCGCCTGGATTGCAGCTGAACGGCACCGACGCGAGGGTCTTGCCGTCGTCGACGCGGTAGACGTCGACCTCCCAGTGATCGTGCTTGCCCGAGAACGTGCCGACGGCCAGCAGCGCATGGTCGGGAGACAGCCCGTAGATGCTCGTGTTGCCGAGCGCGAAGATGCGATGGCGCTTGCCGGTCGCGAGGTCCCAGATGCCGACGGTTTGCTGCGAGCGGCCTGCGACGACCCACGTGCCGACGATCTCCGGCGACGCGTAGTGCCGCGAGTGCTCGAGGGCGATGCCCGGCTTGCGACTCGCGAGGTCGAACACGGTGAGCGGGGTCCCCTCCTCGCCGCCGACCACCGCGCGCGTGCCGTCGGAGGCTACGCGCCTGGCTGCGACTGCGGTGAATGGCGTGGTCTTTCCCGTGCGGACGTCGACGACGACGGGCTTGTCACCGGCGAGGAGGAGCGACTGCGCATCGAGGAACGCCACGCCGCTGGTCCACGGGAGCAGGCCTTCGGCCACCACGCGGCGCCTGCCGGTACGATCGAACGCGACGACCGATCCGCCCGCGGTGGTGACGATGACGTCGTCACCGTGAAACCCGATGTGCTCGAGCGAGCCCGGCACGCGCCACTCCTCGGCGCCGAATACGGCGGCCACCGGATCGCGCTCCGGCGACGAGGTGACCTGCGCGCTACCGCACGCCAGTAGGGTCGTAGATACGACGACAGCTCGCAGCATGATGCCCGGCGAGTATCGCCGAGCCAGGGCCTCGGGCGGTACATCACATCGGTGACCATCTGGCAGTTCTCGACGCCACCGACCCAGCCGCGCTCCCCCGAGGTCGTCCTCGTTGCCTTCGGACGCGGCCCGCTCACCGGTCCGCTCGAGCTGCCCGCGGCCGCTGCCGAGCTGTGCGAGCTGCGCACCATCGATCGGCGCGTCGCGCCCGACTGGTTCGATGCCTGGCGCGGCGGCTCGCTGCGCGCGATCGCCGAGAAGGACCTCGGCCCGCAGCTCGCCGACCTCGACGCCAGCGATCACGCGCACGTGATCACGAGCGCCCCCAAAGCACCCGCTGACCTCGGCTACCTATGCGCATCACTTTCGGAGCGCCCAGGTGGATCAGTTTGGGGGCGCCGGAATCACCTGGCTGGGCGCGGTGGAATAGCCAGATGCGGCAACACGTTCCGATGAGTGTCGAAGGCCGCCGTCCGTGCGCTCGTGTCCGGGTGCTCCGACGCGCGTGGTACGTTCGCGCTTGCTCGCACACGTCACCCGGGTAACCCATGAGAAGCGTGCTCCTGTTCACGTCGCTGGTCCCCCTCGCCGTGGTGGATGCGGCAAGTCCGATTCGACACGGTCCGCCTCCCCCCCGGGCGCGACGAGCCCGGCCATCCCGTCGGCTGGGACCGCCGCGCCCGCGGCGCCCGCGGGCACGGAGCCGAGGTTCGATCCGGCGACGATGTGCGAGTCGCGATGCCTCCTTTTGACCCAGCATCCGCTGGGCAACCTGGCCTTCGGAAACAGCTACTGCAAGGCCTGCGGCGACCGCGATCCGAAGGCCTGCGAGGGTGTCACTCCCTTCTTCGATTCCAACAGCTGTGCGGAGGCCGACGAGCTCAGGAACTGCATCTACGCGGCCTACGGCAACCCCTTCAAGAAGCCCAAGTGGCAGAAGCACTTCGCCAAGGAGCCTTGGTACAAGCCGAACCCCGCGTTCGACGAGTCCATGCTCTCCAAGGTCGCGCGGCAGAACGTCACGGAGCTGAAGAAGCTGGGGTGCACCGCGGTGCGCGCGAAGGCCAACGACGGCACCCCCGCGCATCCGTTGAACGAGCGCGGCGGCTGGAGCCTGCGCGAGGATCTCGACGGCGACGGGATGCCGGAGAGCATCGAGGCCGAGAAGGCGCAGCTTCGCGTCGGGGAGCGGACGACCGAGACCGGGCTCGAGTCGTGGGACTACGAGAACGGCGACATCTTCATCGTCGACCTCGACCGGTCCGACAAGCTGCGGGAGGTCGCCATCCTCAGGCGCGGCGACGACGACTACGCGGAGACGACGTTCTACCGCTACGCCGACGGGAAGCTCTGGTCGTTGGGGGCCGTCGAGAACTGGGTGCAGCCCGGCGAGCTCGCGGGCGACGGCACGGTGAGCGAGACGTCCGGGCAGTGCGGCGTCACCCTCGTCGTGCGGTACGCGATCAGGAAGGGGGAGCTTCAGGAGATCGAGCGCAATGAGACGGGCAAGCGAGAGCCCGACTGCGAAGAGTCGGCGTGCCCGCACGTCTTCGTCGCGCAGGCGGACGGTCGTTTTCGCTACGTCGGCGAGATCCTGCGTGACCTCGTCGGATCCTCCGCGCGCGCCCGTCAGGCGCTGCCCCTGGCTGCGGCCGACGCCCATGACGGGAAGATCGTCGTGCGGATCTCCGAGCGCGAGAGCGAGACCACGTTCCTCGACGACATCTACCTGTCGGTAGGTGGCGTCCGAGTCGCGCCGAGCGCGTGTGCAGCGGGTCCCTCACCGTCGCCCCCCGCGGAGTGCGTGTCGGATGGGCTCATGCGACGCCTCGAGTACGGCGACGACTTGCTCCTCGAGTTCATGGTCGGCCGTGTGCCCCACCGTGCCGAGGTGACGCTCTGGGGCACCGGCTACTATGTGCGGCGGTAGCGTGCCCGGCACGGCTTCCGCGACCGCGGGGCGTGTCCGCGGTGGGCTCACCCTCATCCTCGTGGCGTGGATCGTCGACGCGATCGCCGGGGGAGCGCTCCGCACCGCGGAGCACGTCCTCCTCGCGGAGTTTCACGCGCACCCCGAGAGCGTGGCGCATCCGTCGTCCTGGTTTCCCGTCATCGATGCCGGGCAACTGGCGATCTACCTCGCGGTCACGGTCATGCTGTGCGTCGGGATCGCTCGGATCGCCGGGCCACGTGAGTCGTCCCTCGGCGCCGGCGTGGCACGTGCCGCCGCCACGCTCCTCGTGGTCGACGCCGTCGCGGGCACCATGTGGCCGAGCGTCGCGGCCCGCATCCTCTCCGTCGACGCGATGATCAGCGCGATGCGCGTCGCCGGAATCGTCGGCGTGCTCAGCCGCGGCACCGCGCTCGTGTTGCTCGCGCTCTTGCTCCGGGTGGGGGCGCGACGGATCGGGCGCGACGTCGACACGCTCTCCTCTGCGACCGTTGGGTTGGTGGTCGTCAACTCGATCGTACGGTGGCAGATGAGCTCGCTCGAGACGCCGCTCGTTTGGGTGCTCCTCGAAGTGACGTGCGCCGGTGTGGCGCTGCTCTTCGTCTTGATCACCGTGCGGCTGCGGCGCGCCCTCGCCGCGACCCCCGGCACGTAAGCTGGATACGCCGCGTTCGAGCTCGTCCAACCGCGGCCGCAGGGCGCCTGAAGACGAGGTCATGATGAACTCTCCGAACAGAATTCTCCCGGTCTTGGTGCTGGTCGTTGGCTGCTGGAGGCAGGGGGGCCGGTTCGCGCCCAACGCCGAACGCGCCCGCAGCGGGGGGCGAGCGCGTCGAGCCGACCCTCCTCGAGCCCGGTGACCGTGTGCGCGTCGACCTCGACGCGGACGGCACTGCCGAGTTGGTCGAGCTCGATGCGGCCGGCCAACTGCACATCGATGGACAGGCCATCACGTGCCGAGGCGCGCTGACCCACGAGCTCATCGACTTGGATCCGAGGGACCCGCTCATGGAGGTGTGGGCCTACGCCGAGCTCGGCGACGACGATTGGGTGAACTGCTACTTCACGAAGGCCGGAGGGGGCGTCGACCAGCTGGAGCTCGCGCGGACGGAGGTCGACGATGAGGGCCGGATCCTAGACGCCGGCACCTGCTACAGCCCGCCCGGCGCCTACCGACACACGGCCAAGGGGTTCGAGGCCGTCAAGGACGCCGAGGCCGTCGGCGAGTTCGAGCCGGGAGCCGACTGTTGCGAAGGCCCCGACTGTCCGTGACTCGACGAACGGCCGCGGGGAGGCGAGCTGCGCGCGAGCGAACGTCCAGCGCGCGCACCATGGGCGAGGCCGCGCGCGGTACAGAGTGACCCTCCGAGGATAGGAATTTCAGGCTGCGCGCCGTGATCCGCGGAGGAGCGTCGGCCACCCTCGATGGCGCGCGGACGGGCCGCTGGACGGCCGGACTCGGGCGCGACAAGGCGTAGGGCAGCTCACGCTTCGTGCCGTTCGGCGCAGACGGGTCCCCTCCCCTTTTCGACCGGCCATCTCAGGCAGGGTCGTCGGGGGCGGGGGGATCGCCGTCGTGCCGGGCCCGCGCGGCGGCGGGAGCTGGTCGAACTGACCAATCGCCTCCCGTAAAACGGGGACGGCTATTCGCTATGCGCATCTAAGGGCCCTCGAATCCGAAAGTTGATCGAGCACGCACGATTTCGGATCGACAGGATCGCCCGATCGTGATCTACAGATCCTCTGAAGCCCGAGGCCCTCATCCGCACGAAATTCAACGCGCTCAAGGGCTCGATGGATGAGCGCATGACGCGGCTATGCGCACCCCGAACCCGAGCTATGCGCTATGCGCTGCACCTCGCCCAACACGAACATCGGCTCGAACCACGGCCACACGATCTCGGTCACGCTCGCCGGATAAGGCTGATCACCGGTCGGGGCCGACCACGATCATCTCCGGTGGGGGCGACGGGGCCGACCGCTGCGCGCCCGCTGTCGTCTCGCGTTTCCGCGGAGGCTGCGCCGCTGCACCGCCGCGCGTGATCTCCGCGCCGCCCCCGCCGCCTCAACGTGGGTTGGCGACGCTGGCGATGAAGAGGCGCGCGCCGTTCACCCCGGGTAGCTCGAGCTCCTGGGGCTGCGGTCCTTCGGTCATCAGCTGGGAGAGGCGGTTCGTCAGGGGCTCGATCGCCTCCGGCGGTAGGAAGATCACCGCGCCGCGCATTCCTTCTCGCTTCTCGATCGACCACCCGGCCGGGCCGGGGCGGAAGCAGACGAGCGAATCGCCGCTGCGTGGTCCTCCGAACAGAACCATCTCCTCGCCGTGACGGACGCGGTGCTTGATTGCCATCAGCAGATCGGGGATGCAGGCTAGGTCGACGTGGATGTCCAGCCGCTTGCCCCGGACCAGCCCCCCGTGCACCTCCCAATGCAGCGGAAGCTGGCCGCGCATACCGACCGACGCCGCTCTGCTCGCCATCGCTCGCTCCATGTCGACGAGGAAGCTCGCGTCGGCGAGGAAGCTGGGGCGTCCCGCGATCGTCTGCAGCAGCGGATCGCGCGCCCTCATCAGGTCGGAGAACGCGAGCACGTCCCATGATCGCGCCGTGTCGTGTTCGGCCACGTTCACGCCGACCATCTGCAGGTAGCCATGGTTGCCGTTGCGGGATCGGGTGGGGGCGAGCCCGACGTCCTCCACGAAGAGCACGTTGCAGATTTCATCGCGGGTAGCCGGCGCGACCAGCGGCATGCAATGCCCGGAACCGATGAAGGTCTCGGTCGTCGCCAGGTAATCGCGGATGCCTTGCATCCAGTGGAGCACCCATCCGAAGTCGAGCTGCGCCTCGACGGCGGGGATCCGACAGCTGAGCTCGAAGCCGAAGCCGGACACGTCGGGGTCGTCGGACTCCTTGTCCCAGAGCTCGGTGAAGCCCTGGCTGACCACCAGCCAGTGCGGGCTCGGCGCGCTCACGTGGACCGCCACCGCGCCGTTTAACGGCTCGGCCCCCTCGACCGGCGCGCACAAGACGATCTCCGCGCCCGGGTGCGCGGCGCGCACGCTGTTCTCCAGGGCGTCGAAGGGGTCCACGGTCATCGGCGGAGGCTAGCGCGGCCCGGACGTCCGCGCCAGCTGGGCGTGCCGCGCGGGCAAGTAGGCACCGCCGCGTCGTGCTGCTCGACCGCGGCGGCGCGTTCAGCGGGCGCAGTTGAAGACCGCTTCGCACGCCGGGGTCGTGAGTGGATCGCAGGGGCTATTCACCGCGTCGTAGCAGTCGTGGAACTGCCCGACGGTGAGCGTGCAAGTGAAGCCCAGCAGCGCGCTGGTGCACTCCGCGACCGTACTGACGGTCACGGTCACGTTCCCACTGCATGTCTCCGACGCGCCGGGGCCGCCCGCCTGGTCGAGCGAGTAAGTACACAGGGCCTCCGCTTCGGCCTGTGTGAGGTCGGACAGCCGCTTGTTCGGGTCGACGGAAACGCCGGAGTCGATCACCGACCCGAACGCGCTGCAGCTCGCGCCGCAGGCGCCGCCAGCGATGTCGGCGCACGTATTGGTCTCGAGACAGGTCGCACACTCCGACAGCGCGCGCTCGGCGTTTATGCGCTCGGGGCTCGCGTGCCCGGATCGCGATCGAGGGAGCCTGCGCGGTGGCGAGCGGCTCACCGGCTGAATGTATCGGGCACCCACGGGCCGGACTTCGCTACAACCCGCGGATGTCGTTCGAGGACATCGCACGTCGGATGGAAGCGCGGCGGCAACAGGAGTCTGGTTTCGGGTTCCCGGAGGCCGCGCAGCCTGCACGCGAGCCCGCCCCGCCCAGCGCGCCCGCGCCACCGCGATCGCTCGGCGACGTCACGGGCGCGGCGGTGGTCCAGCTCGCGATCCTGACCGCGCTCGGCATGATCGTCAGCTATGTTGTTGCGTTCGTCGTGATCAAGCTCGGCGCTGGCGGCATCCGACCGGTGATCGGCATCCCTGGACTCATGGTGGTGGGGCTCGCGTGGGCGTGGAGCAGCGAGCCCGTGCGCACGCCCGAACGCCTGGCGGAGCTCGGGGTGTCGGCGCTCGTCGGCACGGTGCTCGTCCTGGCGGCGTGGCCGAAGCCGCTCTCGTTGACCAGCGACTCGAAGCTCGACGCGAATGTCCACGATGGCGTCGCGACGTTGACCGTCGAGACCACGAAGCGGTTGACCGAGCTCCCTGGAATTTCGCAGCAGCTCGTGTGGTGGGCGCTGATCGGATGCGGGGCCGTCGCGGGCTGCGCGCTCGTACGCCTGCTCAAACGAAGCTGACGGGGCCCGGACTCTACGAGTTCGCGGCCACGTCGAGCGACGAAGCTCGCAAGCGCGACTGCGGTGCGTTCTTCTACGGCGTCGGCGGCTTCGACGGGTCGACGGTAAACGTGCCGATGTCCGTCGTCTTGCCCGCCTCGAGCGCGAGCCCTTTCATCAACGCGGGCGACGGCTGCGTCAGCACCACGAGCACCGATGGGCCGGCCTTGGTCTCGATGCGGAATGAACCATCCGCGTTGGACATCGGCGGCATCCCCTCGAGAGAGATCCGCGTGCCGCCATCGGGGGTCGCGGGGATCACGATCACGCCGGTGTCGCCGAGCGGTTTGCCCTGCGCGTCGACGAGCTTGCCCACCACCACGGCGTTGGCGACGAGCACGATGTCGCGCTTCGCCGCCTGCCCCGCGACCACGGTGACCTTGGCCTCGGCGTTGCCGTCGCTGGAGCGCACGCGCAGCGTGTAGTCACCCGGATCGACGCGGCCGAGCTTGAAGGTGCCGCCGGTGAACGTGCGCGTCGTCTTCGTCGGGCCTTCGACGTCCAGCGTGAACAGCGCGACCGGCCCCTGGGCTCCGGTGACCGTGCCCGACAGCGACGTGACGCCCACGGCCTGGATCGCGAGCTTCGCGTCGGGCTCGACGCCGAGCTTGCGCCCACGCAGCGCGCCCTGTTGCGCCTCGGCGATCACCTCGTACTTCGCGTGCGGCAGGTTGCGCACCGCGAACCGGCCCTGCGCATCGGTGAGCACCGGCGGAAATTCACCGCCCTCGCTGCCCTCACCGTCGTCGCTCGTCGTGACGTGCGTCATCCGCGACGAGGACTTCTGCTCGCCATCCTTCTTCGCCCTCTGCTCCGCGGCTTCCTCTTCCTCGACCATGCCGCGGAGGAGCGCCTCGAGATCCTGATGCACGGAGACCCAGGCGTCGGCGAGCGGCTGTCCGTCGGGGCCGGTCACCACACCTTCGATCACGCCATTCGGAAGATCGTTCCTTAAGGATAAGACGAACAAGACCGCTTTCGGGCCGCGAGCGGTTCGCCACGGGGAGCGTCCTGGTGGCAGATCGCTCGTCACCGATGCCACGAACGTCATGCAGCTCACGCTGCGTGCAGTCGTTCGTGCGGCGTCGCGCAGACCCGTCCGCTCGTCGAGCGGCGGTTGGCTCGGAGGCGCGTCAGCATCCCAGGTCGAGCTCGCCCTGCGCGGGCTCGGGTGGCGCGCGGGCCGCGGCGAGCCGTGGAGGGTCGGAGCGGATCCCGAGGTGCTCGAGGATGGCGGTGGTGACGGTCGGGGCGGTCAGGAAGGCCAGGACGCGGAGCTGATCGTCGCAGCGCGGACAGCGAGTGACGTCGTCACCGAACACGCGGCGCAGCAGGGCTGCCCAGTCGAGGCGGTAGGCTGGGCGCACAACACGAGCACGGGACGCGCGCGAACGTATAGTGGGAAGTCGTCGAACAGGTTTGGCGTCACCTGCGCAGTATCCTTCGCGCTCCGCCCCGAGACGCCTGCGGCCTAGCCGAAAGTCGCAACGACGGACAAGCTGTGCGCGTCAGGATCGGTTGGGATGGTTCCGCCAATGCTCTGGCGTTCGCGACCGACAATTTGCTGCAGTCATCCGAGAGCGTTCACGACATGGACATGCTCCATGACTTCATGTGGCTGGTGCGCACGGCCGGCGCTCTCAAGGTCGTCGTGCACGGTTTCAGTACCCCGGGCTTCATCAAGCCCGCCGAAGCCGATCAGTATCTCGCGTCCGTGTTGCAGGCCAGCGGCAGCGCACCGGACTCACACGGCAGCGAGTCGCTGGCAAACCTCGAAGGCCTCACCGACCGCCAGATGTTGCGCTCGGCTATCGCGCACGCGTCGACGGACATCAGATCGTCCTCCACTTCTCTCGCCCACTCCACGATGTGACGTTTACGCACACGGTGACAGTGTGACCTGGCTCGGCGTGCAGGCACAGCTATCTCTCTCGGTCCGGGCCCGCCGCTCGCAACTCGACACCGAGCTGGCCGATGTGCTGGCGCGGCTACCTACCGGTCATCGTGCGGAACCGACGCCACGCTCGACGCCACGGACGAGCCCAAACATAGACGCGCAAGTAGTGCTCGATCGGAAAGCCCGTACCGCTGATCCAGAGATGGCCATCGACGCGGTCAACGAACAACGGTGCATTGCCGATCAGGCCGTGGTCGCGGTCACCAGTCTCGACGAACTGGCGCGTGTTGTAGAAAAATACCCAGCCCCACCGTCGTTCGATCGTATGTCGGTCGACGATCACGACGTCATGTGTGCTTGTAGCGCGCAAGTGGCTCTCAGCGATGAAACGCGCCTCGTCGTGAGTCAGCATGGCGTCGACGACTATACTCTGCGCGCGGGCGCGACTCGGCTCGCGGCTTCGTGCTCGTGGAAACGGTTGCGACGCTTCTCGGGGCCAGCGTCGAGGAGAGCCCGGCACGCGAAAGCGGATAAGCGAATCGATGGATCGCGAGGCGCTGGTCCGCGTGCACACCGGTCCCGGTTCGTGGTGGCTGTCGAGCCACAAGACCATGCGCCGAGGTCGCGCGTCGATGCGCGAGGCCAAGCTGAGATATCCGAGGTTTCGGGTGCCGATCGGCGACTCGAGGGATCCGGAGGCCTGAATTTCTGGGGAACGATTTTTCCCTCGACGGTGCCTTTCCGCATCCGCGGCCGCACGCGTGATCCGAAGACGCGCGAACGGCGCGAGGTGAACCGCGCGCTCCCTGACTGCAAGCGCGCAAGCGAGGCCGCGGCGATCGCGCGTGCCGAGCTTGCGAAGATCGCTGCGGGCGAGGCGCCCGTGCAGACGTCTGCACTGCGGTTCGCGGACTGGGCCGTAACCGTCCTCGAGCGCAAGCTCGCGATCGGCGCGATCGTCAGCGCCGCGGGCCACGCGAAGTGGGATTGGGCGCTGCGCGTGCACCTGATTCCGGCGTTCGGTCAGATCCTTGTCGACAAGCTCACACGCGCCGAGCTCGTTGCGCCCGCTGCGCGCGCGGCGAGCTCGCGGATGTGAAGTGGGATGACGGCCTGTTGCTCGTGCGGCGCTCACACACGCACCGTAACGAGGTGATGGACGAGACCAAGACCGGACGCGACCAGGTGATCGCGCTCGACCAGCGCCAGCTCGAGATCCTGCGCTGGCATGTCGCCGAGCTCGAGCGCGACAACGCGCGGCGGGCGAAGCGCCACCCCGCGGCCGCGGAGACGATGGCGGCGAGCGAGCTGCTGTTTCCGGCGATGCCTACGAAGTGGAACCACGGGGGCGGCTTCCGGTCGCCCTCGTGTCTCGAACGTGCGTTCCAGGCCGTCTCCGCGGCGCTGGGGCTCGCGTACGAGGTGACCCCTCGGGCGATGCGTCGGACCTACCGCAGCGCTCGCGAAAAGTGACCCGCCTCTGCTCGTCGAAAATGACCCACCGAGCTTCGGTGGAGTACGTCGGCGATCGTCGCGGGCGTTGTGCAGAAGAAGCGCCCGTGTTCGATCTGCGGTTGCTGGTTCTCGACTGACGTTCGCGTAGGTCAGCGCCAGCGCACCTGTGGGAGCGACGCGTGTCAGCGCGAGTTGCATCGTCGAGCAGATCGACGGTGGCGCGCCAAGAATCCCAGTTACGACAGAGAGCGCCGCATGGGCGCGCAGCTCGAGAAGGCGCGAGCGGCAGCTACGGCGAAGGCGGCGGGGCTGCCGGTCGATAGCGCCGCAGTGCCGCCGTCACCGCATGCACCTGCGCCGACCTCCGGATTGCCCTGGGACCTCGTGCAAGACGAGATGGGGGTGGAAGCTCGTGTAATCATTTCGGGAGTGACGGGAGTTCTCGGGGTGTACGTGCAAGATGAGATACGTCGTCAAGTCCGCGATGTTGTTCCGGGAGTAGCGGGAGTTCTCGGCGGTAGCGCGCAAGACGAGATGGCCCCGGGAGGGTAGAGGCAGCAGCGTGGCGGCGTGGAGATCGATCTGCATCAGCTCGCGTCGACCTTGGCGCGCATGAGGTCCTTCGCGTAGCGGAGGACGATGTCGTCGTAAGGCTGGTTGTCGAGACGGCTTTACCACTCTCGCGAGGTCCCTCCTGTGTTCACGGTCGGAGAGACCGTGTCGAAGCGCACCTTCAAGGAGGACAAGCTCGCCAAGATCTACGACGCGGAGAGGTCACTTTCGCCGCTCTGGTCGCGGCACTTCGGGCGGACGCTGCTCCGGGACCTCGTCATTCCGCCGCAGGCGATGGTGCTCGACACCACGTGGAATCGGAGACCGGCGTGCGCGTGGGCAACGGTCAGGTAACGCTGAGCTACCGGCCGTAGCTCAACCTCCAGCGCTCGCCTGGCTTGAAGCGATGGCGCGGAGCAAGCGCAGGAACGCCGGGTAGCGGCGCAGTGATGATATGCCGCGACGACCGTCACCTCCGGAAGCGCGCAGACTCTGCGCGAACGAAGACGCGTGTGCTCGTCGCTGGCATGCCATGATCGACGCATGCGCTCGGGAACTATGCTCGCGTCGGTCGCACTTCTGTCCCTCGTCGGTGGCCACGTCGGGGCCCAGGCGCCCAAGCCCGACTCCGCCAAGCCCGCCGCGCGCAAGGCCCAGGCCCCCATGCTCCCCAGGGCACCCGCACCGCCGAAGACGCTCCCGCGCGACGAGCTGCAGCGCATGCACATGCACGAGAACTTCGATCTCCTGCGCGCGATCGAGCGACTGTTGATCGTGGGCAAGCTCGAAGACGCCAAGCGGTTCGCGGCCGCGATCTCGGAGGCGCCTGATGCCCCGGCGCACGGGCCGTGGGCCGCGCACGTGGTCGCCGTGCGGGACCAGGCGGCCGCGCTCGCGCGCGCGACGACGGTCGACGAGGCGCTGAAGCTGGAGGCCTCGCTCGCCGCGGCGTGCGCCAGCTGCCACCTAGAGACCGGCGTCGCACCCGAGTTCCGCGTGTTCCCGGAGCCGCCCGACGCGCCGACCGTCGAGGCGCGGATGCTGCGCCACCGGTGGGCCGCCGATCGCATGTGGGAGGGCATCATGGGCGGCGCCGACGAGCCGTGGCGCGCAGGCCTCGACGTGCTGGCGTCCGCGCCGCTCGACTGGGGACCCTCGTCCGCCGACCGGACCGCGCACGCGCGCAACCTGCAGCGGCTGGCCAGTCAGGCGCGGACGCAGAAGCACGCTACGACCAAGACGCGCGCGACGGCGTACGGCGAGATCCTGACGACCTGCGCGGCGTGCCACACGGCCCAGCCGGCGGCGCGCGCCGGCTCCGTGCCGCGTCGGTGAGCCGCGAGGGTGGCGCGCCGCGAGACCGCGCAGCTGCTGCAGCTCTGCGCGTGGACATCAACCACGCGTGCGTCGAGCGCTGTGGCTCGCAGGCCTACCAGCAGCTCGAACAGTGGGGGGCTGCACCACGCCCCAGTGGCCTTACAGTGATGGAGTAGGTGGTCTGTACCGTCAGGCTACGATGACCGCATGAGGGTCCTCGTTGGTGCGATCTCGGTGGCGGTGATTCGCCCGCGAGGCAGGCGCCGACGGGGCCGGTGTCGACGAGTCCGGCCGCCCCGAGTGTTGCGAGTACGTTGCCGCTGGTGGGGCGCGGCATGCGCTCACGAAC
>JANRKM010000013.1:0-4091 GCA_033763475.1 Kofleriaceae bacterium
CCCCCCGCGCTCAGGTGCCGAGGAACTCCGCAGGCCGCGGGCGATCGCCGACCGCGCCGGCGATCGCGATCCCTTTCGCTGCGGCGCATGACGGAGCGCCTGCGAGGCGGCGCGGCTGCGCCCGAGCGCTACACCGCCACGGCGGCGCGCCGGCGGAAGAGCTTCAGTAGGTTGTGGCACGTGCAGACGATGCCCCACTCGCTCGCCGCCTTCGCTAGGCCGCGGAGTGAAAAGCGTCGGAAACCCATCGCCCGTTTCACCTGACCGAAAACGGGTTCGATGAGAACCTTGCGGAGCGCGTAGATCTTCCGCCCGCGCGGCGACGAGACCTTGTCGTGCATCGACCACTGCGTGATGAGGGCCGGCGTCGACGGGACGGACGCGAAGAGCTTCGTCGCGTCGCTCTTCCTCGTCGCGATGTACGCGTCGACTCCGCGTTTCGCGCAATACGCGAGGTTCGCTTCGGACATGTAGCCGGTATCCGCGGTGAGGACCGTCGGCGGCTCTCCACAGTTCTCAACGATTCGCTCGATCATCGGTTGCAGATGCTGAGCGTCCGTCGCGTCGTTCGTCACACCGTGCGCGACGATGATCTGGTCTTCGGAGGCAGCAGCCTGGGCGTTGAACGCCTGGAGGAAGACGGCGTTCCGGATCATGATCCGGCTCTCCGGATCGGTGAAGTTCCGCTGCGCCTTGTCCTTCGGTGCACCTTCGGGAGTCGTCTGGACACGGTGCTCGCGCAGGTCGGTCGGCGCGCCTCCGTTGTCGTCGTCATCGTCATCGCGCGGGGAGATCGCCTTCGCTCGCTGCTCCGACTTCGCCGCAAGCGTCGCTGCGGCGGCCTTGTCCCGCGGCGATACCGTGCGGTCATCGACCTTCGCCCGCAGGGCCGCCGCGTTCTCGCGCAGGTCGGCAGCGCGGCTCTCCGCAGCCTCCCTCTCGAGCTCGGCCTTCGCCTCTCGAATCCGCTGCAACCGCGATTCGCGCCGCTGAAGCTCGGTCGGCAGCTCGTCGCCGCGATTGTCGGCACCCTGCTCCTTATCCTCGCGGGCGTCGACGTCTTGGGCGCGCCGCATCAGCGTCTCGATCTCCTTGGTGAGGCGCTGTTCCTCCTCCTTCATGCGTCCGTAGCTCATCGCCTTGTGCTTGCTCGCGTTGGCCTGCACCTTCGAGCCGTCCAGCGCCACGTGCCCGAGGGTCTTGAGCCCGGCTCGAGCGCAGAGGCGAAGCACCTGGAGGAAGAGGCCCGAGAGCGCGTCCCGATGCTCGAGACGGAACGCGTTGAGCGTCGTCCAGTGAGGGTGCGCGCCGGCGGCGATGACACGGAAGGCCACGTCCTCGTAGGTCGCTCGCTCGATCTTGCGCGAGGAGAACGTCCCCGTGCAGTACGCGTACAGCAGCAGCGTCGTCATCATCCGCGGCGAGTACGGCCGCTCCCCACGCGGGTCCTTCGCGTGGATCGCGGCCTCGATGGTGCGCAAGTCCAGCTCGCCTACGACCTCGAGCAGGAAGTAGGCGAGATGACCGTCCGGAAGCCACTCCATCGGTGAGGGCGGCAGCAGGAACGTCTGCTCGGGCGACCAGGGGCGATACTGCTTCACACCCTCACGAGATCATGACGGAGGTCGCGTGTCGATCGTTGCGACGCGTGCGATGAGCCGTCGCGTGCAAAGGCCGCGCTCGTCGACGTCCCCGCGACCGGTGCCGCGTCCGGCTCCGGCGACCGGGTCCGGTTCCGGCTCCGGCTCCGGCGACCGGTGCCGGCTCCGGCGACCGGGTCTGGCTCCGCCGACCGGGTCTGGCTCCGCCGACCGGGTCTGGCTCCGGCGACCGGGTCTGGCTCCGGCTCGGCTCCGGCGACCGAGGGTCGGCTACGCCCTACACGCTCCTAGAGGACGTCCTCGGGAAGCGTATCGTGCAAACGTCTCTGCACCACACGGTGACGATCCGCGAGGAGAACGCGAACGCCGCGCTCGAGGTGATGAGCCGATTCGCCGTCCAGCCGAAGTGGCTGGTCTACCTCCCACCGACGATGTCCCCGTCGGAGACGACGCATCGACCGGGCATGCTCGAGCACCCGGCGGAGGCGTTCGCTTATTACCGCAGCCACGGCGTTCCGACCGTCGTGTGCGAGGAGAAGCACATGGGCTCGCGCGCGGTCATCGTCGTGTGCCGCGACGAAGACGCCGCCCGCAAGCAGTTCGGCGTCGTCGGCGAGGGACTCGGCGTCGTCGTCACACGCACGGGGCGCCCGTTCTTCGGTGACAAGGCGCTCGAGCAGGATCTGCTCCGGCGGCTGAACGTGGCGGTCGAGAAGGCCGACCTCTGGACGCGGCTCGAAACGAGCTGGGTGTGCCTCGACGCCGAGCTCATGCCCTGGTCGCTCAAAGCGCAGGAGCTCATCCGAGGCCAATACGCGGCGGTTGGCACGGCTGCGGAACTGGCGCTTGGTGAGGCGACTGCGCTCCTCGATAGGGCTCTCGATCGTGGGCTCGATGTTGCCCCCCTTTCCGAGCGCACACGAGCCCGCGCCGCGATGACGGCGAAGTACCGAAGGGCGTACCGCCACTACTGCTGGCCGGTGAGCTCGCTGGCTGATGTGAAGCTCGCGCCCTTCCACATCATGGCGAGCGCGCGGCGGGTGCACACGGACAAGGACCATCTCTGGCACATGGATACGATCGCCTCGATGTGCGCTCAGGATCGGGAGCTCCTCGTCGCGACGCCGCACCGGAAGGTCGATCTGACGGACCCGGCAAGTGAGTCGTCCGCAACGACCTGGTGGGAGGAACTGACCAATGGCGGCGGTGAAGGCATGGTAGTCAAGCCACTCAGCTTCGTCGCGCGCGGGGGGAAGGGGCTCGTCCAGCCCGCGATCAAGTGTCGTGGGCCCGAGTACCTGCGCATCATCTACGGCCCGGAGTACGACGCCCCGGAGAACCTCGAACGACTGCGCTCCCGCGGCCTCTCGGCCAAACGGTCGCTCTCGCTCCGCGAGTTCGCCCTCGGAATCGAAGGCCTCGAGCGGTTCGTGCGCGGGGAGCCCCTGAGGCGCGTGCACGAGTGCGTCTTCGGAGTCTTGGCGCTCGAAAGCGAGCCGGTCGATCCACGGTTGTAGGGGCTGCCGCGGCTTGGCACGGCCGACGTCCGCGAGAAAAACCGACGGCGGAGGACGGCGGAGGAGGCGAAGTGGCGTATGGAGGAGTCCAACGTCGTCGATCTCGCGTCCACCCGCCGTCGCGAACGCGGGTAGGCTGGTCGCCCAAGCGGGTCCGACGATCCGACGTCGCTGCCGTGATGGAGGTGAGCCGTTGTCGCCGATCATCGAGAATCGCGGAGGGACGACGAGGCGGCGTGATCACGAGGGTCCGCGTAGACCCGCGACGAGGTGGGCGACGATCAAGAGGTAGGCGGACGACGGCGACGCCGCGTAGCGATCGTCGGCGGATCCATGGCGTCTCCGTGAGAACGACGCCCGACGTTCACCCGCCGCATCGCCTATCCTTCCCCGAAGGTGCCCCACCTCATCCGAGAAGCATGCGAGCTTGCGAGCCTGCGCCTGATCCGCGTGCACCCGAGGACGTCGAGCGCCGGTTTCCGTCAGCGGTGGCGGACCGAGTTCGCCGGGGCGGAGGTCGACTGGCGCGGAGTGCGCTACGACTGGGAGCGGCTGGGCAGCGAGTTCGCTCCCGCGTACGAGCGGCGGCGAGCCGTACGTGAGTTCGATCGGCGCCGGACCGAGGCCGACACTGCTCTCGTCGCGCGATGGCTCGACTTCGAGGAGGCCTACGAGGTCCGAGGCACGCTGCCGGATCACGCATGGTGGCGCGAGCACGTTGGCGCCTCCGACCTGTTCATTGTTCACGGCGATTGGCTCTGGTCGTTCGTCCTGACGCATGAGCAGGAGGGCCTCGGGATCGGCCCGTTCTTCGTCGAGAGGTTGATATGAGACTCAAGCTGTCAGGGATCTCGCTGCTCAGAGGCACCTCGGTCATGCCCCCGGAAACGAAGTGCAGAGACGAGAACCACTGCGCGACTCCGTGGATGCGGCGAACCTCGATCGGTGTTCCCGTCCAATCCGGCCGCCGGTA
>JANRKM010000014.1:0-2071 GCA_033763475.1 Kofleriaceae bacterium
GCGGCGTCGACCGCGGACTCAAGGCTGCGGTGGACGTGTACCTGGGCGAGCACGGCGCCGGACAGCGTGAGCTCGACCCAGCGCACGTCGCGCCAGTCGATCGCACCGACGACGATCAGCAGCGTCGGATCGAGGCGGCGGCCATGGAACAGCTGCTCGAATACGTCGTCCGGGCAGTCGAGTCCGACCTGTGCCGCCCGCGCGCGGTGCTCGGCGCGATCCGCGTCCCAGAGCGCAGCGATGGCGGTATAGGCCAGACGGCCGCCGGTCATTCGCGGTTCAGCATCCGCTCGACGAAACGGGCGGCGCGGTCCTCCGTCTCCTTGCGGAACTCGCGCGCGGCCGGGGTGACGCGCTCGTCGGTGAAGTACCGGATCGCGGCATCCAGCACGCGCGCGGCGGAGACGCCCAGGTCAACGGCAATCGCATCGATCTGCTCGGCGATGGAAGCGCCGAGCCAGAACGTCAACCGGACGTCCTTGGTGGTCGACGACCGGATGCCCGGGCGCTTGCTGCGTGCACCGGCGAGGTACGCGCGTACGGCTGCGTCCAGCAGCTCTTCCTTTAACGGCTTGACGGGCTTCGTCTCGCGACCGCGAAGCGCCCGGTAGTACTGCTGCGTCTGGAACCACATGAGGGTATCCAGATCCTCGGCTACGTCCGGCTCGAGGCCGATGTGGTACAGGACGCGCTCCTCGCGTCCTTGGGGCTTGCGACGCCGGGCACCCGATGCTGCCGACGCCGCCAGCGGTTTCCGCGCTGCCATGACTGACTGACCCATCGGGCGGCCGAGGCCGTCCGCCGCGTTACCAAATTCGTTCTACGTTACCAGTTCCACGCGCAGGCTGCTGATTCGCGCTGGTTTAGGGTCCTCATGGGCGCCCTCGCCGCCCGCGAGCCGACGCGCCCGACCCACCCAATGCTTGACAGCCCCCCCGCTTCCACCGGAGGATCGGGTCGCGGAACGAAATTGGCATCGTGATGCCAGAACTATAAGCACCCAGGGCGGCGGGGATGGATACGATCGCGACGGACACAGCGCCATACGTGCGACGCGCGGCGGCGGTGCGGCGAGCGTCGTTCACGTGGCGCAGTATCACGTGGCGCAACGTCGCCGACTGGGACCTCGCGACGTTCGGCGCGATCGCACGCCTCGATCCCGAGGGACGCGAGCATTTCAATTTCCCGCAGACTCACACGCTCAAGCGCGGCGTGCGGATGGGAACGACACCGACAATGACGCTCGCCCTCGAAACGCTCGCCGTCAATGTGCTCGCACCGTTCGTGGACGAAGCGTCGCGCGACGCGCGGCGCGGTCGATTGCGGGCTCTGGCACGTGTCTTCGCGGGCGAAGTTCTCACGGGCGCCGCAGGATCGGAGTGGCGGATCTCGCGCGACGCCGTCTGTGCGTGGCTCGCGTCGCAGGCGGACGCGCGCTGAGATGGCCGACGACTCGACACCACGAACTGGAACTCGATCGAAGGGCGCCGCGCGTCGGTTGTCGCGGCTGCTCAACTACCCGGTAGCGGCCACCCATTCCGTCACACGCCTGCAGCACGACGAATCCACCCGACGCCTGCTCAGGCTCGCCCGCTCGACGGGAAGCAAGCGCACCCCGGGGTAGCATGGAAGCGGCCGATCGCGCCTGTCGCGCGTGCATTCGCGCCGGCGTCGGGGACACCGATTCCGGCGTGTGGCACGGGTGCGGCCGCTAGCCCGTGCCACAATCCGATTCACACGCCTGCCGCTCGACCTGGAGCGTGACGTGCGCGATCCCGAAGCCTTCCTCCAGCGCATGGGTGGCGCCAGCCACGAGTTCGTCGCGATCGCGATCGGCCGCGGCGACCAGGTGTGCAGTCAGCGCGACGCGCGACGTGCTGAGTCCCCACACGTGAAGATCGTGAACGTCGACGACGCCGGGCATCGCGCGCAGGTGCTGCTCGACCGCACGCACGTCGATGCCGGAGGGAACCGCATCGAGCGACATCCGCACCGACTCGCGGAACAGCCCCCAGGTGCCGATCACGATCACGACGACGATCACGAGGCTGACCACCGGATCCAGCCACAA
>JANRKM010000015.1:0-1972 GCA_033763475.1 Kofleriaceae bacterium
GCCGGTCAGCCGCGCGCGCCAGTACCCGAGCTGCTGCTCCAGCAACTCGCCCGCCACCCACGACCGCTGCCACGCCGCGAAGTCCGCGTACTGCACCGCCAGCGGCGCCAGCGCCCGGCCCTGATACAGCGCACCGAGCTCCGCCCACATTAGGTCCACAGACCACTCGTCGCCGACAACGTGGTGCATCCGCAGCACCAGCACGTGTTCGTCGTCCGCGATCCGCACCAGCTCCGGCGCGAACAGCGGGCCCGTCGCCAGATCGTACGGCCGCGCCAGCAGCTCCTGGCAGTACGCGCGCGCCGCCTCGAGCGAGCGCACCTCGACGATCCGCAACAGGTTCGTTGGGGCCGGTGCGATCCGCTGCACCACCACCTCATCCACCTCGGCCAGCGTCGTCCGCAGCACCTCGTGCCGCGCAACCAGCGCGTCCACCGCGCGCGCCAGCGCTACCGTGTCGAGCGCGCCCCGCAGCCGCACGAGTTGCGACATGTCATACGCCGCACCCTCCGCTAGCTGCGCCATCACCCAGAACCGCTGCTGCCCGAACGACGCCGGCAGCTCGCGGTCCCGCGCCACCGGTACCAGCGGCGCCACCTCGCCCGTGCGCGTGCGCCCGATCAACTCTGCGAGCCCGCCGAGCGTTGGCGCTTCGAACACCGCACGCACGGTCAGCGCGACGTTTAGCGTCTGCCGGATGCGCATCGCCATCTGCATGGCGAGCAACGAGTGCCCTCCGAGCTTCAGGAAGCTGTCATGCACACCCACCCGCTCGACGTCGAGCAACTCACACCAGATCGCCGCAAGCAGATGCTCTGTTTCGGTTCGCGGCGCGAGGAAGTCCCGCATCCCGACCGCACGCTGATCGGGCGCGGGCAGTGCCTTCCGATCCAGCTTGCCGTTCGGGGTGACGGGCATCGCGTCGAGCATCACGAACGCCGACGGCACCATGTAGTCTGGCAGCATCGCAGCCACATGGGCGCGCAGCGCGTCGACGTTCGGAACGCCGTCGCGACCTACCACGTACGCGACCAACCGCTTGTCGCCCGCTTGTTCGTCGCGGGCCAGCACGACTACCTCGCCCACCGACGCGTGCCCTGCGAGCACGGCTTCGATCTCCCCCAGCTCGATCCGGAACCCGCGGATCTTCACCTGATGATCGATTCGCCCGAGGTATTCGATCGTCCCATCCGCCTGCCACCGCGCCAGGTCCCCCGTCCGATACAGCCGCCCTCCCCGGAACGGATCGGGTACGAACCTCTCCGCCGTAAGCTCCGGCCGGTTCACGTAGCCGCGGCCGACACCGACCCCTCCGATGTACAACTCTCCGGCAACCCCCACCGGTACAGGTTGGCGGTACGCGTCCAGGATGTAGATCTCGATGTTGGCGATCGGGCGGCCGATCGGAACGCTCCGCGCCCCCGGACGACATGTCCAGTGCGTCACGTCGATCGCTGCCTCCGTCGGCCCATACAGGTTGAACAGCCCCGCCGCAGGCAGCCGCGCCAAGCACCGGTCGGCTAGTGCCGGCGCGAGCGCCTCGCCGCTGGTCACCACTCGCCGGATACTCGTGCAAGCCTCCACGCCCTTCGCCTCGACGAACACCGCGAGCATCGAGGGCACGAAGTGCAGCGTCGTGATCTGCTGCGCCTGGATCACGTCGACGAGGTACGTAGGATCCTTGTGCCCTTCTGGCCGCGCCATGACCAACCGCGCTCCGACCTGCAGCGGCCAGAACAACTCCCACACCGACACGTCGAACGAGAACGGCGTCTTCTGCAGCACCACGTCTGTCGCGTCCAGCCTGTACGCCGTCTGCATCCAAAACAGACGGTTCACGACGGCACGGTGCTCGTTCATCGCCCCCTTCGGGCGGCCCGTCGAACCCGACGTGAAGATCACGTACGCCAGATCCGTCGGCCCCGCCGTCCGCCCCAGCCGCGCCGCGCTCCCCTGCGCGATCGTGGCCCAG
>JANRKM010000016.1:0-33775 GCA_033763475.1 Kofleriaceae bacterium
CGCCGCCGCTCAACGTCGGCTCGACGCATGCGACGAGCGCGAGCTGCGCCCCGATGATCAGCCCGCGCCTCACCGACCCGAGCCACCCTGTTGACGCACGCATCCCCATCACCGACCTCGTTGAAGACGGAGCCACCCATCGACCGGACGAGCCCGTCCGGCCTCACTCGCACGCGGCGCCCACGCACCACGTGCTCTCTCAGGAGCTATCGGCTCGCGGATCGCCGTCGTTCCACGTCCGATGACGAATTTTCGCCGACCCCCGTTCTAAGCCTGTTTTCACGGCTCGCAGGGGCGAGAAGCGGGCCGCTACTCGTCGGCCGAGAGGCGCTCGATGGGATAGTTGCGGAGGCGCTCGACGAGCCTGCGCACGGTGGGGTCCTCGGCGAACAACCGCCGCAGTCGCTCTCGGAGCGGCGCCCGCAGCGAGGGCACGAGCGAGGCGTTGTCCTCGATGACCGCCTCGACGAAGTGCTCCGTCGCGTCCTCTGCCGACATGCCCGCAAGGCGCGCCCGGCGGTACAGCTCCGCGAACACGTCCCGCCACGGTTCGCGCGCACGCACCCGCGAGGCCGTCTCGCTCGACCCGTCGAGCATCTCGTCGTCCGCCGTCTCGTCCTCGCGCATGACGCCCCGCCCTCTCTGCGCCGCCGAGGCGCGCTCGTTCACGACCAGATGCAGCGCGGGCACCTTGCGCTCGCCGTTCGCGGCGCGGCGCGCATCGAGCGCTTCGATCACCGCGAGCGAGTGCTCGGCCCGCGACGAGCCCACCACCACGACGGCATCGACCGCGTGGCTCGCCATGACCTCGAGCCCGCCCAGCACATCGAGCGCCGAGAAGACACGCCAGCCCGCCGCCGAGAACAGCTCGCGATAGGTGCGTCGGGGACCAGGGTCAGGGGCCACCAGCAAGAGCGCGCGATCGAGGCTCACATAGGCGCTATCGGCGCGCGCCCGTCGGTCGTTCCGCGAAATCGTCACGCACGCCGCAATCGCCCTAGCCCCGCTTCGCACGCGATCGTGCGCGTGATAGGTGAAGCTCTCGACGGAGGCCGCGCGCCGCGATGGAAGAGTTCGTAGCCGAGCACACCCCGCTCGTGCGTGACATCGCGAACCGGGTTCGCGCTGAGCTGCGCCTCGCCATCGATGCCGGCGACCTCATGGGCTACGGCTTCACCGGCCTCCTGGAGGCGCGCAGCCGCTTCGACGAGGCCCGCGGCATCCCCTTCGCCGCCTTCGCCCACTACCGGGTGCGCGGCGCCATCCTCGATGGGGTGCGGCAGATGGCTCGATTGCCTCACTCCGTGCATCGCAGACTCAAGGAGGCTCGCGGCACTTCGTGGGCGCTCGAAGAGCTGGCCGCCGCCCAGGCGGCCGAGCCCGCCGAAGACCTGGAGTCGCTCTCCGCCGCCCTATACGGCTTCACCAAGGCGGTCACTGCGGCCTTCATCGCGTGCGAGATCGCGGACGAAGACCCCGACCACGTGCCGGACGACACCGCGGAGAGTCCGGAGGACGCGGCGCTCTCGCAGCTCGAGCGCGCTCGGCTACGTCGCGCGCTCGCCTCCCTGCCCAAGCGCGAGCGGGAGGTCATCCACGCCATCTACTTCGAGGGCAAGTCGCTCGACGACATCAGCCGCGAGAAGGACATCGGCAAGACCACCGCCTTTCGGGTGCACGCACGAGCGCTCGACCTGCTGCAAAGCGCGCTCCGGTAGCGCAGCATCAACGAGGACGAACATGGGCGACGAGCACGACGCGAAGGACGAGCACGACGAGCTTGCGGGGCTCGATGCGTCCGACCCCAGCTCGGGTGCGCGCGCCAAGCGCCAGCTCCCGCCCGACATCGCGCGGTTCGTTGCCGACCTGCGGCGGCGCACCGCCGGTCTCTCAGGCGCCGAGCTCGATGCCGCGTTCGATCGCGCGATGGATGACTTCGTCGAGGAGGCCGCGGCGCTCATACCCGTCTCGGTCCGCGAGAAGTTCAAGCGGCGCCTGCGCCAGGTGATGCAGCACGACCCCGCGTTCGCCGACCTCCTCGGCAAGCTCCGTGCACGCACCCAGGCGCACCATCAGTGACCCCATGGCACAGCTCGACGGCATTTCCCTTCAACAACCAACCGAGGAGCAGGGCTTTCTCGTCTCGGCGAGAGCAATGCTTGCGGGAGCACGTCCGCTACTGAGCGTTGAGCCGCGTCCTGTCTTCGCAATTACCATGCTATGTGGCCACGGCGCGGAAGCTGCCCTGAAAGCTCTCCTGGCGCATTCTGGGCTCACCGAGAAGACGCTCTCCAAAAAGCCATTCGGGCACGACCTTATCTCGCTCTGGAGCGAGGCTGCCTCCGTCAGCGGCATGCCTGCCACTCCTCCGGATTGGATACACCACTTGAACCGTGTGCACGCGACGTACCGCCTGCGGTATCCACTGGGGTTTCACGCCATCGTGTTGCCCCACCAGCAGCTTATGGTTCAGGGCCTTGAACAGCTAGTCTCCGTTGCCGCCGCGCAGATCGGTTAGCAGCCATCCACCGGCCGCGCTGAGACAGGCAACCCAATGTCACGCTACCGGGAAATCTCCACGCGCTTTCAACTACCCGTCCTCGGCGCGGTCGAGAGCGACTGTCTCGACTTCAAGGCCAAGCACTTCTTGAGGAACGGCGACCGTCGCGAGCTGGCAAAGGACATCGCTGCCTTCGCAAATCACCTCGGCGGGACCATTCTCGTCGGCGGCGAGGAGCGCGACCATGCACTCAACAGCTGGATTCCGCTCACACAAACCGAAGCAGGAGAGGCGCGACGGGACTATGAAGAGTCCGTACGCGATTTCTGCTCGCCTCGACCACAGCTACGCTGCGAACCGATACCGGAAGGCAATGGATTCGTGCTCGCCGTCAACGTGCCAGCTCTACCCGATCGACTGGTTGGTGTC
This sequence comes from Kofleriaceae bacterium, assembly GCA_033763475.1. Classification (GTDB taxonomy): domain Bacteria; phylum Myxococcota_A; class Polyangia; order Haliangiales; family Haliangiaceae; genus JABFXX01. The sequence goes on from JANRKM010000016.1 coordinate 2,930, forward strand.
CGCGGGTCCAGGGGAAGCGACTGTTGGAGCTTTCCTTATCGAGCGGCAACCCAGACCATATTCCTCATGCCAGAGCAATTGCCATTGTATGCAGACTCCAGAACACGCCGAGCGCTGATCATCCTGACGTCGATTCCAACCGACGAACGCGTGTTCGTGCGGACTCTGGAAGGCGCGCAAGTGCCCGGGACCGCCCTTTACGGTACAATCAAGAGGATCGCGGAGCACGAGAATGCAGTCACATTTGCCGTAGAGAGAACCGCTGAAGTCACGTTCGCGCTTGACACGCTTACTACGGTGTTCAAGGACCAAGACCAGTGGACCATCTGCTTCGCTGCCTTGCGCTGAACTGGCTGGTTAGACGCGGCGCCCCGATTACATCACGCTCCGTTACATCCGACTGCTACGCGCGAACCCACTCAACGCGAGCTAGCAACACTCCGCGCCACATCCAGCGCACGCGCCCATCGACGGGCGCGTACATGCTCCAGCTCCCGCACGCGTAGACGATCTCGTCGGACGTCGCGCCGATGAACCGACGAAGGCGGAAGTCGCTCGGGCGCGTCCGCGCCTCGTCTTCCTCCTCGTACGTCGCGAGCCGAGGCTTCACGCCGCGACCCTACCCGAGGCGCACGCATTCGGACCACCCCTCACGGCCGCGCTCTGCCGATGAGGAACACCGCTCCCCCGACGACGGCCACGACCGCGACGGCGATCGCGATGCCCTTGGTGTCCTCCAGCACCTGGGAACCGCCCGGCCCGACGAGCGTCTCTTCGAGCGTACGCCGCTCGATGGGCTCGGCCGACGGCGCAATGGGCTCGACGCCGCGCACGCGAAGCATGCGCCGCCATTCTTCGAGCGCGATGCGGTGCCCCTCGGACTCCTCGACGACGCCGGTGAACGCGGACTCGAGGATGTTGGTGTCCTGGAACTCGTTGTAGAAGGCGATCCACGCCTGCCGCCAGAGCAGCCAGCTCCGCAGGAAGTCGGCCCCGAGCTGCGTGCGATGGTCGTGAATCTGCGCGTGCAGCGACTCGACCCCGGCGCGGATGGTGCGCAGACGCGCACGCAGCATCTCTGGGGTCCAGATGAGCTGCCCGACGGTGGCACCGCCACGGCGCGCGTTCGCGCGCTCGGAGAGCACCGCGATGCCCAGCGCTCGACTCATCGCCCTACCCGCGCGCCCTTCCCGCAGCGACGGCGACGCCCAGCGCCGCCACGACAGCCACGCCCACCGCGACGGGCACGAGGCTCGCGCGCTGGCCGCTGGCTGCCTCCTGGACGGCTTCGCGCACGCTGCCCTCGTCCTCGTCGTGCCCAGCGTCGAACGGCAGCCCATCGAAGACGCTGGCTCGAGGCTCGACATCGGGAAGCCGCACCGGCCGCTCGGAGATGGGCTCCTCGTACGTCGCATCCTGCCGAGGGACGCCGACGGGCTCGCGCGGCGCCTCGGCTACGCGCGACGGATCGCAGTCGGCGGCCGAGCCGCGCACGATGTCGAAGCGCACACCGGACTGCCCCCAGGGCAGCGGCGGCCCCTGGATGCCGAAGCCCGCGAGCCACTCCAGCGGGTTGACCCACACCGCCCCGAAGCGCTCGAGCTCGCGCGTCGGGTGCGAGTACGGCCCCGGGTACGGCGAGCCCTCGACCAGCACGCGCCCCTCGTGACGCAGCGTGCGTGCACGCAAGTTCGCGCGCTGCGCCGCCGGGATTTGCCGCCGCAGCTCGAAGTGCAGGTGCGCGCCCATGTTCGGCCACGTGCCCGAGCTGGTGCGCCCGACCTCGGCGATCACCTCGCCGTGCCGCACGCGCACGCCGCGCTCGACGTGCCGGCGCGAGAGGTGCGCGTAGTGCGAGAAGACGCCGTCCTCTTCGTGCCAGAGCACCACGCTCACGCCGTAGCCGCCGAAGCCGGGGGAGTTGTCGGGGACGCTGATGACGCATAGGCCATCGCGCACCGCGTGCACCGGCGTGCCCACGCCACCGGCGAGGTCGAGCCCCGCGTGCCACGTGCGGCCGTCTGGACGGATGCGCCATCCAACGACGCTCGTCATGCGCATGCCGGGGATGGCCAAGGGCGGGCTCGCCGAGCACGGGCGTGCGCTAGCCGTGAGCGGAGTCAGCGGCGCCGCCAACGCGCCGATTGCGGCCTCGCTCGCGCGCGGCGCGCGGTGAGCCGCACGGCGCTCCATCACGTCGAGTCCCTCGCGTCGCCCTGTCATAGCGACAGCCCGAAGACGACGGCGAAGCGCACGCCTGCCGCGGCCGTGACGAGACGCAGCGCGTTCGCGCCGTTGGGGATGACGAGCAGCGAGGCCTCGCCCGCCCGCGTGGCAACGCCGCCCGTCGTGAGCGGCTCGCCACCGGCGTCAACGAAGCCCCAGCCGTACGGCACGAACGGCTCACGCGCGTGCACACGCACGCTCGCCGCGAACGCGGCCACCTCCACATCGACCACGCCACCCGGTCCGGTGCTCGCGTAGCGCGTGCGCGTGGGGCTCGCCCCGGCGCGCGTGCCGTAGGCGACGGTCGCCGCGCACTGATAGACGGGCCCGGGGGCGCTCGGCGGCAGCTCGTGACGCACGCTCAGCGTGAGCGCTGCTGCGGGCACCGAGAGCACGACGCCGCGCACGACGTCGAGCTCGACGCCGGTGGACACGTCGCCCGCACCCCAGCTCAAGAGCCCCACGAGGTGCGCGCCGGGCACCTCGGACGGCACCGGAAGCCGCGAGTGAGGGTCGACGCGCAGCGTCTCGGGCGGCGCGATGCAGACCGTCAGCACCTGCCCCTCGCGGTCGTCGCCGGTGACGCGCACGAGCTCCTCCGCGCGCCCCGGCCGCACCACGACGACGCGACCGACGTTGCCCTGCTCGAGCGCGCCGCCCACCACTCACCGCCCGACTCACGCCACGCGGCGCACGAACACGTCCGCCTCGAAGGCGAGCGGCGGCACCGGCGGCGGCTCAGCGATGTCGCCGCTGGGCACAATCGCCTCGAGCAGCGGCCACACGAGCAGCACCAGCTCGTCGTCGCTCGTGTGCTCGGCCTCGATGACATCGACGCGCCGGAACTGCGTCGGCTTGCTCGCGTGCACGTCGATGAACGACGCCGTCGGGTCGATTTGGCTCTGGCGGTCGAAGCGCAGCCGCACGCGCGCCGGGCCCTCATAGCCCCAGCTCGCATCCACGATGGCCTCGCGCAGAAAGCCCTGCGTGCGAGGGAACTGGATGTTGAAGCGGGCCGCCTCCTCGTCACTCTGCTCGATGCGCACGCGGCAGTGCGCCCAGTTCATATCGGACCGCGTAAAGGGCATCGCTCGTTCTCCTTGCGGCCTCGTCAGCCGCACCGTTCATCAGGCGCCGCGCATGGCGGCGGCGCGCATCAGCCCGTTCGATCGCCGCCGCGCGAGAAGAGGCGCGGAAGGGTGCGCTGGGACATCGCGGCGAGGCCGTCGACGTAGCCCGAGCGCGAGTCGTAGGTGTCGACCTGCACGGGGGTGCGCGGCCTCGCGCGCTCCCACAGCCAGCGCGCGCCATCCCACGCCCCGACGGCCGCCGCATCGGCGTAGGCGTTCCCGAGGCCCATCGCGCTCGCCGCTTCGTACGCGGCGCGATGCTCCGCCTCGGTGCGCCGCTCGGGAGCCACGTCGCGCCAGGGCTCGCGCACGGGCTCCGCGCGCGCGGCGCGCGGCCGCTCTGCTTCAGGCGGCGCCGTCTCGCGCGGAGCTGCCTCACGTGGAGCCGAGGCCGACCGCGGCGCGCCCCAGCGTGACGGCGGCGGCGGGATGGCACCCGCAGCGCCCGCTTCCCGGCCACGCGGGGCCGTCCCGAAGAGCGCCCCCAGGAGCTGCCCCACGTCCACGTCACCGCGGCGCCCTCGGGGCGCCTCCGGCGCGCCGCGCCCGCCCTCCGGAAAGCGCGAGCGCGTCCCCTGCTGTGAGCCGCGGTAGACCGTGCCGAGCACGCGCATCGCGCGCGCGGCCGTCGGATGCCCGCTGCGCGACGCGCGAACGAGCGAGCCGAGGTTCGTGAGCGCGCGACGCTCGCCGCGCTGGGCGCCATCGAGCAGCGTGCTCGCCGAGCGCATCGCGGTGCTCGCGACGGGCCCCACGCCCGGAATGAACGTCACCGCCTGTTGCACGATGGGCTCGCGCACCACGTCGCTGACGGTCCGCATCACGTCGCGCACCGCGCTCGACTGCGCGAGCTGCCGCGCGCCCTGCGCCACCTGCCCGAACACCTCGCCAAGGTCGAAGCCCGCCGCGGCGACGTGGCGCCCGAGCCGGCGCGCGATGACGTCCTCGTCGGCGCTCGCGCAGAAGCGCACCGGCCCATCGGCAGTGGTCACCTCGATGCACGCGAGCCATCGCGACTCGTGTCGGCTGACGGTCAGCCGGCACGGGTACGGGCCCACCTGGAGCTCGCGCGGGGCGCTGGCGCGCGCTGCGCTCGTCGTCGCTTCGCTGCTGTCCGTCATCGGCCGTCGCCTCCCTCGCGCCCGCTCAGGCGAGCGCGGTCCTGCCGTCGCTCGTGCTGCTGCTCGCCGTCTCGGTCGCGCTCGCGGGCGGCGTGTAGCGGACCGTCGCCGTGGGCCGGAACAGCGCAGGTGGCGCGTCGCTCACGCCGAAGTAGACGAGCGCGCCGCGCGTGGCTCCGCCGTACTCCCCATCGGCCGCGAGGCCCGCCGCGCGCTGAAACTCGCGCATGCGGTTGCGGCTGTAGCTGTAGCGACGACCGCGCACGTCCTCGGCAACGCGCGGGGCGAGCCGCCGAGCCTGGCGCAGGTCGACGCCCTCGCTCCTCGTCGTCGTGCTGGCGCTCGACGAGCTGCTCGACGCGCTCCCGCTCGACTCGCGCGAGCCGCCGCCCCCCGACTCGCGTCGAGGCCGCTCCTCGCGCCGCTCGCTCGACGCGCTCGAGGTGCCTGCGCTCCGTTCGCGCTCGCGGAGCGCGGCGAGGTCCAGCTCGGTGGCACGACGTTCGAGCGAGTCAGCGATGAGCGGATAGCCCTGCGTCCGCACTGGCCTTGCGATGTTGCGTAGGTCCGCGGCGCTCGCATCGCGCATGGCGCGGTCGTACTGCGCCTGCGCTCCAGGGTGCTCGCGCTCGGCACGAGCCAGCTCCTCTTCCAGCGTGCTCGGAGCGCTCTCGCCCCCCTCGACGGGTCGCTCGATGGGCGGCGGCGGCATCGCGGGTGGAGGCCCCTCGGAGCGTGAGCTGCTCGACGAGCTCGACGATGTGCTCGAGGAGCCCGAGCGCGGCGCGTCCTCGCGTGCACTGCTCGACGACGAGCTCGAGCGCGGCGGCGGCTCCTCGCGCGCACTGCTGGATGTGCTCGACGAACGCGGAGGCGCGCTCTCACGTGTGGCCGCTGCCTCGCGCGCTCGCCCTTCGCGTACGCGCGTCTCGACGTAGTCGGCGATGCGCGGATAGCCCTGCCGGCGCAGCTCCGCGACGTCGTCCTCCTCGGCTCCAAGCGTCGCGAGCTGACGATCGAGCGCCTCACGCGTCATGCCCATGCGCGCCAGCTCCTGCTCCATCGTCTCCGCGGCGCTGCTCGTGCTCGTCGAGCTGCTGTCCGTGCTGCGCGGCGTCGAGCTGCTCGTACTCGTCGAGCTGGCGGCCGTCGAGCTCGCAGTGCTGCTCGAGCTCGCACGCCGCTGCGCGGCCATGGCGCGCAGCTGCTGCGCCGTCGCTCCCATCCCTGCCCGCTCCAGCTCGGCCGCGAGCGCTTCGATCTGCTCCGGCGAGGGGTTGCTCGCGAAGAAGCGTTCGATTCGCTGCGGCATGTCCGAGGGCGGCGCACCGCCATCCCCCGCACCGCGCGGCTGCGCGCGCGCCGGTGCGTTCGCCTGCACGACGGCATAGGCCAACACGGCCCCGAAGAGGCCCACCGCTAGGAGTGCACCGCCCATGGATTGCCACCCATTCCCAGAAGCGCGGACGGGTCTTCGACCGAGCCGTCCGGGTGTTCGACGAGGATGTGATAGAGGCTGAATCGCCCGCCGATATCGGGCTCTCCGCGCTCGTTGAGACGCCGGAACCGAAACGTCGGCCGCGCCTCGATTCCCTGCACGTTCAGCTCGGCGACACGCGCGCACGCGAGGTCTTCGCAGTCGCCAAACCCCTGCTCGTAGAGCTCAGGAATGGCGAGCCAGTTCTCGCGCGGGTACGGCTCGGGCCGGTAGCGCACGCCCGCCTCGTAGAGCGGCGGCGTGCGCCCGCGAGCATCGAGCAGATAGCTCACGTTACACGCCGCCAGCGCCGTCAGCAGGATGCGAAGGCAACGCTCGCTGTGCGCCCGCTCCGCCTCGGAGCGGAACAGGCGCACCGAGAAGACCACGCGGCGCATGCGCTCGACGCCTCCGCGATCACTCGACCGCGGTGCCCTCGATGGTCGCCAGGAACCGCCGGGCCGCCGAGCCGATGTTCTGCACCATCAGCGTGATGTCGTGCATGGTCGCCGTGTCGCAGACAATTCGACCGCCGCCGCGCATCTCCGAGTAGACCAGGCACGAGCCCGGAGAGACCGCCGCCGCCTGCGGGTTCTTGCCGACGGTGAGGCTCATCAGCAGGAAGTCGCCGCCGATGTTGCTCGGCACGATGAGCATCTCGGGCCGGAACATCACCTGCGGACGCTGGGTCACCGGAATGACCGCGCCCGCCGGCACCTCCGTCACCGAGTCGAAGTTCGGCGGGTACGTGCGCACCTTGCTCGGATCGGGCCTGCGCGTCACGGCTCCCCCTGCCCTCTGCATCGGCTGCGGTTGCGTCGACTGTGGTCGCGTCAGCATCGGGCGCCCCTGCACCGGACGACGCACCAGAGGGCGCGTGACCTGCACCGGCGCGCCGCCGCGGCGAACCGGAGCGCCCGCGCGACGCACCGCGGGGCGCCCTCGCGGGCTCGCGCCCGCAGCCGCCGCGAGCAGCTCCTCGACGCTCGCGCCGGCCCAGCCGTCGCCGCCGTCATCGAGCGCGCCACCGAGCACCGCGAGCAGCTCCTCACCACTCGACATGCCCATCGCCTCGGCCAGCACGTCCGCTGCGCCGGCAACCGCATACTCGTCGCCGCCGACCTCGTACTCGCCCTCGCCGCCCACCGAGCCCGGGGGCGCAATCTCGTAGTCGAACATCCGTCACCTCTCTTCGGCTGAAAGAAGGCCCTGACGCGAGCAGCTCACGCCGCCTGCTGGTTCATGAGCGCGAGCGCGTTGGCCATCGCGCGATCCGCCGAGCTCGAGCCGGGCAGCGCTCCACCCGACGCGGCACCACCGCCCGCCTGCGGCGAGCCACCACCCTGCGGAGCACCACCGCCGCGCGCAGCCGCCTCGGCCTCGCGGCGCATGCGTGCGCCGATGCCGGTGCCCACCGTGCACGCCCACGATGCGCCGACGCCGTCGGCGATGTTGTGCACGTGCGACTTGCCCTCGTCGCCCGCGCCGCCGAGGTACGCGAACAGGTGCAGGCCCGCCGACAGACCGAGGTCCACCGGCATGCCCACGACCTCGAGCCCGCCCGTGCGGCCGTTCACGATGCCCATCAGGAACGACGTCCCGACGACCTCGCCCGACTGCACCACCTGGTTGACGACCGCCGTCGCCTGCTTCTCGTAGCGGTCCTTGAAGTTCGCGAGCGCTGCCTTCGCCTTCTGCGCCTTCTCGGCCAGCGCCTCCACCTGCTCGCGCGTGATCTTCGTGGTCATGCGTCTCCTCAGCTCACTGCGCTCCTCGCGCGGTTTCGCACCCTCTGACGAGTCGCGAACCGAGGCGCAATCCACGAAATGCCATTTACACACATCAACAAGACACGAGTCCGAGCAGCCTAATCGAGTACCGCCTAACGACTCGCAAACACCTCCGTTCGACACCTGTCTTTACGGGTCAAACGCGCGCCTAACGTTAGAACACCGCCTGTCGATCGCTGGCTGTCAACACGTTAGACGTCAGCCCACCGAGCCGCGACGGATCCGTCGCGGGCGCTGCACCGCAAAGTCCACTTGGATGGCCGGCGCAGGCGCTCCAGGCTCGCCCGCGAAGTAGCGAAGCCAGTCCATGAGCGGCCCGCGCGCGGATGGCGGATAGGAAGTCTCCCCACGCTCCAGTGCCCGTAGCGCCCGCGCGTACAGGTCCGTCGAGGACGTCGGCGCGGCAGGACGGCTGCTCGGCCTCCGCGCCCTCTTGTTCGCGCCCGCTTGGTACTCGCGCCACGCGCTCATCCGCACCGGCGTCGGCTTGTACATCCAGCGCTGGAGCCAGGAGATCGCAACCTCGTCGCGCTGCCACGCCTGCACGATCTCCGGCTCCACGTTCCGCAGCGCGTAGAGGTAGTTCTGGACCGTCGAGACCGCGTAGCGGGTCATCGAGGAGATCGCGTCGATGCCCGCACCGAGCGCGGACAGCTCATCGAAGAAGCAGGCGCGCGCATGCGCAGAGAGATGCTCCTTGTCCGAAGGGCTACCGACGAGGGCGATGACCGCAGCGAGCAGTTCCGCGGTGTCGGCGCCCAGAACGCGCGCGCTGACCAGCTCGACGCCCGCGCGCTGGTGAGCTCGGTGCTGCCGCACCCCCGCGAGCAGCACGAACGGCACGTTCGGCACGTCGCGCCCGCGCATCCACTCGGGCATCGCCGCCACGATGAGGGGCTCGCGCCGGACGCCGGCGACGAACGCTTCGTCGTGCGCGTACGCGACGCGCGCCGCCCAAGCCGGGCGGACGTGCACCTCCGCGAGGCGGACGTTCTTGATGGGCGCACGCAGCAGCGCGTGCGCCACCTCGCGCGGCCACTGCTGACGAGCCGATAGGGGGGCAGTTCTTGGGTACATGCACCCGTCATCGACCCGCCCCGAGGGGCGTTGCGTGCGACGAACACGCATGCGGGCCTCCTCCCCTCAGAACGGGATGGCATCCTCCGCGAGGTGCGCCGCCATCCGGGCGGTGTTGCGGCTGGCGTAGCGGCCCTTCTTGCGCATCTCGCGCGCGAGCTTCGCTTCCTCGCGCTCCAAGCGCTTGAGATCGTCTGCCGCCTTCGCCTCGAGGATTTCCCACACCATGTACGGGTGGTCGTGGACCCACTCGAGGAACGCCTCGGTGCGCGAGCGACGCGCGCTGCCCGAGATGCCGCGACGCACCTTGTCGAAGACGGGCACGAGCTGCGGGTCGAGGTTGTGGCGCACCTCGTCGTCGCTCTCCTGCCGGCGCTCCGCAGCCGCGCGAGGGTTCGCCTTGCCGCGCTCGCTGCGCTTGGGCGCGTCCACACGCGCGATGACCCGCTGCTCGTGACGCTCCGACGACAGCGCCCGGCGCGCGCCCTCGATCTCGATGTCGCTCGCCCTGCGCGTCGAGGCGCGGCTCGTCGAACACGAGTCCTTCGCAGCTTCGCGCTCGGCGAGCAGCGTCTCGCGGAGCTGGGCGCGCAGCTCGGCGGCGCGCGCCTTGAGCCGCGCGCGCTCGTTCTTGCACATCGACGTCACCTCGCGCATGCGCTCGCGCTTGGCCGCCTTGGCCGCGGCGATCGCCTCGCGAAGCTTGGCGAGCTGCACCTTGTCCTTCTTGCGCAGGTCCGCCCGTAGCTCCTTGGCGAGCTGGGCGCGGGCCACCTTGGCCTGCTGCGCCGTCATTCGCGGCGCGTGGGTCATCACCGTCATGCCCCGGCTATCGGGGCGAGCGGGCAGGCGTTGCGGCACGCTTACAACCCTCGGTCACACAGAATCGCTGAGGCGGAACGAGGTGATCTCCTTCCGTTCAGCGCGGCCCCTTGGACTTCATGGCTTCCTTCAGCTTCGTGCACACGGTCGAGACGGCGACGTCGATCGGGCGCGCAGTGGGGTAGTCAAGGAAGGTCACACCGAACAGATCGCTCGGCCGACGCATCGCCACGCCACGTGGCTCGACGCCGAACACGCGGTCCCGACCGAGCTCCCCCATGAACAGGCCCAGCTCGAAGATCACGTTGTCGCGCGTCGCCGCGTACGTGTTCCTCCGCATCGTGACCGAGTCATCGGGCGTCACGACGAACAATGCAAAGTCGAACTCGCGCAGCGCGCGCGTCAAATCGCCGATGGTGGTCGAGCCGGGCTTGAAGACGCTGTTCGTCCAGAGCGTCGCTTCGACAGGGGCGTGCTCCAGGCCGCGCTGAATCGCCTCCGCCACCTCGAGCTGCTCCACGGACGAGCCTATGAAGAGCTTTGGCGTCGCCGAGCGTGGCCGGATGAACTTCGACCGCTCGCGCAGACGTCCGGCGATCGTGCGCGCGATGCCAGTGAGCACCTCACGCGGATGCGAGCCGCAGATCTCGTCGAAGACCGTCTCCGACAGTCGCGCCACAACCGTCGGGCCAGCAGCGCGGACGGTAGCGGAACGCGTGGCGCTCGGCTCGATGGCCGCCATCTCGCCGATGATCTCGCCGGGCTCGCGCGCCGCGATGGGCACATTCTCGACGAGAATCTCAACGCCAGTGCCCATCAAGATGAAGAACACGTCGCAGTCGGCGCCCCCCTGTGTGCACAGGATCTCCCCCGCGGCGAACTCACAAATCTCGACGGAGTCGGCAACGCGCGCGATCAATGTCGTGTCCCGGCCGAGCGTGAGCTGCTGCGCCAGCACATCCTTCAGCCGGCGCTTCCCGTCGGCCCCTTCGAAGCGTTCCTTCATGATGCGATCCTCGCCGGCAGGTAGTCGTAGCGGCTGCGGTAGATCGGCGGCGTGCTCGAGCGCAGGCGGCAGTTCTTCAGCGTGCCGCAGCATGGCGTTCCCGCGCAGGCGTTCCAGTACGCGTCATCCTCGACGCGCGCGCGATCGCGCAGCGCGATCACTTCGTTGATGATGGGCAAGTGGCAGCGGCTCGCCGGACGACCGCCGCCGCACGGACATGCCCGAGTCGGCGCCGGCACGTCACGCGCACGGACGACCGCCGCGACCGCCGCGGGAAGTGACGCCTCGATGGTCTCCGCTCTGGCGAGCGTGTGAGCCGCAAGGCCGTGCGGCCACGCATGGGTCTCGTCCCACTCGCCTAGGAGCGCGGCAGACACCTGGAGATCGAGGTACCCGCCGAGCAGTCGCCACCACTCGCGCGCGTGCTCCGTCGTAGTCGGAGCTGCGATGAGCGTGCGGCCGAGGCAGAACGAACCGTCGCGGTACACGTGACGGTCTGGACAGAACTCGGGCACGTGGCGCGGCTCGGACTCCGTGACCCGCACGGTGGGGGGGTCGCCCACCACCGTGAGTTCGAGCATGAACGTGACGTTCCGCCCGCTCGCGAGCCGCGCTCGAGCTTGTGCGTCGAGGCGCGGTCCCGGGCACCGAGGCGTCGGCATCGATCGGTGCGCCACGACCCAGCTGGGAGCCGCGGCGACCAGTGCGTCGAAGACGATCTCACTCACAGTAGGCCCTCGGGCGCACCGCGTTCGGGATCGAGGGGCCCGCACCGTAGCGTGCCGCGCTCGAGCTGCGGGCGCGGTCGAGGCGCGCGGCAAGGCGATCGAAATCGATTTCGGTCGACTTGCGCGTGGGACCGAACGCGTCGCGCAGGAGCTGAGGGCCGGCGCCGTATGCCGCAATGCCGATCGCCGTCTCGTTGCCCTTGCAGTCGGCCTGCGCACGCTCGGCGTGAGTGCTCGCGGTGCCGATGACACAGCGATCTCGGCTTCCCTGTACACCGAGACGCGTCACGGCCACTGGGCCGAGCTCAAGGCCGATCTGCAGCCCGAGCGAGCTCGCGTCCGGCACCTCCGTGCGGATCACAGAGAACGCGCTGCGCATCGCGCTCGCGCACATCACGGCGTCGAGCACGCTCGACTCGGCGTCGGTCGTGAACGCCGTGCCGTTTGCGATGAGCCCCTGGATGCAATCGCCGATGTAGCGCAGCTTCCTTCCGCCGAAGTCATTCAGGACGTCGCGGAGCTCCTTGCGAATGAGGTGGAGCACGCGCACGGCCGTGGCGCCGCGACCGGTCGCGATTGCGTCCGATACGTACTTCGTGAAGCCGTCGATGTCGCCGTACATGACGACCAGCTCCTGCCGCTTCGTGTTCGAGGGGGAGAGTCGATCGAGATCGAAGCCGCTGAGGGGTGGCGTGATGCGCGAGAACTCGAACGTCGAGATCGGATGATCCTTGCGCTCCTCGTCCCATGCGCGTGACACCGTCTCGCGGGTCACCGCGAGCTTCGCTTCCTTCGAGCATGCCTCGATCTGCGCCGCGCTCAGCGGGTTGGCTGACGGATTCGCGGACGCGAAGGCGGGGCCGAGGGCCGAGCGCGCGACAGTCCCGAGGTAGATGCCAGCGGACTTGGCCGTGCCCGTGAGCTTCGCTGCGTGATTCGCCGGGTTGCCAAGGAAGAGCGGCTCGCGATCGCCGCGCGTACCGTTCCGAACCGCAAGAGCCTTCCCGGACTCGATGCCCACGACGACACGAGCATCGGAGAGCTCACCGTGAAGCGCATTCCCGGCGAGGAGCGCGTCTCGCAGCAGCGCGGCAATCGCGACGGCCGCACGCACGCGCGCCGCCGCTGAGTCGTAGGGCCTGAAAATGACGAAGTGGAGGCGCGTCGACTGGAGGTCAACCTTCACCGCATCTGTGCGCTGGAAGACGAGGTGCGCCACGCGCATGAGGATGTGGAGGAACCTCAACAGCCGAGCGTGGGCGCGTTCCCCATCGTCACCGAGCAGCGTGAGCGCGTTCGGCAGATCGAGATAGACGTGGACCCCGTCGACCTCGTACGCGATCTCGAGCGGTAAGTTGTCGAGCGAGACCTCGCGGACGAGTGGCTTCACTTGCACGCCACCGAAGGCGTTCCAAGATTTCTTCACCCGCTCGCGGGTTGTATTCGCGTTCCAGTTCACGTCGTACCTCTTTCCCTCTGAGAGCCGGAGGGGCGCGTCGCACCTGGAGCTCTCGACCTGCATGCGCGTCGACGAGGCGTTTCTGGTCATGCGAGACTCGTGACCAGGAAGATCGTTCTGACACGCATAGGGGGTGGGAATGGATGGTGCGGGCGAGTGGGACGCGCGTGCCGCGCTGCGCGAGGCGGACTGGGACGTGCTCACGCCGCGGCTCGTGGCGTCTGCGCGGTGGCGCTACATCGTCGCGACCGGCCGCTGCCCCCATGGCTCCGCAGCGGAGGAACTCGTTCAGGAGGCGATCGTGCGCGTGCTAGACGGCCGCCGATCCTGGCACCGCGATGACCCGCCAGAGCTATGGAGGTTTCTGTCGGGCGTAATGCGCAGCATCGTCGACGAGATCTTCAAGAAGCGGCGACGAGAAACTCAGCGGCGCGATGATCAGGACATCGACGGGATCGAGGTGCCGTCGGTAGCGAGCGTGCTGTTCGATCCGAGACTGGACTTGGAGCCCCGCCTCGACCTGATCGAGGAAGCGATTGGTGACGATGAGGAGCTGCAGACGCTGTACTTGGCGATCCTCGAATGCCCCGGAAAGAGGGAAGACATCGCCGCCTACCTGGAAATGCCGGTGTCGAACGTCTCCGTGCTGACGAAGAAGATGCAACGACGTGTGATCCAGCTCGCCAAGACCAAGACGCCGACGGCGTCAGAGAGCGCGGCGCCATGACAACGACGAAGAGCGAACAGGCTGCGCGCGTGCTCGCCGCACTGGAGGCCGAGCCAATGGATGACGAGGATGGTCGAGCTGCTGTGGCTGAGCTTGGCATCGACGCCAAGCGCCTGGCAGCTCGGCTACGCAGCCTGGTCGTCGAGCGGGACGACATCGAGAGGAGAGCACGGTACGCGGCGGCGGCAGCCGACCGACATCGCGAGCTGGCCGACCTGCACACGATACCAGCCGCACCGAAGCGGAGTCGGGCAGCACACATCGCGGAAATTCGCTCGTTCATCTCGAAGCTGCCACCTGAGCAGGTGAGCATGCACTTCATGAAGTTCGAGACGGCGCGCGACGAAGACCTGGCACGTCTCGAGGCGCTCGCGCGCTACCTCTCCGAACGGCCTCTATGACCTTCAAGCGCCGCCGTGAACCGCATCGGAGCTTCGCCGCAAACGTCGCCAAGCGCGTGTTCGCCGAGCTCCAGCTGAAGCACCCAACCGAGATCTCGATCGACGACATCGCGTTCATGCGGAACGCGCTCGTCGACGACGTCGACGGACTTGGCGCTCGAGCGAACGCGGTTCGCTTCGGCGGTGGTCGCACCATCATCAGCGTGCGCCGAGACCTCAGCAGCGAGGCTCGTCGATTTGCGGTTGCGCACGAGCTCGGTCATCTCGAAGTGCATCCGAACACGAGCTACCTTGGCCTGTGCACCGACGACGACATGACGTCGGCGTATCGAGAGAGCGGTCACGAACAGGAGGCGAACGCCTTCGCTGCTGAGCTCCTGATGCCGGAGTCGCTCTTCGGGCGAGGATGCGACGTACCCCGTGTGTCCTGGCAGCCTGTCGAGAGGCTCGCTACGGCGTTCGAGGTCTCGCTGACGTCGGCAGCGATGCGCTTCGTGGAACTCTGCCCCGAGCGCGTCGCGCTCGTGTGCAGCAAAGACAAGCGGATCCTCTGGTCGTGGCGCGGCCCCGACTTCGGGAAGAGAATCGAGCGCGGTCGCGAACTCGACACATACTCGCTCGCGATCGATTTCTGGGAGAAGGGCAGCGTTCCGAAGGGGCCGGAGACGGTCTCGGCGAGCGCGTGGATCGACGGCGCCTCCGACAATGCCGAGTTGGTAGAGCACGCGATCGCCTTCAATTCGATCGGCTGGGTGCTGAGCCTGCTCTGGATCAAGCCGGACGCGGATTGGTAGAGCGGCACGGCCGGCGGCTGGTTGCTGCCGCTACACGTCGGCAGCCTCGCCACACACTCATCTCAGAACCCCGCCGCCGCGGGAAAGGCGAGCTGGGCGGGCGCGCGGTGCGCGGCGCGGTAGGCCCCGAGCGCTCGACGCGCCCTCGCGAGCGCGCGCTCGTCCGCCACGACGTAGCCGCGACGCGCCCGCAGCGCGAGCAGCCGAGCTCGCTCGGCCTCGGCGTCGGCCATCGAGGCGAAGTGATGCTCGTCGCGCCGGCCGTCGGTTCCCAGGCGCCCCCAGCGAACGACGAGGCGCGCCGCGGAGCCCTGCGGTTCGATCGCAAGGGCGAAGAAACGCCAGCGGTTGGAGGACGGATCGACGCTGACCAACACGAGGCCGCCACGCATGGAGCCCGCCAACGCTCGCCGAGCGTGGCGACTGACGCGACCTCGTGCCGCGCCCTGACGGCGAGGCGCCCTACCCTGGCGCTCGGAGCTGACGGCGTCGCTCGGGCGACTTGAGCAGCTCGGCGGCGACCTCGAAGGCGTTGGCGAGCTGCGCGTCGTCGAGCGAGCGAAGCGCCTCGAGACCCGCCTCCGTGAGCTGGAAGATGGACCGACCGGGCGGGAACCGCTCCGGGTCGCATCCGTCGGGCGTGCGGGTGTACGAGGCCACGTGCACCAGGCGCTTGGCGCAGAGCCTCTTGAACGCGGTTGCGGTGGGGCTCGGCCGCAGGGGCGAAAATCGCTTGAGCGCCTCGTGTGTCGCGCCCGGCACGAAGCGCTCGAAGCCCTCGAAGACCTGCGGGCGATGCACCCGGTAGTGCTCGGTCAACTCGTGGACGGTGCGCAGGACGAGCACGTCGCACGCCTCGTACTGCTCGGGCGTGCGCGACGTTTGTGTGGGAGCGGCGGACGAGCTCGTCTCGGCGGGCCTCGCCGTCTCGATCGCGTCGATGGGCTGGGCCGCGTTCACGCGCGCATCGATGGCCGCGCGAACGTCGGTGCTTCGCAGAAGCAACGGGCCCTGTCGGTCGGGCACGTCGAAGCCCGCCAGTGCCGCGGCCTTCGCTGGGTCGCCTTGCGCTTCACCGAGGTACACCTCGACGAAGCGCGCCCTCTTTCCCGACAGCACCGGCACCACGCGACCGGAAGATAGCGCGCTCGAGCGCCTCGGGAACCGTCAGCGACAACTACGGTGCACCCGCTCCGACGCTCTGCTCCGACGACACGTGCTCCGCGTTCGTGGTGCGGTGGCTGGCTGGGTCGGAAGCGCTTGCCGAGTGAGCCAAACTGAGCGTGCTGCACGCCCTCTGCGTTTCGGACCGGAGCGAACCGTTGGCATGGCGGCTTGCCCCTAGGTGCAAGAACTCGCGGCGCGAATGCGCCGCGTAGCAAGTTCTACGGGCGCGCGGAGCGCGCTCCGCCGCGAGCGACGGTAGGAGCGAGAAGTATCTGTCTCCGATCCCATAGGGAGCGGACAGAGCGCCCTTCCGTTGGATGCATTAACAGCCTCTTCGGTCCCGTCGCTCGACACGGCGATCACTGGCTCGCCGAGGCCGTTGTATGCCTTACAAGGCGCCGCGCGCCGCGGACCACAGGTGGGCTGCTTGCCGGCCTCCCGTGGGCGCACTCCGAAGCCGGTAGCCAGCCCTGCAGCCCCCTCGCCGGAGCGACGACGTGCCTCCGGCAGGCCCGTTCGAGCCTCCCTCACCGCATCTGACGGACCGCGGAGCGAGCGCGGACGGACCTCGCCCTCTCGCGCCGTTTGCGGGGCCTCGGGGCGGAGCGCTGGTGCGCCTCTACGCGGGCGGTGGCGGCGCAGGCCCGGGCGTGGGCGGCGCCTGTACGCCGCCCCGAGCGCCGTCCTCGAGCTCGCGCTCGTCCGCGGGCACGTCGGCCGAGCACGCGAGCGCGCTCAACCAGTACTCGTTGAACGCGTGGCCACTGGGCCCGACGTAGCGCCGCGGCACCTCGTCGGCCGGCGGCTGGACCTTGAGGATCGCCCCCGTGCGCGCGAGCGCCACGAACGGGCCGCAGTCCCACCACGCCGACTCGCGCCGGAACGACGTGCCGAACAGATACGAGACGCTGTAGGGCTCGTTCGTGCGCGGGTCGACGAACAGCCCCGCGAGCATCTCGCGCGTGAAGCCGTCGACGACGCGCGCATAGCCGCGCCGACGCGTGGGCTGCCCCAGGTGGTAGAGCACCACGCCCGCCGCCACGACCAGACGGGCGCGGATGTCGCCCAGCTCGCGCGACGCCTCCGACCATCCGCCCTCGCGCGCGGCGTCGCGCGCCACGCCCAACGCCGCGCGACGCACGCGACGCGCGTACACCGCCGGCAGCTCCGCAAGGCTCTTGGCCGCCTGGTGACCCGTCCCGCGCACCAGCGTGCGTGCCAGCGCGTAGGCGCGATCGGGGAAGTCGCGCGGCGAGCAGTCGGGCGCGCCCTCGCGCGTGAGCAACGCCTCGAGCCGCACGCGACGCTCGGTCCGCAGCGACATCCGCGACGCTCGCTCGCGCGGTACGCGCGGCGTCGGCGAGCCGCTCTTGCCGCCGCGCGCCGGCAGCGGCTCACGGAGCGCCGATCGCTGGCGCGGCCTCGACGTCGACGTCGACGACGGCGCAGGTGCCACGAGCTGCGCCGCCGCGGCGTCCGTGCGCTCCTCGGCACCGAGCGCGAGCTCGCGCCGGTACGCCTCGCGCTCGGCCGCGCTCGACGGCTTGGGCGCGCGCCGCGGCTTGCGCGCGTTCACCTCCGTGCGCGCGACCTCGACACCCAGCGGAGCGCCCCACCCTCCCGTCGCCTCGTCGTACGGGCGCGCTCGCGCCAGCACGGCGGCGAGCTGCTCGCGAGCATCGGGCTCGCCGCCTGCGCTCGAGCCCAGGCCCACAGACGGCTGAGGAGCAGCGACGGACGAGGTCGGCAGCACGCGATCTCTCGCGTGCTCCGCCGCATCGCGGCGCCCCGTCGAGCTGGGCTCGCCTGTCCGTTCGACGGACGAGCGTTCCCCCTTGCTCGACGGGAGCTGCTCCCGTAGCTTGGTCATGCCGTTCCCAGCCGCGCAGCCGGTCGGTAGAAAAGCCCGGGCGAGTCACCGCCTGGGCTTCTTCATATCCGCAGGTCGCTACCGCGTGGCGGTGCCCTCCTGCTGGCTGCGCGCGAGCGTTGCGAGCGACCAAGGCCGCCAACCGGAGAGCGCTCTTGAGCGAGCCCTCGGCAGATCGTGTCCGTATGCGCCCGGCTCGGCCCCGAGGGGCTCCAAGAAGCGGGGAAGACACGCGTTTCTCACGGGCTCCTCGATGGAGCCGCGCACGCGTCTCTTGTGTCCGGACGGACTTCGGTCTAGGTAGAGCATCAGAGCGTAAGGCGCCGCTACGCCACCGCTTTAGAAGCCCTCCCAACGCCTGGAAACGTCGGGGGGGCTTCGTCCTTTTGGACACCGAGCCCACCTCGCTCGGGACACCACGATCGATCGCGATGTCGGACCCTCGGGTACCACGACGATCGGAGGTGTCGAAGCACATTCCGCAAGAGGCACTTCGAATTCGTCCAAATTCGGCCTAGAAAATCCTCATTTCCGTCTTTCCGTCCCCCTCGGAGGCGATCTCGACGGATCCGTCTGAGGCGATCGCGCGATCCGTCTGCGCCTCGACAACAGCTCCGCTCGTGGCCGCCTCGTCGCCGCTCGCCGCCTCGACGGCGCGGCGCCCCGCAGGGCGCCCCACTCGCCGAGGCAGCGGGCCGAGCACGTCCTCCGGCGCGTCTTTGCCGGTGTGCATCCAGGACGCGAGTCGCAGCGCCAACGCCTTCCACTTCGCGGCCTCGGGATGCTCGACAGCGAGCGCGCGCACCGCGTCGATCGCCATGCGCACCTGCTTCGGCGTCGGGCGCTTTCGCGTGCGGTTGCGGAGCACACCGCGCAGCGGGTCCAGGCTCCCGAGCCGGTCACACGCGTTCGCGTAGTCGATCACGTACCGCTCCCAGCGCTCGTCAGCGTCCTGATGCGGCACGAGCTCGTTGAGCGCCTCCACCGTGGCCAGCGGATGCCGCGCGAACCACGCCTCGCGCACCGTGGTCGGCAGCGTCGTCACCAGACGCCAGAGCATCCGCACGTAGCGCTCGGTGCGGCCGACCTCGGTCGCGATCTGCTGGAACGCGAAGCCGTGATCGCGGTGAAGTGCCTCGATGCGGCGCGCGAGGTCGGCGACGTGCACGGGCTCGCCGTTCGCGCTCTCGGCGAGGTTGATGCACAGCGCCTCCGTCATCGTCGTCTCGCCCGGCAGCGCGAGCACCGTCGCGTGCGTCCACCCCAGGCGGTTCACCATCACGAGCCGACGGCGGAACCCCGCGACGAGGAACAGCGGGCGCGCGCCCTTCGGCCGGCTCTCTGGGGGCCGGCGCAGCACCACGAGCGGGCTCAGCTGACCGTGCCGCGCCAAGTCGGCCGCCAGCTCCACCAGCTTCGCCTCGTCCATCGAGCGGCGAACATTGAACGCGTCGTCGGCTTCAATGTCGGCCAGCTCGGCGAGCTCGGTCTGATGCACGCGCGTCACGACGGCCGACGCCGCCGACGCGCTCGAGGACACCTGCACCTTCTTCATGACGGGCGTGCGCATCGAGCGCTGCCGCCGGGCGTTGCGCAAAACAATGCTTTCCGTCGCTCCCCCTCGGTTTCGCGAGCGATCCTGCGTGCGGAAGTCGCGGGTTTCCTAACGACGCGCGCAAGCCCTCGAAATCACTCATCCGAGCCCGGGCTCGAAACCCGCGACACACACGCTCCTGAGCGCACGCCGGCCGCTCCGCGGAACGGCTTCGGTCACCGACAGCCTTACGCGAGGCGGACCCGAGCCCGTTAGGTCGGCTCACGCAACGCTTCCGCCTAACGCGCGATGACCGCGCATGAGCACGAGCATCGTCGCGCGGAAGCGTCGCACCCCACCCTCCCCCGAGGAGCTGTTCAGGCGCTGGCTCGCACGCGCCGCCCTTCGGGACACGCCGTGCGGGCACATGATCGAGGTCACCCTCGCGCATGGACGCCTCGGGCAACGCGGCCAGCCCATCGAGAGCTGGCCGGTCGACCCCGACGAGATGACGATCGAGCGTGCTCACGACCTCGCGGCCGAAATCTGGGCCGCCGCCGAGGCTCATGCGCTCACGCTCGCGCCGATGGCGCAGCGGTACGACGTCCTCGCCATCTACGGCGAGTTGGACAGCACCGAACGCAGCCCGCTGTCGCAGACCTCGCTTCGCTTCCCGACCGACGACGTCGACGGAGTCGACGTCATCGAGACGACGCCGGTCTACGGCCCCCCCAACCCCGAAGGCTGGACGGATCAGACCATGCGCTGGCGCGAGCTGGAGATGCGCCACGTGAGTCGGGTTCATCAAGAAGCCATGGTTGCCATCCGCTTCGCAAACGGACTGTCGCGCGACAGCAGCGCTCACGTCGCCGCGCAGGCGGCTGCCGAGACCGAGCGCGAGCGCCTACGTCTCGAGGAGGTCGATCGCGCCCGACGGTTCGAGGCCGAGCAGCGCGAGCGCGCCGAGCAGCGGCAAATCGAGGCTGAGCAGCGTGCCGAGCAACGGCGGATCGACGACGAGGAGCGCGCGCATCGGCGCATGCTCGAACTGAAGGCGGCCGAGACCAAGGCGAGGACCGACCTCGCGACGTTCGACATAAAGCGCGTGTCCTGGGAACGCGTGCTGGACATCGGCACCATCTTCGCCCCAGTCGTCGCGCACCGCGTGGCGGCTCACTTCGGCGGCGGCTCGCTCCCCTCGACCGATGCCGAGTTGCTCACCGCCGCGCGGCTGCGAGGCTTCCTGCAGACGCTCGATCAAACCGACCTCTCCCGGATGATGGAGACCCTCGGCGGCACGAGCCCGAAGGCCCTAGGCTTCCTCGACCTCGTCAGGGCGGCGCTGTTCGACGGACCGCCGAAGCAGGCGGCACAGCCGCCTGGGACCGCCCCGACCCGGGCAGACGAGCCGCCAGCCCCCACTGCACCGGCCGAGCCCTCGACGACGAGCCCGAGCGCGCGCGCTCAGCTCTTCATCGAGGCGCTCCGCCGCGCGTTCAGCGTGCCGCGAGAGCCCGACGAACTGGACGCGATCCGCGGGTACATCCGTGGGCAGCTTGATGCGTCCCCGCCGCCCGATCTCGCCGACGTCCGCGCCGTTGCTGAGGCCGTGGAGCGGGAAGGGTTCGGGCAGGTGGCCGACCTCTTCCAGGACCACCTCCGCGCTCGCGGCTCCGAGGCAACGTGAGCCTCGGAGGGCTGGCCCAGCTCGCCGAGCTGCTCGAGGCCCGCACGCGCATCGCCGAGCTCGAGGCGGAAGTTGCAGACCTCCGCGTCGAGCTCGGCCGCGTCCAGAGCGAGCTGACCGACGCTCGCAGCGTGCCGGTGCTGCATGCCGAGGTCATCGCTTCGACGGACGTCGCCGCGGAAAGCAGCCTCAACGGACCCGCGCTGCCTCGGGAGGCGGCAATACCCACCACGATGGCGACACTCGTCTCGCTGGTCCTTGGCCCACACGCGCTGACCCATGCGCGCCTTGTCCGGCGACTTCTTGGCTCGCTCCGACGCCTGACGCGAAGCGGATCGCACGACATCGCAGAATGAGCGTGCAAACGTTCAGACGTTTCCAGGCGACGAGGAGCAAAGGAACGCCCAAACGCTCAGACGCTCGAACGCTGAGAGCACCCGGACGCCAGAACGCGAGAACGTCTAGACGCTCGAACGCCGAGAGCACCCGGACGCCAGAACGTGAGAACGTCTAGACGCTCGCGAATTTGACGCGCGAGCCTAGGCGCCTGAACAGGACGCGCAAGCGTCTAAGCGTCTGAACGCCCACACTCATGACGTCATCCAGCGACCAAAACGTCTAGACGCCCAGCTCATCACAACCATCTTCAAGCGTTCAGACGTTCTGTGACAGAGCGTCTGAACGTTCTATCCGTCCTAAGCATTGAATCCACTGCTGATTTACGGCCGTTTGAACGTCTGGACGCTCGCTTAGAGCGCCTAGACGTTCGGACGCTCGTATTGTATCGTCAGATCATGCCGATCATTGCACTGCTCGCCGAGAAGGGCGGCGCCGGAAAAACCACCATCGCGGTCAACATCGCCGCCGAGCTCCATGCGAGAGGCCAGCGCGTGCTTCTTGTGGACGCCGACCCACAGGGGACTGCTCTCGCCTGGGCCGGAATTGGCGGTGAGCGCGGCCTTTCGCTGCCAACCACCATCGCGATGGGCGACAATCTCCGAGCGCAGCTGCCAGCGGCCTCGGCCGGCTATGACTGGACGGTTGTCGACCTACCGGGGCGGGTCAGCAAGCGCGCGGTCGGTGCGCTGATGGTTGCGGACGCCGCGCTCCTTCCATGTTCTCCAAGTCCCGCCGACGCGTGGGCCCTGGTCTCGACAGCCGAACTCCTCGGCGAAGCCCGCGAACTCCGGCCCGACCTCCAGGCTGCCGTCGTGCTGAACCGCAGCGATCGAACGGCGATCGGCGCCAGCACGCGCGAAGCGGTCGCGGGCCTTGGTCTCCCGATGCTCGCGGCGACGCTCGGCGATCGAGTGGCATACCGCGAGGCGCTCGCGGCAGGGCAGGGCGTCACCAAGTACGCAGGCGGCACCGTCGCGGCGAACGAAGTCCGCCGCGTGGTTGACGAACTTGAGGACCTCGTGGGCGCACCGTCATATGCCGCCGCGGCGGGAGAAGAGTGACCATGGCGAAGGAGCGCCCTGCCGTGGTCCTTCGTCCGAGAACAGCTCCGGCGCCCTCCGAGGACGCCATTCGCGCGCTCGAGGCGAAGGTCGAGGCTCGCCAGGCGATGCCAGCGCCGGGCCCAGCCGAGCCGCCGACCAACTCCCCGCCTGCGCCGACAGGCGCAAGCACTGGCCACGAACCCGAAGAGCGGACCACCGCCAGCACTCAGAACGTCACAACGTCTGAACGTTCCGCCGCTCCTGCGCGCAACTACGATGGGCGCCTCGTACAGCGCAAGGGCCGGCTCCGCGCCGACGGCAGTCGAACAGCGGGCTCGACCCTTCTTCGCCTGACGGTGTACGTGCAGCCCGACATCGGCCGCGCGCTTGACGTCGCCGCCGCTGCGTCAGGTCGCGATCGGAGCTCCATCATTGGGGAAGCCCTCACTGCATGGCTGGCTGGCCGCCGATAGTTCGCAAACGTCCAAACGTCTGAGCGCTCGGATCGGATCTGCCTCGACGAGATAGTGGCAGACCGCGAGTCGCTCGCGGCAGGGGAGGGGAGTCACCAAGTACGCAGGCGGCCTGGTCGCGGCGAACGAAGTCCGCCACGTGTGGACAATGGCGAAGGAGCGCCGAGCCGTAGTGCTTCGTCCGAGAACAGCACCGGCGCCCTCCGAGGATGCCATTCGTGCGCTCGGGCGAAGGCCGAGACTCACCACCGACCTGAGAAGGTGGGCCAACTCCAGCGCTCAGAACGTCACGACGTCTGAACGTTCAGTCGCTCCAACGCGCTCAGGCCGGGCGGCCGAACAGCGGGTCCCTTCACCGTCTGACCATGTCCGCGCAGCCCGACATTGGCCGCGCTGACGTCGCCGCGGCTGCGTCCGGTCGCGACCGCAGCTCTCACTGCATGGCTCGCTCGCCGACGCTTGCAGACGCCCGAGCGGCGGCGCGCTCGGATCGCGCCGCGAGCCGGAACAGATGACAGGGTAGGGCACGACTCCGCAGCCCTCGCCCTCCCCAGGCGACCAATGCTATCTCCGCGCCCAGGAGGAGTGATGCCGCGTGGCTCCCTCGCAGCGCTCGTGTTCGTCTCGGGACCCTCGGCGGGTGCAGCGCCGAGACCGCGGCGTGCCCTGAGCCGATAGGGGACTACGCAGACTTCGGGCAACTGCGGCGAGCTCCCGCCCGAGACAGGCCCGCTGCTCGGCACAGCTCCCGCCGGGTCAATGGCGTTCCTTGGAGCCCGCTCGTCGTCGTGCGCCGGCGAATGGAGCGCCACCGACTCGAGCACGTGCACGCTCCACCTCGCGCGAGCGTGCCCGGTCGGCCAAACGCTTGAGGGCGACCTCACCCACGCCGAGAGCGGCGGCGCCGACCGATGGTCTGGCACCCTGCGCGCGATGAACGATGGAAGCGGCGGGTTCTCGTGCTCGTCCACGCACGCCGGCACTCGAAGAACGTCCGGACGTTCAAACGCCCAGCTCACAACTTCGCCGAAGTTTCGATAGGTCAAGCGCCGCACCGGTTCGCGTGTCGGACCAGCTGCTACGGCACCCGCTAGCCGTAGATAGTCCTAGAACAGTGTCACCCCACGGGGTGACGCGGCAGACGGCGCTGCCGTGCAATCGTCCCTGCGATGTCCCAAAAGCCTCGAAGGAGCGACGCATGGGCAAGGTGCAGGTGGAGCCGTCGGCGAGTTGTTCACGAGACACGAACTCAACCAGGGCGAAGCGCGCAAACTCGAGCAGAGGACCGCGAGCCTCGCGCAGGCACCTTGCGTGGACTGCACGCCAACTCTCGGACGCGACGACCTCTGCCGTGGCGAGAATCACGTTCGACGGCGAGCTCGTTCGCGCAGTCGCACTACTGCAACCCGCGTGATGGCAGCGCGGAGCAGCCCCTCGCGGATCCGGCGCGGAAACGAGACCTAACACGTCGCCCACAACTACCTCAGGAGAGCCGAAAATGGCTACGAACGAACAAGTGCTGGTCTTCATCCTCGGCGAGAACGTCAAACGCTTGCTCGACGACAATGAGATCGACCTCGCGAAGGAGCTTCGTCGACTCGGGCTTGCTGGCGCACGGATGGACGTCCTAGCGAGTGGGGACGGCACCCGACGTGAGCCGATCTCGGTTATCTTGATTGCCGCGTCCGTTCCGATCCTCGCAGTGGGAGCTGCCGTCGCTCAGATCGTTCGCGCGCTGCAAGCGGGACCTGTCGTCGTCGAGGACGAGATCGTCGAGACGAGAGATGGCAAGGTGACACGCACGATCGAGAGGTCGGTGGTTCAGCCAACTGTCGAGGCTACGAAGGCGGCGCTCAGTACTGAGCTCCCCCTGGGGATCAGAGTGACGATGACGACCGGACCGACCTAATTTGGTCGAAGAGTCAAGACCCGTGGCCCGCTACGCGCTGCTCCTGGCTTCCAACGGCCCTGGCGGGCTTGCCCCGCTACGATACGCGCTGCACGACCAGGCGGCGCTCGCCGACACCCTTAGGATGCCGGCGTACGATTTCAAGGTAGAAACATCGGGAGATGCGGAGCCCATTGAGGCGTGTCGCGCTCGCGTCGAACAGGCGTGCGAGAACGCCGGTCCCGGCGACACGTTGTTGATCTATTTCGCAGGCCACGGACTGCTGCACAAAGGCTCGCTTAGACTGTTGTGGCACGCCACGAGTCGAGAGCGATTACTGAGCAGCTCGATCTCCGCCGCCACGCTCTTCGAAGCCATGGCGAGCAGCGATGCGACGAACCGCCTACTCTTGCTCGACTGCTGTCACGCCGAAGGTGCCGTGCCACGTGGTGCGCGAGCGATGGAACTCAAACCTATAGTGCAGGTGCCCTCGGAGGCGTTTCTGCTCGTCATGGCGAGCGGGAGGCTGGAGTCGGCCCGCGAATTCCCCACGCTGGGCGGTGGATTCATGACCCAGGCACTCTGCGGTTCTTTGCGGGATGCTGCTCGAGCAGGACGGGGACGAGTTACGCTCAGCGATGTCATGTCAGAGATGTCGCAGCACGCAGCACAGCACAACGCACATGCGGCTCCAGAGAATCGCGTGCCCGTGCCGCGCCAGTTTGGCTCTAGTCAGGGCGAGTTCCTGTTCTCGCAGACGTGGGATGTCTGGCAGCCGCACTTCGTAACACACGGTCAGTTAGAATTCGCGCTGCTTCCCGTTCGTGCCAGCTTCGACACAGCGTGGGTCATCGGACGGCTTCCGTTGCGGAACAAAGATGTCATAGGAATCCCGCGCGCGAGTCTCGCCGGAGGTCGACATTTCGATGCAAGCACGGGCGACTTCTCCGACTTCGATCCAGCGGGAAACGCGTTGTTCAACGGCACTTGCTTCCCGGCGGTTTGTCTCTCGTTTGATGACGCGCAGATTGTCGCTCAACACTACGGCGCACTCGATGGCCCGCTGATCGATGTCTGCGTGGTCCCCACGACCATCTGGGAGTACGCCGCTGGGTTGCGTGTTGCCGATGATCCCACAACAAGCATCAGGCCGCCGGCGCCGCGCGGACACTTCGACGCAGAATCGCCCGCGGACCTGTCCCGAGTCGGCCGGGTAGAGAATGGTTTCGGGGTTGTCGACATCTGGGGAAACGTGTGGGAATGGTGCGAGGCCTGTCGACCGCTGCTTCAACGCACGCTGGTAGGAAACAAGTTCTCTAAGCTCTTCTTCGTGGAGCGAGCGGATCTCGCACCCAACGGTCTTGACACCGGCGAGGCCAGTGCGCGCCGTCGGCGTGAACTCACCGTTGATATCCGAGGTGGCAGCTTCCTTACCACTGCGGCGGAGGCGACACGCGCGGCCCGCGCGGCTGACCTTCCGCTGAAGTTCGAGACGAGGGACAGCGATCTTGGCGTCCGCTTGGCCGGCCAAGTGCCCTTCCATGCCCTGCCGCCTGAGATTGCGCGGCGGCTAATGACATGTCCGATCTACGAGATCGAGTACGAGCCCGACGAATGATGTCAGGATGGGGGCAATGGCGTATTTCGCAAGAATCGACGTGGCAATTCGCGTATGGGTGAGCGAACGAATGATCTTCGTGGAGCTGTCCGACAAGCGTCAGATTGGGGTGCCGGCAGATCGATTTCGCGCCATACGCAACCTGTCGGACACGGACCTCGCGCGCGCCGAACTCGGTCGAAACGGACAGACTGTAGAGTGGCCTTCCGCGGGGGCGGGCCTCAATCTGGACAGCATCGTTCAAGGCCGATTCGATGTAGCAGATTGACCCAGGGTTCGGCGCGGTTGAACGTCCAAGTTCGCCGAATTATCACTACGTCAAGCTAGCCACCCCATTGGCTCCAAGCGGTTGCTCGCTGGCGCGGTAGCGCATAGGAGAGGGGGGACGAGCGACCTACTCGCGCCCGCGCCACGGAGCGCTCGCTCGCGACCTGGCTAGGGCTCGGCCGACCAAGTTGCTCTGCGGGACCAGCTACAGGAGCCCAACAGCGCGAAAGATCGCGATGCAAGCCAGCACGATTGCGGCCGCGAAAAGGACGGACGCGAGCATTCGGAGGCGTCGCGAGTCCCGTTCCGCGCGCGCAGCAGCCGCTCGAAGCAACTCGCCCGCGGACAACGTAGCGTCTTCGACCGCGTCGGTTTGGGCTGTTGTCGATGGCTGGAGTTCACTCATCGTTGCCGGACCTCCCGCGAGCCGCGCGGCGGACCCGCGAAAGAGCCTCGATCTCTGCTTCGCGGTCGTCTTCGGGCGTTGCTACGCGTGCCCGGATGAGCGAACGCTGCACTGCGCCGCCTTGCGCGGCAACACGACTGGGGTACAGGGTCAGCTCGGCGGTGCGAACCTCGCCGGCCAGAGCTTGCGGGGTGCTCCATTGCGCCCGAGCCCGGTCGAGTGAATCGAGAACCGCGAGCAGCTCTGCTCGGCGCTTTTCCTGGCCCTCGCAAAGCCAGGGACGGTGCCTGTGCGCCGCCATCAGAGCTGCGTCGAACCGTGCGAGACCGTCGTCGAGCCCGCCGTCGACAAGAGAACGTGCGCACCGCAGAACGTGTGCCAACTCGTCCTCGCATGCTCGAAGCGAGGCACGTTCTTCCGCTGCTGCGTCGAGAAGGAGTGCTCGACGTTCGTCGATCCGGCGGGCCATCTGCACGGCGACCCAACCCGCAGCGGCAAGGAGCGCCGAGAAGACCGCTGTGAGAAGCTGCTCCACCCGCGAGAGGCTAGCGCGCCGGTTGCGGCAAGCGACCTTAGCTGTCACGTTTTTTCGGCAATGAGCATAGCGCCCTCACCGCTTGAGCTCGCTTACAGCAGGCTGAAGGAGGCGCGTGGCCGGGCCGAGCGGAACCTCGACTTTGGAAAGGTTAGCGCGCTGGCGGACGCTGAGATGGCAGCGCTGAGGTCCGCGGCGGCGACCGACGCAGCTGCCTCAGGCCGCCTGGGCTACCGCGGCATTCCCGGGCCGCCAGCGACTCGTGAAGGCGATGATGCCGAGCTGCACGCGAGGATCGTTCGTCGCATCACGATCGAGGAGATCAAGAAAGATCCTGCTGTCAGGTCGGCGGAGGAGCACCTCGAACATGCGCACAGCCTCCTCCCGAAGCTCCTGGCGACTGTCGGCGCCGTTGTCGGCTTCGGTTTCCTAGGCTTAATCATCAGCGCAGCGTTTCCCAGGGCTGGCGCCTCGCTGCCTGCAATTGCAGTGCTCGCGACGTTTCTGTTTCACGCCGGGGAACGCTTTCGGTCCCTCGGCGCGAGGCCCACGACACGTCCACGTCCAAGAAACAGAGCTGGGACGGGTCGCGCACCCCGACATGGCGACCGCGCCACCCTCCGAACGTAGCTAGAGAGCCGATCGATTCGATAGTCCGATCGGGCCTACACCGACGCTGCCCTCACCCACGAGCTCGCGGCCGCGGGCACCGAGATCTTCCCGGCCTCGAGGAGTCCGATGAGGAACGGCCGCGAGACGTTGAGCAGGTCCGCCGCTTGTTGGGTGGTCAGCTCGGCGTGCACGGGCACGATGGTCGCGGCGTTGCCGCTCGCCATCTCCGAGAGCACGCGGAGCAGCAGCTCGAGCGCCTCGCGCGGCATGACCGCGTGAACCGAAGCGCCAGTGCTCTCGACGGTCAGCCGGACTCGCTCGCCCGCGGGCGCAAGCCGCTCCAGCGACCGCAGCGCCTCAGCGGCCTGTCGCGCGGCGTCCTCCGACGGAAACCGCGGCAGCTCGGCGTGCAACGCCATGCTCGTCTCTCCTTGCCCCACGCACGAGCCAGCGCGCCCGCCGTGACGCCCATAGCGTAGCGATTGCACCATCAATCGCAACTGTCGCAACATCCGAAGCATCCGCAGCTTATGCCACTAATACATATATTTACTTACAATGAACCGGACTACATTCGCACTACGTACGTAGTGCATGAAACTAAAACACCACTTACTCTTTGTGCATGCGCCCCCGCCTCCCCAGCCGTCCTGACTGGGATCGCCTCTACGAAACGGCGGCGAGCCAAGCAGGACTGTTCACGACCAAACAAGCGGCCGATGCGGCCTACTCGCCTCAGCTCCTGGTCCACTACGTCCACACAGGGCGCGCGGTGCGCCTGCGCCGCGGCATCTACCGCCTCGTGCACTTCCCCGAGAGCGACCACGAAGAACTGGTCCTCGCCTGGCTGTGGTCCGAGCAGGCCGGCGTCGTCTCGCACCAAACGGCACTCGCGCTCCATGGGCTCTCGGACGTGCTCCCCGCACGTATCCACCTCACGCTGCCCAGCATCTGGCGTCGGCGACGTGTTCGGGTACCCCCGGGTATCGCACTGCACTACGCGGACGTACCCGCCGAGAACCGCGCATGGTTTGGTGCGGTTCCCACCACCGACGCTCGGCGCTCGCTAAACGACTGCGCCCGCGAAGGCCTCTCACCTGAACTGCTGCGACAGGCCGCGCAGCAAGCTGTTCGCCGTGGCCTCGTCACGGCGGCCGAGCTCGGCGATACGAAGCGTGCGCTCGAACCCTACGGTGGGCTCGCCGCATGAGCGCTCGGACCTACGCCTCGCCCGAGGCGTTCAAGAGTGCGCTCGAGCAGCGCCTTCGCGTGTTGACCAAAGCGGGCACACCGTTCACGCGCAAGCGCCAGCTCCTCGTGTTCGATCGGTTCCTCGCGCGTGTCGTCGCGGTGCTCGGTGATGCCGCGACGCTCAAAGGCGGCCTCGTGCTCGAGCTACGGCTCGCACACGCGCGCACCACGAAGGACGTTGACCTGCGCATGATGGGATCGCCTGATGGCCTGCTCACTAGGTTGCAGGAGGCCGGGCGACTCGACTTGAGCGACTTCATGACCTTCGAGGTCATCCCCAACGCGGACCACCCCGACATCCAGAACGACGGCGTGCAGTACGACGGCCTTCGCTTCCACGCCAAGTGCAAGCTCGCTGGCAAGCCCTACGGCGACCCGTTCGGCGTCGACGTCGCCTTCGGCGATCCCATCTTTGGGGAAGCCGACATCGTGCTCGCCGACGATGTCCTCGCGTTCGCAGGTGTCATGCCTCCGACGCTGCGGCTCTACCCGATCGAGACGCACATCGCGGAAAAGCTCCACGCCTACACGATGCCGCGCCGGCGCCCGAACACCCGCGTGAAGGACCTGCCAGACATTGCGCTCCTAGCGACCGCCCAAAGCATCGAGGCCACGCGCCTGCGAAGCGCCTTGGAGCAGACGTTCGACTTCCGCAGAACGCACGAACTGCCGGCAACCCTCCCGACACCGCTCCCCACCTGGGAAACTCCGTATGCGGCGATGGCCGCCGAAAACCAGCTCCCGTGGCCGGACCTGGACCACGTAACCGCTGCGGCCCGAGCGTTCCTCAACCCTGTGCTCGCCAGCAACCTCAGAGCGACGTGGGACCCGAAGAACTGGACCTGGTCGTCTCAAGAGACGTCGCCGTGACACCGAGGCACGGATGCTCCCGGGTGTCCGCCGTTTTGACTGCGCCGACCTAATCTCCAGGGCTGGCAGAACGCAGGGTCCCAGCTCCTGCGCCTCGCGCGCGAGCTCGTCCGCCACGGCATGCCGCTCGGCGTCGTCGCGCTCCTTGTAGCGGAAGAGGTCCGCGGCGCGGACGCGTCGATGCGCGCCGACCTTGCGGTAGGGGGATCCTCCCGTTCTCGAGACGTTGAGCAGGTCCGCCGCTTGTTGGGTAGTCAGCTCGGCGTGCACTCGCCATCTCCGAGAGCACGCGAAGCGCTCGAGCGCCTCGCGCGGCATGACCGCGTGAACCGACGCGCCGGCGCTCTCGACCGT
This sequence comes from Kofleriaceae bacterium, assembly GCA_033763475.1. Lineage (GTDB taxonomy): Bacteria > Myxococcota_A > Polyangia > Haliangiales > Haliangiaceae > JABFXX01. The sequence continues at coordinate 33,662 of JANRKM010000016.1, forward strand.
CAGCCGGACACGCTCACCGGCCGGCGCAAGCCGCTCCAGCGACCGCAGCGCCTCAGCGGCCTGTCGCGCGGCGTCCTCCGACGGAAACCGCGGCAGCTCGGCGTGCAACGCCAT
>JANRKM010000017.1:0-5609 GCA_033763475.1 Kofleriaceae bacterium
CTCGCGGCGAGTGGTCTTTCGCCAAGCCAGTCCGACGGCGTGAACACACCCACGATTGTCAGGACGGCGCCGATCATCGCGGCGATCACGTCGAAGCCCTGCTTTCGATGTTCACGCGTTTTTCTCGACCGAGCACACGGCAGCGTTGCGTCACGGGAACTCTGGGGTCGCGTGATAGGGTCGCGCGGTGACCGAGTGGTTCGGCGACTTCGAGGTTCTGCGGCGGCTCGGCGCGGGCGGCATGGCCGAGACGTTCGTCGCCCGACGCGACCGCGCTCGCCGACGAACTCGGCCGCAAGGCGTAGGGGGGGATCATTCGAGCAGGCGCTCCCGGCGTGAACCAGCGCCCGACGAGGCCCGCCCGACGTCCGGGTTCAGCTGTGCCCGCTCAATTCACGATGAGTTCGGACGCCAGTTCACCTGCATCGAGCCGGTGGCGCTTCGCCACGGCGAGCCAGGCACGGGCCTCCGTGTGTCTGCCGAGCCGATCGTATGCGCGAGCGGCGCAACTGGCCGCATGTGTACCGCGCATTTCCCATGAGCCACCGAGCTCGATCAGCTTCTGTGATGCGCAGCTGCAAAGCTCAGCGGCCTCGTCGAACTGTCCAAGAATGAACCGGGCGACGCCCAGGTTGCTCTCCGTGACGGCCGTCTGAGGCGCAGAGGTTCCGAGCCACTCGGCGCGTAGCGCGACGGCTTGTGTCAGATGCTCAGACCCGCGGACGGCGTCGTGGAGTGCGATCGCGGTTGCGCCGAGCGCATTCAGCGACGCAGCGAGGCGCGGGTCTCCGCGCGTGAGAGAACGGCGAGACGCGACGGCCATCTCGAACGCCGCATGCGCCGCACGCAGGTCGCCACTAAACCAAGAGACCAAGCCGCGTGCGTGGGCCCTCGAGCCATCGTCCTCGCCGCCCTCACGTACGACCTCGAGCGGCCGCGGTACGTCGAGGAATTCCGCGAGCGCTCCCATCCTCGCGTGCTGGGCGTGCTCGTTGAGAAGCAGAGTCGGAACCCCCTCAAGCGGGCCTCCGGTCATCTCGGAGTCGTCGATGCTCACGGCGAGCACGGAGCGGCGAGCGCGCTTCCAGGCGAGGAAGCGATCTGAGGCGCTCGGGTCCGTGAACCAGGAGCGCAGGAGCATCGACGAGAGGATGACCAGATGCGTTGCGGCCCCGGGCTCCGTGCACGTTGAGCCTGTCGACTCTGTGTCGATGAACGTGACCCGACCGAACAGGGGCCCGTAGGCCTGCTGCAGCGTACTCACCGCCAGCCTCGTCTCCGCTGCGCAGCACCAGACACGAATTGCGTAGCGACTTGTCATGGGGGGAGCATCGGGGAGATCGGCAGCGGACGTGTTGAGGTGCTCCCGTCCGCGAGCTGCCCTGAGCCGTTCACGCCCCACGCGAAGAGACGACCGTCGCTCGTCGCGCCGATACTGAAGCTGGTCCCCGCCGCGAGCTGCGCCATCGCCGGCACGCCGCTGACGACAGAGAATGAGGGACGATCGAAGCCGGCGCCATCACCGAGTGCGGCGCCGTCACCCCAGCAGACGGTCCGCGATGCGTCGGACGCGCAGCTGTGGGCGGTCCCAACGCCGAGCACGAGGGCTCCCGTAAGTGCCACCACTCGAACCGGGCGGGTGCGCGGTGTCATCGTCGTCGCGTCGCCGAGCTGCCCAGTTGAGTTCGCTCCCCAGCACCAGACCTGCCCGCTTACCAGCCGTGCGCACGTGTGGTATGCGGCCGCGCTCGACGCGATGCCGACCACGTCCGTCAAGCTCGCGACGGCGGTCGCCGTAGACGCGCCGCTCGTGCCTCCGTTCCCAATCTGGCCGCTGCTTCCATCACCCCAGCAGCGGACCGCGCCATCGGTCCGGAGGGCGCATGAATGAAGCGCTCCGAGCGCGATGTCCGCCGCCAGGCCGATTGTCGTTACGGTCCGAGGCGATGCCGAATCACCGCTGCCGGCTCCGAGCTGTCCGGTCGCGTTCCATCCCCAGCACGCGACGTTGGAACCGCTGCGCGCGCACGCGTGAACTCCGCCACACTCGACCTCGTTCGCTGCTGTCAGCGAGGTGACCGGTTGCGGAGTTGCTGACAGCGGCATCGACAGCGATCCCGTTCCGAGCTGTCCGAAGCTGTTGTTACCCCAGCACACGACACGTCCCGTCGCGCGCACTGCGCACGTGAAGTCGGTGCCTGCTGAGATGTCGACGGCATCAACTAGACCTGTGACAGCCACGAGTCGGTTCGAGTCGTCAATCGTGCCGTTGCCAAGCTGACCGTAATCGTTGTCGCCGGCACAGAAGACGCGCCCGATGCTGGTACGGACGCACGCGTGGGTCGGGCCTGCGGCGACCTCGACGGGAACCTCGCATCCGCCCCCGCTGCAGAGCCATGCGCACGATGCGCTTGCAGACGCGCCCTCGTCCGTCCGGGTGTCGCAGTCGTTGTCGAGCCCGTCGCATGAATCGGCGACGCCGGGACGGCACGTCGCGCATGCGTCGTTGCAGTCGTCGCCGTTCTCGACATGCTCTGGGGGCGTTTCGCAGGCGGTGAGCTCGGACGCAGGATCGCCGAAGGTGTCGCCGTCTGCGTCTCGATAGAAAGTGCGCAACGTGCAGGCGTCCTCAGACGCATCGATCGCGCCGGCATCGACCGGAGCAGGCGAGCCGGCATCGCCCTCGCGACCACCATCCGCACCTGGCGAAACGCAGGCGCAGGGCCCTCCGTCGCATACGTAGACCGAGCCGGGGACCGGGCAAACGCAGCGCCGTGCATCCTCCGAGAACACGAGGACATCGCCGCAGCGAGGTCGCGAGCACGCCGCGACTGCGACGACGCAAGCGAGGGCGACGACCAACTTGCCGTGGGACACCATGCGAAGCTTATCGGTGGAGCGCTCGTTCTGTTGCGCGCGCACGAGTCTCAGTCATTCGTCTGGCCGGGGCAACCAACGGCCCTCCGAATCGATAACACGAACATGGAACCGTTCCCGTACTTCAAGACGGTCGAGATCGTGATCGCGGTCATCTGGCGCGACCCCCATGTGGACGCACGCATCTTCCAGAAGCCCGACGCGGTTCGTCGGCTCGCTAACAGCATCGCGAGCATGCGCGAGCCCGGCGTCGTGTACGTGCAGGAGCTGACGCCCACGCTCGCCGCAGAAGCGCCTCGGGGGAGCCGATACCGCCTCGTGTCGGGCTGGGACCTGCTCGAGGCGGCGCGGCTACTCGGTCGACAGGCCGTCGAGGCGCGAGTGCTCCCGTCGAGCGTGGGCGAGCGCGAGGTCCGGCTCCTCAACCTGCGCGAGGCGCTGCGCCTGCGCGTGCTGAGCACGTACGAACGTGCGCACGCGCTCGAGATGCTCGCGGTCTCGTGCTCGATGAGCATCGAGGACATCGGCGCATCGCTCGCCGAGGATGGCTGCCACCGTTCGACCATCAAGGACGCCCTCGCTCAGTACCGCGCACTGTGCCCGCCGCTGCTCGATGCGTGGCGCGACGGAGACCCGCTGCTGACGGCCCGTCTACGTCGCGAGCTCGCGAAGCTAGACGGCCCAGAGCAGTTGCGGGAGTGGCAGGCTCGCAAGGACCGTGAGCTCGCTGCGAAGCTCGGCCACTCGGTGGTCCCCGAGGAGCATCCGAAGCCGTCGGACTCGGAGCCGCCGCGGGCGGTGAGGCGGAGCCCGCCGCTCATGCGGCGGTCGGACGGTCTCGTGAGAGCGCTCGTAGAGGGCCTGCGCGCGGGGCTTCCGACCTCGTGGTCGGCTGCTGAGGTCGCAGCCGTGCTCTCGGTCTTGGCGTGGGCGTTCGAGGGCGCCGACCTCGATCACGTCCAGTTCCCTCTGGTTTCCAAGCGGGGTCGCAAGAGCTCTCGTCCTCCGAGCGCGCGAGCGGGGTCGACGCGGAGGCTGCACCGGCGCCGGGCTCGAGCTCTGCCTCGGACGGATCTCCGATAGATCCGTCGCCGAAATGCCGTGACATTCGGTGTTGGCCGGCCAACGCGAATGTCATGACATTTCTTGCGCGCGGCCCGTCAAATTCAAAGCCGAAGTCCGACGGTGTTTCTCCAGGCCGACGGTCCGAAAAGCCAACGCAAAATGTCTGGATATTTCGCGTTTGTGACTTCGTTCTATCGCTGTTGACGACTGGAATCCTTCCACGCAAAGGGGTGTCCGAGACGCGAGCACGACAGCGTGTGATCGCAGTCGAGGGAGGTTGCCCAATGGCGTTGAAGGTGACGCGCGAGCAGCTCGAGCAGATGAACCGCCAGCTCGAGAACGCGAAGGCGCGAGCGGCATCGCTGCGCGAGAGCGGCGAGAAGGCGGTCGAGCGGGTGGTGCGGACCGGCGAGGTGCTGGGGACGGCGGGGATGTTCGCCGTCCTGAACGGCCGCACGGGCGGCGTGCAGCTGCTCGGAGTGCCGCTCGATCTCGCGAGCGGGATCGCGATGCATGCGTTCGGCTTGCTCGGCGGGGCGGGCCGGCACGCGGAGCACGTGCACAACATGGGCGACGGCGCGCTCGCGTCGTTCGCGGTGACGCTCGGGCAGGAGGTCGGCTCGCGCATGCGGCGCGAGGCGCTCGCGGCGCGTTCGGGCGTGGGCACGTTCCCCGCGCAGCAGGGTGGCGGCGGGGGTGGCGGCGCTGCGAGCGGTGCGCTCCCGACGGGCATGGTCGACGCGGCCGATCGCGCGATGGCGAACGCGCTCGCGCACATGGCGCGCGGCTGAGCTGCTGAGCGCTCGGTTTCGCCGTCTCGAGCTCGGTGCGGCGCGCTGATGCGCCGTGACGTGTGGCCGAGGGGCAGAGGTCATTCGCGATGAATCGAGGTGCGCGATGAGTTGGGATTACGCGGTCGCAGGAGAGGACGGCTTCGAGGTCGGCGCCGACGAGTACGGCGCCGTGGCGGGCGCGGCAGACTTGCTCGCGGAGGCATACGGCCTGAGCTCGGGCGACGAGCTGCTCGCGATGCTCGGGTTCGAGGGGGACTTCGGCGCGGCGGGGTACAACGACGGCATGGCGGGCGCGAGCGTCGAGGAGCTCCTCGCCGCGGCGGCCGGTGCCGCGCCTCGTCGGCCCGTCATGCGAGGCCGTGCGCCGATGATGGCGGCGGCGCGTCGAGCGCCGATGCTTGCGCGTCCGATGATGCGCGCTCCGTTCGCGCGTCCCGGCATGCCGGCGCGTCCGATGATGCGCCCCATGCCGGCGGCGGCGGCGCGCCCTGCCCTGCCCTCGCGACCCACGGCTTCTGGTGCGCAGAGCGGAGCGCGTGCGCGTCGGTATCCGCTGAACTTCGACAGCGTGGTCGAGGTGCCGACGGGCTCGGTCATCGCGGTGAGCCAGCGCCCGCAGGTGCCGTTCAAGCCCGACCAGCTTGTGGTGCCGAGCACCATCGCGCCGGACTTCCTCATCGTCTCGATGAGCATCGGCAAGAACCCCCAGCAGGCGGCCGTGACCCCGGGAAGCGCGGTCATCTACACCGAGACGTCGCAGGTCGGGCAGATTCGCTGCGACCAGGCTGTGGTCGGTCACGAGATCACGCTCCAGGTGCAGAACATCGCCGCGGCGCCGCGCCGGTTTCTCGCGACGATGCTCGGCGAGGCGCA
>JANRKM010000018.1:0-3135 GCA_033763475.1 Kofleriaceae bacterium
GGTCCCGCTCCGGCAGTACGTGCTCTCGCCGCCCTCCGAGCTGGTGGGCCTGCTCGCGGCGCGCGAGGACGTGCTGGCCGCGATGGCGCGGGTGTTCGTGCAGGCGATCTTCCGCGGTCAGCGCGAGCGGCTCGGCAGCTCGGTGCAGGGCGGCGCGGTGGTGTTCGTGCAGCGGTTCACGAAGACGCTCTCGGTGTACCCGCACCTGCACGTGCTGGCGCTCGACGGTGGGTACACGGAGGGAGAGGACGCCGCGCTGGAGTTCCACGGGGACCCAGGTCCGTCGGCGGAGGCGCGCGAGGCGATGGAGGACGAGGTGGAGGCACGGCTCTCGGGCTGGCTGGGTCGTCGTGGGTATCTGGACGAGACCCCGGAGCCGCGGCCGGACGACGGTTGGTGGCTGTCGGGTGCGCAGGAGCCCTCGGGCGTCCCTGGCGCGGCCCCGCGGCGGCTGCGGAGTGGGTTCGAGGTGAACACGCGCGTGCGGGTGCGGGCCGACGACCGGGCGGGTCGGGCGTAGCTGATCGGCTACGTGGCCCGGCCGCCGTTCGCGGAGGCGCAGCTGGCGGTGATCGACGAGGAGCAGGTGCGGTTCACGTTCCGGAGTCCATCGAGGAGCGGGCAGCGCGAGCTGGTGCTGCATCCCCTCGCATGGCTGCGTCGTCTGGCTTGGCTGCGCATTTCGCCCATCGTGATCGCCTGAACCGCCCATCGTGATCAGTCCCTCCGGAGCGAAGCTACGTCAGGTCGTCGCGGGTTGCTCAAGGCTCCTGCTTCTCGATCTTCTCCTTCCTCCGGGGCGGGCCCTTCAGGGTCAGCTTGTAGGCGTCATGGACCAGCCTGTCCATGATCGCATCTGCCAGGGTCGGGTCCCCGATCCAGTCGTGCCACTTGCTCACGGGCAACTGGCTCGTGATCACCACCGACCTCAGCCCCGACCGATCTTCCAGCACCTCCAGCAAGTCATGCCGCTGGGTCTCGCTCGTCTTCCCCAGACCGAAGTCATCCAGGATCAGGACGTCCACCCTCGCGATCTGCGTCAGTCGCTTCGCGTACGTCCCGTCGGCCCGAGCCAGCGCCAGTTCTTCGAACAGCCTCGGCACCCGCCGATACAGCGCTGTGAAGCCACGCCGGCAAGCGAGCTGACCGAGCGCGCACGCGACGTAGCTCTTGCCCACGCCCGCGGGTCCCGAGATGAGCACGTTCTGCTTCGCCGACAGCCATCGCCCCGACGTCAGCTGCGCGACCTCACTCCGCTCCAGCCCTCGCTCACTGGACGACGCCACGTCCTCCACGCACGCCCCCGACACCCGCAGCTGCGCCGACTTCATCCGCCGCGCCAGACGGCGATTCTCGCGCGCCATGTACTCAGCCTCGACCAGCAGCCCCAGGCGCTCGTCGAAGCTCAGCCCGGCGCAGGCAGGGTCCTGTTGCTGCCGGTCCCACGCGCTGGCCATCTCGGGCAGCCGCATCGCCAAGAGGTTCTTCTTCGTCTCTTCGTTCAGCATCGTGGCTCCTCAGTTCGCGTAGTACGCCGCGCCGCGGATCTGCTCGTGTTCGATCTTGTCGCTCGCGCACTCGTCGGCGTTCTCGAGTCGATCGCGATCCAGTTTCAGCATCCGTTCGATCGTCTTGTAGGCGCGCGCGTTGAGCTTCACCGCCTGCTCACACACGCGCTCGAGGCGTGCCTCGCCGTGGCGTTCTCCGAGTCGCTTGAGACCGCGACCCGAACGCCACGCCAGCTCCCGATGCACCCTCGCGGTCAGGATGCGCGTCATCATCTCCGTCGTCGCCGGCCCCACGCCCTTCGCCCAAGCTTCGAGCCCGCCTGCATCGCGTTCGTTCCACGCATCGTGCGAGGGCGGCCGATGCGCGCGCTCCGTCGTGTGCATGAACCTCTCCGCGCTCCGCACGTGCAGGGCCACGCGGCGGTTGTCGTGCAGGATCTCGACCGTCGTTGGCGTGAGGAACACCTCGACGTCCGAGTTGGCCAGCCCATACGGCACCGAGTACCAGTGGCGATCGACCTCCACGTGGTAGTCCGTCCCAGCACGCGCGCGACGCACCTCGCGATGCACGTATGGGTCACGCGCCAGAGGCTTCAGCGCCGCGCGTTCCACCGCTTCGAACAGATCGCGCCGCGAGACGCCGCCGAGCATGCGTCGCGGTCGAGCGTTGAGGTCGTCGCACAGCTCGCGAATGCGCGCGTTCAGCGACGGCAGGTCGAAGAAGGTCTCGTGCCGCAGCCGCGCGAGGATCCATCGCTGCGCGACCTGCACGGCTACCTCCACCTTCCCCTTGTCCCGTGGCTTGCGCGGTCGCGCCGGGATGACCACCGCGTCGTGGTGCGTCGCCAGCGCGCTGTAGCTTCGCTGCAGATCCGGCGCGTACCGATCTGCGCGCGTCACCGCGCTCTTGAGGCAATCCGGCGTCCAGACCTCGGGCGTCCCGCCGAAGTACGCGAGCGCCTCCTCGTGCGCGCGGAGCCAGTCCCCCACCGTCTGCGTCTCGACCGCGCACACGAACGTGTAGCTCGACGCGCCGAGGGTCGCGACGAACAGCTCGACCGCCCGCACCTCGCCCGTCGCGCGGTTCACGATCGATGGCCGCTTGCCCGAGAAGTCCACGAACATCCGCTCGCCCGCCTTGTGCGACTGCCGCATGGTGATGCGTCGCTTCCGCTTCCACGCCCGACGGCGGTCGCAGAACGCCGTGTACTGCATCCCGGTCGGATGCTCCTCGAGGTACTCGAGGTGCAGCAGCTCCAGCGTCACGCCGGGCCGCATGAGCTCTTGGTGGATGTGCAGGGGGTCGGGCTCCGGGAACGCGCTGCGATGGGCCTCCGACCGCTCGCCGTAGAGGCATCGATCGAGCTCGCTGTCGGTGAGTTTCTCGACGGCGGCCCAGTCGAGGCCGGCCTTGCTCGCGCGCGCCGTACACTTGCCGACGACGCCGGTACTCACGCCGACGCTCTTCGATGTATCACGCGTGCTGAGTGTTACCGTGCACGCTATTCCACCGCGACCGTCCCACGCTATTTCGTGACGCAAGAACCGCCGTCTTCCGCATTGCTCGACCGTCCGCGCCGGCGCCCCGACAGGCGTCTTCGCCGTGCTCGACCGCGTCAAGGCGCTT
>JANRKM010000019.1:0-13141 GCA_033763475.1 Kofleriaceae bacterium
GCGCGGCGATCGACGCAGTGGGCGTTGATGGATTCCCGCGCCTGGAAGATCGCGAGCCCGCACCGCGAGGTTCGTCCTCAGCTCCCGGTGCCCGCTGGCGTGCAGCGCCTTCTGCTCACGTGGGAGATCGTGACCTAGCCCTGCTAGTGCACACGCCTAAGCCCGATCGAGGCGGGCAGCTCGTGTTGGTCAGCTGGGCGTGCCGCGTTCGTCGGCAGACGCGATTCAGTAACAGCCTTTCGCGAGCGGGTTGTCGAGGCAGTTCAGATCGGGCGCGCGCTTGCGAGCGGGGTAGTCGCCTGGTGCGCGATCATGAGCGCGATCTTCGCAGCGATCGGCCAGGCTGTGGATATAGGCGGCTGTCCGCTCCTGCACGTGATCGGGCACCGCACGCGCGCGCCCCCGATCGTGCACGAAGTAGTGCAGCGACACCGGCGTCGTGATCGATCGCGCTGGCGCGCTGCCGCTGCAGTTCATCGCCTCGACCTCGTCGAGGACCGCCGCAAGCGCCTCCGGCGCCACGCGGACGATCGCACCGGGCGCGAATCGGAGCACGCCGCGGTTGGCGCGCGTGAGCGCGAGGGACCAGGTAACCTCGGTGAGGCCCGCGCGCTTTGCGTCGGTCATCATCGTAGCGAGCCGGCGGCGCGTGATGAAGGTGCCGATCGCGAAGCCCGCGCGCTCTGCCCGTTCGAGGGTTGCTGCGATGTCATCGCCGCGCTCGATGCGCAAGCCGATCGAGATCTCGGCGCGCTTGAGGAGAGCGAGCTCGTCGTGGTCGCGCGGAGCGTCCCAATAGCCCGAGGGCACGAACAGGGTGACGGGGACGTTGTAGCGCGCGATCAACGCGAGCAAGGCCGGCGTGGGTTCCGCATCGAGCACGAAGGCGACCCGCGCCGCCGGCCCTGTCGCGCGCATGGTGCCACGCGCGAGCTCGGCGTCGAGCGGGTCTGCGCTCGCCGCCGTACACAGCGCGGTGAGCAGGAGGAGTGCAGGGCCGCGCATACGGGCATCCTAGCGATCTCGTGACGTTCGCGGTGCACGAATTCGCAAGCTTTCGGGACCTCAACGGCTGCGGTTGGTGTCGGTGTGACGTGCGACGGACGCGCTTTCATTCCTTGTTGTGTGTGTGGGCCGCGGCGACGACGTTGGCCACGGCGTGCCGGCCACCTGCCCCGCCGCCGGTGACCACGAAGGTCGTGCCGCCCGCGCCACTCGCCTCCCCCGCGCAGGTGGCCGCCACGCGCAGTCGCCCGACGGTGAAGCTCGAGCCCGGTGCGGACACGCGCATGCGGATCGAGATTCTAAATGGCGGCGCCGCGGCACCGGTAGCGACAGCAGCGACGGCGCTCGACGAGGCGACGACGGCGCAGCTGCTCGGGCGCCTCGATCCATTGCCCGACCTCGCCGCGGTCAACGCACACGCGCCCGTGGTCCGGCCCGCCTCGCTACCGCCGGCACGCAGCGGAGGTGCGCAGCCGATCACCTTCTTCGTCCCCGCGGGAAAGGTGGTCGGGGATGGTCCACTCGCACCGCCCGCGCCGCCACGTCCCGTGCAGATCGCGCCGCTCGCGCCACCGGAGATCTTGCCCACGGGCGAGGTTCGGGCCGAGCTCGCGGTTCGCATCCGGTTCGCCGAGCCGATGATCGCCGTCGCGCGCGTCGGCACGGTCGCGGTGCCACCGGTGAAGCTCGCGCCGGCCGTGCCGGGCACCTGGAAGTGGCTCGACACGCGCGTGCTCGCCTTCGAGGCGGCGGGCGCGCAGCTTCCGCGCGCGACGGCCTACACGATCACGGTGCCCGCGGGAACGACCGCCGTCTCCGGCGCCAAACTCGCAGCGGACGCCACCGGCACGTTCTCGACCCAACCGCTGCAGATCACGAGGGCGTTTCCGCGCGAGGTGCGCCCCGACGCACCCGTCGCGATCGTGTTCGATCAGGCCTTCGACGCCATGCGCGTGGCGACGTTCCTGAGGCTCTCCGGTCCCAAGGGCACCCCGATCCCGTTCCAGGTGATCGATCACGCGACGGCGATCGCGCGGCTGCGCAAGGACCCGAGTTTCGCGCACACGGACGCGCAATTCGACAGCGTGCTCGGCAAGTACGCGCTGTTCGTTGCTCCGATGACGGCGTGGCCCGCGGGGCGCGAGCTCGTCGTCACGCTCGCGCCCGGAGCGCCGTCCGCGGAGGGCCCGCTTGTCACGCAGGACGTGTCGCGCACCGACTTCCGCGTCATCCCGCCGTTCACCGTCCTCGGCTTCGCCTGTCGTTATGACGGTAAGCCACGCCTCGCCGGCACGACGTGTCCCGCGCACAGCTACGGGCGCCTGGTGTTCTCGAACACCGTGGAGCGGTCCTCGTATCGCTCGGAGATGGTGCAGCTCGAGGGCGAGGCGTTCTCCGACCACGCGGTGACGGGCAACGAGGTGAGCATCAGCATGCCGACCGTTGCGGGGCGCACGTTCGCGATCCGGATCGCCCGAGGTCTCGTCGATAACCACGGGCAGCCGCTGGTCGGCGCGCGACGTTCCACGTTCACCACCACGCGCGAGGAGTTCTCGCCGTACCTGTACACCGACAGCACCGGGCTGATGGTGCTCGATCCGCGGTTCGAGATTCCGCAGTGGGTCCTGCATGGGCAGGCGATCGACGACTTGCGCGTTCAGCTGTTCAAGGTCAAGCCCGCCGACTACTTCGCGTACGAGCAATACGAAGCTGGCGAGCGCTCGACTCCGCCCGGGACGCGCGTGTTCGACAAGGCGTATCCTGTCGGCGCGCGGCGCGGCATCGACCTGCGCGTCGATCTTCGCCCTGCCCTCGCGACGGAAGGCGTCGGGCATGTCGTCGCGATCGCGACCGTCGACGGCAAGCCCAAGCTGCTGGAGCGCGCGTGGATTCAGGTCACCAAGCTCGCGACGGTGGCACGCGTCGATCGCGAGCGCGTGAGCGCGTGGGTGCAAGACCTCGCACCCGATCATTTCCTCGCGCCCCGCGCGACCGCATCGGCCCAGCTCCTCGTCGAGGGCCGCGCCGCCGGCGCCCCCGCGCGCACCGATGCAACGGGGCACGTCGCCTTCGAGCTCCCCCCGCCTCCCGCTGCCCCTGCACCCAAGCAATCGCCGAGCGCCGTGCTCGCGATCACCGACGGACCCGACTCGACGTTCACCGCCATCGGACGCTACGAGAAGTCCACGCGCACGCAGATGGCGCGCTGGTACGTCACCGACGACCGCTTCACCTACAAGCCCGACGAGAAGGTGTACGTGAAGGGCTGGGTGCGATGGACGCACGACGGGCCCAATCCGGGTCTCGAGCTGCCCACCCTCGGCGAGCCTGTGGCATGGGAGCTGACGGACGCGCGCGGCAACAAGCTCGCGAGCGGTACCGCGCCGCTGTCGAGCGATGGCGGCTTCGATCTGGAGACGCAGCTGCCGAAGACCGTCAACCTCGGCACCGCGACGTTCGCGTTCACGGCGCGCGGGCAAGAGCTGCACCACCCCATCAAGATCGAGGAGTTCCGCACGCCCGCCTTCTCGGTGTCGCTGAATGATGACGTCGCGCATGCCGGATCGATCCCACTCGTCGTCGGCGAGAGCATCGAGATGCAGACCGATGCCGCGTATTACGCCGGTGGTGGCCTCGGCGGTTCGCGCACCTCCTGGTCCGCGAATCTCGCGACCACCGCGTATCGTCCGCCGAACTGGAACCAGTTCGGCTTCGCGCCGCCCGTCTCGCGCGAGCGCCTGCGCGGCTACACTACGACGACGCGGACAACCACATCCAGGTACAGGAATCGACGCGGCTGTCGGGTGCTTCGTCGTCGACGGCGAAAATCGCGATCTCGGCGCTGCACGAGAACCGGCCCAGCGTGCTGACCGTCGAGACCACCGTGGTCGACGTCGACCGGCAGCGAATCCGCGCCGCGTCGCGCCCGATCCTCGTCCATCCGAGCAGCTACTACATCGGCCTGCGCAAGCGCTCCGGCACGGCGACCGTGCTCGAGGCCGTCGTCACCGACATCGACGGCGAACCGGTGCCGGGCGTGAACGTCGACATCGCGATCGAAGGCGTCCTCGGCTCGGAGCGGTTCCGCGACGACGCCAAGGTCATCGACACGCAGAGCTGCAAGCGGACCAGCGCGACGACGCCGGTGCCGTGCGCTTACACCGTGAAGGATGACAAGACCGCGTACATGGCGGTCGCGACGGTCAGCGACACCCGCGGCCGCACCAACCGCACGCAGTACCAGATCCCGTGGTGGCAGCCCGAGGACCGCAAGCGCGACTTCTGGGTCACCACCGATCAGAAGGAATACAGGCCGGGCGACGTCGCGAAGCTCGAGATCCACTCCACGCTCGTCCCCGCGACTGCGATCGTCACGTTCGCACGTCAGGGCATCATCACCGAGAAGCGCGTGGAGCTCTCGGCCGCGTCGACGTTCGTCGACGTCCCGATCGACGAGTCGTACATGACGAACTTCTACGCGGTTGTCGATCGCATCGCGACGCGCCCGGCGGCGAAGGCGCCCAAGCCCGGCCCGCTCCCGGTTCATGCATCGACCCAGGTCGATATCCCCGTGGATCTCGAGAGTGCACGGCTCGTCATGAAGGCGCGGGCAACAACGCCCGTGATCGAGCCTGGTGCGAGCGCGACGTTCGAGGTCGAGGTCCGCCATGCGGACAAGCCCATGGCGAACGCCGAGGTCGCGCTGATGGTCGTCGATGAAGCCGTGCTGGCGCTCTCGAAGACGAAACACGGCGACCCGCTGCCCGGGTTCTACGCGCGCGTCCAGCCGGGCGTCGACAGCGCGAGTACGCACGGGCTCGTGCGCGATGCCGGCGGAGACCTCGTGGGCAAGCCCGGTGTCGACGTCTACAAGCTCGATGTGCTGCGCGGTGGCACGGGCACGGCCTACGGCAGCGGGCACGGCGGCATGTCCGGCCGGCACGCCGCCGTGCCGAGCGTGAGAATGAGCAACGCCGTCGCGCTCGGTATGCGCGCGCGGCAGGACTTCCGTCCCTACGCCGTGTTCTCGCCGCGGCTGCGCACCGATGCGCAGGGCAAGGCGCGCGTCTCGGTGAAGATGCCCGACAGCCTGACGCGGTTCCGCATCGTCGCGGTGGCGACCGCGAACACGCGCTACTTCGGCAAGGCGGAGAACACGATCGTCACCCAGCGGCGCCTCAACGCGCGCACGCAAGCGCCACGCTTCCTCACGCAGGGGGACGCCTTCGAGCTGCCGGTCGTAGTGCAGAACCTCGACGCCGAACCGCGCACCATCGACGTCGCCGTGCGCGCCGCGAACCTCGAGGGCCGCGGTGCGATGGGCAAGCGCGTCACGGTGCCGGGGGGCCAGCGCACCGAGGTGCGGTTCGGCTTCGCCACCCGTGCGCGTGGCAAGGCGATGATCCAGACCATCGTGTCATCGGGCGCGTTCAGCGATGCGTCGCGGATCGAGCTCCCGGTCTACGTCCCGGCGACGACCGAGTCGTTCGCGACGTACGGCATCGTCGACGCCGCGCCCCAGTACGAGCAGCTCGTCGTCCCGAGCGCGATCCTCACCGACGTCGGCGGCGTCGAGGTCGAGGTGGCGTCGACACAGCTGCAGGCGCTCACCGATGCGTACTGGTACCTGTACGCGTATCCGCACGAGTGCGCGGAGCAGCGCTCGAGCCGCATGCTCGCGACCGCCGCGATCTACGACGTCCTCGAGGCGTTCGCGACGCCGGGCCGCCCGAGCAAGCCCGAGATCGAGGCACAGCGGGAGCTCGACGTGAAGAAGCTCGCCGCCCAGCAGAATTCCGACGGTGGCTTTGGCTACTTCCGCGGCATGGCATCCGACCCATTCGTCACGATGCAGGTCGTGTCGGCGCTCGTCGCGAGCAAGCACGCGGGCCCCGTACTCGATCAGGCGATACGCAACGTCGACGCGAAGGTCACCGCGCTCCTCGACGCGCTCGACAAGGACGTCGCCGGCACGCCGAACCAGACCCGGCGAAACATGCTGCCCTACGACATCACGCTCGCCGCCACGGGCCTCGGCAGCCTCGCGCAGGCCGGCCGCGACGTCACCACGCGCGCGCTGAAGCTTCACGCGCAAGCGACCAAGCTCAAGCTGTATCCCGTCGAGGCGAAGGCGCGGCTCCTCGCGCTTCTCGCGGGCAACGCGCGCGCGCGGGGAGCCCGCACGGCGTTGCGCACGCAGCTTCTGTCGGCCATCCAGGAGACCGCGTCGGCGGCCACGGTGACCACGTCGTACGTCGAAGCCGAGCGGCTGCTGCTCGTCTCCAACGCGCGCACCACCGCGCTCGTGCTCGACGCGTTGATCCGCGAGGAGCCAGCGCAGCCGCTGATTACCAAGCTCGCGCGCGGCCTACTCGACGGGCGCACGCGCGGTCGATGGCGCTCGACGCAGGAGAACCTCGTCGTGATGCAGGCCATGCGACGCTACTTCGACACCTACGAAAAGGATACGCCGAACTTCGTCGGCAAGCTGTGGCTCGGCAAGAAGGCCTATGCAGAGCAACCGTTCGTCGGCCGCTCGACGGGGCGCGCGCAGACCCACCTCGACTGGACCGCACTCGGCCCCGGCTCGACGCACGACGTCGCGATCGTCAAGGATGGCCCCGGCCGCCTGTACTACCGCGTCGGCGTCACCTACGCGCCCACGCAGATCGATCTGTCCGCACTCGATGCGGGCTTCGTCGTCCGCCGCACGTACACGCCCGTGGACTCGCCCGCGGATGTGACGAAGCTCGCGGACGGGCGCGTGCGCGTGAAGCTCGGCGCGCGCGTGCTCGTGGAGATCGAGATCCTCAACACCACGCGACGCCACGCCGTCGCCGTCGTCGATCCGATGCCTGCGGGCTTCGAGTCCGTGAATTCGTCACTGGCGATCGCGGAGCGCCCGGTACAAGGCAGCGTGCCCGAGGACACCTTCTGGGACTTCCAGAACCTGCGCGACGAGCGCAGCGAAGCCTTCGCGATGCAGCTCGGCGAAGGCCGCCATCGGTTCTCGTACACCGCCCGGGCCACCACGCCCGGAACGTTCGTCGCGGCCCCCGCCAAGGCCGAGGAGATGTACGCGCCGGAGACCTTCGGTCGTTCGAGAAGTGTGACGGTCGTTATCGAGTAGGGATAGACTACGAGCCATGCGTCCCTGCTGGTTCGCCGTAGCCGCTGCTGTCTTCGTTTCTGCGTGCGGATCTCGCAGCAGTGACGACCAACCCTCGATGTACGAGTCGATCGAGATCGAGCCCGCCCGCGCGAGCGTCACGCTTCCACTCGGAGGCAGCGCCACGCAGGCGTACACGGTCTACGGCGTCGCCGAGGGCTACGCGAAGAAGGACATCACCGCGAGCTGCACGCTCTCGATCGATGCGCAGTTCGGCAGCTTCGCCGACGCAACGGTCACCGTACAGGGACGTGGTGGCAAGACGCCGATCCTCGCCACCTGCGACGCATTGTCGGGCGAGGCGCAGATCATCGTGAACCTGACCGGCTCGGTCACCATCGGCGGCGCACCGGCCAATGCAGCCGATCTGTTCAACGGTGCGACCGCCAGCACCGACGCCGCGCGCATGCCGCTCATCGAGTACCCGATCGATCGCGCCGTCTCGCCGCGCAACATCCCGCCGGTCGAGACGCAGTGGACGGCCGCGGGGAATGACCTGTTCCACCTGCGCCTCGCCTCGGGCTTCCTCGCGATCGACGTCTACTCGGCGACGCCCGAAGCCTTGCTTCCTGCCGACGAGTGGAAGGCGATCACGGAGACCGCCGCAGGCGACAACCTCGCGTTCACCGTCGAGGGCCTCGCGCAGGCTGCACCCGCGACCAAATACGCGAGCACGCCGGTGACGGTCACGATGTCGACCGACACGATCGACAACACCGCGATCTACTACTGGGCCTCGTCGCAGGGCAACGTGATGAGCCAGACCTTCGGCTCGCCAGAGCCACCCTCGGTGGTGATGGGCAACTGCACCTCGTGCCACACCGTCAATCGCTCGGGCTCGCGCGTCGGCTACAGCCGCTGCGTCGGCGGCTGCGGCCACACCACGCAGAGGGTCGGCTTCCTCACCTACGACTCGGTCACCAAGACGTGGGTCGAAAAGGTCAACGCCGACACCTCGCCGATCATGGGCTCGTACCTGTCGTTCGCGCCCGTTGGCAACCCGTTCCCCGACGACACCAAGGCGGTCGCGGCGGTGACCCGCAACGACGGCACGATGGCGCTGTACGATGGCGACACCGGCGCGGAGGTGCCCTCGAATCTTTCGATCGCCAACACGCCGGATGCGGCGACCCGCTCCGCGTTGATGCCCGACTGGTCGCCGGACGGCAACACCCTCGTCTACGTCTCGGGCTCACCAGGCGCGTGGGTCGATCTGAACGACGGCAAGATCGCGACAATGAGCTACTCGTTCGCGGGCGGCAACCACACGTTCGGCTCGCCCCAGATGATCGTCTCCGATCCGATCACGCTGACGAATGGCACGTACAACAACTTCTTCTTCCCGAGCTTCTCGCCCGACAACAACGTGATCGTGTTCAACGCCGCACGCGCGAGCTGGCGCAGCGGCGGTGCCACGGCGCGCGACCCCGGCCAGCGGCTCATGTTGACCACGCCGACCGGCGCGTGGAAGCAGGACCTAACCGCCGCCAACGGTGGCTTTGTCGACACGGACATCACCTGGGCCCACTGGGCGCCGACCGTCTCGAACGAGTACTACTGGATCGTGTTCTCGAGCCAGCGTGACTACGGCCACCGCACGACCATCGCGACGAGCCCGGCCTCGTGCAAGCAGAACAAGGTCGAGCAGTGCAAGCAGATCTGGCTCACCGCGATCGCGCGCAACAAGCTCAATGGCCAGGTCGATCCGAGTGCACCGCCGATGTGGCTGCCCGGTCAGGATCCGCTCGCCAATAACATCAGCCCATACTGGTCGCGGCCGGGAATCATCCAGTAGTCATGGGCGCACTCGACGAGAAGACGTTCGAAGCCACGGTGCAGGCCGGCTGCCCCGTGTGTGGCGGCCGGACGATGGAGATCTCCAGCTTCATCGACCGTCGGCTGCTGATGATGCTCGCAGATCCTAACGACGCGGGGCGCTGGGTGCACGACGGCGAGAAGTTCGTGGATGGCACCTACCGGATCGAATGCGCGAGCTGCCACCACGTGGTGTTCGAGCATCCGGACTGTCCGCGTTGCCACGCCGCGGGAGGCCTCGCCCGGGCGCTCGGCGACACCAGCCGGCTGGCGATCCCCAAGCGTTGCCCGGGGTGCAATGAGCTGGAGCTGCTCGCGATCGCGCTGGTCGCCGCCAAGGCGAAATATGGAGGCGGCGAGCGGCCCAAACCCGTGCCGCTGGCGGAGTTTGGCGAGCTCGGGCATCACACCGTCGCGTTTGCCTGCGAGTCGTGTGACGCCGCGACGGTGACGCAAAAGTGCCCACTGTGTGATGCACCCGGGCCCCTCCGGCCACGGCCGTAGTCGGTTATCGTCGGGGTGCTCGACGACGATCGCGCTGGTAAGAGTTGATCCGGCCCTGTACCTAGCTGGGCTGTGCACAGGCAAGCAGATCGATACCCGATGGATCTCACGGTGGAGCTGGCCTTCCAGGGCACGCGCCGCCGCCTCGCCATCGCCGACCTGTCCAGGACGGGGATGTTCGTGCGGGGCATCAACCTCTCTCCCGGCGCCGAGGTCGAGATCGCGATCTCGCCCGACGGCAAACGGATCGCGACCACGGCGCGGGTGACGCACCAGCTCGGCGCGACCGAGGCGTACGCGCTGGGTCGGCCAGCGGGCGTGGGGCTCGCGTTCTGCGAGCCAAAACGCATCTCGGATCGCTTGTTCGCCGTCACGGTGGAGCGCCTGATCCGCGAGTTCCGCGAGCAGGCGCCCGCAAACGCGGTGCACATCCTGGTCGCCGACGCCGATCCACGATTGCTCGCGCGCATGTCCACCGAGCTTGGAGCGTCGGGCTTCATGGTCACCACCGCGAACAGTGGTGTCGAAGCACTGGCGGCGTGCTTCCGTCGCGCGCCCGACGTGATCCTGCTCGACCGCGCGCTGCCGGTGATCGACGGTCATCGCGTGCTCGCGACGCTCGAGGTCGATCCTCAGTTCGCGCGCATCCCGGTGATCATGACCTCGGCGGACCTCGGCGATCTCGCGCCCGCGTTCGATCGTGGCGCCCTCGACTTCATCGCGAAGCCGTTCACCGCGACCGAGGTCGTCGCGCGCGCACGCCGACTCGCCACGCTCGCGAGCGCGCCCGAACGCGTGCTTCTGCGCGGCACGCTCGAGGGGCTCAACCTCGGCACGCTACTGACGATGTTCGAGATGGATCGCAAGACCGGTCGCCTCATGATCACGAGCAGCGACGTCGGATGGATCGACATCGCGGAGGGGCGCATCGTCGGTGCAGGCACGATCGCCGGCCTCGATCCTCAGGCCGCGCTGAACGCGATGCTCGGGTGGACAGAGGGGACGTTCGAGCTGTCGTCTCTCGCCGAGGACGGAGGTCTCGATCTCGGGATTACCCACGTCCTCCTCGCCCATGCCTGCGCAGCCGACGAAGCACAGCGCGACGCGGCCTGAGAGGATCTCCTAGCGCGACGCCCGTGCTACACGGTGCGTCATGAACGTGTCGATCGGAACGCCCAAGAGCCCTCACGCGACGCGCGTCCTCCTCCTCGGCTCGGGCGAGCTGGGCAAAGAAGTGGTCATCGAGCTGCAGCGGTTTGGCGTCGAGGTCATCGCGTGTGATCGCTACGCCGATGCGCCGGCGATGCAGGTCGCACATCGCAGCCACGTCATCGACATGCTCGACCGCGCGGCGCTGCGGAAGCTCGTCGAGACCGAGAAGCCGCACCTGATCGTTCCCGAGATCGAGGCGATCGCCACGCAGGAGCTCGTCGCACTGGAGGCCGAGGGTTGGACGGTGATCCCGACGGCCCAGGCCGCACGCCTAACCATGGATCGCGAGGCGATCCGCCGGGTCGCGGCCGAGGAGCTCGGGCTCCCCACCGCGCGCTACCAGTTCGCCGACACGTTTGACGACCTGAAGGCTGCCGCGGACGCGCTCGGCTGGCCCGTCGTCATCAAGCCGATCATGAGCAGCTCGGGCAAGGGGCAATCCGTCGCCAAGACACCCTCCGACCTCGAACAATGCTGGCACTACGCGCAGACCGGTGGCCGCACCGGCGCTGGCCGCGTGATCGTCGAGGAGTTCATCAAGTTCGACAGCGAGATCACGATGCTCACCGTGCGCGCGGTCAACGGCACGCTGTTCTGCGACCCGGTCGGGCACCGCCAGGTCGGAGGTGACTACGTCGAGAGCTGGCAGCCGCACGCGATGTCGTCGCTTCAGATCGAGCGCGCGCAGGAGGTCGCGCGACGCATCACCGAGCGGCTGGGCGGCCGCGGAATCTTCGGCGTCGAGCTGTTTCTGCTTCCCGACGATCAGGTGATGTTCAGCGAGGTCAGCCCGCGCCCACACGACACCGGCATGGTGACCATGGCCACGCAGGTCTGGAGCCAGTTCGCGCTGCACGCGCGCGCGATCCTCGGCCTCCCGATCCGGACGATCCGCCGCCACTCCGCCGGTGCGAGCGTGGCACTGCGAGCAGACCGCGAGCTGGCGTCGCCGGTGATCGACGGGCTCGCCGAGGCCTACGCGACCGAGGGCGTCGACGTCCGCTTCTTCGGCAAGCCCAACGCGGGCCCGCGCCGCCGCCTCGGTGTCGTGCTCGCGACCGCGGAGACGGCCGACGCGGCGCTCGCGAAGGGCGTTGGCGTCGCCGGCACGCTCACGCTGCGCGACGCGCGACTGGTTCGTTAGATCTCGAGAGGTGCGCGCTGAGCCGCGACCGGGCATAGTGGCGGCATGTCCGTCGAGCCGCTGTCGGTTGCCCTCGAAGCCGCGCTCGTGCGCGAGCTCGTACGCGCGTACGAGTGGGCGAACCATGCCCGATTCCGCGAGCGCTTGAAGCTGCCGGTGATCGCGCTCGTGGACATGAGCTCGCGCCTCGGCCACTGGGTGCCCAAAGGGCGCCGCCTCGAGCTCGCGCGCAGCTTCGTCCTCGAGCGCCCGTGGCCCGAGGTCATCTCGGTGCTCGAGCACGAGATGGCGCACCAGTTCGTCGACGAGG
The DNA here is from genome assembly GCA_033763475.1 of Kofleriaceae bacterium. Classification (GTDB taxonomy): domain Bacteria; phylum Myxococcota_A; class Polyangia; order Haliangiales; family Haliangiaceae; genus JABFXX01. The sequence continues at coordinate 12,160 of JANRKM010000019.1, forward strand.
TACTCGAGGTCCGCGAAGAGTCGGCGCACGGAGAGACGTTCCGCCGCGTGTGCGAGGAGCGAGGCATCGATGCGCGCGCCGGTGGACCGCCGATCGCGGCATACTCTGCCGACGGCGACCGCGTGCTCGATCGCATCCGCAAGCTGCTCGCACTTGCCGCCAGCGCCAACCAGCACGAGGCCGAGATCGCGATGCGCCGCGCGCACGAGCTGATGTTGCGCCACAACATCGAGGACGCCGCCGCCCGCGCCGACCAGGCGTACGAGGTCCGCTACCTCGGCGATCCGAGCAAGCGCGGTACGCGCGTCGAGTCGTTGATCGTCGGGCTGCTCGCGCAATTCTTCTTCGTCAAGGCGATCCGGATCCCGGTCTACCTGCCCCGCCTGGGCAAGCGCGGCAATGTCTACGAGCTCGTCGGCACGCGCGCGAACGTGGAGATGGCAGAGCACGTCTATGCGTTCCTGTTGTCCACGTGCGAGCGGCTGTGGCGCGACAATCGCGGGGACGCGCGCGTGCGCAGTGGGCGCGACCGCCTCTCGTATCAGATCGGTGTCATCAACGGCTTTCACGACAAGCTGTCGGCCGAGCGCAAGGAGCTACGCGGGACCGGCCTCGTCTGGGTCGGTGACCAGAAGCTCGATGGCTACTACCACGCACGCCACCCGCGCATCACGACGCGCCACGAGCGGATCCGGCTCGATGGCGCCCACGCCGCGGGGCGCGAGGCCGGCCGTAAGGTCGTGCTGCATCGCCCGATGGAGCAAGGCTCGTCGGGCGGGACTCGCCTGCTCAGGTAACAGCCGCACGTCGCAGCCGCACCTCGAGCTTGGGGCTGCCAGGCGAAGTACCGCCGGGCAGGCAAGCACGAGCACGAGCACGAGCACGAGCACGAGCACGAGCACGAGCACGAGCACGAGCACGAGCACGAGCACGAGCACGAGCACGAGCACGAGCACGAGCACGAGCACGAGCACGAGCACGA
>JANRKM010000020.1:0-41792 GCA_033763475.1 Kofleriaceae bacterium
CGCCGCCGCCACCACCGCCGCCGTAGCCGCCGCCGCCCCCGCCGCCGCGGGATCCGCCCCCGCCGCCGTAGCCGCCACCGCCGCCGCCGCCGCGCTGCTGGCGCTGCTCGGCCTCGTTGACGCGGAGCGGGCGTCCGTCGAGGATCTGGCCGTCCATGCTCTGGATAGCCTTGGCGGCTTCATCGGGCGTGCCCATGGTCACGAACGCAAAGCCGCGCGCGCGGCCGGTCTCGCGATCGGTCACAAGGTGGACGTCGCTAACCGTGCCGAACTGCTCGAATGCAGTGCGGACGCCATCAGCGGTCGTGTTGAAGGAGAGGTTTCCAACGTACAGGCGGGTATTCATCGCTTACTCGAACGGGCCCAGTGATCAGTAACACCCGCCCCACGACGGGCCGTCGTGCTCGGAAGCGGGGATTCAGTGTCTTAGCCCACTCAGCGTCGGGCTCCTAGCGAAAAGCCATCCTGCCAACCTCGAACGGATTCTATCGGCGCCCGATAACGAAAACGCGCGGCGATCGTCTCCGATGCCGCGCATCGCCGAAGCGAAGGTGAGCTTAGCGGCTCGCCTTGAGCTTCTTGATCTCGGCGATCAGCTCGGGGACCGCCTTCTCCCACTCCATCACCAGACCGTAGTCGGCGACCTGGAAGATCGGCTCGTCCTTGTTCTTGTTGATCGCGACGATCGTCTTGCTCCCCTTCATGCCGGCGAGGTGCTGGATCGCACCCGAGATGGCGACGGCGAAGTAGAGGTTCGGCGCGACGATCTTACCGGTCTGGCCGACCTGCCAGTCGGCGGGGACCATGCCGGCGTCGGTCGCGGCGCGCGAGGCACCCATCGCGGCGCCGAGGAGGTCCGCGAGCTCTTCGAGGACCTTGAAGTTCTCGCCGCTCTTCATGCCGCGGCCACCGGAGACGACGACCTTCGCGTCGCCGAGGTCGGGACGGTCGCTCTTCTGCGCGTCGATGTGATCGAACGTCGCGCCGAGGGCGTTCACCGTGCCGGCCGGCGCGGTGGAGACGGCGCCCGGGCTGCCGAGCGGCTCGGCGGGCTCGAACTCCGACTGGCGCGGCGTGACGCAGATGACGGGCGTGGAGATCTGGATCGTCGAGTACGCATTACCCGCCAGGATCGGCCGCACGAACGTGTCCTTGGACGAGCCAGAATCGGCGATCGACGAGATGTCCGAGGCCATGCCCGCGTCGAGCAGCGCGGCCACGCGCGGCATCACGTCCTTACCGACGGAGCTCGCGGTCGCGGACACGATGGTCGCGCCGTTGTCCTTGGCGACCTGCGCGATGATCGGCGCAAAGGTCTCGGCGAGGTAGTGCGCGAGGTCGCCGTCTTCAACGACGACGACCTTCGGCGCGTAGCGGGCGGCGTCGGCCGAAGCGGCCTGTGCGCCGGCACCGACGAGGAGAATCACGACGTCGCCGCCGTGCGCCTTGGCGGCGGTGCGCGCGAACGTCAGGTTGGAGAGCGCGCTCGAGCGGAGCGTCGATCCCGAGAATTCACAGAATGCGAGGACGTTACCCATGGCTGTTACTCCCTAAAGGGCCTTCGCCTCGTCGGCGAGCTTCTTCACGAGGGTGGGGACATCGGCGACGAACTGACCGGCCGCGCGCGGCGGCGGCAGCGACACCGAGAGCTCCTTGATCGAGGCCTTCGGCTCGGCGCCGTAGTCCGCGAGCTTCTTGGTCTCGAGCGGCTTCTTCTTCGCCGCCATGATGCCCTTGAGCGACGGCAGGCGCGCCGCATCGCCCGCGTAGCTGAACGAGTCCGGCGTGATGCCGTTCTTCACCGCCTTGGGGCCGACGATGCGCAGGTCGACCGTGACGACCGACGGCGTGGGCACGCGCTTGTACTCGACGCCGCCATCGACCTCGCGGCCCACGAGCAACGACTTCTTGTCGCCCGCGAGCTCGACGGACGCGGCGAACGTCGCCTGCGGCCAGTTGAGCTTGCCGGCGAGCATCTGGCCGACCTGGTTGGCGTCGCCGTCGACGGCCTGCTTGCCCATGATCACGAGGTCGGGCTTCTCCGCCTCGATGATGCCGGCGAGGACCTTCACGACGACGAGCGAGTCGATCTCGGCGTCGGTGGTGACGACGTGGATGGCGCGGTCCGCACCCATCGCGAGGCAGGTGCGGATCTCCTTCGCGGCGTCATCGGGACCAAGCGACACGATGACGACTTCGCCGCCCTGGCGAGTACCGTCCGCGCCGTTTTCGAGCAGGCGCAGCGCGGTCTCGACGGCGTATTCGTCGAACGTGTTGACGATCCAGGAGGCGCCAGTCAGGTCGATATGGCCGTCCTTGATCTTGGCCTTTTGCGTCGGGTCAGGGACCCGCTTCACGGGGACGAGGATCTTCACGTTCACTTCTCCTTGGTACGGGCAGTGCGGTCGAGGCCGTTGGTGACGAGCGCGACGACCCAGTCGGCCGCGCGCACGATATCGAATTTTTTCGGACGGGTTCCAGGTGTGCCGGTCGAGATCGTCGGCTGGCGCGCGAGCACCCACGCGAGGGCGAGCTCGTCGAGCATGCCGAAGATCATGCGTGCCGCTACGTGGCTCGGAATCGACGCATCGATCTCTCCGCGCTCCTGGCCTGCAGCGATGATGCCGCCGAGCATACGTAGGAAGTCGGCGAACTGCGGATTGTCGTACTCCTTCATGAACTTGCTGCTTTGGCGCAGCTCGATCGTGAGGACCTCGGCGGCCGTGGGCTCGTCGTGCACGAGCTGCAGGTAGGTCCGGATGAACGCGTGGAGCTGGCGCGCGGGGGGCTCGTTCGCGATCGCGCGCTCGAGCTCCGCGTTGACCTGCTTCATCCGGTTCTCGAACAAGGAGATGAGGAGGTCGTCCTTGCTCTTGAAGTAGAGGTAAATCGTGCCGTCGGCGACGCCGGCTTCCTTCGCGATTTCGGTCACCCGGGCTGCGAAGAAGCCGTGCTTGGCGAAGATCCGTTCAGCGGCGACAAGGATGCGCTGGCGCTTGTCTGCGCCGCCGCGTTCCGCTGCTGAATGAACCGTCATTCAGTGGAAGGGATACCTCTCATGACGCGCAACGTCAATAAGGGCTGCGAGATTGAAATCACGGGAGTCGTGCTCTAAAACGAGACGTGCCAAACGGTAAGCCGAGTGCAGCGAGGCGATTGTCAAACGCACGCATTTCCGGGCGCCTGGTGCTCGCTTTGTTGTGCGCGCCGCTGCTCGCCGGCAGTGCGTGCGAGAAGAAGAAGCTTGCTGATACGGGCGCGATCAGTGCGATGGATCGCGCGGAGCCCAAGGGCCCCGTCGACGAGACGCCGCTGCCGAACGTCGACGTCAGCAAGCTCGCGGGCGATCGCCTCAAGCTCTATTACAAGCTGCTCGGCTCGCTGAAGTCACCGTGCGGCAAGGCGCACAGCCTGCGCGTGTCGTTCACGCAAGACACGGCGTGCAAGCGCGCGCCATACGCCGTGAAGTACGTCGTCTCGCTGCTCGAGGACGAGCAGTCCGAAGAGCAGACGCGCGAGTTCTACGCCAACAAGTACGAGAAGGCGGCGACGCCGGTGAAGTTCGACGTCAGCAAGGCGCCGCGTATCGGCCCCGAGGACGCGCCCATTCGCCTCGTCGAGTTCTTCGACTACGCCTGCCCTCACTGCGCGATGTTCGCGCCGATCCTCGCCAAGGTCGCCGACAACCAGAAGGGGAAGGTCGTCGAGTACTTCATGATGTTCCCGCTCGAGGGCAAGCACCCCGACTCGCGCAGCGCGGCGCAGGCAGCGCTCGCTGCGAACCAGCAGGGCAAGTTCCACGAGATGCACGAGCTGCTGTTCGCGAAGTCGCCCCAGCACAACAAGGCGGCCGTCTCCCAGTACGCCGCGGAGCTCGGGCTCGACGCCGCGAAGTTCGCGGCGGCTTACGACGCGGCCGGCGCCCAGGTCTCGAGCGATCTCCAGCAAGGCAATGCGGCCGGTGTGGACTCCACTCCGACACTGTTCTTCAACGACCGCAAGTACGAAGGACCCATGAGTCCCGAGTACATCGAGATGTGGATCGAGGAAGAGCTGGCGGTGAATCGATGAGCCAGTTGCTCCGTCTCACCCCTATGCCTCGCCTCGCCGCCCTCGCGTTTGCCTTCCTCGCTGCTACCGTGGCGCCGGCGTCCGCCGACGTCCTCAAGGTCGGCGATCGGCTCGCCGAACTCGACAGCGCGGTCGACGCCCGCGGCAAGGGCTTCAAGCTCAAGGCCTATCGCGACAAGTGGGTCGTGGTGACGGTCGGGGCGTCGTGGTGCAAGCCGTGCGCGAAGGAGCTCCCGACGTGGGACAAGCTCGCCGCCGAGCTCAAGGGCAAGGTCACCTTCATCGCGATCGACATCGACGAGGAAACGGCCGCCGGCAAGAAGTTCCATCAGAAGCTCAAGCTGAAGAACATGACGCTCGTGTACATGCCGCCCAACGCGGGTGCGGCCGCGAGCTATGGCTCGGACACCATGCCGACCACGTTCGTCGCCGACGGCAAGGGCGTCGTGCGCCTCGTTCGCAAGGGCTTTGAAGAAGGCGACGCGAGCGGCGAGCTCAAGAAGATGCGCGACGCGCTCGCGAAGCTCGTCAAGTAGCCACCCGCGCGGTGGCCTCACCTGCGCTCAGCGCTGCGTTGCGGTCCACGGCGTCGACGAGAACGTCTTGTAGACGCACCGCCGTGCGGGGATTGCGTCGTTACACTGCATGCTGTCGAGGTGTGTTAGCTGGAGTGCCTCGATCCGCCACTCGTTCGGGTTGTAGCGGATCGTGATCCCCGCGGTCGTCGTGGGTCGCGGGTCTTCCTGAAAGGCCGTGTCGTGCTGGAACGTGATCTCGTAGGAGACATGGGTCGGGCGATCGCCTGCCGCCAGCGTCACTCGGTGCTCGAATCCCGGCGTCTTGAGCTTGCAGCTGATCGCGTCACAGGCTTGCCGCACGAGGCGACCCGTACGCTTGTGCTTGAACACCATGGTCAGGCTGGCATACGTCCACGCGGGGATTCCCGACTCGACCACGTACGCCCGGGTGATGTGAGACACGCGCGTGGCCGGATCGATCATGCGGATCTCGCCCGCGAGCCCGGATGGCTCGGGACTGTCCCCGGCGGGGCGGCGCCATGTAGCGAGTCCGCCGGTGATGTCGTCGGTAGGCTGCACGGGTGTTGGCGTTGTTGGCGTCGTCGTGGGCTGCGGGCGGACCGCGTTCGGATCGACCTTGATCGGCTTGGGCTGGTACTTCACCGTCTGCGCGGCGGCCGCCGTCGCGCCCAGGGTGGTCAGAGCGAACAGGAGAGTGCGCATCGGGGCTCCTAGCGGGTGGGGACGAACACGGTGTCTGATTTCTCGAAGTTCACGCGAATCGCGGGTCCGGCGGTGTAGGGCGTGGCGCGCGGTGGCTCGTGCGTGAACACGGTGTCGGATTTCTCGAAGCTCACGCGGACCACGGGCCCCGGCGTGTACGGCGTCGCGCGTGGCGGCTCGTACGTGAACACGGTGTCTGACTTCTCGAAGTCGACGCGAATGGGTGGTCCGGCAGGCTGGGCGCGCGCGGTCGCGAGGAACGCCGCGGCACTACCGGCGAGGACGATGACGATCGATCGTGCGATCACGCCTCGATGCTAGCAGCGTTCTACGATGCCACGCGCACGCGGCTCGCCGCCGAGCACAATGACTATTCGCGCTGCCAGCGCTCGCGGCGCGACGGTCCCGTCGTGCCCCAGGTGCACGGAGCGAACGAGAGGGGAGGCACCGGATCGGCGAGGACGAGCTCGAGCGTGGTGCCGGTGCACGCGGTCACGCGCGCTGGTACCTTGGCGAGGCACACGTCGGCGCCGCGCATGAACCGCCGCTTGATCTCACCGCGCAGGTCGCCGTCGTCGCGTACGAGGTCGAGCACGCGCGGCGCGGTCTCGAGGCCCGGAACGGGCGCGCTGTCGTCGAACAGCGGGTAGCCCTCGAGGCTCCTGCCCTGATCGAGGATCATCCAGCGCGCGCCGGAACCTTCGGTGCGCCACACGCCGCGCAGGTCATCACAGGTCGCAGGCCCAGCGGACGAGCACGCGGCCGTCGCGAACAACGCCGCGAGCGCGGCGGCGCGAATCACCCGTTCGCCTGCGCCTTGAGGGCTTCGGCCTGCTGATGGGCGCGCAGGGCCTCGATGATCTCGTCGAGCCCGCCGTCCATGATCGCCGGCAGGTTGTGTTTCGTGAGCCCGATGCGGTGATCGGTCACGCGATCCTGCGGGAAGTTGTACGTGCGAATCTTCTCCGAGCGATCGCCGGAGCCGACCTGCGACTTGCGCGACGCGGCCTCGGCCGCCATCTGCTTCTCGCGCTCGGCCTCGAGGATCTTCGAGCGCAGGATCTTCATTGCCTTCGCCCGGTTCTTGATCTGCGAGCGCTCGTCCTGACACGCGACGACGACGCCGGTCGGGAGGTGCGTGATGCGCACAGCCGAGTCGGTCGTGTTGACGTGCTGACCGCCGGCGCCGCTCGAGCGATAGGTGTCGATCTTGAGGTCTTTCTCGTCGACCTTGACGTCGACTTCTTCGGCCTCGGGCAACACGGCGACCGTCGCCGCCGACGTGTGGATGCGACCCTGCGCTTCGGTGGCCGGCACGCGCTGCACGCGATGCACGCCGGACTCGAACTTCATCTTCGAGAACACGTCGGTGCCGTCGACGAGGACGATGACTTCCTTGTAGCCACCGCTCGTGCCTTCCGACAGAGACATGATCTCCATCTTCCAGCCCTGGCGCTCGGCGTACCGCGTGTACATCCGATAGAGGTCACCGGCAAACAGCGCGGCTTCATCGCCACCGGTGCCGCCGCGGATCTCGATGATGGCGTTCTTGCCGTCGCTCGGATCCTTGGGCAACAGGAGCAGCTTGAGCGCGTGCTCCGCCGGCTCCTTCTGCTCCTCGAGCGCGCGCACTTCCTCGCGCGCCATCTCGCGCAGCTCGGGATCCGTCTCCGCGTCGGCCATCTGCTTGGCCTGCGCGAGATCTTTGATGAGCTTCTCGTACGCACGCCACGCGAGCACGAGCGGATCGAGCTCCGCGTGCTCGCGCGACAGCTTGAGGAACTCGGAGCGCTTGTTGATCACCTCGGCCGTGCCGAGAAGCGCGCCGACCTCATCGTGCCGGCGCTCGAGCGCCGACATCTTGTCCTTGAAGCTCTGCTGGTCGAACATCGGCGGTCACCCGCGGCTGAACGTGACCAGCCGCGAAGATCGGGCTTACGCCTTCTTCGCGTACTTCTTGTTGAACCGGTCGATGCGGCCGGCCGTGTCCATCAGCTTCTGCTTGCCCGTGAAGAACGGGTGGCAGTTCGAGCAGATGTCGACGCCGAAGTCACCGCGCGTCGAGAACGTCTCGTGGATGGTGCCGCACGCGCAGGAGATCTTGGCGGGGCGGTAGTGAGGATGGTTGGCAGTGTCCTTCATGAGAGACCTCGTTACCCAGCTGTGCCGGGGGCTCGGGTGGAGCCCGGATTTATAGGGATGCCAGGGCCCGAATGCAAGCCTCCCCAAGCGTCGAGTGACGGCGTAACTGAGTGAAATTTCAGCGGCGGCCCGTAACGCGCCCGCCCAGACGGACGTGGGCCTTGTCGGGATAGAGCGGAAGCAGCTCGTGGCCAACCCGAAGATCGCTGGTTCCGCGGTAGCGGGCTGCGAGATCGAGCGAGACGTAGACCTTGTTGGTGTCGAAGCAGCCGAAGCTGGTCGACACGCATAGCTGCTCCTCGCCGGTTGCCTCGAACCCCTCGGGCACCACATCGTGGCCATAGATCACGACGGTGCCATTGAGCGCGCGCACGAACCGGCGCGCCTCGGCTTCGCTCGCCGAGCGAGCCCACAGGATCTTGCCCACCACCGGCGTGTCGAGCACGTCGAGCGGGCTCAGGTACTGCGCACCCGAGAGGTCCGCCGCCTCGATGTCCGCGATCGAATCGATCACCGCGGCTGGCGCGCCGTGGATGAACACCGCGCCGCACTTGCTGACCGCAGCGAGAGCGAACGTGTGGATGATGCCACGCATGCGCGCGGTGCCCGTTGGGCCGAGGATCTGCTCGAGCAGCGCGACCTCGTCGGCGGCGAACTTGGCGGTGTGCGGGCCGCCGACGTGCCCGTGCTCGTGGTTGCCGAGCAGCGCGTGGACGCGGCCCGGGTACTGCGCCGCGAGCCCGGCGTACGCGATCATCACCTCGCCCGACGCGTCCCGGTAGTACTCGCCGAGGAAGTCCGGCCAGTCTTCGGGGTCGATGTGCGGGCCGTGGATCAGATCGCCGGTGAACAGGAGGTGCGCGTCGCCGTGATAGCGATCGAGCGCCTGCTCGAACAGCTCCTGCATGCGCAGGAAGTCGCGCATGCACCCTTGCAGATCGGTGCAAACGAGCAGCCGACCGTGGTCGGGTAATCGCAGCACGCGTGCCATTCGTCTGCAACGGTACCAAGAAAGGTCGAGGTGCTCGCGTTCCATCGCAGGGAATCGCGCGTGTGGGACACTACTTCCATGTCCACGCGACGAGTGCGCGCGATCGTCTCCGGCCGGGTACAGGGCGTATCCTATCGAGCGTCGACGGCGGCGGAGGCGCGCCGGCTCGGGCTAACGGGGTGGGTGAAGAATCGGCCCGACGGCAGCGTCGAGCTCGAGGTCGAGGGCCCTGCTGAGCTGGTGGCCCAGCTGCTCGCCTGGTGCGATCGCGGGCCACCGGCAGCGCACGTCGCGGGCATCGCCGTCGAGGACCAGACGCCGACGGGCGCCGAGACGGCGTTCTCGATCGCCTACTGAGCGTCTATGGGTCGGTGACCACCGTCGCCGGGGCGAGCTTCGCCTCCGTCAATGCGGGGCCCACGTTGTACATCGCGATGTCAGGCTCGGTGGGCGTGAACGGCAGGCAGCGCTCGCCGGTGCTGATGAAGTAGGCGGGCGCCGTGCGCGGCTCGCCGAGCGCGTGGAACGTGATCGCGTCGACGTCGGTGCGCATGGCGTACGGCGCGCGCAACGCGCAGGTGCTCGTATCGATCAAGGCGATCAGCAGCTCGTCCGTGCATTCCGGGTTCGCGAACAGCGCGGTGACGGGGGTGGCGGTCACTGGCACGCAGCGGAAGTCGCCGGGCGCGATCTCGGTGCGCCGGCACTCGGTGGCCAGCTCGGTATCGAACAAGCGCGGGTCGTCGATCGTCAACTCGCCCTCCGACGCGTGGATGCCGAGCAGCCTGCGGCCATCACGGTGATCGCGGGTGCGCGCGAGCGTCGCGACCTCGAAGGGACGCTCGAGGCGATAGAACTGGGCGTCGCTCGGCGCGTTGACCGGTTGGCAGGCCCCTACGATCCGGCGGAACACGGGGCCGATCACCAGGTCTCCGACCTCGTGATAGGCGGTGCAGCCGGTCGCCGTGTCGCGCGTCCACACGACCGGCGGTACCGGCTCGCCGAGCGAGACGTCGAGCTGCGCCACGCTGCATGCCTCGTCGGCGTAGTAGCTGGCCTCGCGCGCACCGCGCGGAATGCACTGGATCACGCCGCCCGTCGCGGCGAGGTCGAGGTCGCAAGGGCGCTCGAGCTCGCGGTCCGAGAGCTCCGTCGGGACCTGCAGCCCGTCGTCGGTGATGACGCTGGTGACGGCGATGCGGGACGGCTCCTTCGAGGTCGCGTGTTTGATCCGCACCAGCAGCTCGCGCCTGACCTCGGTGCCTAGGTTGTAGAAGCGATCGTCGGGCCCGGGTGTTTCGGGTCCGAAACACGCCCCGTTGCGCAGGCGCCAGATCGCCTGCGGGGGCTGCACCGCGGCGCCCGCTTCGAACAGCTTCGACGGATGTTCCACCCCGTCGAGCGTGTACGTGCGCAAGAAGTAGTCGGGGACGCGGTCCGCTTCCTCGACGCGGCCGATCAGCCCCAGACAGTCGGCGTCGCTGTACACGGCCTCGCTGAACGCCGGCGTGCAATACGTCTGGCCGTCGGACCACACCTCCGGCGTGCACTCCTCTCCGCGCTGCGCGTCGTAGAAGCGGCTCGTTTCGAACTGGGTGGTGCCGTCCGGATAGACGTAGCGCTCCACCTTCAAGCGCGCGCCGCTGCGCGCCGCACCCGCCTCCAGCGGCGGCGTGAGGTTGTCACCGCAGGCGGCAACGACAGCGAGCAACAGCGCGAGGCGCATCGGTCGACACCAGCGTACCGCTCGCGAGCGCGTTCGTCGGCACCTGCGCGCCGAGGCCTGGGCGCACAGCGGCGAATTTCAGCCGGGGAGGCCGAGCAGCTCTTGTGCTTCGGGATCGGGCGGGCGGCACACGACGCGATCGACCGTCGCCATCTTGGCATGGATCACGTCACACACCGGCGTGAAGGACGCCTTCTGAAACGCGCGCAGCGACGCCTGGTTGTCGGCGGCGATCAGCGCCCACGACCGGTAGGTATCGGTCTGCCGCAGCTCCTTGGTCAGGTGCTCGAGCATCACCGGTCCCACACCACGGCCACGCGCCGCGACGGCGACGAACACGCTGTGAATGTACGCGTCGTACTTGCTCATACGCAGCGACCGCCCCAGCTCGGGGGCTTCGATCGGTCCACGCGCGGCCCACGCGATGCCCGCCGGGCGAATACCGAGCGTCGCGAGCACCGCCTGATCGCCGCGACGCCACTGCCGGCGCGCGGTGATCTCGTCGAGCGAGAGCTGCTCGGCGAGGTCCGCGTGGCGCGCTTCATCGAGCCGGTCGTAGTCGGCCTCGGTGAACACGGTGAGCTCGAGGCCGGCGGGCGACACGAGACCGCGCGTCCACAGCTGCCCGCGGTACAGGCAGTAGCGCTCGTACTGCGCGACGCTGGCGGCGGCGCTGCGGATCCGCGTCCACGCGGCGCGGGCCTGCGCGGCGGCGACCGCGGGCGTCTCGCGCATGCGGCGCGCGCGGCGCCCGACGCTGGTCATCGTGCGACCGACGGAGGCCGTCGTTGTCTGGCCCCATACGCGCACGGCCAGGGCGGGCTGCTTCGACGTCGGCAGCGAAGGGAGCGTGTAGTCGCCGCCCGACACGACGTCGAGTGCGGTGCATCCGCGCGCGCGGGCGGCGAGCGACTCGGCGTGGAGCAGGCGCGCCGAGGCGCGGGGGCCGACCTGCGGATCCACCGCCATCGCGAGCACCACCGCACGATCGCCGTCGTCGACGATCAGCGCCGCGGCCACGGCCTCCCCCTGCGCGTCGTCGAGGCGCGCGAGCCGTACGCGCCCCTGCTTGCCGAGCTCGAGCGCGACCTCCTCGAGCAGCGCGGTCGCCTCGGGATCCGCGAGCGGGGAGGGCTCGTCGCGTTCGCCCCACTCGAGGCGCGACAGGCGACGCAGCGCGCTCATGCCCTTGCGCAGGGCGGCGAGATCATCGCCGAACGTGGTGACCACCCCCGAGCCATCGGTGGCCTCCGCGGGCGCGAGCGCGAGACCGATGCGATCGGCACCGCCCGCAGACGGCGCGCTCTCGATCGTGAAGCCTGCAGGCGCGAGGCGCTGGACGAGGTTGGCGCGAATGCGCGAGGGATCGGCAAGCGGCTCCAGATCGAGCAGATCCCAGGTCTCCGACTCGTCGATCAACTTGCGGGCGATCGCAGCTCCGGCGCGGTCCTCCCAGCCGGGAAGGGCCAGTAGATCGAGCGACGGCGGCCGCGGCCCGGCATCACCGAGCATGCGCAGCTCACGCGTGTCGAGGAGGGCGACCTTGACGGTCCGGCGATACAGTGGCGCGATGCAGACGATCGCACCAGCCGGTGTCGTCGAATCGCCTTCGAGCGCACGCCCGACGAGGACATGGAGCTCGGCGGCGAGGGTGTTGTGATAGGCGTGCCACCAGGGCAGCAACCAGTCGGGACCGCGGAAAAGTGCACCCACGCCCGTGCTTGCGAGCGCTCGCCATTCGCCTTCGATCGCATGAAGCGCGGAAAGCTCGCGCACTACGGTGACTTCGATCGCCATGCGCGACGCGACGTTAGCATGGCGCACCAGAGCGCGCTCTGCGGCGTTGTCTTCTGCAACGCCGGTCGTTGCGGTTCTCGTCGCCGGGTGGCGTGGCCCCAGGTTCATGCACGGGGTGATGCATGTGGGGTGCCCGACCGTGTCACCGAGCTACGACAGTTCGCGTAGGTTGCGGGCCTAGGGAACTTCGCGCTCGACCGCTGGCGAGCGGTTCTCTGGTAGGTCGAACATGCCGAGAATATGGACCTTGTCTCCCGCCTTCCCGATCACCACACCGCATAGGGTGCCCTGATCGCGACGCACCAAGGTTCCCGTGCTGCCGACCGCAAGAAACTCGATCTCGTCGTCCTCGCTGGTACGCAGCTCGCCGCGATAGACGGCGCGCTGCGCGACATCGCCGCGCTCGATCGACCCGATCGTCCCGCTCGCACACAGGCGCTTGCCGCGCTCGATGCGAGCGTCCTTGAGCACGAGCCCGACCGACGTCGTCGGCGTCGCGACATCGTCCCAACTCAGCTTGCGGACGGCGTAGCGCTGGAGGAGTGCGTAGCCCTGGTTAGCGTCGGTGTCGAACGAAGGCTTCGCGAGTGCAAGCGCCGCATCGAGGGAGGCTGCGTTCGCGACGCGAACCTCGAGCGGCGCCGACGCCGGCGGCGGTGGTGGAGGAGGCGGGGAGGACGCATGCGTCGCGACCGCAGGTGGTGGCGTGGATCGTTGCGCGGTTGTCGGCGTGCTGGGCTTGCTGGGCTGCGGCGTGGCCGCGACGAGGAAGTAGAAGACCACGGCCAGCACGGCGATGACGGACGCGACCGCGATCCAGAGGTACGTGTTGGCCGCGAGCGGCGGCCGACGCGGGCCTGCTGGTGGCGTTCCCGTGCCACCGTTGGGGGCGCCGGCGGCATCGTTCGCATCGAGCCCATCGCGGACGAGCTGCCAGTGGTGATCGTTGGGATATCCCTCCGCCTTGCACGTTCGCTGGGTCAGCTGGCGCTTGCTCCAGATCGCGCGGCCGATCTCCACCACCTTGCCGCTCTCGCGCGTGGTGATGGTGACCACGCCGTGCGCGCAGACCACGCGCCAGGTGTAGACGTCATCGGGCGGGTCGTCGACCGGCCGGAACGTCACCTTCGAGACCTCGCCCAGCGAGATGCCCAGATCGAAGGCGACGTAGTTCCGCACCCCGCGAGCCTACCGTGGGATCGCGATCGCCGTCACGGCGTGCCGGTCGTGCAGCACGGATTGCTCGAGTACGCGCCGACGGTGTGCTTGAGCCAGCACTTCGCCTGCGGGCCCTGCACGCCCGGCTTCACGTACGACCACGCCTTGCATTGCGCGTTGCCCTTGCACGCCGCCGCGCACGCTGCGGGATCACCGTCGGTGAGATCGAGCCCGACGATGTCGTTGCCCATGATGTTGGTGCCGTCTCGCCACGACCGCGAGCGCGCTTGTGACGCCTCGGCGCGCTCCCACATCATGATGTAGTCCTCGGCCGAGTTGAACAGCGGCTTTAGCTGCGGCCCGGTGAGCCCGACATTGATCAGGTCCTGGAGGAAGTCGGGGATGAGGCCGACGTGCGCCATGCCGTCGATGTTGAAGTCCCAGTCGCGCGAGCCGTCGACGCGCTTGCGCAGCGGCTCGTTGGCGCCCGGGATGCGCTTCCAGATGTCGTAGACCGGCTTCGCGTGGAGGTAGTACGCGAAGATCTTGTCGATGTTGTTGCGGAACTCCGGCTTGGTGAACAGCGTCGCGAACTGGGCCTTATGACCGAGGCCGTTGTCGGTGAGCTCGGGGAGCCGCACGGCCGCGTACATCGCTGCTTCTTCGTAGGGCGTGTCGCCGCAGCAGGTGCGCAGCTGCGCCTCGCTCGTCGCGGTGAGCCCGCGCACGAACGACATCACGCGGTCGCGGGAGACCGTCTCGCGGCTCCACGGCACCTTGCACGCGATGCCGCGATCCATGCAGTCGACCTGATTTTCCGGGAGGCGGTCATAGGTCGCGGTATCGTGAGGGCTGACCTTGGCGAACGCGTACCAGGCGACCGCCTTCCACGCGTCTTCCTCGTGGATGTGGATGTCGTCGGTCTCGTAGCGATGCGCCTGGAACACGACGCGATCGGTGTCGTAGCGGACGCCGTTTCGCTGCTTCTTCTTTGCCGGCATCCGCGGGTTCTTCCTATAGTCGTCGCGCGCTTCGTCGCGATAGCTGTACCCCGCGTGCGGGCCGAACCGGGGCGCGATCAGATCGTTGAAGCCACGATCGGTCGACAGCGCGAGGCCGTGTCCGCGCATCTTCTCCGCGGTGTAGAGGTACTGGTTCGCCCAGGTCTTCGACGAGCCCGGCATATCGTTAGGGACGTTGCTGCCCGGGTACGAGAGGCGGTTGTACGGGAACAAGAGACTCCCCGTGGTGCCGCCGGAGGCCTCGACCGCGGCAAGCGCCGAGTCCGAGAGCATGCCCTCGTGTGCGAGATTGCCGAGCGCACTGGTGCCGAAGTTGCCCATATCGACGCTCGGCTCGCCCATCCACTTCACGTTCGCGCGCAAGGGCTTGAACCCGAGCGCACGCGGATCCGTGTGCGAGGACATCACCGGGAACTCGCGGCGCTTCGCGAGCTCGATCATCTTCGTCGTCGACGCGACCGACGCGTGCTCGAGGTCGAGCATCATGCCGCTGCGCATGATCTCCTGCATGAGCACCTCGCCGTGGCGGGTGAGGCCCTTCACGTTCTTGCTCGAGCGCACGTGGTCCTGGCAGCACTTGCCTTCGGGCGACACCGAGGAGCCGTCGGGCTTTACGATGTTGCCGGGGCCGTCGGCACACGCCAGCGCTTTGTATTTGTAGCACGAGTAGAAGCTCTCGGCCGAGGTGCCCGGCGCGGCGCCGAGCCAGGTCTGCAGGAACATCGCGCCGTCGTACGCGATGTTGAAGTGGATGCCGTCGGCGCTGCCGTCCTCCACGGCCGTCTGCTTGCCGGTGAACGTGTGGTCGATCATCGTGAACTGCCAGTGGAACGCGGCCGTGCCGCCGAACACGCCGCTGATGTAGTGGAGCGGCGTGACCTGGCGAATGCCAAGCTGGTAGTAACGATCGAGCTTCGCGCGGATCGCGACGCGCGCCATCTCTGCGTCGTCGGGCAAGGCGACGAGCTTGCCGTCACCGGCGCGATCGACCCACTTGTATGACTTGTCCTTGAAGTTGCCGAAGTTGTCGATCTCGAGGCCGAGGACGACAGCGAGCTTGCCGTTCGCGACGATCCGACGCGCATCGGCCGCGCTGTTCGCGATCTCCATCCAGGCGCCATTGCGGGACGCGATCTCGCGCATCATCTGGACCTCGGCGAGCGCGACGGTCTCGTCATCGAGTGGCTTGCCGTTGTTGCCGAGGCCCGCCTCGCGCGTGGCCCAGTACATGTTGGTCACGCCGAGCACGACCATCAGCCGCTGGCCGCCGTCGTACGCGCGCTTCATCCAGTCCACGTGCATCTGCTGGTGGAACTTCGAGTTGAACTTGGGGAACCCCTCGAACGTCGGCCAGCCCTCGCGAAGATGCGGATCGATCGCGGAGATCATCAGGTGCTGGTGATTGCGATCGTTCCAGGTCGCGAACGCGCCATCGTGAAAGCCGCACACGTGATCGGCGAACACCTGGGACATCGGGCCCTCGGTGGCACCGATCACCGTCTTGCCGCCAAACCCGAGCTGATTGGTCGGGTGCGCGTGCGTGTCGGCGAAGCCCCAGAGGGGGTGGTCGACGTCCTGATCGACCTGCACGCCGTTGCGCGAGAGCTGGATGGTTGGCGGCGGCGTCGCGGAGAACCGGAAGTCGTCCGCGTTGACATGGCCCCACGCGGCCGTCTCGCGGTCGATGATCGCGAACCGCGCGATCGAGGTACCGTCGAGTGGCATGCCGTACGCGCTGAAGTCGACGGTGGCGCGGCTCATGATCTCGGAGTTCACGCCGCGGCGCACCGCGAGCACGTACCAGCCGTCGGCGGTCTGGCTCACGACTTTGGGCTTGGTGGCGAGCCGACCGTAGGTCCACGCCGGCACGTGGATCTCGACGCCCACGCCCCCGCCTGCACCACCTCCGACGAGGAAGCTCGCATAGCGATCGCGGACACGGAACGGCTTCGAGCGCAGCTCACCCGTCGGAGAATCGCCCTGCGTGCTGCCGAGCTTCTGACCGGCGTACGAGCGCGCTTCGTACGTGCCGATCCACTTCTGGCTCTTGAACGCGCTCGCCGGCTGCAGCGCGCGCTTCACGCCGCCGATCGGATACGGCACCTGCTTCCAGTAGTCGCCCCCGATGCCGCCCTTGGCGAGCTCCATGTTGGTGAGCACGCGTGCGCCGAGGACGTTGTCGTCGAGCGTCGGCTGCATCGAGAACGCGTTGCCGGTGTTGGGCACCACGGTCCAGCAGGTGAGGCCGTTCTCGAAGCCCCAGTTGTCACACACGCGATCGGCCTCGGCTTCGACCGCCGGATCGGTGCCCTTGATGCCGCCGATCACCGGGCCGGCGGGCATTCGCGGTAGGGGCATCTTCTGCGCCCACACGAGGCCGCCCCAGATGGCGATGGCGGTGAGCCCGCCGGCGACGGCGAACACCTTTGTCTTGACGATGCTTGTCATGGTTCCCCTCGCGCCCTGCGTCTGCACCGAGCGTGCCCGCGTAGGTGCGCAAATGCAGGATCCACGCAACGCGCGTGTCACCCACCGGGTGACATTCGCTCGCGGCCTGTCACTCGCCTAGTGACTCGCCATAGTCATAGCGCTCGACCGACGCGGCATCGTGGGGGCGCGAGGAAGCGCGACGAGGAGCCCACGTTCGTCGAGGTGCCCAGCAGTCATGCGACGCCCTTCGCGCGCGGGGGCGCAGCCTCGTGAGCAGCTGTTAGGCGACGTGCGCGCCCGGTCTTGGTCTAGTGAACCATGGTGCTTCGCACATTCGCGCTTCTCGGCGTCCTCGGCGCCTGCGGGGCGCCGCCCCGGCCCCAACCGCCGCCGCCGCCCCCACCGCCGCCCACCTGCAAGGTCGACAATGGCTGGGTCGTGCTCCGCATGCGGAGCCGATGTGAGGACATGCGCAGCGGCTACAGTGGCTTCGATGTCTACGAGGTCCGCACGGGGCCCGCGCGTGGCAAGCTCGTCACCGCGCACTTCGGCGACTCCAACAACGTCAGCATCGGCGCGAACTGGAGCATCGGGCGCGTCGAGATCCATCCGCGCAGCCCTAACGAAACCGGCTGGCCGAACCGGTGCGGGGGCAATAGCGACGGCTGGGTCGGGGATCAGCAGGCGTACGACGACGAGGCTTCGGCGACGCGCGCGCTCGCGCACTATTGCGACTGAGTTTCCAGGCTGACGGCATCGATACGGACTGCGATGGCCTCGATGCCTGCACCGATTTCAACTGCGACGGGCTCCCCGACCTCTTCGTTCCGCTGTTGTACCTGCGCTCAGCGGCGGGCGTCGTCCTCGCCCTGCGCGAGCGTGTACGCACGTGCACCGTCGAGCTCCTGGAGCGCCTCGACGTGCATGAACCGGAACGCGGAGCCGACCCGCTGGAGCAGGTCGAGCAGCTGGGGCGTCGTGAGGTCGCCCCCGCGGTCGCGAAGCTTGAAGCGACAGCGGTGGTGATCCACGCAGTCGGTCATCGCGCCGTTGTCCGGGTACACGACCGTGCCGCGGTTGGAGATCATCTTGAGTGCGAGCGGGCTGCCCTCGACAAGCCGCTCGAGCACCGGACCGATCTCGGCGGGCGATCGGGTGTCCTCGATGAACACGTCCGCGCCGACGGTGACGCGCGAGGTGGGGGCGGGCAGCTCGCGCAGCGGCACCGGGGCAGGGCGGGCGCGCTGCTCGCGCGCGCCGAGGCGGGTGGGGCGCTGGCCGAGGCGGGCGATCACCTCGTCGGCGAAGCGCTGCGTGCCGACCGCCGTCCCCGCCGCGGCGACATCGGCGGTGAGCACGCCCTGCTCCAGCGTCGCGAGGAGCGCGTCCTCGACGCGCATCGCGAGGCTGGGCTCGTCGAGGTGGCGCAACATCATCACCGCTGACAGCAGCACCGCGCTGGGGTTGGCGATGTCCTTGCCGGCGATCAGCGGCGCGCTGCCGTGGACGGCCTCGAAGATGGCCACGTCGGCGCCGACGTTGGCCCCCGGAGCGAAGCCGAGCCCGCCGACCAGGCCCGACGTCAGGTCCGACAGGATGTCGCCGTTCATGTTGGACGTGACGATCACCTCGAACGCCTCGGGCGTGCGCACGAGCTGGTGGGCGCATGCGTCGACGAGGATCGTGCGCGCCTCGATCGTCGGGTACTCCTTCGCAACCTCCTCGAACGTGCGCTTGAGCAGGCCCTCGGTGAGCTTCATGATGTTCGCCTTGGTCGCGCAGGTCACGCTCCGCCGCCCCTCGGCAACGGCGACCTCGAACGCCAGGCGTACGATCTTCTCGCAGCCCTTGCGACTCATCAGCTTGAGGCACTGCGCGACGCCGGGCGTCTGCTGGTGCTCGATGCCGGCGTACAGGTCCTCGACGTTCTCGCGGACGACGACGAGGTCGATGCCTCGGCCGCTGAACGGGGTCGCGACCCCGGGGAGCTCGCGGATCGGGCGCAGGTTGCCGTACGTCTCGAACAGCTTGCGCAGGGTGACGTTCGCGCTCTTCTCGCCGTAGCCGATCGGCGTCTCCAGCGGGCCCTTCAGGGCGACACGGGTCTCGCGCAGTGAGGCGATCGTCTCCTCGGGAACACCGGTCATGAGGCCGCGCTTGAACACCGCGGCGCCGGCCTCGCGGACCTCCCACGCGATCGGTGCGCCGGCCGCCTCGAGGACGCGCCGGGTCGCGGCGGTCACCTCGGAACCAATGCCGTCGCCGGCGATCAAAGTCACGCGCTTCTTGCCAGAGGGGTCGAGCTGGTACGTCCGCATGTCCGAGCAATAGTGAGACCGAGGATATATGTCAACCAAAACACGACATGGAAATCGCATGTGGCTTCGGGTTCCCGGCGGCGGCCTCACGCATATCCACCTTGTCCTCGTGGACGGAGGCTGCTAGCGGCGGCGCAGGATGCTCGCGTAGAAGCCGTCGGTGCCGTGCGTGTGCGGCGCGACCGTGAAGTCGCCGCCGGCGTCGAACGCGGGTGCGCGATCGCCAAGGACATCCACGAGCGGGACGCGCTCGTACGCCTCGCGGCCGTGGAGCGCCGCGGCGACCACGTCCTGGTTCTCGACGCGCAGAAGCGTGCACGTCGCGTAGACGAGCCGACCGGCGGGCGCGAGCAGATGGAGCGCGTCGGTGAGGATCGAGGTCTGGCGGGCCGCGAAGGTCGCGAGATCCGCCTCGCGCAGACGCCAGCGGGCCTCCGGGTTGCGGCGAAGCGCGCCGATGCCCGAGCAAGGAGCGTCGACGAGGACGACGTCGCACTTGCCGCGCACGGCGTCGAGCTCCTTGGGCCACCGGCCGTCGTCGAGGTGGAGCGCCTGCGCCGTCGAGACCTGAGCGCGGCGGGCACGCTTGCGCAGCTCGTCGAGCTTGGAAGCGTCGACGTCGCTCGCGAGGATGCGGCCCTTGTTTCCGAGCCGGCCAGCGATCGCGAGGGTCTTGCCCCCCGCACCTGCGCACAGATCGACAACCAGGGGCTTGTCCGTGGGGAGGTTGGCCACCGCAAGCTCGGCGAGCAGCTGGCTACCTTCGTCCTGGACCTCGAGCGCACCGCGCTTGAACGCCTCGAGCGCGAATAGGTTGGTGCGGCTGTCGACGTGCAGCGCGGTGTCGATCCACTTGCCGGGCGTCGTGCGCAGCGAAGCCCGGTCGAGCTCGTCGGTGAGTGCGGCGCGCGTGTTCACGAGGAGGTTCGCGCGCACCGTCATTGGCGCACGCTGGTTGAGGGAGAGCGCGAGGGGCTCGGCCGCATCCCCCCAGTCGGCGACCAGCCGCTGCGCGAGCCAGTCGGGCAACGACGCCGCGAGGGCGATCCGCGCGACGAGCTTGCGCTCCGCCGCGATCACTTCGTCGATTGTAGCAGCGGCGTTCCAGTCGATGCCGGGCTCGAGCTTCGCGGCGCGCGCCGGTTCGACGAGCTTCTCGAGCACGAACAAGGCGAGCAACCGCTCGAGGTCCTTGGGCGGCTTCTTTATCTTGCGGCCACGCTCGAGCGCCGCATCGACCTTCCTCAGATTTCGGACGAGACCGTAGAGCGTCTCGCCGACGAACCGCCGATCGTGTGCACCGATCCACGTCTCCTTGCGAAACGTGGTCGCGAGGCGATCGGTGACGAAGCCCCAATCCATGCGCGTGCGCTGCCACAGCTCCAGCAGCAGCGCGCGCAGGCGTCCACCGTCGACGACGTGGGACGCTAACTTCTTGTCCGCAGCGCGGTCAGCGACCTCCGCACCGCCCGCGGTGGTGCTGCGCGACCGACGTTCATCGTTCTTGCCGTCTGTCACGAGAGCGTGCGGTAGTCCTCGAGGATCAAGAACAGCGGCACGAGGCCGTGGCCGCCGAGCTGGCGCACCATCGACAGACCGTCTCCGATCCGGTCGATGCGATCGCGGTTCTTGTCCACGTATTCGGTGCCCGCCGTCATGCGACCCACCGCGCGTTGACGCACGCCCGAGGCCTCGCGCTCGAGCGACGCGAAGAACCGGCGCTCCCACGGGTTGGCCGGCACCTGCGTCTGGAGGATCTCGTCGAACGTGTTGACGTGCAGCTCGCGTCCCACGCGGTGCATCGCCGGCGCCGCCGTGTCGAGGCTGGCCTTGGTGTCGCGCACCGCGGCGAGCAGGGCGAACGTCTCGCGCAAGAACGGGGTCCGCGCCAGCATCGTTGCTACCTCGGGCGTGAAGCCCTTGGCCGTGTACTCGGCGATCCGCGCCTCGTAGGTAGCGCGCGCCGTCGGATCGAGCGCCGCGACGAGCGCATCTGCGGCGGCTTCGAACTTCGGCTTGAGCTTCGCGACGTCATCGGGCGCGAGCTTCCACGAGCTCTCGTTCCAGTTCCACCACCGGAGGAGGCTCATGTGGACCTCCTCGAACGCGAGCAGCGCGGCGTACTGATCTGCCGAAGGGACCACGTAGTCCTTGCCGTGGACCGCGGCGCGGAATGCGCGGCCTCCGAGCAGCTCATCGACGATGAAGTACCGCACCACGATCTCGTCGAGCGGTGCGCTCGTCTCCTTGGCGAGCTGGACGAGCAACGTGCAGCCGGCCTGATTGATGATGGCGTTGGTCACGACCGTGGCGATGATCTCGCGGCGGAGGTGGTGTTTCGCCACCTGATCCTTGAACCGGAGCGCGGCGACCTCGGGGAAGTACGACGCGAGGAACGGCTGGAACAGCGGCAGATCCGGGATCCGCGACGTCAGCACGCGCTCGTAGAGGTCGTTCTTCGTGTGCGCCACGAGAACGGCGAGCAGGTTGCGCGGGATGCCCTTCCCGGCGGCGAGCCACGTGCGCAGCTCGTCGTCGGCGGGGATATGCTCGGCCGTGCGCGACAGACCGTGCTTGTCGAGGTAGCTGAGGACGTCGAGGAACACCTCGCCGCCTTTCTTGGTGCGGATCGCTTCCATCGAGAGCAGCGCGCTCTGGAGGTAGTTGTCCTGCACGCACGCCGCGCCGACGTCAGGCTCGAGCTCGCGCAGCAGCTTGTCACGCTGGTCACGCGGCAGCGCTCCGCTCGCCATCAGCGGCGCGAGCAAGATCTTGAGGTTGACCTCGTGATCGCTGCAATCGACGCCGGCAGAGTTGTCGATCGCGTCGGTGTTGTGGCGGCCGCCGAGCATGCCGTACTCGGTGCGGCCGCGCTGCGTGATGGCGAGGTTCGCACCTTCACCGATGACCTTGGCCCGCAGCTCCGTCGCGTTGATGCGAACATTGTCGTTGACCTTGTCACCGACCTCGCCGTGCGTCTCCGACGACGCCTTGACGTAGGTGCCGATGCCGCCGAACCACATGAGGTCGACCTCGAGCTGCAGGATCGCCCGGACGATGTCCGGCCCGGTGACGGTCTTGGCCGTCAGGCCGAGCAGTGCCCTGGCCTCGGGCGCGAGGTGGATCTCCTTCGCGGCGCGCTCGAACACGCCACCGCCCTTCGAGATCACCTTGGGGTCGTAGTCGCTCCACTGCGTGCTCGGGGTCGTGAACAGGCGCTTGCGCTCGGCATACGACGCTGCCGGATCCGGGTGCGGATCGATGAACACGTGCTTGTGGTTGAACGCAGCGACGAGGCGGAGCTGGTTGTTGAGCAGCATGCCGTTGCCGAACACGTCACCCGCCATGTCGCCGACGCCCGCGACGCGGATCGACGTCTTGCGGATGTCGATGCCCATCTCGCGGAAGTGGCGCTCGACGTTGGTCCAGCCACCGCGCGAGGTGATGCCCATCGCCTTGTGGTCGTAGCCGGCCGAGCCACCCGACGCGAACGCGTCGTCCATCCAGAACTTGTAGCGCTGCGAGATGCCGTTCGCGGTATCCGAGAGGTGCGCGGTGCCCTTGTCGGCCGCGACGACCAGATACGGATCGTCCTCGTCGTAGCGGATCACGCCCGGCGGCGGGACGATCTTCGAGCCGACGTAGTTGTCGGTCACATCGAGGAGGCCCGCGATGAACACCTCGTACTGCGCGCGCGCTTCCTCGCGCGTGGGCTGTGCCTTACGCGTGACGAAGCCACCCTTCGCGCCCTGCGGCACGATGATGACGTTCTTCAGCGCCTGCGTGCGCTGGAGGCCGAGCACCTCGGTGCGGAAATAATCCGCGCGATCCGAGTGGCGCAGCCCACCACGCGCGACCTTGCCGCCGCGCAGGTGGATGCCTTCGACGCCCGGCGCATGGACATAGATCTCGTAGAGCGGGCAGGGGCGTGGCATGTGCTCGACCTGGCCGGACTCGACCTTGATCGAGATCGTGTCGCCACGGCCCGCGCGATAGAAGTTGGTGCGGAGCGTCGCCTCGATGAGGTCGAGGAAGTAGCGGAGGATGAGGTCTTCCTGGATCACCGTCACCTTCTGCAGCAGCTCGTCGTACTTGATCGCGAGCGGCGGCAGGAGCTTGTCGAACCGCTCCTGGACGCTCTCCTTGCGCTCCGTCGAGAACTTGGTCTCGAAGTACTCGACCAGGAGGGCGGCGCACTTCGAGTGCTTGAGCAACGCGTCGTCGACGGTCTGCGTACCGAAGCCCTGGAACACCTGCACGAAGTAGTTCCGGTAGGTGATCAGGAGATCGATCTGCTTCCAGTCGAGGCCCGCGAGGTACCCGAGGCCGAGCAGGCGGTCGTCGAGCAGCTGTCCCCCGAGCACGCGCTGGAGGATTGCTGACAGGCGCGACAGCGTGGCCTCGTCGTCGAACTTCTTGCCGTCGAAGCCGGTGACCTCGAAGCCCGTGATGTAGACGTCGGGGCCGGTGCCGGGCTCGAGGCGCTCGGCGAGGCGGCTCGTCGTGCGGAGTGCCATGCGGTGCAGCGACGGGACGATGTCATTCAGGAGCAGCTCGCGGCGCGAGATGATGCGCAGCGACGTGTAGCGCGCCTCGCCTTCGCCGACGTTGACGAGCGCGACGCGCAGGCCACCGGCCTCGTCGAGCTTCTCGATGAGGCCGATGTCGAGGAGCGCGATCTCGGGCGAGAGCGTGCCCTTGTACGACTCGGGGAACCGCGAGCCGTAACGCGTCCAGATCTCCTGCGCCGAGGCGGTGGTGGCGAGGTAGATCGCGGCGCGGGACACCGGGCCGGTGACGTCGTTGCGGCCGCGGTAGCGCTTGAAGATGAGGCCACGCAGCTGGTCATCCCAGCTCTCGAGCAGATGCTCGATGTCCTCGGTCAGCTTTTCGAGGTCGGCGTCCGTGACGTTCGGGCGGTACTTGCCGACGGTGAAGTGCAAGCGGATCGGCGACTCGTCGTCGGTCTCCTGTCGGTACTCGCGCATGTGCGGCACGCCGAGGAACTTGCGCAGCTCCTGGCTGACCTCTTCACGCAGCGCCTCCGAGAACCGCATGCGCGGCACCACGCACACGATCGTGATGCGGCGGCCACCGACACGCCGCCACACGAACACCTGCGCCTTGTCACGGCTCTCCGCGAGGCGGAACTGCTCGGCGACGTGGCGGATCTCTTCGGGACTCCAGTAGAAGAGGTCCTCGATCGGCATCGAGTCGAGGATCGCGACGCTCTTCGTATATGCGTAGCTGCCGGGCTGGTCCTCGAGGCCCTTGAGCACGTCCTTGATGCGCTTGCCGACGACAGGTACGCGGCGGTTCGCCTGCTTGAGCGCCTTCGTCGACATCTGGCCGATGAACACGTGCTCGCCGACCGCCTTGCCGTCGGGCCCGAGCTGGGCGACGCCGAAGTAGCGGACCTGCGCTACCGAGCGGACGACCGTCATGAAGTCCGTGCGGTAGTACGAGTAGATCTCGTCGCGCTTGCGACGGGTCGCGACGATCTCGCCGATGACCTCCTCGAGGTCCTTGCGCTCCGTCGCCGCGAACAGGCCGAGGCCGCGCTCGAGATGACCGCGGCCGTTGCCGCCACCATTGGTGGCCGCGTAGGGGAACCACGCGTAGCCCGAGAAGATGAAGTTGTCGTCCTTGAGCCAGTCGATCAGCTGGATCGCCTCGTCGGCCTCCTGCTCGCGCGGCGTCGAACCGAACGGCGGCGCGATGGTCTCCGGCCGCGTGACGACCTGGATCGACTGCGACTCGCGCGCGCTCGGGCTGCCCGGGTCACGACCGCTGACAGTGCACAGCATGGTGCGGACCTCGTCGAGCCGGTGCAGCATCTCGCCGCGATCTCGGTTCACTTGCAATGTGAGCTCGAGGCGGCGCTCGAGATCCTTGCGCAGGGTCTCGCGGCGCTCTGGCGGAATGACCGACACCTGCAGGTAGACCTGCGAATACTTGGTGCCGCGCGTCGCGTCGATGCCGGTGATCTGACCGCCGTCGTGGATCACGCCGTGGATCGGGTGCAACACGAACTGCAGCTGGATCCCCTGCTGGCGCAGGAACGATTTGATCGTACGGACAATGAACGCGCAGTCGGGGAGCCGCGTTTCGATCACGGTCGAGGGGGCCTCGTCGACGTGCAGCGTCGTCTCCGGATCATGAATCGCGACCTTCACGGTGCGCGCGAAGTCCTCCTCGAGGAACGCGAACCGCTCCATCACGAACGCGAGGAGCTGGTGCGCCTCCACCTCTCCGAGGATTTCGGGAGGCATCGCGCGGCAGTACGCGCGAATGTAGGACTCGAGTCGATCTCGGTGAGTCTCCTTGACCGACTGATGAGCGAGCGACAAGACAGCCGTGACGACCTCTGCTTGCATGACGTGCGGCACGTTATCAGGAACGATCGCGCGCGGCGAACGACAGCGACGATTGCTGACCAGCGACGAGAACCCGTTGCGCAACGCGTCAGCGGTCGTGAATCCGATGCACCCGGGCCGCTATAGTCGGCATCAAACATGATCAGGGCGATGGCGACACTGGGTCGATGGCTGGGCCCATGGGCGGATGCGACGAAAGCGCCACGCGTCGCGACCAGCGACGAGGATGTCGACGGGATGCGGGTGCGGCTATACAGGCCGCGACGTAGGCCCCGCGCGGTGTACCTTATCGCTCCGGGACTTCATTATGCAGCGGCGGATGACCGCCGGTTGGACCGGTTCTGCCGCGTCCTGGCCGCAGGTGGGCACCTCGTGGTCGCCCCCTTCATTCCCGATTATTGCGCCCTGACCCCCAACGCGCGGGCGGTCTCCGACTTCGAGCGCACCTTTTTTGCGCTGCCTCGGTGGACCGATCGCAAGCCGGTCGTGTTCTCGATCTCGTTCGGTTCGCTGCTCGCGTTTGCGCTCGCGGCCAACCACGGCGCGGCGATCGAGGGTGTGGTGGTGTTTGGTGGCTATGCCGATTTCCACGCGACGATGCGGTTCTGCCTCCTCGGCGAGGTCGCGTCGGGACGCGCGGCGGTGCGCGATCCGTTGAACCAATCGGTCGTGCTCCTCAACCTCCTCGAGCATATGGAGTGCGCGGATCGCGCGGCGCTGGCGGCGGCATGGCGCGGCTATGTCGAGCGCACGTGGGGCCGGCCCGAGATGAAGGCGCGCGAGCGGTTCACCCAGGTCGCCGAAGCGATGGCCCCCGACGTGCCTGCGTCGGTGCGCGAGCTGTTCCTCGTCGGCGTCGGTGCGCGGCCGGGCGCCTCCGAGGTCGCACTCCCGGCGCTCGCGAAGTTCGATGCGCGCGCGCTCGACCCTTCGCCCTACCTCGCGCGCGTGCGCGGACGCGTCGACCTCGTGCACGGCATGGACGACGACGTCATCCCGTTCGAGCAGAGCCACGCGCTCGCCGCGAAGCTCATCGGTGCCGACGCGCGCGTCCACATCACGGGGCTCTACGGTCACACGGGCTCGCAGCTGCCGAGGCTCGGCGCCGCGGCGCGCGAGCTCGCGACCATGCTGCGCGTCCTGCGCGTCCTCGCGCGCTGACGCGTCGGGGGCTCGGTTGCCCGCGAGAGACTCCTTCGCCGTAGGGTGATTCGGCTCAGTCGCACGCGCCGGCTGCGCACGTACAGGGACCGGTGCACGCGTTGACGATCGAGCCGGTGGCGAAGAACTCGCCGATTTGGCGTCGCGCCGCGGGTTGGTTGCGCGTGAGGTTGTGCATGCCGGTCTCGGGGGCGGGGATGTTGCTGCTCGGCACCGCCGGCGCACCACCATCCATGATGATGAGGGCACTGTCCGTGGGGAGAGGCGAGTCCGCGACCGTGAGGCCCCACGGTGTCGTCGGCGTCGGGCCGAGCACCGGCAGGTCCATCGTGCGGGCCTGCCAGTAGCTGGCGATGTTGGGCACCTGATCATCCCCGATCGCGATCTGCACGAGCAGCTGCTTGGGGGGGACGTGCGTCGGCGTTCCCGCGCGCACGATGTGGGCGACGCCCGAGCCCTCGGTCTTGTCCCACCGCATCTGGAACAAGCTGATCGCGAGGGTGACGTCGAGCGCGTCGGGATACGCGCCGCTCAAGATCGTGCGGTAGGTGGGCCAGTCGGTCGAGCGATCGAGCATCACCGAGTAGTTCGCGCCGCCGACGCCGAGCACGGCACGCGTGATCGTCGGCTCGTACGCCATCACGGCGGTCCCGAAGATCGCACCCTGCGAGAGGCCGTAATAGTAAACGCGGGTCGGGTCGACGAGGGGCTTCGTGCCGTCGACGAACAGCGCCTCGGCGAACGTGGTGCGCATCGCCTGAGCGAGGGCGACGTGGTTGACGATGCCCTGCTCGAGCACCTCGAACACTTCGCCGCCCTTCGAGATCTCGTTGAGCGTGCGGGCGACGGCGGGCAGATCCTGCGACGACATCCCGCGCAGGTCCGTGCCGACGAACACCATGCACAGCTCCGCAGCGGTCTGGCGCTGCACGCCATATTGCACCTCGGCCGATTCGCCGAGCAGCCCATGTCCGTACATCACCATCGGCACCGGCGCACTTGCGGTATACGCGCACGCCGGGATGGTCGCTGTGAACGGAACCCGATAGAAGCCCTGCAGCGCGGGCAGGCCATCGCTGTCGCGCGCGATCACCGTGCCCGCCTGGAACGTCCCGTTGTTGGTGAGGAACAAGGGGGCCTCGAACGTGCCCACGATCTTGCGGCGGATCTGCATGCCATCGTCGTGCGGACCGTCGCTCGTGATCGTGTATGCGAACGGGCGGTTCATCATCGCCGCGACGGCGCGGTCGCGCGCGGCCAGCATGTCCCGATGGATGAACGCGTCCGAGGCGACTGTGAAGTCCCACGCCACGACGAGCTCGTCGGCGGGGAACCCTGCGCCCTCGAGCAGGTCCAGCACCTCATCGAAGCGCGGGCGCATCTCCTCGAGGAGCTCGTGATCGGTGTGGCGGCCATCGCGCAGCGCCGCGAACCCGGGGGGAACGGGCAGGGGCTCACCGTCGGGCGCAGTGAGGCGATCCGTGATCGCGACGGCATAGCGATGGCCGCTGACGAGCCGCGCGGCGGGGCGGATCAAGAGCGCCTGCGAGCCGGGCGTGCTCTCCGCCTGCGCATCGACCTCGGCGAAGTGCGGTATGCGCTGGCCCGTCGTCAAATCGATCAACACCGTCGGGCTGTTCGCTGCGAGCGACAGATCCATGTTGTCGAACGGCGGCAGGTGCGTGGGATCGACGCTCGTCGGAAACGAGATCACCATCGGCGCGGAGGGCGAGAATCCGTCGGCGAGGTTCCACTCGGTCGGATCCGTCGCGAGGCCGTCGACATTCACGGGCAGCGTGCGCTCGGGGAGCGCGAGGCGCCGGCCGGTCGCCGTACTCGGATCGTCCGCCTCGAAGGCCGAGCTCGGCCACGGCGTCATGCACGCGTTGATGCCGAGTGGATTACACTGCGGGTCGACGGGCAATCCGGTCTCGCTGCCGCACGCAGCGACGACCACCAGCCATGGCAACGCGACCCGCACACGTCGACGCTACACCCATCTGGCGTCGCACGGGCACGCCGATCACGGCCGCGCTATAACCAGGCCGTGCGCGCCAACGTCGTGAGAGAGCTCGTCCTCGCGCTGATCCTCGCTGCGTGTGGTGGAGCCGCCAAACCAGGGCCCACGCCACCGACGGGAGCCACGGCCACGCCGCCCACCGGCACCCGTCCCACGGCCCCGACGTCGGGCACGCAGCCGACCACACCGGCCGGCCCGATCGCCATCAAGGATATCGGGTGCCCGACCTCGACCTGCGTGTTCCACGCCGGCGCGGGCGCCTACTACACGTGCACCAGCAGCGGCTCGGGCATGTGCTTTCACTTCGGACCTCCGTGCACGCCCGCCGCGTCGTGCCTGTTCGACCCCGCCGACCGCACCTACAAACAGTGCACGAAGCCCGTCGAGGGCGTCTGCCAGCAGTGGGGCGCGGCGTGTGCGCCGGCGAGCAAGTGCATGTTCGATCCGAGGGACGGCTACCACCGGCAGTGCGAGGACGTCTCCGGCGGCACGTGCAAGCGATTCGGCGCCCTGTGCGCGCCGTAGCTAGTGATCTTCGAGCGTCGCGTTGTCGTCGGAGCCGGTGTCTCCGCTGCCGAGGTCCTCGGCACTCTTCACGACGGCGGCGGGTGGCGGTGGTAGCGCTGCACTGTCGTCGGTGAGGCGGGTGATGACGGTGAGGCCCATCCGCGCATTCTGATCCTCGCCCGCCATCTCCGCGTGGAATGCCAGGGCCTGCTCGCCGGTCATCGTCATGCGCGTGAGATCGACAACGCCGGTCGCCTTGCCGTCGCCGCCGATCTTGGTGAGCTTGATCGTCGCGCCCGCCTGCGTCACCGCTTGATCGTCCCCTGCGAGGGTCGTCGTCATCACGTACGAGAAGCGTTGCGCGTCCAGGGCGACCACGTTCACATCGGTGGTCGCCGTCAGCTTCATGCCGGTCTGCTCGATGGGCTTTTTGAACTGCCAGTGCGCGCCGATGCCGACGGGGGTGATAGGGAGCGGCATCGCGACCTGCTGGAACGTCTTGGCCAGCGAGTCGACCTGACTGCTGAGGTTCGGTGGCAGCGTTCGCCCTCGCAGATCGACCGCCAGCGCTTCGAGCGTGCCGTCAGGCGCGAGCTCCCCGGTGAACGAGATGCCGCGGAGGTGATGTGCCTCGGCGTCGAGCGCGGCTGCGGTGATCAGGCTGCCCGCGCGCTCGCGAGCCGAGACGTCGACGATCGTGGTGCGCATCCGCATACGGTGGTTGGGGAGCACGGCTTCGGCGCGCGTCTCGAGCCCGAGGACCATGGTCGGCAGCACACCGCCCTGGCCGCCGGCATCGATGGTGACGTCGAGCTCGGCGTGGATGCGCGCCTGCATCGCGGCCCCGATTTGATAGCGGAGCGTGCGGCGGGGCTCGGCACCTGGATCCAGCACCGTGATCGGAGAGGTAACTGGCGGTGGCGGCTTGGCTTCATCGTTGCCGCAACCGATCGCCACCGCGGTCGCGAGCAACAAAGCGCGCTTCATCGCTGATCAGCATCCGAGGTGGCCGCGTCGGGGGCAAGCCTTTGGCGTCTCTCAGAGATTTCAGTAGGTTAACAACATGTCGGATCACTCTTGACGAACTTGGAATTGAAAAGCATTATCAATGTCGAAACGTGCTGATCTGCCTGTGCCACCCGACGTCCGACCGCGATCTCGATACCGTGATCGACGAAGGTGCGCGCACAGTGCAGGAGATCGGTCAGCGCTGCGGCGCGGGCACCGGTTGCGGCGCGTGTGTCGAGGAGCTGCGCGATCGCCTGCAGGCAAAGGGTGCAAACCACTGCTCGCGCGATTGTGCCGCTGACCTCGTCTCGGTAAGGTCGCGGACCTAACGGGTCCAGGGCACCCCCTTACCGAGAGGCCTCATGAAGGGCAACGAAGAGGTGCTTACGCTCCTCAATCAGCTCCTTACCAACGAGCTGACCGCGATCAATCAGTATTTCATCCACGCGAAGATGTGCGAGAACTGGGGCTACGAGCGCCTCGCCTCGAAGGTCCGCGCGGAGTCGATCGACGAGATGAAGCATGCGGATGCGGTAATCAGCCGCATTCTGTTCCTCGAGGGCGTTCCGAACCTCCAGCGCCTGCACAAGCTCCACGTCGGCGAGACGGTCAAGGAGCAGCTCGAGAGCGACCTCCAGCTCGAGTACTCGGCGATCGCGTTCCTAAACCAGGGCATCAAGACGGCCCGCGAGGTTGGTGACAACGCCACCGAGGATCTGATGACGAAGATCCTGGTCGGCGAGGAGCAGCACACCGATTGGCTGGAGACGCAGCTCGAGCTGATCCGTCAGATCGGCGAGCAGAACTATCTCGCGCAGCAAATGCGCGGCTAGGCCGGACCTATCGAGGCTCGACCCCAGTCGGGCGCGTCTTCGCGACACGCACGGGCCGAACGTCTGCCAGTCTGGCAAGGCGCTCCTCGTCGGCGCACGCCAACCCCGCGGTTCCCGTGGGCCTGCCGTGGCTGCGGCCTTGCAGACCTTTCGGGCATGCTCCTGTTCCGCTCGTTGTGCCTCGGGCTCCTCGGCGCGTGTGTGCTGCTGCTCTCCCAGCTGCAGATGAGGCCTGCGTCACACGTTCATGTGGCGACGCAGGTGTCGGCCTCCGCCATCGTTGCACCGACATCGCCCCCCGCGTCCTCAGTCATCAACATCGCCACCCGTGACTGCGGCCTGGGCGACAACGCTGCCCAGGTCTGTTTTGCGACGGATCTTCTGCCCCTGTTCCAGCTTGCCCACGACGAGCGCGTCCTCGATGTCGTGATTTCCGGCCCGCGAGGCGAGCGTCGGGTAGTGGTGCGGATGCCGTGACGACTGTCGACTCTTCGAGCGCCGAGCCGAAGAGAAAGCTTGCGATCCCAGTCCGTGATCTTCACACTTATATTCGCTGTTACTCCGAGAGGTGACCGTGGATCTTGGACACGCACTCCAGACAGGTTGGCCATTCATCCTGGCTGCGCTGGTCGCCCTAGCTTTCGTCTGGTACGTGGTGCGTGAGTCGCGTCGCCAGGCCCGGACCGATGTGAAGCCAGCGGACGCGAAGAAGCCCGCGAAGGCGAAGGCGAAGGCGAAATCGACGTCGACGGCCGAGCCAGCGAAGGCCACGTCGGTGGTCGCTCCGAAGCCCGAAAAGGCCAAGGCCGACCCCCACGTGATGATCTTTGCCGACGAGGCGCGGACCGCACAGCTGACCGAAACGATCTCCATGCGCTGCGTGAGCGCCAAGAACGCCATAGAGCTGGTCGAGAAAGCCAAACGCAACGGACCGGCCGCCGTGTTTATCGACGTAGACCTGTTGCCGCAGCTCAAGGGCGTGCTCACGAGCTTCCCCGTCGTTGGTGTCGTCGATGAGTCGCCGGCCGAGACACTGTCGACGGTGGTGAAGGTGCTCGACGAGTACCCGGCGCTCTCGAACGTCATTTCCGTGCCGCTGCTGACCTCGCCGCAGGGCAAGGCGCAGCTCGATAGCCTGCTCGAGCGCCTGGCGGGCGGTCTCGATCACGATCTTCTCAGCGCGGCCAGCGTCGGTCGCGTCGCGGTCCTCGCCCAGGCCAGCCACCGCGAGCAGCGCTTCCAGCGCATGCAGGGGTACTTCACCAAGCAGGGCGTCTCCGGGCGCACGATCGCTGTGCTGCACGATCTCGCCGAGGAGCTCGTGATGAACGCGCTCTACAACGCTCCGACGGAGGCCGGGTACTTCAAGGCCCCGGTGTCGCGCACCGAGGACGTGACCCTGCCGCTCGATCGCGCCTGCGAGATCAGCTACGGAATGGAGGGCGGCAACGCCTTTATCCGCCTCCGCGACACGTTTGGCTCACTGCGCCGCGAGCGTTTGGTCGAAGTGCTGCGCCGCTGTAACTCGTCCGAGGTCGCCCTCGACGAGTCGAACGGTGGTGCCGGCCTCGGCCTGTGGCGGATCTTCTCGACCTCGTCCACGGTCGCGATCACCGTCATTCCGAATCGCCTGACCGACGTCCTCATCCGTGTCTCGCCAAAGCAAGCCAAGGGGGCGCGCCAGCTCTTGGCCGTGCACCTGTCGTTCTTCGTCGACGAGTCAGTGCCCGCGGACCCGATCCAGCTCGATCAGGACTCGAGCATGGTCGATCACTCGATCACGATGATGCAGCCCGGGCTAGCGTAGCTTCGCGAGCTGCGCGTCGACGTCGAGGAAGCGGTCGGCGAGCGCCTTCACGAACAGGCCGAGCCACGAGCTGCGCACGAGGTTGTCGAGAGCCGTGCGCTCGACGATGACCGCGCTGACGTCGTCGAGCGCGACCACGGAGGCCGAGCGCGGAGCGTCGGCGAAGATCGCGGTCTCGCCGAACACGTCGCCGGCCTGCAGGGTGCGCAGCGTGACGGTGCGCGTGCGGTCGTTCGGGTCGACCTTGCGGACTTCGCAGCGACCGCTCGTGATGATGTAGGCGGCATCCGCGCGCTCCCCCTCGCGCACGATCACTGAACCGCGCGCGAACTTCTGGAGCGGGAACCAGTTGCCGCCGCGCATGAACGCACGCAGCTCCTCGGCGAACTGCTCGGCGGTCTGGTGGCGGTCCGCCGGGTTTTTGGCCATCGCCTTCATCGCGATCTGCGACAGACTCGGCGGGGGCTTCACGCCGACGCCGGTGCTCTCGTCGGGCGAGCGGATCTCGCCGCGCTGTGCGAGGGGCAATGCCTGCGCCACCGGGCCAGGGTAGGGCGAGGAGCCGGTGAGCGCCTTGTAGAGAATGCCGCCGAGCGCGAACACGTCGGTCCGCGCGTCGATCTTGCTGATCTCGCCTCGGGCTTGCTCGGGGGCCATGTAGGCGACGGTGCCGATCACGATGCCGTCGGGCTCGAGCTTACCCCCGACGATCGAGCGATCGCCGATGACCTGCGCGCAGCCCCAATCCATGACGTAGACCTGGCCGTAACTGCCGACCATCACGTTATCGGGCTTGAGGTCGCGGTGGATGATCCCGCGGCTGTGCGCGAACGAGAGCGCGTCGCACACCTTGATCAGGCACTGCAGGATCCGCTCGAGGTCGCGTTGCGTCTTCTGCGCCGCGATCACCTCGGTCAGCGTTTGCCCGTCGACGAGCTTCATCGTGTAGCTGGCGACGCCGCGATCGTCGATGACGAGGTCATGGACCGGGACGATGTGCGTGTGATCGAGCCAGCCCGTGATCCGCGCCTCGGCGAGGAACCGCTGCGCAGAGTCCGGATCGCTCTCGAGCCCCGCGTCCATCACCTTCATGGCGATGTGCCGGCGTAGCTCGGAGTC
This sequence comes from Kofleriaceae bacterium, assembly GCA_033763475.1. Classification (GTDB taxonomy): domain Bacteria; phylum Myxococcota_A; class Polyangia; order Haliangiales; family Haliangiaceae; genus JABFXX01. The sequence goes on from JANRKM010000020.1 coordinate 33,729, forward strand.
GTAGAGCTTCCGGATCGAGCCCATGCCGCCTCGCGCGATCTCACCCTCGTCGCGTAGGCGGGCGTCGGCGCGGGGCGGGCGCGCTTTCGCCGCGGGGACTGGTGGCGGCGTCGTCGTGGCTTGCTCCCACATCTCCACGGCCCCTTGAAACCACGGCAGCGTCTCGATCGCCTCCGAGTTCTCGGCGATGAGCGACGGTCCGTCGAATTCGATCTCGGTCGTCATCTCGTCCTTGCTCATGGGCTCCTCACGGGTTCCAGGTCGCGCGCAGGTATTCGATCATCGCATCCCGCTCGGGGTCGGAGAGGGCACGTGCGTAGTAGATCAGATCGCCGATCACGGTGTTCGATCCCTCGCCAGCGTCGGACGTGCCGAGATGCAGCGGCTTGTTGCCCGTGGTGATCGTGTGGCTAGCATCGACGATCGAGACCGACGTCGGTGAACCACCGAGCGGGATCGCCGAGAAGTAGCGCGCCGTGCCCTCGAAGCGGCCGACCAGGATGTAGTCGCTGTTGGGCGAGAGCGTCAGCTCCATGTTCACGTTGTCGTTGTTGGTCTGCCAGTGCCACACGTTGCTGTCGCCGGCGCCGCTCTGCTCCAGCGACCAGTCGGTGTCGCGGTTGCCGTGATGCGCGAGCGCGCCCCACTGATCGGGGTTGCGATGCTTGACCACGGCGAACACGGTGACGTCGGTGGTGAGCGGGAAGGGCAAGGTGGCGAGATGCTTGCCGCCGCCGAAGTCGAGGCCCGGCTTGGCGCCAGCCAGCGCGCCAGGGGCATAGAACGGCAGCGGGCCTGCTTCGTTGACGTTGCGGTTGTGGCCGCTCGTGTCGCGCCACTGGATGACATTGCCGAGGCCGTCGTCGACCGCGGTCCACGACGGGATGGCGGAGAAGTGTGCGGCGAGGTCGGCGGTGATGGGGAGCGCGGGCGCATCGCACACGCGGAGGTTCGAGACGGTGAGTCCAGCTTGCGCGCCGCCGCCGACGAAGGCTCGATCGCCGGCGCCGTGGTACTGGGTCGGAAGCTGCATCGCGAAGCCCTCGGCCGGGTTCGTCAGGTTGACCCACTCGACGCTGACCATGTAGCCGTCGTCGAACCAGCGGACGCGGTACGGCACGCCGAGCGTGGGGGTGAAGGGCGTCGGCGCAGACGTCTCGACATCGCCGGCGCTGGTCACGATCTCGACCGACGAGAACAGCCGCGCACGCACCGACACGGCCTGCTGGTCGGAGTTGTTCATGTCGAGCCGACCCGTGCCACGCGTGCCGACGATCGTGGTGTCGGGGCTGCTGTAGACGACGTCCATCTCGACGAGCACGGGATAGTTGACGTCGGCGGTGGTGTAGATCGACGACCGCTCGGTGAACGCGAGCCCACCCGCGGACGTGGTCCCGTCACCATCGAGGGCGAACGCAGGCCCGAGGGGCAGCGACGTCGCGGGATCGCCGACGCAGTTGCCCGGGTTGCAGATGCTCGGCTCTGCGAAACAGTAGTGGTTCGCCTCGACCTGACACGAGCTCGAGCAGCCGTCGCCGTTGAAGCCATTGGTGTCGTCGCACATCTCGCCGGGCTCGATGATGCCGTTCGAGCAGATCGCTGCAGCGATCGGCATGCAGATGCCGCCCTGGTTGATGAAGCCGTTCTGGCACTCGAGGCACGCGGCCGGTCCCTGGCACGTATTGCAGCCGAAATCGCACTGACCGCACTGGGTGTCCTGCGTCGGGCCGCACGGCGCGACCTCGTACTGGCCGATGGTGCACTGCGAGCACAGCGCGCAGACCCGATCGCCAGGGCCACACGCCTGCGCCTCGAACATCCCCGACTCGCAGGGCGGCGCGCACGTCGCACACGTGGTGTCCGCGAACGGCGTGCACGGAGTCGCGATGAACTGTGTGGAGGAGCACATCGTGCAGGCCATGCAGTTGACGCCGTCGCCGGTGAAGCCCGGGTTGCACAGGCACATCACCTGGCCGCCGAGCTCCATGCACGCCGCATTTCCGTCGCAGCCGCCGTTATTGATCGCGCACGCCCCGGTGCCGGCACACTGGCCCGCGAGACAGGAGCTCCCCGTGCACGCGCGCCCACACATGCCGCAGTTCTCGTCGTCGGTTGCGAGATCCACGCAGCCGTCGTCACACGGCATCTGACCAGGGGCGCATTCGATCAACGTGGGCTGCGCGCAGGCGAACAGGCTGCACGTCAGAGCAAGTAACGTCAGAGCGATCGGCATCCAACCGACAAGCCGAGGTCGCACCGTCCCAGTCTAACTCAGCTCATGGCTCGACCGCGACCCCATGGGGCAGCAGTGGGGTTGTAGCTGCGCGGTCGGATCACGCGCGTGTTAGTGTGGTTCGACTATGCGCCAGACCTTGCAGCAGGGGTTCTTCCTGACGCTCGTCGTCGCGTCGGTGGTCGCTTCGGCGCCTGCGGCGTTCGCCGACACGGCCGCGATCGGCAAGGCCAAGATCGTCACGGGCAAGGTCCTGGTGATCCGCGGCAGCGCGAAGACCCAGGTCAAGGTCGGCGACGTCCTCAACCAGAAGGACGTCTACGAGACGGGCGCGGACGGCAGCCTCGGGATCACGTTCACCGACAACACGTCGTTCTCGATCGGGCCCAACAGCCATGTGGCGATCGACACCTACTTCTTCGACCCCAAGAACCTGAAGGGCAACATGCTCGCCAAGCTCAAGAAGGGCACCATGATGGTGCGCTCCGGCGAGCTCACGCGGCAGCAGCCCGGTTCGGTGCAGATCAAGACCCCGCGCACCGTGCTCGGTGTGCGCGGCACCACCTTCGTCGTCTCGGTCGACGAATAAGAGCTGTCGTTGGGCGCTGCACGAAGCTGGGCCATCGCGGCCTCCGTGTGCGGTGGTCTTCTGACCACGGCTCCGGCGCGCGCGCAATCCGTGGGCTATCAGCTCGATCGCTTCGAGCCGACGCCCGCCGGTGATCCGTTCTTCATCGTCGAGTCCCCCTGGTACTCGTCGACACGGTTGTTCGCCGGTGGGCTGACGCTCGGCTACGCGCACGATCTCCTCGCAGCGCGGGGACGCGATCCGAACGGCATGCCGATCGACACGCCGTCGCCGATCGCGCACAGCATGATGGGCTACCTGGTCCTCACGGGCTCCGTGTTCGATCGCGTGGGCGTATCCGCGAGCGTGCCGATGATCCTGCGGCAGACCGGCACGGCATTCGCGGGCATCGGTCCGAGCGGCACGACTGCGGGCGATCCACGGCTCGGCGTGCGCGTGCGGTTGTACGGCCAGCCCGACGGGGTTTTCTCGCTGAGTGCCGCTGGCTACCTGTGGGTGCCGATCGGCAGCGAGGACGATTTCGCGGGCGATGACGGCGTGCGCGGGATGGGCCGGCTCGTCGCGGGTGGCATCCTGCGCGAGCAGGTGCGATGGGCGGTGAACGCGTCGTTCCTCGCGCGCACGATGGCGCGGCTCTCCGAAAATGTCCCGCCCGGCGGCAACACGGTCGGCAGCGAGGTGCAGCTGTCCGTGGGCGCCGGCTACCTCGCGCTCGACAACAAGCTCAGCCTCGGACCCGAGGCGATCGTGTCGATCGGTGTCGCCGATCTGCCCTCCGCGCAGAAGCGCGCGACGGTCGAGGCGATCGGCTCCGCGCGCTACGCGTACGGGGATCTCCAGCTCGGCCTCGGCGTGGGCGGCGCGATCGCCGGTGATGGTCCGCCGGACGCGCGCGTGCTGTTCTCGCTGACCTACGCACCGACGGCATCGCGCAGCTCGAGCTTCGAGCGCGTGATCGTTCTGCCCGACGAGGACGGCCACATCGGCGGTGTCGAGGTCCATGACGGCAAGCAGATGACGCTGCTCGACAAGCCGTACGCTTCGACGGAGATCAGCAAGCAAGCGCCGCGTGCGAAGCCCGTCCAGAGCTCGCCGAAGGCGCTGCCGCCGCGCGCTGCCGAGCTCGCGCGCGTCTTGCCGGCGTCGGATCGAGATGGCGATGGCATCGCCGACGCGAGCGATGGCTGCCCCGAGCGCGCGGGCAAGGCGTCGGCGGATCCGATCCGCCATGGCTGCCCGCCCGCCGCCGAGAAGGTGGTCGTGCTCCCCGATGCCGACGGGCACGTCGGTGGCGTCGAGGTCGACGACGGCACGACCAAGGTGATGGTCGACACTGCCTACGGCTCGGCCGAGGTCAGCGTCGCCGGCAAGGTGCAGGCGGTGCCACCTGCGCCCGCGCGCGCGGTCGACAAGACGGTGGCCGCGGTCGCGCAAGCGCTGCCGCCGCCCGACGCCGACGGTGATGGCGTCCTCGATCACGACGATGCGTGCCCCGAGCGTGCGGGCTTGGCGTCGGTCGATCCGATCCGCCGTGGCTGTCCTGCCTCGGCCGAGCGCGTCGTCGTGCTGCCGGATCACGATGGTCATGTTGGTGGCGTGGAGGTCGACGACGGCAAGACCAAGACGCTGATCGACCGCCCGTACGCGGCCGTCGAGGTCGCGGCGGATGGTGTCGTCACGGCGGTGCCCGCGACGTCGCCGCGGTCGATCGAACGCTCGATCGCTGCGATCGCGAACACGCTGCCGATCGCCGACGCCGATCAGGACGGCATCCCTGCCGAGACCGATGCGTGCCCCGAGCGCGCGGGGCCGGCGTCGCACGACCCGCTGCGCCACGGTTGCCCGGTCACGGTCGAGAAGGTCGTCGTGCTGCCCGATGCCGATGGCCACGTCGGTGGCGTCGAGGTCGACGACGGCACGCGCAAGGTCGTGCTCGATGCCGCGTACGCGACCTCCGAAGTCACGAGCGCGGGCGTGCTACAGGCGCCCATCTCGCCCGCGGCCACCACGGTCCGCGCGACTGCGGCGATCACCAAGGCGCTGCCGGTGCCGGACCGTGACGACGATGCGATCGCCGATGCGGACGACGCGTGCCCCGAGCGCGCGGGCCTGCCTTCGGCGCAGCCGATCCGCCACGGTTGTCCGCGCTCCGTCGAGCACGTGGTCGTGCTGGCCGACGAGAACGGTCACGTGGGCGCGGTCGAGGTCGATGATGGAACGACCAAGACCCTGCTCGACAAGGCGTACGCGTCGGCGGAGATCGGCCTCGACGGGCGCGCCCGCTCGCTGCCCGCCGAGCCCACCGAGGTGTCGGCGCGGTTCGCGGCGTCGATGGCGGCGCAGGCGCCGGGGGCGCGCATCATTCTCTACTTCACGGCGCGCAGCGCGCCGGTGCGCGACATCGACGGCCCGCTGCACAACCTCGTCGCCGAGGTGCAGGCGAAAGCGACCTACACGATCGAGGTCATCGGGCACACCGATCAGACGGGCCGGGAGAGCACCAACATCCGCATTGGCCGCGAGCGCGCGCAGTTGATCGCGGGCCGCCTCGTCGCGCTCGGGGTGCCGGCCGACCGCATCACGATCAAGTCGATGGGCTCGAAGGAGCCGGCGATCAAGCTCAAGAGCCGCCGCATCGTCGAGCTGCGGAACCGTCGCGTCGAGATCTGGGTGAAGTAGTGGAGCGCCGTCGCCGCGTCCTGCTCGCGCAGCTGCCGCTCGTCGTGCTCTGGACGCTCGCCTTTCTGGTCGCCGACTGCGGCGATGACGGCAGGCTGGAGAACGACTTCCTGCGCACCAAGGTCTACCCGACGCTGCGCCGGATGGAGGGCTTCTACACCGACCTCAAGTTCCGCATGCGCGGCGTCGATCGCGTGCAGAACAAGATCGTGATCGTCGAGATCGACGACCGCGCGGTCAGCGAGCTCTCGCGCTGGCCGTGGCACCGCGACGCGATCGCCTACATCGTGCATGCCCTCCACGAGGCCGGCGCGAAGGTGGTGGGCCTCGATATCGTTTTCCCCGAGCCGGACCAGCGCGTGCCCGATGAGCTCGTCGAGCTGATGAAGGCGAACAACCTCGGCGACGCGGTGCCCGAGTTCGAGACCGACCTCATGCTCCAGCGGATCATCGATCTCGGCAAGGAGCGGCTGGTGCTCGGCTGGATGAGTGATCGCGTGTGTCGGCCAGCCTACGATGGTGCGGCGTGCGTGACCCCCGACCCGGCCGCGCCGCTGACCGAGAGCTTCCCGAAGTTCGGGTTCACCACGTTCTCGGCGCCCGGCTTCGATCCCGCGACCACGCCGCTCGTCTCCACGCCGGCGATCGTCGGCAACCTGCCGGGCTACGACGCCGCTGCGCAACACGCCGGCTTCCTCATCACCGCGGCCGAAGATCCCGACGACGTCGTGCGACGCGCGCAGCTCGCGATCTTCGTGGGCGGCAAGCCGCATCCTTCGCTGCCGCTCGAGATGGCGCGGGTCGGCCTCGGCGAGGAGCTCGCGCTCGCGCTCGACGGTGACGGCCACGTGGCCAAGCTCGCGTTCGCCAAGAGTGGCCGCGCGCTGCCCGTGGGGCCCACGGGGACGATGTCGATCAACTTCCGCGGCGGTGGCTATCACTTCCCGTACGTCGGCGTCATCGACCTGCTCGGTGACCAGGACATCCTTCCGGTCCAGCACGACGGCATCATCGAGCCGCGCGCGCGCAAGGACGTGTTCCAGGACGCCTACGTGCTCGTCGGCGTCACCGCGATGGGCGCGCGCGATCTGCGGCACTTCCCGTTCGGCAGCAACATCCCGGGGACCGAGGGCCTCGCCTCGATCCTCGACAACATCCTCACCGGTGACCCGCTGCGCCGCGAGGCCTCGCTGTTCGGGACGCCGCTCCTGCTCGCGCTGATGACGGTGGGCGCGTTCGGGTTCGCGCTGCTCATGGTCCGGCTGTCCGCGCTCCCCGCGATGGTGTGCTCGCTCGGCATCATGGGACTGCTCGCCACGCTCGATGTCATCGTCGCCTTCGGCTATTCGAACGTCGACCTCAGCTCGGTGTTCCTGTTCGGCGAGCTGCTCACGATCTTCATCGCGACCGTCGCGGTGAAATACGTCGTCGAGGAGCGCGGCAAGAAGTTCATCCGCAGCACGTTCTCCAAGTACCTCGCGCCGACCGTTGTCGACCAGATGTTGCGCGACCCGTCCAAGCTGCAGCTCGGCGGCGAGACGCGGCGCCTCACGATCATGATGTCCGACCTGCGCGGCTTCACCTCGATGGCCGAGCGCATGAAGCCCGCCGAGGTGCTCGCCGTCCTCAATCATTACCTCGGCGCGATGGCCGACATCATCGTCGAGCACAACGGCACCATCGACGAGTTCATCGGCGACGCCATCCTCGTCATCTTCGGCGCGCCGATCGAGGGCAAGGACGATGCGCGCCGCGCCGTCGCGTGCGCGATCGCGATGCAGCGGGCGATGAAGGACATCAACGCGCACAACGCCAAGCTCGGCCTGCCCAAGCTCGAGATGGGCATCGCGCTCAACACCGGTGAGGTCATCGTCGGCAACATCGGCTCGCAGAAGCACATCAAGTACGGCGTCGTGGGCAGCCACGTGAACCTGACCGCGCGCATCGAGTCGAACACCGTCGGTGGCCAGGTGTTGATCTCGGGCTCCACGCTCGAGCTCGCGGGCCCCGACGTGCAGGTCGGCGAGAAGCAGATGATCGTCGCCAAGGGCTTCCCCGAGCCGATTCCGGCGTACGAGGTCAAGGCCATCGGCGGCGAGTACAACCTCGCGATCGAAGAAGTGGACCTCGCGCTCGTCGAGCTTCCGACGCCCGTCGAGGTGCGGTTCCGCGTGATGAAAGGCAAGAACGAGGAGGGCGACGAGATCGTCGGCACGCTACGCTCGATCTCGGCTCTCGGTGGTGAGCTGGTCACCGGCGAAGTCCTCGAGCCGTTCGCGAACTTGAAGCTCCGGATCGTCGGCCCCGATGGCGCGCTCGTCGAGGGCGACCTCTACGCCAAGGTGCTCGTCGCCGGGCCCACCTGCCGGCTGCGCTTCACGGCGGTCCCGCCGACCGTCGAGAAGGCGATCGCGGCGCTCGTCTAACACTACTGCGTCATGTTAGCGGGCCGCGGCTCCGCAGGTGACGTGGCGCGTGGCAAGCTGGGCAACGTGGGAGCCAGCGCGCGATGGCGCGCGCAATCGCGAGCCGCATGGTGGCGAAGCTGTCGGTGAAGTGACGC
>JANRKM010000021.1:0-2383 GCA_033763475.1 Kofleriaceae bacterium
AGGCTCGCGCGCGACTTCGAAGGTCCACCGGCGACGTCCTCCATCCCCCGCGAGGCACCACCCACACCGTATGCGGACCTTTCGAGGGCACACGTGGGGGCAGTTAGCGCCGCGGTCGTCCACGTGCACCTCGACGCGTCACTTCATCGCGAGCGTGAGGCGCACGCCCCCGACGTGCCCGACGTCGACGGTCGCGTTCCGTGCGACGACCGCATCCCACTTGGTGTCGTACTGGGTGGTGCCGGCGCGCAGCCTCCATTTCGTGCGTAGCAGGATCCCGTTCTGCGCCGGCTCCGCACACACCCAGATCGCGTCGGTGCGGTCTTTCTCGACGGAAGTCACCTCGCCACACCGATCCGGTGCGAGCAGCATGTTGTAGGTCCGCGCATCGGTGCCGTGGTTGATGGTGAGCGCGAGGGTTAACGAATTCGGGGCCGCAGCCGGCTGTGCGGCGGGCTGTGCGACCGCAAAGTCAGCGAGGAGAGCGAGCCCAAGAAAGGAGAGCAGCAGTTTCGTCATGTGACCGTGCTCAGCAAGGCGTGGACCATGCGCGGATTGCGTGTAGTTGCGCGAAGCGCGTGACGCGCGCCCCCCGAACACGACAAATGTGCAACCGAGCGCGGCTCACGTAGTCAGCATGGCGCATCGAGCAGCGCGAGAGCGGTGTCGCTGAGCGCGCCCCAAGGTCTCGATCGCGTCCGCACGGCGACCGGGCGCCGGATCAGGCATGTGGTTGCGTACGCTCGTCGAGCTGTCCACGAGGAGCCGCGGGGGCGATCGGCAGCGTGAAGTAGATCCGTGTTCCTCGCCCGAGCTCGCTTTCGATCCAGATCCGTCCGTGATGCGCTTCGACGATGCCCTTCGCGATCGCGAGTCCGAGTCCAGCGCCACGCCGGTCGTTCTTCTGGGCCTGCCAGAATCGATCGAAGACATGGCCGAGATGCTCGGGCGCGATGCCTTGCCCGGTATCTGCGACGCAAACCTCCAGCTCTCCCCCCTTGCGCGACACGCGAACGTCGATGTGCCCCCCCGCCCCCGTGAAATTGAGCGCGTTGCCGATGAGGTTGCCGAGCACCTGGAGCACCCGTGCCTCGTCGACCCACGCGAGAGGAAGCTCCTGCTCTAGATGACGCGTGAGCTCGATCCGTGCTGCGTTGGCTGCAGCCGCATGCATCTCGACGGCCTCGGATGTGATCTTTGCGATATCCCGCGCGGCGGGAAGGATCGCGAGCCCGCCGCTCTCCAAGCGCGTGACCTCGATGAGGTCTTCGATCATGTCGTTCGCGCGACCGAGCGCGCGCAGGATGCGCTCGGAGATGTGCACCGTATTTCGGCGACGTTCATCCTGGGGGCGAAACAGCATTTCTGCGGCGAGCGATGCCGTCGCCAGTGGGGTTCGTAGGTCGTGTGCAACGACGCGCAGAACGTCGTTGCGTGCAGCGATGGCTGTTTCTGCGACCTCGAGCAAGCGCGCATTCTCGAGCGCGGCGGCAAGCCGATCGCCGATGGTTTGGAAGAAGGGGACATCCTCTTCGCTGTAGCGGAGGTCCGGATTCACGAGCCTCCCGGTGCGGAGACGCGGACGTGATCATCGCGATGCCCTGGGCCAACCGAGCGAGGCGCGAGCGCGCGCCGCAGGGCAAGCCTCACGGCGTGCAGTCGCCGGGACAGCTCGCGGCCGTCTCACCGGCATCGCAGAATGTGTCGCCGCACATCGCGGTGCACGTGCAGTCCGTGGCACAGCTGCGGCAGCTCTCGAGCGCGGCGTTGCAGGTGAGGTCGCCGCAGCGTGGAGCCGCCGGGTCGCAGATGGTACCCAGCGGACATAGCGGCGCGCACCACGCTCCGCAGTCGGGATCGTCGCACCCGACGAGCCCGTCGAGATCGTTGTCGACGGAGAGCGCGCATTGCTCGACGGGCGACTCGCTCGTCCAGCGTAGCTCCCAAGTTTCCTGGAGGTCCGGACCGTCGAACCTCGCGCCACCGAAGATGATCGTGGCGGCGCCGTCGCGCGACGGAAACGCGACATGAGCACCGCGCCCAACAGGGGCATCGGGAACGACCACCTGTGCCCACTGGGCGCCGTTCCACTCCCACGCATCACCGAGCGACGCACCGCCAGTCAGCTTCCCTCCGAACAGGAGCGAGCCGCGGGCGTGTGGCACCAGCGGCGCGAACCAGCGGCCGAGCATCGGCCCCATCGAGGACAGATTGCTCCAGCTGGTGCCGTCCCACGCCCAGAGGTCCGACGCGAGGGCCAGCTGCGCGTCGAGACCCGCCGTGAGCAGGACGCGCTGGAGGCGTGGATCGAAGCTCAGAGCGTGGCCGCCGCGTGCCCCGGGTCCCGCGCTCGCACCGGGCTGCCACGTGACGCCGTCCCAGA
>JANRKM010000022.1:0-27532 GCA_033763475.1 Kofleriaceae bacterium
ACATGCCGTCCGCCGCGCTCGCGGAGCTCGAGTGATCCGCGGTGTCGCGCGACGATGTCGCGGGCAAGCGGCAGCCCGAGGCCGGTCCCCACGCCCGGGGGCTTGGTGGTGAAGAAGGGTTCGAAGATGGATCGCCGCATCTCGGGGGGAACCCCAGGGCCGCTGTCCCCGATCTCGAACGACGTCGTGTTGTCGCTTACATGGACGTCGATCGAAACCCAGCCGCCCTTGCCGGCCGCCTGAGCCGCGTTCTCGATCAAGTTGGTCAGCACCTGCAACATCATCGGGGGGGCGACAACCACCGTCACGTCCGTTGGAATCTTCACCCGCACGTCCACGCCGTTCAGCGCAACGACGCAGATGGATAGCGCACTCGCGACCAGCTTGCTCGCCTCGATCGGCCTCGTATCGAGCCGTGTCCCAGGATCTCTGAAGCCGAGAAGCTGACGCGAGAGCGTGTCCAGCTGGCGCGCGCACTCCTCGATGACCTCGAGCAGGGTGCCAACTCCACCGCTGTCGACCATCTCCTTGGGGAGCATCTCGCGGAGTGGGCCGATCGCGTTGACCACGCCGTTGGCCGGGTTGCGCAGCTCGTGCGCGAGGCCGGAGGTCAGGATGCCGAGCGTGGATAGCTGCTCCGCGCGATGCAGGCGCACTGCGAGGTCGCGCATGCGGAACTGCGCGCGCACGCGGGCCTTGAGCTCGGTCGGATCGAAGGGCTTCGTGACGTAGTCGACCGCGCCGGCATCGAGCCCCGACACGCGCGTTCCAAGCGAGTGCAGCGCCGACAGGATCACGATCGGCGCCAGCTTGTCCTTCGTCGCCTCGCGGAACCGGCGCGCGAGCTCGATGCCATCGAGTTTTGGCATGTCGATATCCGTGATCAACATGTGCGGAGGATCTTTAATGGCGAGCGCGAGCGCGGCCTCGCCGTCGTTGGCGACGCGCACCGTGTACTCGTCGGCCAGAACCTCCGCGATCATGTCGGCGAGCACGACGTCGTCCTCGGCGATCAGCACCGTGCCCTGGGCGATGCCATCCGGCACGGAGCGTGGCGGCGCCGTGGTGACGGGCGCTAGCTCGACGTGGTCGCTGAGTTGCAGCATGGGGGCGCTCGCCAGACCGACCTCGATGCGTCGCGAGGCCGGCAGGAGCACGCGCATCTCGGTGCCTCCACTCTCGCGCGATATCGCACGGACCATACCTTCGTGTGCCTCGACCAGCTGCTTCACGAGCGACAACCCGATGCCCGTGCCGGCGGTGGTGCGATGAACGTTTGCGCCACGCTCGAACCGGCCGAACAAGCGCCCGGCGAGATCCTCGCTGATGCCGACGCCGGTATCGAGCACGGACAGCCGCAATGCGTCCTGCTCGTCGGCCAGCTGCACGAGCACACGACCGCCGCGCGGCGTGTACTTGACCGCGTTCGACAGCAAGTTTGTCGTCACGCGCTCGAGCGCCACCGCATCCACCTTCGCCGCGACGCCCGCCGCGACCTCGCTCGTCAGCTCAAGCCCTGCCGCATCCGCCGTGGGCTTCCACGCCTCCACCACACCCTCGATCAGCGAGCTCAGATCTGTTGGTTCCGGCCGGATCTCGAGCTTCTCTTCCTGGCCCGCTGCGAGCAGAAGCAGTTCGTCGACCAGCCGCAGCAGCTTGCGCGCCGACTGGTTCACCGACTCGAGGCTCACCTGGGCGCGCGGGTCCAACGCCGCGCCTGCGCGCCGCGCGACGTCACCAATCGCGAGCAAGATGATCGTGAGCGGCGTCCGGAACTCGTGCGACACGTTGGCGAAGAACCGCTCGCGCGCGCCGCGCGCCTCCTCGAGCTTCTGCACCGTTCCCGTCAGCTGATCGCGCGCGGTGCGCAGCTCGGCCGTCCGTCGATCCACCAGCTGCTCGAGGCTCATCCTGAACAGCGCGTTCTGCAGCGCGATGCCGAGCGCGGGCGTGATGAAATCGAGCAGCGCCTCGCGCTCGGCCCGATCCGCCCCTGGCTTCGGCGCTGCTGCGAGGTCGCCGACGCGCTCGCCACCGCGCGCCTCGAGCGTGCGCAGCAGCGGAGGCTCGTGCACCTCCGAGCCATGACTCGCCATCCGTGGGGGCGTAGCCTCGGCTTCGCCGAGCCGGATCTCCGCCCAGTCGAAGCCTGCCTCATCGACGAGCGCGGTCGCGATCGTGTGCAGCATCTTCTCGACCTCGATATCGCGCTGCACCAGCTCGTTCACCGTGTGGGCGGTGCGCAGCTGCGTCGCCTGACGGTCGAGCTTCATCTGCGCGCTCTCGAGCTCGGCGAAGCGATCGACGAGCGCCTCGTGTGCTGCCTGCAGCTCCTTCGCCGCTGCGCGCCCGACGAATGGTCGGGACATGAATCGCCAGGCGCGCGCCCGGAGCGTGTCGCGCTGCGGGATCACGATCCGGAACCGCCCACCGCGCGCGATCGCCTGCAGCTCGACGCTGGCGCGGCGGAGCCCGAACAGGCGTGGGATCTCTTCGAAGTTGCCGATGCTGATGAGATAGAACTCCCAGCAGACCTCGAACTCTTCGGGCACCACCAGCTCGAGCTCGATCTCGGAGGGCGACACCTCGCGATGGTTCGCCTTGATGCACGTGAACATCTGGTTCCCGACGCCCTGCTTGGGCTTGCTGAACCAGCGATAGAGATCCATCGGCGACAGCAGCAGGCGCGCTACGACGAATGCGAAGCGTAGGCCCGGGGCGCGCATGTACGTGCGGCCAAGTGCGATCAGCTCGTCGTCGGAGAACGAGCGGCGGACGTTCCGCATGATCGTGACGTAGTCAGCCCAATCGACGCGGTTCTTCCGGTCTTGCAGGTGCGCCGGGGTGACGGTCGTACCGCGGACGATCTCGGCTACGGAGACGCCCTTCTTGCGCAGCCGGGGCAAGAGGATCTCGAACACTTTCGTGGAGACCTCGTTCACACTACGTTCCCCAGGTGAGCAGCGTCGCGCCGTACGTCATGCCGGGCCCGCCGCCGACGAGCAGGACGACGTCTCCTTCGCGCAGTTCGCCGCGAGCTTCCGCGACGGCCAAGTTGGCGGGCATCGTGGCAGCGAACAGATACCCCGTCTCCTGAAACGTCTCGATCGAGCGAGCGCCCGACATCCCCAGGTAGTCTTGGACCACACGGCGCAGCCAGGCCGCGCCTTGATGGATGCAGAGATAGGTGATCTCGTCGGCGCGCCTGCCACTCTCTGCGAGCACGGCGTCGACGCTCTCCTTGCACGCATCGGCCGTCTCGAGGAACACGCGCTGGGTCGCTGCCGGATCGGCGATGTAGAGCGTCGTGCGTCCGTCGTCGTACCAGTTACCACCGGGGACGCCCGCGACGAGGGTCTGCGGGAAGCGTCCATCCGTGAAGCTCGACACGGCCTCGATCCCCCGACTCGACGCGACCGGTCCGACGACCACCGCCGTCGCGCCATCGCCGAAATACGGACTGATCACGTCGCTCGGCGCGACCAGGCGCGAGCACGCGCACGACTGGACGAGTAGGGCGTAGCGCGCTCGGCCCGCGCGGATCATCGCCTCGGCGAGGGTGAGCTGCATCATGAACGCATGCGTCGCGACGTCGGTGTGCATCGAGAGGCAGGCGCGCGAAAGCCCGAGCCGTTCGTGCAACGTACACGCTGGATTGCTGAGCTGAACGCTCGGAACGATGGTGTTGGTCAGGACGAGATCGATCGCCTCTCGTGCGATGCCCGCGCGCTCGATCGCCTGTCGCGCAGCAGGCTCCTCCATGTCGAACACCGACATCGATGCAGGCAGTACGCGCCGCTCGACGGCGCCTTGGAACGGGTCCCGCGCCTGGAGCTTGAGCGCCTCCATGACGCGCTGGGCGCCCGGTCCGAGCCCTGCGAACGTGCTCGCCGGCAGGGGCGCGGGACGTTCGCGCATCCAGGCATCGACGACTTCCGGCGACCAGAAGTCGTTGTGCCGCACCTCCGGTGGGAGGTAGAGGGCGACACCGAGGATGCCGACTCGCTGTGTCGTCACGGCCGGGAAACCTCGATGAGCGCGTATTCACCCGCGGTCATCGTGATCCGCGGCGCGGTGAACCCAGCACTCATCGCGATCTCGACGAGCTCGCGAGCGGTACGCTGCTTACCCGCGGTGACGAACACCATGATCATCGAATAGGCCGCCGCGGTCGCCGGCCCCGCCTTCGTGTCGTCGAGAAGCATCTCGTGTAGCCACAGCTTGCCACCAGGCGGCAACGCCTCGAAGGCACGCCGTGATAGGAGCTTGCAGTCGTCATCATCCCAGTCGTGGAAGATGTCGCTGAACAGGATCCTGTCGTGCCCGGTAGGGAAGGCGGTCTGGAACATGTCGGCCCCTACGAGCTCGAGGCGCGCGCGCACGCCATGTTGCTCGGCATAGCCGAGCGCCACATCGCATACGGGCGGGAGATCGAGGAGGCTTGCCCGGAGCTGCGGAGTCTGGGAGAGCGCGGCGATCGCGTAACTTCCCGAGCCGCCGCCGACGTCGAGAAGGCGGTGCACCCCGTCGAACGCGAAGGCGGGCATTGCACGCATCGCGAGCGCGAACGAGTGCGCGTGCATCGCGTGGGTAAACGCTGCGAGCTGCTCAGGCGGGGGCTGCGGGCGCGACCACATCACGGAGAGCGAGGCATCTTTGCTCGCGCTATTGCGCCGTAGGGAATCGATCAGCTTGCGACAGTCGAGTGGGTTCTCGCGAATCCGGCGCAACATGCCACCCCAGTAGTAGATGCTGGAGGGCAGCAGGTATGTGCGCGCGACATCGGTGAGCACGAAACGACCGTCGGCGAGCACGACGAAGCCGAGCGTTGACATCACGCCGGCCATCGCCTCCGTCGCACGCAGCTCGATCCCCAGGCGTGCCGCGAGCTCGGCCGCACTCGCCGGCGCCACATCGAGCGCGCGAAAGAAGCCAAGCTCATCCGCGATCGCGAGCGTCGGGGCATGGAACGCCGACATCCATGCAGACCAGATGGGGGCATCACTTGTAGTCGGGGGTGCGATTGGCATGTAGTGCTCCGGAGCGAGTCAGAACGTGCGGATGCGGAGAGGCTGATGATGAACGCTGCGGATGAAGTTCGAACGTGATGTCACGAGGGCGCCGGCAGGCTCGATCTCCCTCCAGCACTCGAGCAGCGACCGAAACAGATAAACGGACTCCATCCGAGCCAGCGGGGCACCGAGGCAGAAGTGGGTGCCATGACCGAAGGCCAGATGCGGGTTCGGCGCGCGCGCGATGTCGAAGCGATCGGGGTCGGTGAACACATGCTCGTCGCGATTCGCCGAAGGAAAGAACACCACGACCTTGTCGCCTTCAGCGATGCGTGTCCCTGCGAGCTCGGTGTCTCGCGTCGCGGTCCTGCGGAACTGGATCACCGCTGGCTCGAAGCGCAGCATCTCCTCGATCGCGCCAGGCAGGAGGGTGGGGTCGGCGCGCAGGCGTGCGAGGTCCGCAGGATGTTGGAGGAGCAGTTGGAGCCCGAAGCACAGCAGCGAGCGCGTGGTGTCGCTGCCGGCGTTGAACAGCAACATGAAGAACGCCTGAAACTCACCCTCGGTGAGCCGACGCCCATCGATCTCGGCGCTCAGTAGATCACTCGCCAGATCATCCGTGGGGGCGGTGCGACGGGCGCGCTCCAGCTCCGCGGCGTACGCGCGCACCTCGGCCGCCGCGTCCATTCCATCGCGCAGCGCTGCCTCCCGATCGGCGATCGTGCTGCCGAACATGCGTGCCGTGAGCGCATAGAGCCGTTGCCGATCGCTCTCGGGGACGCCGAGAATCTCGCAGATCACGAACAGCGGCAGCTGGCCCGCGACCTCGGTCGCAAAGTCACAGCGGTCGCGCCCGATGACGCTCTCGACGAGCTCGCGTGCGTGACTCTTCACCTTGGCCTCGAGCAGCCCGATGCGCTTGGGGCTGAAGACGTGGTTGACGAGCTTGCGCAGCTTCGTGTGATCGGGCGGGTCCCTGTTGAGCATGTTCTCTCGCAGCTTGGCGAGGAACTCTGGCGGCGGATCTTCGAGCAGCGCTCCGCCTCGCCACGAGGAGAACACGGCCGGTGTCTTCAGGACCGTGAGGATGTCGTGGTAGCGCGTGACCGCCCAGAAGCCGCGGCCGCGCACCTCGGGCTGCCATGCCACCGGGGCCTCGCGGCGCAGTCGCGCGAGCTCGGCATACGGAATGCCCGCAGCGTAGGAATCGGGATTCGCGAGATCCATCAATTGACAATCTTCGTAGCGCCGAAGGCGCTGGCTGTCGACGGCCGCTCGTTCATCGCCGCCACACGGTCGCGCTTCGGGAGGTGGATGTCGCCATCGATCGCGACGTCGATGACGACGGGGCCCGGCGTGGTCGTGAGGAGCGCGCGCGCCGACGCGAGTTGCTCGACCGTCTCGACGCGGAGCGTGGTGGCGCCGAGCCCGCGTGCGACGAGGCAGACGTCGAGCGGATTGGTCCGATAGAGCGGCGCGCGGCCGTACACGCTGCGATGGCCATGCTCGACCATGCCGAGGCGCTCGTCGTTGAAGACGAACACACGAACCGGGAGCCTCTCGGCGACGGCGGTCGCGATCTCGAAGGCGTTCATCGCAAAGCAACCGTCGCCGCAGATCGCCGCCACCGTGCGTTGCGGGTGGGCGAGCTTCGCGCCGATCGCACCGCCGATCGACTGGCCCATCGAGCCGAGGCCGGTCATCACGAGGAACGAGTCGGGATGATCGATCTCGAGGTAGTGCGTCGCGAACAGGAAGTGCTCGCCCGAGTCGACGGTGTAGATGGTGTCCGCGGGCAGGAGGGCCTGGATGCCGAGGATCGCGTCCGAGGAGGCGATGCGCGTGGGCTTGGAGGACGAGGGCGTGTTCAGCCTCTGCACCCCCGCGTCAAACCGGTGCACGCGACGCGGATGGAGATCGAGGCGCTCGGCGAAGTTGCCGAGGAACTCGCGCGCGGAGGCGACGACGGCATGCGTGGGGGTGTAGCTCTTGCCGACCTGGCGCGCGTCGATGTCGACGTGGACGAGGGTCGCGGCCTGGAGCAGGGGCGAGAAGCCGTCGGTGGAGAGGTCACCGAGGCTGGTGCCGATGGCGATCACGACGTCGCAGCCCTGTTCGAGGTAGGCACGCGCCGACGGATGGCCGCCGAGGCCGAGCACGCCGAGCGAGAGCGCATGCGACTCCGGGAACACGCCCTTGCCCTTCGGCGTGGTGGCGACGGGGCACTGCAGGCGTTCGACGACCGCGCGCAGGCGATCCGGCGCACCATCACCGCGCGTGCCGTTGCCCGCGAGGATCAGCGGATGGCGTGCGGTCAGCGCGAGCTGCACGATCTCGTCGATGCTCTCGGGTTCGAGCAACGCGCCGACGGTGACGGAGCCGGCGACCTTCGGCATGGTGACGTCCGCGGTGGTGACGTCGAGGGGAAGCGTGAGGACGACGGGGCCCTTGCGGCCGGACTGCGCCGTGGCGAGGGCGCGCCGCACGAGGTGGGGCAGCGCACTCGGGCGCGGAATCTCGAGCGCGAGCTTGCTGACGTGGCGCGACATCTCGACGATCTGGAGCCCGTGCGCGGAACCGTCCTGGAGGACGCCTTTGCCGTGCGCGGCGCGCGGGACTTCGCCGATCAAGAGAAGGAGCGGCACGTCGTCGCACAGCGCGGTGGCGAGCCCGGTCATCGAGTTGAGCGCGCCGGGACCGGAGGTGACGGCGACGACGCCGAGCTTGCCCGTCGCGCGTGCGTAGGCGGCGGCGGCGAACATCGCGCCTGCTTCGTGGCGCGTGGTGACGACGCGAATGTGGCTGTCGAGGAGCGCGTCGTGCACCGGCGAGATGGCACCGCCGGGCAGCCCGAACACGACGTCGACACCGGCGCCCTCGAGCATGCCGACGAGGACGTTGGCTCCACGCGTGAACCGACGCTGCGGATCGGGCGCCGAGATCTGCGCCACGATCTCTGCGATCGGCGGCCGCGGCGGTGAGCGCAGCGCTAGCAAGCTCTCGACGCGCACGGGCTTGGGCAGCGAGAGGCGCGCGCCGGCGTCGCTGGCCTGGCGCTGCAGCTCGTCGTTCATCGCGGCACTCGCGATCACGACGTCGATATCGCCGGTCTCGTCATTGGTCTTGATGCGGCGACACACCTCGAGGCCATCGAGGCCTGGCATGTAGAGATCGAGAACGACGAGATCAGGTTTGAGCGAGCCGATCGCGAGGAGTGCGTCGATGGGATTGTCGAACGACGTCAGCTCGATATTGCGCTGAGTTCGCGCGGCACGCTGAAGAGCACGCAGCTGCAGCGGATCATCATCCACCACCAACACCCGCAACGGACGCACCGCCGTAGCTGCTGCACGAACATTTTCATTAATCGGTGCAACGGCCATAGATGGCGCACCTTATATAAGGTGACGCTAACGAAAGCAGGCCCCACGATTCGTTATCTTGCCGAAATCAGCTGAGCCACGAGATGCCCCTGCCTGTCGGGTAGGTAGGACTCGCTGCCGCGTGGTAGCTCGAGGTCCAGGGCTGCGACAGCCAGCCAGGTGGGGGCGTTGGCGGCAGGCAAGATCGCCAGTGTGCCGTCATCGGTCTTCCCCGCGTGTACGCGCGCGAACCGCTGGGTGAGGGATTCACCCTCCCGCCGACGATACATGGAGATCAGTCCGTCTCGTTCGCGCACGTAGATCGAATTGGTGCGCGCAACCGCATGCACACATGCGAGCGTCCACAGGCGCGTTCGCTCGTCGAGCGCACGATCGATCACGGCACGCGCGAAGTGTCGGCATCGCTCCGCGCGCGCGAGCAGTTCCGCGTGAATGCTGCCGATGATCGGCGCGACGACCTCGGCGGGCAGTACGGGGCGATGATCGGTGACGCCCCAGGGGCGCCGCGCATGAGGTTCGGTGCGAGCGGCGAGGTGCTGCGCGAGCGTCATCAGGACGCCGGGTGCACCTCGCGGAACCGCCGCCTGGATCGCTTGCACCACCGAGGCGATGGCCTCTGGCTGCGCGAGGCGCAACACATGATCAGCACGTCGCAAGAGCTCGCTCGGTCGCTGCGCGAGTTGCTCGGCGGCGCTGCGCGCATCGCCCGCACGCAGGGCAGCTTCGATCCCGGCTGCCCACGACCTCACGCGCAGGCGATCGTCCTCGATCCGCACGCATTCGAGCCGAGCCGCGAGCGCGTGAATTGTGGGTCCGAAGGGCACCGCCGAGATCGCGGTACCTCGCACGGCCGCGAACGCGAAGGCAGCGGTTGGCAAGCGCTTCGCGTGCTCGAACGGATGCAAGTGCTCGCCGATCCGCTTCCACAGCGCCGGGCGTCGCATCACCTCCTCGACGAGCGCTTCTGCCGGCAAACGGTCGAGCGCTTCGAGCACCGTGCGCCGCAGCGCGCGCGCGAGCGGCCCGAGCTTGCCCACATGCGCGAGATCTCCCGCGCCGCTCATCAGCGCGACGGCCACACGCAGGACCTCGGTCGCGGTCGAGACGTGCGCCGTCGTCGCTTGCAGGATCGCGCGTCGATCGGGTGACACCATCCACAGCCGCGCCACCGCGAGGGCGCGCGTCTCGTCGAGGGGCACGCGCTTGGGCAACCACGCCGCGGCCTTGGGCCCTACTTCATCGATCACCAGCTCCACCTCGGCGCGCTGCTCGGCGGTCAGCGGCGTGGTGCGCGAGATCAGGCGCTCGAACCGCGCGCGCGCCATGGCCGGAAGATCGAAGCCGAGCCGGAGCAGGCGCAGCCCGCCGTCGTGGCCCGCGACGCGTTCATTCGAGCGCGGCGGCTTGACGAATGGATCACCTAGCGCGACGCGGCGATGGCAGACGGCACAACCGGAGAAATTGCCACCCGCCCAGCACGCGCGGCAGACGAGGTGCCCGCACGGATCGAGCGCACCGACCTCCTTGACCTGACTACACCAAGGGCACGGTTGCTCACTGCGCGTATACAGCCAGGGGAGGATCCGGCGCGCATACAGACTCGCCGTGTTGTCGGGCGTCGCCGAGGGGAACGCGCCGATCAACGGGACCTGGGGACGCGCTCCACCGGCCGTCGAGACCAGCGTGCTCGTGATCCAGCGCCGCAGCTCCTGGATCGCCTGATGCGGCAAGCGGCGGATCGTGAGCGCGAGGTCGAGGCTCATCACGAACCCGAGCTGTACGAGCTCGTCTTCGAACTTCTCGACATCATCGTCGCGGTGGGGCCGCGTCGCGGCGGCGGCCGCGAGGTCAGCGTCCATCACCACCACGTGGGAACGCGCGAGCAGGAGCGTGCGGATCCGTTCCATTGACGCGAAAGGGTGGGCGGAGAGTGGCTGCGCTACCGATCCGGAACCAGAAGGAAGCACAACCCGAGCCGCCCGCGTCTAGGGTACCAGACCTGGCTAGGGAAGGACGAGCGCTGCGTCGCTGGCGACGGTGTACTCGTGCTCCGCGACGGCGTCCCGAACCTGGGCGTAGAGCCAGCCATCGCTGCGGAAGTGCGGGAACAGCGCATACTGTCCGGGTTGCATGTTCGTGATGCGGTGCACCGTGCCCGTCGCGAGCTCGAGCAGATAGATGTTCGCGGCACCCTGCGACAGGTAGGGCGCGAAGGCAGGGTCGCTGGCGCCCGTGAACCCGAGGTCCACGGCATCCGCGCCCGTGATGTAGTGATGGAACGCGACGTAGCGCTCGTCGAAGGAGAATCCAGGTTTTCCACCGGAGATGCAGTACCGCGCGATCTCCGGCGCGGTGATCGCATAGTTCGTGCCCTGCGGAGTCGCGATCACCTTGCGCAGTACGTAGCCGAGCTGCCGGTCATCGGGGCCAGACACGCGTGCGAGCGTGAGGCGCGATGAATGCGACAGCACGGTGTCGCCCTCGAACGGCGTCTGGATCGTGATCGATTGCTTCGACTGATAGGTCGTGCCGTCGAAGATGAGCGGCGTGAACGACGAGTACGCCATCGAGCCAAACGGCGCGTCCGGATCCTTGAGCGTCGGTTGTTTGCCGCCGTCGTCGGATTCGAACTGATTGTCGAGCGCGAAGTAGTCGCCGCCGCCGAGCATCTGGCCGAGGTGCTGATAGAGGCCGATCCGCGAAATCTGACGGCAGCCCGGCTCGTTCATCGACACGCTCGCAGGATTCGACGTCAGCACGCTGATCGGGCACGTGTTGCGCGTCCCGCCCTGGAACACGAAGCCGGAGTTGTCGGGGAAGAACGCGGGATCGTAGTCGGCCGCGATCGGGATGACGGCATCGCGCTGGAGATCGACGACGTACGAGCCCTGCACGTTGGCGACGCCGTGCCCGACGAAGCGACCGTCGGGCGAGCTGCGGGTCCAGTACGCGGTCGCGTAGGTCGCTTCGCGCAACACGCGCAGATGGCCCATGTCGGGCACGTCCCAGCCGACACCGAACGGGCGCGACGAGGCGAGCTGAAGCTCCTGCAAGCAGTCGCGTGGATCGGTGGCGGTGCCACAGCCGAACATCGCCATCTGGTTGGTGCGATTCACCACGCTCCATCCCTGCGTCGCCATCGCGGCGACGTGCGTCGCGACCTCCGACGAGATGCCGTTCTCGCACGTGCTCGGCGGCGGATCCGTGACGAGGGTCTGGTCGAGGCGCGGCAACCCGCGCACGAACCACTCCGCGACGAGATCGAACTCGGCTTGCGTGAGCGCCGGAATCCCTTCCTTGGGCATCGCAACGTGATCCTGGAAGCTGGCGAGCTCCGCGGGGCTCGCATCGCCGTATGCCATCCAGAACGTGTAATCGAACCACGGCAGCCGCGCTGCGGTCGCGAACACGCCGAGCTTCTTGGTCGAGAAGTCGGACGTCGACGTGCCCGGCATCGCGCGCATGCAGTCGAGCATGCCGAGGGCGGACTGCGCGGAGGACACCGACAGATCGGTGAAGCACGCGCTGAGCGCGGTGTCGCTGAGCGCGCGCCAGTAGCGAAGCTTCTGCTTGGTGACACCGTGACAGCCGTTGCAGCGCTCGAGCACCTCCAGGGCCTGGACCGCGAGCTCCGCGTCGGGCGTCGTCACCGGGTGGCGGAACACCGGCAATACCCGCGAATCGATGTCGGGCGCATCCGGCGTGTGCGTCGCATCTGGCTCGACGGGCGCGGGCTTGTCGCCACATCCAAGAACCACCGCGAGCACGAGGGCACGACGCATCGCCGGGATAAGACCCCATCCCGGGCCCGGCGTCTCTAGCTGCGTGATACGAGCCACTAACCGATCGCGCATGCCCTGCATCAGTGTAAGTGCTCGCGATGACGAGCGTTCGTTAGAGCGGGCCGGTTTGACAGGGGTATCCCGGCTCGCAATACTCGGGGCCTTGAAGGGATTCGGGCACCTGGCCGTCAAAGTGCCAAAGGAGACTTCCATGATTCGTTCGCGTCATTTGTTCATCGCGCTCGGGCTGGCGATCGCCGCCGCCCCTGGCTGCGTGGTTCGTGGTTCGGGCACCGGCTACGTCGGCGTGTCCGGCGGCGCCTCGGTCGTCTATCAGGAGCCCCCGGCTCCCCAGATCGAGACCCAATCCGTCGCGCGTCCCGGGTTCATCTGGGTGCGCGGTCGCTGGGACTGGCAGAACGGCCAATGGGCCTGGGTCGGTGGCCACTGGGAGCGCGAGCGTTCGGGCTACGCGTGGACCGAGGGGCGCTGGGAGCGCCGTGGAAACTCGTGGCACTGGATCGAGGGTACGTGGACCGTCTCGAGCGGTCCGCCGCCGGCCGTCAATGGTGGTGGCGCGGTCGACGTGAGCAACGCGTCGGGTGGCGTCGTCGTCAGTGACAGTGGCCCGCGTCATCACGGTCACGGCGGCGCCACGGTCGTCGTCTCTGGTGGTGGCGGTGGCGCGCCGCCGGTCGATGTGAGCAATGCCTCGGGTGGCGTGGTCGTCAGTGGTGGCGGTCCGCGCGGTGGCGCGACCGTCACCGTCAGCGGTGGCATGTACCCGACGTCGGCGCCCCCGCCGCTCCGCGTCGAGTCGTCCCCCGCGCGCAATGGCTTCGTGTTCGTACGTGGCCGCTGGAACTGGAACAATGGTCGCTGGGACTGGACCCCCGGCCACTGGGAGCGCACGCGCGCCAACTCCATCTGGGTCGATGGCCGCTGGGAGCTCCAGGGCAACTACTACGTCTGGGTGGACGGTCGCTGGGACCCGGCGCCCGCAGCGGGTCCTGCGGGCGGCAACGTTCGCGATCACCGTCGCTGATCGAGTAGACGCGCCAGCGCGGCGGCCTCCGTTCCATCGGTGACTTCCGCGCGCTCCACGTTGAGCACGGTAATCACGTGCGCGACCAGGAGGTCGATCGCATCGGTCGCCCACGGGCTGCGTGCGGTGTAGGCCGCCGCGATCGCGATGAGCTGCGCGTTGTCCGTGGCAAGCTCGAGCGTCGAGGCGCGATAGCGCACGAGGGGCTCGCCGCGATCGTCCAGGAAGCGCCAGTCCGGCATGGTCACGCCGAGGGCTTGCGCCCGGTGGTGGAGGGCGTCGGCCAGATCGGCGAACGGGTGACGCGCGGGCGCCGGTGGCTGTAGCGGAGGCGGCGGCGGCCGCGGCGGCTGTGGCTGTGGCGCGCGCGGTCGCTGCGCCGGGGCCGGTACGGTCGGTCGCCTCGCTCCGGCCCGCGCGTGAAGCACGCGATACGTCTCGCTGCCGTCGTCGATGAGACCGATGGGCTCGGCGGAGCGCAGGCGCGTGTACAGCTCGTCAGACGAGATCGGCGACGCGAAGCACGAGAACCCGAACGTCGGAACGTGTGCTGGCTGCAAGCGGTTGTGCGCGAGCGCCTGGGCAACGTGCGCCTGAACGAGATCGTCGTCGAGCGGACCGGCGTCGGCGAGCTGGCGAACGAGGCGCGCGTACAGCTCCTCGACTAGCGAGTCGAGGATGCGCCGGTCGACCTCGCGCGTCGAGTACGGGTAGATCCGGGCACCGATGCCAGCAAGATCGGCGAGAGCGAGCGGCTCGTCCTCCCACGGGTGCTGGGTCACGCGGTTGCCGGCTGACGGTGCCTGGAGCCACATCACGCCGCGGACCTGGAGCGTGCTCGGCAGGACGGCCTGCACCGTCGACAAGAGCGCGGGCGTCAGCTCGAGCGACACGAGTGCGTTCGGCGGCGGCGCGAGGAAGCGACGCCATGCCTCTTCGCTGGCTGCGCGGATCGTGTTTTCGAGCGCATCCCACGTCGGCCCATACACCGCGGTCGCCCATGTGCGATCGGGGACGAGCCGCGCATCGTCGACGAGCGCGATCGTCGGCCAGGCACAGGGATCCGGGGCCAGGTCGAACGGGTGGAGCTCGCGATGCGGATGGATCCCGCGGCGCAGTGCATGCGCCGGTTTCAGGATCCCGACCACACCGCGCGGCGCGCGTACGCCGTCACCTACGAGCTCCACCTTCGCGAGGAGCGCGTCGTCCGACAGTTGCAGGACCGCCGGGCGTGGCCGCGCCAGGTTGTGACGCGCGCGCTGATCGAGGCGGAGCTCCGGCTCGGCGTCGATGACCGGCCACTTGTTGGTGGTGGCGAACCGAAGCTCGTCACGCGAGAGCACCAACACGCGCCGATTTCCGTCGAGCGGGCGCGCGTCGCTGCGAACGTCGGACAGGGCCCATAATTCGCCAAATCTGGCGATCTGCGCTTCCACGTCGTCGAGCGAGAGCCAGTCCCGATCGATCGTCGGAAACAGCGGCACGTTGGCGCTGGCCGTGGGGTTCACTGCACGTGCGAGCACGGCGCGCCGGAGCATCTTGCGCAGGCCGGGTGACATCTCGTCGCTCGACACGGAGCGCAGCACGACGTGTGCGAGCTGGCGCGCGAGGGCTCGCACCGTGCCGAGAAGATCGCCGCCCGCCGCGCCCGCGACGAGGCCTCGCACCTGATCGATCGGGCTCATCGTCGCCGAAGGGAGAGCGCGATCGGCGAGGAACGCAGCGTCGAGGGCGACGTGGACGTTGGGCGTGACCTCGATCGGGACCAGCTCGCGCAGCTCACCGCCGACGTGCACGCGCAGAAACGACGGCCCATCGACGAGGCCGATCTCTCCGTCGCCGAGCGCACGCGCGGCCTCGCCGAAGGACGACAAGGTGCGCGTGACCTCGGCAGGTGTTTGCGCCCGTGGCAGCGGAACCAGCTTGCGCGCGATCTGCCGACGCAACTGGAGCCGCTCGATCTCGCGGGTCACGTCGGAGAGCGGCTCGTTCGCGATGGTCTTCACGAACGCCTGCAGCAGGCGGGCGTCACTCGGGATGTAAAGCACCTGAGCATCGAGCGGGTCGGACGGCTCGCCGTCGCCGGGGCCCAGCCACGTGCCATGCCACGCGGCGATCCGCGGAGGGCCTTCGGCCATCGCTGCGTGGTCTCCCTGCACCGTGCGAAACACGAGACGTCCTCGGAGCTCTGCCCGCACGGTGTCGGGCAGGTCATTGAATCTTCGCGTCCATTGCTCGACCAGCTCGAGCACGGTCTGGTCGGAAGCAAGGTGCGGGCGCGCCTTGGCGGCAGCGATTAGCAGCGGCATCGCATGGGGCCGGATCGCGGAAGCGAGGTCCGCGTGGCGCGTTGTCGGGACCTTCTCGAAGCTGCCATCGACATGTTCGATCTGCAGGTCGAGCACTGCATGCAGCGGCAGGTCATCCAACACCACCGTCTCGAAGTGCCGCCCTTCGACGAGAATGCGCAGCTCCATACGCTCGCGACCCAGCGCGATGAGCGCCGGTCCGAACGCTGTCTCGGCCTCGATCGCCACGCTTCCGCTCGCGGCATGTAGCGGTTCGGCGGGTTTCGCCCGATGCGCCGCGATCCGTCGGTCGCGGGCGAGCTGCGCACGCCGTGCCTCGATCTCCAGGCGAGCATCGCGCGCGGCGCACCCGAGCAGGGCCGCGATGCCAAAGGCGACGTCGTGCGATGCGACGAGCGGCGCGAAGTCAGGTAGAGGATCGGTGGCCACGGGGAGATAGGGAATGGAACCGGAGAACGCGAGCGCGAGCTCGTCGATGCTGTGGAGGCGGGTGTCGCCATTGATCTGGAATAGCGGCTGCGTGCGCAGCTTCGCGATGAGCTCGTCGCCGAGGAGCGCGCGCGGATCGGTGCGCGTGAGCGCCTTGAACAGCGCGTCCGCGAGCGCACTCGATACGAGGAGGTGGGGCGGTCCGTGGAGCCTGGGTGGCCGTTCATCTACGAGCGCGCGCGCCGCCGCGCGGGCGAGCTCGACCTCCCAGGTTCGATAGTCGCGGCCGAGCACACCGCGATCGTCGGCAAGCATCTGCCAGTCAGCGCTCGGAATCACGTGGCTCGCCTCGACGATGACCGTGCAGGTGACGAGCGTCGATGTGAACGAGCGCTCGGCGATCCGCGTGCCGCAGTGAAAGACGACGATGCGACTCCACCCCGACGCTACCGCGATCGCGCCTTGTAGCCCGTCCTCGTCGAGCTCGAGGTAGTGCGTGTTCAGGCCGACGAGCGCCGCGTAGCCCAGTGGCGGCCGGGGCGCGAGGTGCGCCGGGGAGTAGTGCACGGTCTTGCCGGGGAACAAGCGGATCAGCCGGCGCTCTGCGTCCTGATCGGGGATGTGGACCACGGGCATTCCGAGCGTCAGGCTGCGTTCGAGCTTCGCGGGCGTGACGCCGATCGTCGGATGACCGCGCAGCTCGTCGAGCGTGAGCCGCTGGCCATCGGTGGTTTGCCACAGAGCGATGTCGGACAGCGGCGAACGGATGAGCGCGCCGAGCTCGAGGGCAAGGTCGATGCCGGCAAGCGCGAGCGGAATTAGATGCGAGATGACGTCATTGGGGCGCGGAAGCTCGAGACCGTCGGGCAGCGGCTGGCCGAGGCCGTGTGCGGCGAGCGCCTCGATCGCGCGCAGGACCTGCCCACGCATCGCGCGTTCGACGCGCGCGAGCTCGTGGTCGCGCACCGCACGGCGATAGCGCTCGTCGGGGCGGAGCTGCGGATTCTCGATCACCGCCGCGAAGCCGATGCGGCTGTCGTACGCCGTTTCCTCGAGCTCGCGTTGCTCGAGCAGGAGGGTCAGCACGCCACCGCTCTCTGGAAAGATGCAAACCTCACCCGTGAGCCCTGCGAACACGGCCTCGGGCACGCAGGTGTCCGCGATGCCGGTGCCGAGGCGAGCGCGGACGAGCGGGGTGCGCGGGTCGACGATGCGCGCCTCGCGCTGCGCATGACGAAGGAACCGGTGGCGCGTACGCAGCTCGCGACGCGCGAACCGCAGGTGCGAGCGCATCATCTCGCGGACCGGCGGCGGAACGAGGTGACGCGCGGGGTCGCCGGGCGGGACCCAGACGATGTTCTCGACCCACGGCGCGAGCTCGCGGGCCAGTGGTTCTTTCCCGTGGTGATAGACGGCGCTCCACCTCCAGGGCCCGCGGATCGGGTGCAGGTCACCGACGGCGTTGAACAGCAGTGGGCAATCGGCGAGCGTGGCGATCGGGCCCGCGAGCGCGTCCGCCATGGTCTTCCAGCTCGCCCCGGCGGTGTAGGCGGCGACCAGTGCGATGGCCGCGGCGCGCGCGCGCGGATCGGGCGTCTCCTTGCGGACCTCATCGACAAGCGCGGCGACGACCTCCGGGAACAGCTCTCGCGCACGCGTGAGGCCCGTGCTGATCGGATGCTGGTTGCGGCGGACCTCCGAGCGCGAAGCGTTGGTCGGCAGCTTGGGCGCGTCGATCACTACGCGCAACGGCATCGGCCCGAGAGGTGAGATCAGGCCGAACGCGTCCTCGAAGCGCTCGAGCACCACGCCGCGCTCGGCGATCTCGACGATGACGCCCATGAAGTCGGCGGTGCGCATGTCCGGGTCGACGACGGCGACGAAGCCGCGCAGGTCATGGCCGAGCGGAACGCGCAGGATGTCGTCGCCGAGATCGCCTGGATCGAACCTGCGGGCGCCGACGCGAAGCGGGACGGAGATCGTGTGGCAGGCCGCGCGGGCAATGCCGAGCTCCGGCGGCTCGCCACGGAGGAAGTTCTGTACGACGTCGAGCGTGGTGCGGCGCCGCAGATGGACGACCATGCCGCGCGCGGCGGCGGGCGCCCTGGTGATCGTCTGGACCGCAAGCTCCCGCAGCGGAGCGTCTCCGAGGTCGTGCTCGGGCGCATCGAGCACGTCGGGCGTGTAGACGATGCTCGCCGCCGACGCGTCGTCGATCGTGGTTAGCTCCACGTACGCGGGCTGGGTGCCGAGTGCGCTGTTCACCGCGGAGGCGAGCAAGCGCACGCCGTGGCGATCGGCGGTGGGCTCGGGGCTCACCAGCTCGTCGAACAGGCCTGCGAGGTCGGTCGTCCGCAAGGGTGTGCCGGTCCACCGCAACCACACGTCGTTTGCATCGCCGGTGAGCTCGATGTCGGTCGCGCCGAGCGCCACGGCACCGCGGATCGCCTCGAGTACCCAGGCCATACGATCCACGAGCTGGTACTCACGTAGCTTCACGATCGCGCGCGCAGCGTCGACACGCAGGCGCCCCGTCGAGAGCTGGATGCCCGGTGGTGCACGCAGACTCACGTGCCGCCTCCGATGCCGAGCGCCGCGAGGCCGCGCGCCAGGATCCGCTCCGAGCGCTTGGCGTCGAGTAGACCGTAGCCACACAGCAATACGCGCGCGAGGTGCGAGGCCGCGACCCGCGGATCAGCAGAGCGGCGTGCTGCCACCACCAGCGCGTGGCGCACGTTGAGCACGAGCGTGCCGCGCGAGAACTTGCCGAGCGGTGACTGACTCGCGGCGTCTCGGGCCAGCACGTAATCACCGTCGCCGAGGAGGCGCGCGGCCTGACGTCCGCCGCTGATGGCGAGGCTCGTATCGTGTACACCCTCGAGCTCGGCGAGCTCGATGCGAGTCGGGGCGCGCTTGCAGACCTCGAGGATCTGTTGCAACTCGCCGACGAGGGTCAGGTCATGCGGCGTGGGCTCGATCGGTTCGACACGGACGAACGCCTCAGCGAGTGACTCGGCGCCGAGGCGCGCAGTGAGGTCCGGCGGGAGCAGCGCCACAGGGACGTTGGCGGCGGCGAACGCGGTGGCGAGCTTGGTCGGTTGCGCGACGCTGCGCAGTGGGCGTGGCATCTCGCCGACCCGCATCGCGCGAAGGCCGGCCGTCGGGACGGCGAGCGGCACCCACCACTTGTCGATCGAGGTCTCGAGGCCCGTGGCCAAGAGCGCCTGCGCCAGCTCGGCGTAACGAAGGGCATCGCCTGCCTCCGCGGCGGCGCGTTGCTCGGTGCTCGCGATCCGTGGCAACTCGGTGCGCGCGAGCTCGCGGGCGAACGCGAGCGCCGCGTCGTAGTGCTGATCGCGGCGCACGTTGTCGCGGCTCAGCGTGTGGCCTAGACCGCCGCCCTTCAGCTTGGCGGAGAGCAGCGGCCCGACGAGGCCGGTGGAGGTCTCGTAGAGCGTGAGCCCGCGGTTGAAGAAGCCGACGTACGAGCGGGGATCGCGCTCGATGCCAACCACGACGCGGAGCTGGTCGTCTGGGCTGGTCGCGCTGATCTCGAGCAACGCGTTGTCGAGCGCGAACGGGCGATCGATGCGCCCGAGGAGCGGCGTAGTGAGTCCGGGCACGTTGGCCTCGAACTGCACCGGGACCTCGGCGTGGCGGCACCACTTCTCGAGCGCCTCGTAGCTGCGCCGGGCGTACGCGGCCGCCTCCTCGGCGGTGATGCGGAGCTCGAGCTCGACGACGGTTCCGGCTTGCGTCGCGTTGCCGCCGTCGAACAGCTCGTAGGTGAGGTCGGGCCGTAGGTGCAACGCGAGGCGCTTGCCGTCGCGCACGGTGCTCACCACGACAAGCACCGGGTTCGTTGCGAGCACGCTCGTGAATCCGATGCCGAACTTGCCGATCTTCGTCGGGTCCTTTTCCTTGGTCGAGCGGAACAGGACCAGCAGCTGGTTCTCGAGGATGTCGCGCGTCATCCCGCCGCCGCGATCGGCGACACGCACGACGACGTGGCCTGCGTCGTACGCGAGGCTCACGTGCACCGCCGGCGAGCCGGCGTCGATCGCGTTCTGGACCAGCTCGCGATAGAAGGCGAGCGGATCCGCGAACTGCGCGATCACGTCACCGACGATGCCCTGGTCACGCGGCGCCTCCGCCGCCTCCTCGCGCTCGGTCGTGCGGTACGGGGCCACCGCGACCGAGCATAGCGCGACGTCACTCCACGGTGATCGCGAGCGCCTGCGCGGCCACACCACCGCGGCTGTCGCGTAGGACCAGCCAGAGCCACGCGGTGCCCGGGGACGGCGTGTGCCACGTCGTCGACGCGCTGGTCGCGACGTCTTGCTCGTCCACGAGGCTGGCGTCGACGTCGAGCGCGCCGCCGGTGGCGAACCACGAGACGCGCATGGCCTCGCGGCGATCGACGAGCGTCTGGGAGACCGGATCGAAGTGGAGATAGGTCTCGACCGCGCTCGCCGGCCAGCTCGCGGTCAGGG
The DNA here is from genome assembly GCA_033763475.1 of Kofleriaceae bacterium. Classification (GTDB taxonomy): domain Bacteria; phylum Myxococcota_A; class Polyangia; order Haliangiales; family Haliangiaceae; genus JABFXX01. The sequence continues at coordinate 20,454 of JANRKM010000022.1, forward strand.
TAACGTCGGTGTCGGCGGGGACGGTGGTCAGCACGAGCGGCTCGAGCGTCGGGTTCGTGTTCGCGACGTAGGCGAGATCGTACGCGCGCGCGATCTCGGTCGGCGCCGTCGGCAGCTTGCAGGTGATGCGCGTGAGGCCGATCGCGAGGAGGTCGTCGGCGACGACGCGGACGGGTTGGTAATAGCCACCGGTCTCGTCGGGCGAGCGCGGCCGGAATCCGCCGGGCGGTGTGTCGGGGCCAAACCGCAAGCAGCCATCGGCGGGCAACATGCCGGTCGCGCGAGCGCCGGTGCCGAGATCGATCACCCCCTCGCCGGCGATGCAGTCGACCGACGCGACGTTGTCCTCGGTCGGTGGCTTCGGTGCGGTGCAGAACGCCCATGCGGGCACGGTGGCGAGCGGGCCATCAGGCGAGGCGAGCACGGCCTGGTAGCTGATCTGCGCGCCGGGCTTCGCTTCGGCAGGCGTCGAGATCACGGCGAGCACGCGCGGCGCGTCGATGATCGCGAGGCGCTGATCGAGCTCATCATCGCACGCAGACAACAGCGCGACGTAGAGGAGGGCGCGTCTCATCGTTCGATCCTCAGGCCTGCGATCGCGAGCAGCGGCAGCGAGGTGAGGTACGCGCGCTCGCTGAAATCGGCGCTGTAGATGATCTCCTCGGCGTTGGCGCGGTTGGTGAGGTTCTGCACCTCGAGATAGACGGCGGTGCGCACGTCACCGAGGCGGAGCCTGCGCTCGCCGCGCACGTCAGCGGCGAAATACGCCGGCAGGCGCACGCCGTTGTGCGTGCCGCGGATCGGCTGGTACCGCCCCGACTGCGTGTCGAAGAAGCTGCCGATCACGTCGGTCCGCGGCTCACCGGTTGCCATGCGCACGCGCCCACCCAGCGTCCATGGGCCGCGCTCCCAGCCCCCGACCGCGACGAGGCCGTGTGTCTGATCGCGATCGAACAGGCGCTCGGTCTGCATATCGCTATCTCTGCGCGTGCTCTCGCTAATGTTGTAGCTGAGCCAACCCGTCAGGCCGCGCCAGCCGACGACGCGCCCCGTGATCTGCACGCCGATCACGCGCCCGCTGCCCGCCTGCGTCAATGTGGCGCCGAGCGGCGGCGTGACCGCGGGATCGCGCGCGACGAGATCGTCGAGCCAGCGTGCGTAGCCCGCGGCCTCGATCGCGAACGGGGCGCGTCGCCACTGGCCGCCTGCAGTGATGTGCCACGCGTGCTCGAGGCCGAGCTGCGGCGTGCCGAACACCGCACTCGCATCGCTCGCCGCGCGCGCCTGGTGATAGCGCCCGGCGTCGACGCGTGCGATCGCCTCGTCGGTGAGCCGCACTTGCACGCTGCCTCGTGGGTCGGCGGTGTAGGTAATGGTCTGCGTGCCGATGCCCGGCGCCATGCCGACCCGGGGCAGCAGCCGGCTCGCGTCGAGCATCCATGCGTCGAGCCGACCAGCCAGCGTCGCCGTGATTCGTCCGACGCGCAGATCGAGTGCCGCATGCCCTGCAGCATCGAGGGTGGTCGACGTCCAGGCATCGGCGGAGACGTCATCACCGGGCGGCTGACCGTAGATGCGCAGGTCACCCTCCCGGGCGGGGATGGTCAGCGAGCCGAGCCGCTCGAGGTGCGCACGCTCGGCATCGAGATCGACGCCGACGGTCAGCGTGGCTTGCTCCGCGAGCCGCAGTTGCTGCACGCCACGCGCACCACCGACCCACTGCGCGCGCGCACTGTTCGCTGGCGTGAGGCCGAACATGAACGCATCGCTCGCGCGATCGCGGCCGAACCAGAGCGTCGCGCCGTCGAAGCCATCATCGCGATCGCGGCGCAACGACACCATCGCGCGCACCCACCGCTGGTCGACCTGCTCGTGCACCTCGGTGGCTGGATCATCGGAGACGAGGGTGCGGTCGAGGCTGTCGACGCTGGTGAGCACCCAGCCCGACAGCACCACGCGCTTGGCGAGCTTGGTGCGCGCGACGATCTGCCCGTCGAGCCAGCGCGGCACCGGCGCGTTGGGCGCGAGCTCGCGAGGATCCGAGACGGCGCCGATCGCACGATCGAGCCAGCTCGTGCGCACGGCCGCAGCGACCGTCACGGGCCCGACGTCCGCCTTCGCCGCGATCGCACCGTCGAGGAAGTCCGCCTGTGCGCGCCACGTGGGCGCGCTCGCCGGATCCGCGAGCCCGATGTCGATCACGCCACCGATCGCGCGGCCGCGGTCCGGCCCGAACGCCGCGGGCGTGAGCCGGATGTCGCCGACGAGGTCATTGCCTACCGACGCCCGGTAGCCCCCGAGGTGATACAGCGTCGGCACGGGCACGCCGTCGACGAACACGCGCGTGTCGCGCGGCGCGGCGCCCCACACCACGATCTCCGAGGAGCCCGTGGGGGGGCGCGCCACCGCGGGCAGCGACTGCACGACCTTGACCGCGTCACCTCCGCCGGGCACCGTGCGAGCGAGCCTGGCGTCGACGCGCGTCTCGCCGGGCGCGGTGGGCGCGATGTCGACGATCTCGATGCGCTCGCCCTTCGCCTCGTCGGCCGCGTCGACCTCGAGCACCAACACGCGATCGCCCGAGAGCTGCAGCATCGCTCGTTTGGTGACGAGGAACGGCGCCGAGACCTCGAGCGTGTAGCGCCCGGGTGGCAGTGCGATCGTGAACGCGCCGTCGTCGTCGCTGGCCGCGAGCTCGTTTCCTACGGCGATCAACGCACCCGCCACCGGTGCTTTGCTCGTGCGGTCGATCACCTTGCCGCGTACCGTCGCGACCTGCGCCTCGGCAACCGAGGCCAGCGCGATCACGACGACGGGCACCCCCCTCACAGCGAGAACCGGAGGGCGAGGACGCCGGCGCCCGCGCCGTGCGGCTGCAGCACGTCCTCTTGCGTTGCCACGCCACGCGCCGCACCGAGTAGCTCGCCGTTGCGATACGCCGCCACGTACCACGCCGCATTCGCCGCGCCGCACATCGCGCGTGCGTCGACGCGGACGACGTACTCGCCTGCGGGCGGCGGCATCTGCCAGATCACGTGCTCGTTCGGCCGGCCGTCGCGCCGGCAGTCCTTGTTGCCGTCGTGATCGAGGATGCCGAATTGCAGATACGCGAGCGGATCGACGGGCACCCCGGGGACCGGCGGCGGCATCGTCGTCGGTTTGTCGGACCACGCCTCACCACCGAGCGCGTCGATGACGTGAATGTCGAGGTCGGCGGGGCCGTCCCACACGAGGCCGATCACGAGCTCGCCCTCGGGGGGCATCTGCTCGTCAGCCACGAGCTGCGTGGTCGCGGGCGCGCCGAACCGCCCGTCGGCGTCGCTGGCGGCGAGCACCAAGGTGAACGGTCCGGGTGGGAAGTCGTCGGCGAGGCCGAACACCGCCTTGGCCGTCGGCTGCCCGGGCGTATCGAAGTCGGGGAACCCGGCCTGCACGATCCACGTCCCGTCGACACCCTCGATGCCGATCACCGCACCACGTGCGCCGGGCGCGAGCACGCCGCGCAGCGGCTCGTTGTAGCGACCGACGACGATGCTGCTGTGGCGCGTGGTCACGGCCGTCGCACCCGGGCCTCCAGCATCCGCGGGGAACGCACCGGGACGAAACTGCGCGCCCTCGACCTGCATCAGCGCGTCGAGGCCGAGCTCGGGGCTCGCGTGATCCGTGCATCCGAGCAGGGCGAGTGCGACGACCGCCGCGCGCATCAGAACCCCACCTGCGCGCGCAGCATCACGCGATCTGCATCGCGCGTCGTCGGTGTGCCGTCGTCGGCACGACCGAAGGGGTTGCGCTGGCGATCGAACTGTCCGACGAGCCGGGCCTGCTTCCAGTTCGCCGACACCATCACCGACAGCGTCGAGAACACCTTATCGACACCGACGAGGTCGACGCCCGCGCGCTCGAGCGCATCGCGGTCGGCGTCGTAGCGGTCATAGCGCACGCCGATCGTGCCGTAGCGGGTCACGTTCTGCACGAGGCCCATCGCGAACCCGAGCTGGCGCAGGTCGCGCGCGCTCGCGATCGGGTCCGAATAGATGAGGCCACGATCGAGGTTGCTGGCGAGCGCGGCCTCGAAGAACGCCATGCCCGTGCCGAGCTTGCACAGACACCAGTGCAGCTGGACGTCCGCGCCGATCGCCCCGTGGTCGAAGCTCTCGGACGGCAATCCCGGCGCGCCGGCCACCACCTGCAGCTCGGGCTCCTGGACGATGCCGTCTTGGTTCTCGTCGATCCACTGCAGCTCGTCCTTTGTCGGCGGCGTGCCCGCGTGCAACCCCTTGCCGGTGAGTCCTGACACGCCGACCTCGACGTGGAACTTGCGCGGACCCTCGATCACCGCGCCGAGCCGGCCGAGCACGTCATAGCTCGACGATGGATCCGCACCGTGCCACTGCCCGTCGAACGCCATCGCGCCGTTGACCAATGCGACCGCCCACCGCACGAGCCCGAGCCGGCCGCTCGCGGTGACGCCGCCGTCGTAGTTACCAGGAAACAGCGCGCGCGCGAACGCCGGTGGCTCGAGGAAGGGCTTGTCACGCTCGGCCATCGGCACCTCCATGCCGAACGGCACCCGGAACAGGCCCGCCGCGAGGAACAGCACCGGATCCTTCGCGGGGTACGCATAGCCGACCTGGGCCGCGAGGATGCGCGCGGTCGGGCGGTCGATGGTGTTGCCATCGAGCTCGAAGGTGCCGAACAGGCCGTCGCGTCGCGCTTCCGCGCGCAGGCGGCCGCGGCGGATCAGGAACTTCTCCGTGGACAGCGGCTCGCCCGTGCTCGGATCCAGCTCGTCGATCGACTCCTCATCCCACGGTATCGCATCGACTTGCACGTAGCCCGTGAAGTCGAGCTGCCACCCGCTGCGCGTCACGACCGGGCGCACCGTCTCCGTGGACTCCGCCACGGCGGTGGCGGGCGCGATCGCGATCAGGGCGGCAAGGCAGGCAGCGATCCGTCGGGATTGAGCAGCGGTGGGTTCGAGTCCTTGAAGATCTTCTGCGCCGTCGTGCACGCGTTGATGATCTCTTCGTGAGTTTGCGGGTTGGTAAAGCACGAGGCGTCGATCGTGGGAGCGGCATCGACGCCCGCGTCGCTGCGCGGGGCGTCCTCGGGCGCCGAGCCCTCATCGTCGCCGCACGCGCCCACGAACACCAAGGACACGGCCAGGAAAATCGTTCGCGTGTTCATCACTGCACCTCGCAGAAGCCGTTGCGGCAGACACCGGACGCGCACGCCTGGCTCTCGGAACAGGTCGCGCAGCTCGACGTATCGACGAGACTCTCGTACTTGCACACGCAGCTCTGGGTGGGCGAATAGAGCGACAGCGGCCCGCCTTCGAACGAGCGCTTCACGCCCATCGCGCAATCCGGCACGAGCCCGACGGCGGCGACGATCGCCTGCATGTCGAAGTTGATGCTCGGCGTGACGGTGTGGCCCGCGATCAGGTCGATCACATAGCGCGCATCGGGCTTGACGGGATTGTTGCTGGCGTCGATGGTGTCCATCCAGATCGTCGGCGACCACACCGTGTAGTGGCCGTCGCGCACGTTCTTCTTGTCGCGCGACGTCGACGTGGAGTCCGGGTAATACGCGGCGTACTGGCCCTTCGCGCGGAAGGCGAGGATGTTCAGCTGATCGCGGAGACCATCGTAGACCTCGGCGCCGAGGATGCCGATCGCGCTCTGCGGCGACGACGAGCTCGTCAGCGACGACACCACCATCGGCGAGCCGTCGTGGCGGACGCCCTTCCACTTTTCTGCGGGGACCGAGATGTTCGCCGCCCAGGCGAGCAGCGTGCTCTTGGTCATCGTTCGGATGAACATCTGGGTCTCGTCGACCCAGGGCAGGATCTGACCGGCCTGACCGAACCCGAAAACGAAGTATGCCTCCTCGAACGTGATCGCGGTCTCCGTCGCTTGCTCGGGCACCGCCATCACGTAGGCCTGCACCGGGCCCGAGGTCAGCTGGACGGTCGCGGGCGGCGGCGTCGGACCACACGCGCTGTTGAACAGGGCGGAGTTCGCGATGTCTGGCACAACGCCGCCGTCAGGTGCCTGGCAGATCAGGGTGGGGGAGGACGGTGTCCAGGCCCCGTCCTCCGCAGACGACGGGATGTACTGCATGTTCGTGCCCGCCGGGATCGGCGTGCGGTTGTAAATCGCCTGGATGTTCACGCACGAGCCGCTGGTGACGAACACGAGCGTGATCGGCTTGTCCGTGTTGTCGCGAAGCGCGCGGCCGAGCCGCTTCATCAAGTTTAGCTGTGTGTCGCCGACCTGGAGATAGATGGGGTTCGGCAGGTCCGCGCACGGCGCCGCGGACGCGGGCTCGGGCAGGGCGACCGCAGCTGCGGCCAGGAGCAATAGGGTGCGCATGGTTCCTCCGCGTGCCTCATGCAGCAACACCGATGCCGAGTGCACGCGGGGCCAGCTTGTTACACCAACCCGCACCCCGTGGTTACACGGGGGTAACGCGTGTCGCTTCGGGGTTACACCTTCATGTCTCGCCGCCAGATCCTCACACGCGCGTGGCAGAACGCTGAGGTAGCGTCCCCCTTGTGGACCGCATTCTCAGGCCACGCGCATGAATCGCGACGCACGCTTTCTGTTCGCCGACGGCGAGCGCGCCGCGCGAAATGGCGAATGGAACACGGCGAAAGCGTGCTTCATCGAGGCCGGCGACGCGGCGGCCGAGGTCCAGTTGTGGAAGAGCGCGCTGCGCTGTTACCGCCACGCACTCGAGACCGACCTGTTCGAGCGGTTCCCGTCGCCCGTGTATGAAGAGTGCGATGGCGCTGATCATCCTGCGGCGGGCGCTACGAGCCGACAAGGCGAAGCACTACACAATTGCGAGAGGCTCGGCGATGGAATCAGCCGCCCACCTCGACGTCATGAGGGTCGACCCGTTGATCGAAGCCGATCTGTTCGAGCGTGGCATCGAGTTGCTGGAGCGGATCGTGGCAATGCTCACGAAGCTCATCGATCCCTGATCGTCGACGGTGTCGATCAGGACCACGGTATCGTTCCCGTTCCCGAGCGCGGCCACGATCACGGTGTCGATCACGGCCACGGAACCGGCCA
>JANRKM010000023.1:0-2164 GCA_033763475.1 Kofleriaceae bacterium
CAGCAGCGAGTGCCCGCCCAGCTCGAAGAAGTTGTCGTACACGCCCACGCGCTCGACGCCGAGCAGCTCGCTCCACACCTGCGCCAGCAGCGCCTCAACCTCGGTCCGCGGCGCCACGTACGCGTGCTGTGACGACGCCACCTCCGGCGCCGGCAGCGCCTTTCGATCTAGCTTCCCGTTCGGCGTCAGCGGCAGCGCCTCGAGCAACACGAACGCTGCCGGCACCATGTACCCGGGCAACGCAGAACTCGCGTGCGCGCGCAGCGCATCGACCGTGGGTCCGCCGTCGCGCCCCACCACGTAGGCCACTAACCGCTTGTCGCCGGGTGCGTCTTCGCGAACCAGAACGATCACCTCGCGCACCGACGCAGCCGATGCGAGCACCGACTCGATCTCCCCCAGCTCGATCCGGAAGCCATGCACCTTCACCTGGTGGTCGAGACGCCCCAGATATTCGAGCGAACCGTTCGCGAGCCACCGCACCTGGTCACCGGTCCGGTAGAGACGCCCCTCGCCGAACGGATTGGCGACGAACTTCTCCGCCGTCAGGTCCGGGCGACCAAGGTAGCCGCGTGCGACGCTCGCGCCGCCAATGCACAGCTCGCCCCGCACCCCGACGGGCACCAGCTGCCCGCGCGCGTCGAGCACGTACGCCGTATAGTTGGGCAGCGGCCGCCCGATCGGAACCTCGCGACCAGGGACGAGTTCCTCGCGTCGCAACCGCCAGGCCGTCGCGGCGATGGTCGTCTCTGTCGGGCCATAGCCATTGAGCAGGGCGCATCCCGGAGCGAGGTCGAGCCAAGCGCGCATGTGCTCCGGCATCGCCCGCTCGCCGCCGATCACAACGAGGCGCAACGACGACGGCGGTGGCGTGCTCGTCGCCAGCGCATGCCAGTATGCCGTCGCCATGTTCATCACCGTCACGCCCTCAAACTGGGGGCCGTACAGCTCTTCCGCCGTCGGAACGTCGACGCCGCGTGCCACGAGCGTCGCGCCGCGCGACAGCGTCACGAAGATCTCCTCGACGCTGAAGTCGAACGCGAGCGACGCGAACTGTAAGACCCGATCGCGCGGCGTCACTTCCTCCAGCTCACCCATCCCCAGCACCTCGTTCACCGCCATGCCGTGCTCGATCTCGACACCCTTGGGCTTGCCCGTCGAGCCCGACGTATAGAGCACGTAGGCGAGTTGATCGGACCGCACGCCGGACGCCGGCCGGGTGCGCGGCTGACGCGCGATTGCGGCGTCGGTGTCGATCGCCACGAGCCGCACGTTTGGAACGGCGACGCGCGCGGCGAGGTCGCCGTGGATGACGGCGACCGACACCGCAGCGTCCGCGAAGGTCCACGCGATGCGTTCCGGCGGCGACGTGGACTCCACCGGGACGTACGCCCCTCCGGCCTTGAGAATGCCGAGGACCGCGACGAACATGTCGAGCCTGCGTTCGACGCAGAGCCCTACGCGTTGTTCCGGCCCGACGCCTCGCTCGCGGAGATGATGCGCGAGCTGATTCGCCCGCTCGTCGAGCTCGCGGTACGTGAGCTGCGCACCCGCGAGCTCGACGGCGATCGCCTCGGGATTCCGCGAGACCTGACGTTCGAACAGCTCGTGCAGGCACACGTCGCGCGGAAACTCGCGCGCCGTCGCATTCCATTGCGCCAACTGCGCCTGCTCGCCCGCCGATAGCAGCCCCACCGCGTCGATCGCGCACCCCGGCTCCACCGCCAGCGCCTCAAGCAGTCGCTCGTAGTGTCCCAGCATCCGATCGAGCGTCGCCGCATCGAACAGCGCCGCATTTGCCTCGAGCGCGCACGTCACCCGTTCGGTGTGCTCGATCACCGTCAACGTCAGCTCGAACTTCGCCGTCACGCTGGTATCGAACACCACGCGTTCTTCCACGAGCGATGGGCCCCAGGTCGCGGCCGCATCCTCTCCTGCGCGCTGGTGCACGAACATGACCTGGAACAGCGGGCTTCGGCCCGTGGTCCGCGGCACCCGCAGCTCCTCGACCACTCGATCGAAGGGCGCGTCCTGGTGCGCGTACGCACCCAGCGCCACGTCCCTGACCTGATCGAGTAGCGCCGCGAAGCTCGGGCTCCCCCCGAGGTTCGCGCGCAACACCACCGTGTTCAGGAAGTAGCCGATCAGCGCGTCCGTCTCGACG
>JANRKM010000024.1:0-58097 GCA_033763475.1 Kofleriaceae bacterium
CGGCGATGCCCAAGGCGCCCCGCTGCGCGTCCCGGTCGTCGTCGACACCCTCCCGAACGGCCTTGTCCTCATCATCCATGAGGACCGCACCGTGCCCGTCGTCACCACCAACGTCTGGTACCACGTCGGGTCCGGAGACGAGAAGCTCGGTCGCACCGGCTTCGCGCACCTCTTCGAGCACCTGATGTTCATGGGCTCCAAGAACGCGCCCTATCCGCAGTTCGATCGCCTCCTCGAGGCGGCCGGCGCCAACAACAACGGCTCGACGAACGGCGACCGCACCAACTACTACGAGTCGGGTCCCGCCAGCTCGCTCCCCCTCATGCTCTGGCTCGAGGCCGACCGGCTCGGGTGGATGCTCGAGACCATGGATGCGCCCAAGGTCGACCTCCAGCGCGACGTCGTGAAGAACGAGCGCCGGCAGAGCTACGAGAACCAGCCGTACGGTATGGCGGAGCTCCTCATCCAGGAGGCGCTGTGGCCCAAGGATCACGGCTACCACTGGTCGACGATCGGCTACCCGGCTGACCTCAAAGCCGCTAACGTCACCGACGTCGCGAGCTTCTTCCGCACCTACTACGTGCCGAACAACGCGACGATGGTGATCGCGGGTGATGTGAAGTTCGCGGACGTGAAGCGCCTCGTCGAGAAGTACTTCACGTTCATCCCCAAGGCATCCGAGCCCGCGCGTCCGCAGTACAAGACGCCGGCGCCGATCACCAAGGAAGTCGTGCTGACTACGACCGACGACGTGCAGGTGCCGCGCGTCTACCTCAACTGGCGTGGCCCGGCCGCGTTCACGCCCGAAGAGCCGGCGCTGGACGCGCTCGCGTTGATCCTCGGCGACGGCAAGTCGAGCCGCCTCTACAAGCGCATGGTCTACGACGAGAAGATCGCGCAGGGCGTCGGTGCATCGTTCCAGGGCGAGCAGCTCGCGGGTATGTTCCAGATCGTCGCGACGGCCAAGCCCGGCGTCGATCCCAAGCGCCTTACCGCCGTGCTGAACGAGGAGATCGCGAAGATCGCGGCGACGCCCCCAACCGATGCGGAGCTCGAGCGCGCCAAGAACTCGCAAGAAGCTGGCTTCCTGAACGGCCTCGAGCCCACGCTCCAGCGTGCGATCCAGCTCGCGAGCTACGACGTCCAGGCCAAGGACCCCGACTACTTCGCCAAGGACCTCGCCCGCCGCCGCGCGGTCACCGCACAGCAGGTGCAGGCCGCCGCCGCGAAGTACCTCAAGCAATCCGCTCGCGTGACGCTGACGATCAACCCCGGCAAGAAGCCGCAGGAGAAGAAGTAATGCGCCGCTACCTCCTTTCGTTCGCGTTGCTCGTCACCGCGGCATCTACCGCGCAGGCTCGGCGCATCCCGCAGTCGGTGTTCGACGCGTCGGGCGTCTCCGATTGGTCCAAGCCCCCGGCGCCGACCAAGGAGCCGGCATTCAAGCCGCCCGTCGCCAAGCGCTACAAGCTCAAGAACGGCATTCCGCTGCTGGTCATCGAGAACCACGCGCTGCCGATCGCCTCGCTCACTGTACTCGTGCGCGGCGCGGGTGCGGCCGCGGATCCGTCGGGCAAGGGTGGCCTCGCGGCGTACACCGCTGACCTCCTCGACGAGGGTGCGGGTGGCCTGTCTGCGATCGCGATCGCCGAGGAGACGGATCGCCTGGGTGCTTCGATCGGCGTCGCCGTCGACGTCGATGCGGCGTACCTCTCGGCGAGCACGCTCTCCAAGACCCTCGACCCGACGCTCGACCTCGTCGGCAAGATCATCACGCAGCCCGCGTTCGACGACAAAGAAGCCGAACGCGTGAAGGGCGACCGCGCCACCGCGCTCGAGCTGCGCCGCGATCGTCCGCGCGAGGTCGCGGCCAACATCCTCAACGCCGCGCTCTACGGCACGGGCTCCCCCTACGGACATCCGACCGCGGGCACGCGCGAGGAGTTCAGCACGCTCGGCGTCGCCGATGCGCGCGCGTTCTACCAGGAGCGCTGGAACCCGAAGGCGCTCACGATCGTGGTCGCGGGTGATGTCGATCCCAAGGCGCTCAAGGACAAGCTCGACGCGCAGCTCGGCAGCTGGAAGGCTCCCGTCGCCAAGAAGTTCCCCGCGCCAGTCACGGGCCCCGCGAAGCCCGGCGCGCGCCTGCTCCTCGTCGACCGCAAGGACGCCGCGCAATCCGACGTGCGCATTGGCCTCGTCGGGCTCGATCGCAAGGATAAGCGCTACCCGGCGTTCGAGGTGTTCCGCACCACGCTCGGTGACGGCTTCACCAGCCGCCTCATGCAGCGCCTGCGCGAGCAGCTCGGCATCGTGTACACCACGAGCGCGAATCAGGACTATCGGGTCAGCCGGGGTCCGTTCGTGATCGCCGGCGCGATCGTCACGGCGGCGACCGGGCAGGGCGTCGGCGAGATCCTCAAGCTCGTCGACGAGCTCAACACCAAGGACGTTCCGGCCGAGGAGCTCGAGAAGGCAAAGCAGAACATCATCCGCGCCCTGCCCGCGATGTTCGGCACTAACGCGGCCACGGCCGGCGCGTTCGCCGATCTCGCGCTGCACGGCCTGCCCGACAACTACTACGCGACCTACGCCGCGCAGATCCGCAAGGTGACCGCGAAGGACGTGAAGGCCGCGGCAAAGACCGTGGTGCCGACGGGCAAGCTCGTGATCGCGATCGTCGGCGACCTGGCGAAGATCCAGCCCGACATCGACAAGATCGGCCTCGGTGAGCCCGTGATGCACGACCTCTACGGCGTGCCGCTCACGAAGTAGCCCACGGCGCTTCGACGATTCGCCCGTCAGATCGGAATCAAGGCCAAGGCCGGCGGCACGAGAGCCAACCACGGCGCCACGCGTGTTCCGGCGAAGGGCGCCTCTAGTTCGAAGGTGCGCGGACCTGCTCGACGCTCGCGTTCGTGCGCTGGTGTAGCCACGCGCGCAGGGCGTCGCCCATGGGTGGGTCGGCGTCAGGATCGAGTCGCCAGATGCGCGCGCGATCGTCTTCGGCCGCCGAGACCACGCGACGGTCTAGCGTGAACACCACGCCTTTGACGGCGCTGCGGTGGCCGCGGAAGGTCTGCAACGGCGTGCCGTCGATCGTCCACACGCGAACCGTGCCGTCGATGCCGGCGGTCGTCACCATCGTGGAGTCGCGGCTGACGTCGAGGTCCTTGATGCCGTCGCCATTGCCTGTCAGGTCGAGCGTCGCGCCCTCGGGAATCGGATAGACGAGCACGTGCGGGTCACCTCCGCCCGAGACGACGTATTTGCCATTGGGGGTGAACGCGAGGTCGCGCACGACGTCGGTGTGAGAGCCGAGGGTACGGATGCGCTGGCCGTCGATCGTCCACAGCGTGACCACGCCGTTCTCGTCGCCGCCCACGAGCAGCGTGCCGTCAGGAGAGAGGGCGAAGCAGCGCAGCTCGGCGCCGGTGCCCGGCTTCATGGAGCCTTTATGCGTGAGCGCATCGAATTCGCCGAGGGAGCCGTCGAAGCCGCCGACGATGATCTTGTTGCTGCGCGTCCACACGAGGGGGCGTAGGCCGTGCGTGTGCTTGTAGATCTCGCGGCCTTGTCCAGCGGCCGTGTCCCACAGCCATAAACCACCGTCCTCGCCCGTCGAGACGAGGTGCTTACCGTCGGGCGAGAAGGCGACGCCGCGCACGGTGTCGCGATGGCCCGCGAGCTTGCGGCCGGTAGCGCTCGCGAGCTCCCACAGCCACACGGTGCCGTCGGTGCCCGCCGAGGCGACATACATGCCGTCGGGGGAGATCTCGAGCGCTTCGACCGGTCCGACGTGGCCGCGAAGCTCGCGCGACTGCTCGGTGGCGAGGTTCCAGATGCGCAGCGTCGCGTCGTCGCTCGCCGTCACGACGTGTGTCCCGTCGGGCGTGAGCGCGATGATCTCGACGTCGGCCGTGTGCCCGTTCAGGATCCGCGCGAGACCTCGGGCCGCCGCATCGCGCGCGAGCTCCTGCGTCTTGGCCCACGCGAGGCCATCGATGGACATCCCGGCGAGCCATGCGGCGGTGCGGCTCGGATCGTCGGCGATGGTGCTGCGCGCGAGGTCGAAGCGAAGGTTGTCGGTCTTCTGCACGGCCTCGGCCTGCGCGAGCAGTGCCTGCGTGCGCTCGTCCTCGGCACGGTCTTTGGCGCGGACGACACTGCGGATCGAGATGACGCCGACGACGGCGAGCACGACGAGCGCGACTGCGGCGACGCCCACGGTCACGCGGTGCTTCCACAGCCAGCGGCGGACCAGCTCCCACGCGGTGTAGTTGTGGCGCGCGACGAGCTTGCCTGCGGAGAACCGCCGGAGCTCGTCGGCGAGCTCCTTGGCGCTGGCGAACCGATCCTTGCGCTCGTGCGCCATCGCGTGCTCGACGATGGTGGCGAGCTCCGCCGGCACGCCGGGCTCGCGCTCCATGATCGGGATGCGGCGTCCCGCGGCGACGTGATCGAGGAGCTCCTCGGTGGTGCGCCCGTGGTGCGGCGGCTTGCCGGTGAGGAGCGTGTAGAGGAGGGCGCCGAGGGCGTAGATGTCCGTGCGCTCGTCGCTCTCGTCGCCGCGCGCTTGTTCGGGGGCCATGTATGACGGCGTGCCCATCACCGAGCCATCCATCGTCAGATTGCCGCTGGAGTCGGTCGCCGGCCGGATGCGGATGCGCTTTTCCGACGATGGCCCTGCGTCGACGGTGCGTACCTCTTTCGCGAGGCCCCAGTCGATCACGACCGTCTCGCCGAACGGACCGATGAGCACGTTCGCCGGCTTGAGGTCGCGGTGCAGCACGCCCTCGCTATGCGCGTACGCGATCGCATCGACGACGGCGATCGCGTGCGGCAAGAGCGCGATGCGATCGCGCAGCGACTTGGTCTCCTCGAGGATCACCTCGAGCGAGCGACCGCGCACGCGCTCCATCGCGTAGAACGCGCGGCCATCGCCGAGCACGCCCGCGTCATACACCCGCACGATCGAAGGATGCTGCAGCCGTGCGGTGATCAGCGCCTCGCGCTCGAACCGAGGATCGATCGCGCTTCCGGTCGCGCGCGTCACCTTGATGACGACGTCGCGGCGCAGCCGGCGATCGCGCGCCGACAGGATCTTGCCCATACCACCGCGCGCGATCTCTTCGCCGATCGCGTAGCTCTCGTCGCTTACCTTGGGCAGCGAAGGAAGATCCGCGGCGACGTTGTAGGGACCGGGCAGCGTCTCCGCGTGCGGCACGCCCTCGGCGTTCGGCGCCGCGAGCGTAAGTGCGATGCCGACGTCGCGGAGGTCACCCATCGAAGCCGCGGTCTCGTTGAGCTTGGCGCGCGGCGGCTGACCGGGGCCCGGGAGTGTGCCCGCCTTCTTGTCGGCCACAGGGGGCAGCGTGACGTCGAGCGCGGGGTCGGTCCCCGCGCGGCGCGGCTCGTCGTCCCCCTCGCTCATCACCCGCTAGGGTATCCGATACATAGCGTCGGCGTACGAATCGGTGCGACTGTTGGCCGCGACCTCCGTCCGGAACGGCGATGATCCGGTTCGTCGCTCTTGCCCTCGCAACCTTCGTGGCCGTCCCCGGCTGCCGCAAGGGCGAGACGCCAGACGTCTACCGCGGGCCGATCACCGCCGAGCGCATCTCCATCGCGAACGAGCGCGTGCGCATCCGCGCCGACTGGGAAGACACCATCGCGCAGATCGAGTCCGAGGCCGGCAAGGCCACGTGGGGCGCGGTCGATCAGCGCGCGTGGGCGGTGATCGAGGGCAGCAAGTGTTCGTCGCTCCTCATCAAGCGCAAGCGCGGCTACGTGGGTAGCGTGCGCTACCAGCCGCCGATCGGCCCCGACGCCGAGACCGACTACGACGAGTGCGCGGAGCTCGCGGGCCCCGCACGCACTGCACGTCGCTAGCGTATGCCGAGCAGGTCGGACTCGAACGCGAAGCCCAAGAGCAGATACGGGAACGCGCGGCTCACGTAGTCCTCGTTGCGGCCTCCCGCTGGGAGCTGGTCGGGCACGCCGAGCCTGTAGCGGTGGTCGGTGTAGAATGACGCGATCAGGATCAGCGTCGGCTTGTTGAACTTCGACGGGCCGAGATCCTTGAGCGTGTATGCCGCGAACAGACCGATGCGGCTGTGCTCGTTCGCCTGACGATAGCCCGCGAAATCCGTCGCATTCAGGAAGTGGCGCTCCTTGTAGAACGGCCGCACGTAGCTGTGGCGCACCCCCACCGCGAGCCCGGGCACGCCCAGGTACAGGAGATCGGTATCCGTCGCGAGCGTCCAGCCTTTGTCGGGCAGCAGCGTGTCGTAGGTCGCTTCGTACGCGACCGTTTCTCCATCGCGCACGTCGCCGAGCACCCAGTAGTCGAGCTGCAACTGTGACTTCAGCGCGATCGGGCCGAACTTGAGCTGCAGCGTCGGTTGGATCTGCGCGTGGAGCAAATGGGTCGCCTGGGGCGAGCGCACCGGATCATCGCGCAGGTCCTTGAGCGTCTGATCCGAGTAGTTCGCATTCGCCGTGTTGAACGACTGCAAGAAGCCGAACGTTCCGAAGAACTGCTGAACCTCGCCCGACACGCGCAGGTTGAAGATCGATGCCGGCTGGATCTCGCCGCCGACGCCGAGGATCGCCGTCGCCGGGTTGATGCGTGCGAACCCGCCCAGGAACATGAAGTTGTTGCGCGAGATCGGCTTGGCCGATTCGTACAGGCGCTTCTGCAGGCCGATGCGCGCGCGCGATTCGAGGCCGATCGGGTTGAGCCGGAAGATGGTCAGATCCGACACCATCAGGCGCCAGGCGCCCGGCGGCACCATGTTCGACCCGCGGTAGCGGTCCGCTGGGTCGGGCGGGGCGGGCTCCGGGGGGACGCCCGCCGCGTCTGCGGAGCCAGGCGCCCCGCCTGCCTGCGCGTACGCGACCGTGGAACAAAGGACCGAACACAGGCTCAAGATCACACGCCTCATCGTTCGGCATCCTAAGCGATGCGCGCGCGCGCACGCTCCCGGGCTGGGCGCAATTGCTCAACCTATCGGAGCGGCACTGTCCGCCTCCCTGCGTGGGGAACAAACAGCATCGATGCTGCCGTCGAGCAGCACTGCGCGACGGCGAGCCTGATTACAGAATTTCGCGGCCGCCGAGGCGACCCTCCCCAGGGATCACTCCTTCGGAGCGTTCTTGATCTCGCTGACCTCGTTGCGGACGGTCTGCGCGAAGGTCTTCAGCTCCTGCATGGCAGCGCGGACGCGGGTGCCGGCGGCCTTGTTGCCGTCCTGATAGAACTTCTGAAAGTCTGCCGCCATGCTCGCGACGAGCTGCTGGAGCTCGGCGTAACGGCCGGCGGACGACGTCTTGTTCTCGGTGGTGGCGGATTCGTTTTGAGTCTCCATGAGGCTGGCTACCTTGCCCCATCCCTATGACATCCGCACCTGAATCTGATTACCGCAATGATTTCAAACGGTCGGCCGAGGGGTATTTCCGGTAGGGCCGCCAAAAAACCTACTTTGCGGGCCGTAGGCGCACCCTGTAACGTGCGCGCTCCGTGGCCGGTTCTGCCGACGATCTCCCCTCTGCAAAGGTCATTTCCGCCGCTCCCGACGAGGATCCGGAGACGAAGTGGCTGCGCGAGACGTATCGGCCCGACGAGCCGAACCTCACCGTGCGCGGCGTCATCGCCGGCATCTTGATTGGTGCGGTCATGTGCCTGTCGAACATCTATGTCTTCTTCAAGACGGGGTGGTCGCTGGGCGTGACCCTAACGGCGTGCATTTCGGCGTTCGCGGTGTTTCGCCTGTTGCACTGGGTGCGCCTCGTCCGTCGGCCCCTCGGAATGCTCGAAAATAACGCCCTCACCACGGTGGCTTCGGGTGCGGGGTACATGACGGCGGGCGGAAACGCGTCCGCGTTCGGCGCGTTGCTGATGATCACGACGGTGCGCCCGAGCCAGATCGGAATGGTGGCGTGGTTCGCCGTGATCTCCGCGCTGGGGGTGTTCGCCGCGATTCCAATCAAACGCCAGCTCATCAACAAGGAAGCGCTGCCATTTCCTACCGGCACGGCGACCGCCGAGACCCTTCGCCTCATTCACGGTGGTGGCGGCAAGGGGGACAAAGGCTCGGGGGCGGTCATCGCCCTCGCGATCGCCGGCGTGTTCGGGGCGCTCTTGGGCTATGCGCGCGATTGGATGAGGTTGTTCAAGGACAGCTTCGGTGGCGATTGGTTCACACTCGCGGGCGCGCCGATCGGAAAATGGACGCTGTCGTTCCGCGCGGAGGTCGTCCAGATCGGGGCTGGTGCACTCATGTCCTGGCGCACGGGATGGACGCTGCTCCTCGGAGCGATCCTGAACTACGCGGTGCTCGCGCCGGCGCTGTATCGCGAGGGACAGATCGCGGACATCACGTACAAGGGCATCCTCAACTGGACGCTCTGGCCGGGCGCCGCGATCCTCGTCGGCGCTGGCCTCACGCAGTTCGCCCTCGACTACAAGAGCCTGGGCCGCGCGTTCTCGGGCCTCGGCTCGATGTTCGACAGGTCCAAGCGCAATGCCAACACCGGCATCGCGGCCGTGGAGTCCCCCGAATGGTGGTTCCCCGCCGGGTTCATGATCCTGTCGCCGCTGATCATCCTGTTGATGGTGATCATGTTCCAGATTCCGTGGTGGGCCGCCGTCGTCGCTCTCCCGCTCGCGATCATCATGGGCTTCGTCGCCGCCCGCGTGACCGGCGAGACCGATGTCACCCCGACCAAGGCGCTCGGCCCCGTCACCCAGGCGGTCTACGGCGTGATCACGCCCGGCAACATGACGGGCAACATCATGTCGGCGAACGTGACCGGAGGCATCGGTCTCCACGCCGCTGACCTCCTCACCACCCTGAAGACCGGTTGGCTGCTCGGCGCCAAGCCCCGCCATCAGCTGTATGCGCAGCTATTCGGTGTGCTTGCAGGTTCCGTCATGATCGTCGTGATGTTCGACCTGATCATCGACCCCTCGGTGCTCGGGACCGAGGAGTGGCCGGCCCCGTCCTGCGCGGTATGGGCAGGTGTGTCGAAGACGTTCGTCGACGGGATTGGCTCGTTGCCCGAGTCTGCGCAGATCGCGACGCTCGTCGGGCTCGCGCTCGGCGTGGCGATGGCGCTGATCGAGAAGTTCGCGCCCAAGCACATCAAGTCCTTTCTTCCGTCGGCGTTCGGGCTCGGCCTCGGGATGGTGGTGCCGGGGAGCAGCAGCATCATGATGTTCATCGGTGCCGGCATCGCCGAGCTGCTGCGCCGGAAGGCCCCGGACTATGTGGGCTATGTCATTCCCGTCGCATCCGGCCTGATCGCCGGCGAAAGTCTGATGGGCAGCGCGATCCAGATCGCGACTCGCGTGTTCGGTCTCACCCCCGGATGACATACCCACATGCAGCGTGCGCATGTGCATCGACACCAACGGCGACAACAGCAGCGGGTGCGCGGTCACGGGCGGCACCGTGACCACACCGCGTGCACGCCGGTCGACTTCGAACGCAGCGTGACGCCGAACGGGCTCGAGCTGATCGCGCAATAGCTCGGGCTGGTATCGCCGGGCGACTCGGTGTACTCAGCCGGGCATGCGGCTCTTCGTCTCGTGTGCCCTGGTGTCGGTGGTCGCGTGTGGTGGTTCGCCGGCGCCGGCGCCGGTTACAGCACCGACGTCGTCGACGGCGCCCGTGGCCGCGAAGATGGACACGTTCACCATCAACGGCTACGAGCTGACCGGCGCCGAGTACTGGCCGTACGTCGGCACCGCGGACATCAAGTACCCGGAGGAAGTCCTGTGGGGCTTCTATCCCGAGGCCGGCGTCGTGCCCCGGGGCGAGACGGATCCGAACCCGGCGACCGCGCGGCCCGAGGCCGTGGCTTGCGCGCAGAAGGCGCACGCCGCGCTCGTGGCGTTCGTGACCTCGGACCCGCCGAAGTTCCGGCGCGCCAACGAGCTCGGCGCCAAGGCCGGCTTCGTGGTGCCCCGCTTTTATTTGTGGACCAACGATTACGGCAAGGCGGCGACGCCCTATCCGCCAGGCGTGCGCGAGGCGCGTCTTTGGTACTGGAAGCGCAAGCAGCCGTCGCCGCCCAAGCCGCCGGGCTACTGGAAGTGGGAGTCGTCGCTCCTCCAGAACGGTGAGTGTACGGTTCCCCAGGCCGCGCAGATCGAGAAGTTCCTCGACGAGATGATCGCCGAGCTCGAGAAGCAGCCGTCGTAAGAGCATCGCCGAGCTTTGCTGCGCGATAGCGCTGGGCGGCCGAGACGGCTACATTGCCGCCGTGTTTCGCGTCCTGGCCTGTGCGCTCCTGGTCACCCTCGGAGCCTGTCAAAGCCGCGAGCGCGCTGCGCCACCGCCACCGCCACCGCCCACGCCGCCGGCCCCCCTTGCGGTACCGAAGCCCACGCTCGATCCGCATTCGCTCGCCCGTCCGGATCGCGTGGTGGTCAAGCACCTCTCTCTCGACCTGTCCGTCGACTTCGCGACGAAGGTGCTCTCCGGTGCCGCCAAGCTCCAGCTCGTGCGCAAGGACCCGGCGGCGACGGAGGTCATCCTCGATACCGACGGTCTCGAGGTCCTTTCGGTCTCCGACTGCGCATCGAAGCAGCCACTCGCACATCAGCTCGCGCCCGCCGACAAGCTGCTCGGCCGCGCCTTGACGATCACCCTCGCGAGCGATTGTGTGAACGTCGCGTACCGCACATCGCCGATGGCGCGCGCGTTGCTGTGGGTCGATCCGGCGGGGACCGCCGGCAAGAAGCAGCCGATGCTGTTCACGCAGTCGCAGGCGATCCTGGCGCGCACGTGGATCCCGCTCCAGGACACGCCCGGCGTTCGCTTCACCTACGACGCGAAGATCAGCGTGCCCCGCGGATTGTGGGCGCTGATGAGCGCCGCCAACCCGCAGGTCAGCGCGCCCGACGGTGTCTACACGTTCACGATGGACCAGCCGATTCCGTCGTACCTGATGGCGCTCGCCGTCGGTGAGCTCGCGTTCAAGCCGATCGGCACGCGCACGGGCGTGTACGCGGAGCCGAGCGTCGTCGATGCGGCAGCGTACGAGTTCGCCGAGGTCGACGCGATGATGGCGGCCGCGGAGAAGCTCTATGGTCCCTATCGATGGGGCCGGTACGACATGCTCGTGTTGCCCCCGAGCTTTCCGTTCGGTGGCATGGAGAACCCGCGGCTCACCTTCCTGACGCCAACGGTGATCAACGGGGATCGCGCGCTCGTCTCGCTGATCGCCCACGAGCTCGCGCACTCGTGGTCGGGCAACCTCGTCACCAATTCGACGTGGAACGACCTCTGGCTCAACGAGGGCTTCACCACGTACGTCGAGCGGCGGATCATGGAAGAGCTGCGTGGCAAGGAGCGCACCGACCTCAGCTGGGCGATGGGCCGCGTCGATCTCGAGGAGCTCCTCGCGTCCACCGGTCGCACGAACCCGGATACGCGCCTCGCGCTCGCGCTCGATTCGACGCGCAGCCCCGACGACGTGCCCTCGGATGTCGCGTACGAGAAGGGCGCGCTGTTCCTGCGCGCGATGGAGCTAGCGCTCGGGCGCGACGTGTTCGATCCGTTCATCCGCGCGCGCTTCGACCGCCTCGCCTTCCAGTCGACCGATACCAAGACCTTCGAGGTCGATGCCGAGCCGCTGTTCGCACAGCAGCGCGTGGGCTGGACGCTCGCCGCGTGGCTGCACCAGCCCGGGCTGCCACCCACGGCGCCACCGTCGAGCTCGGCGCGCTACGACGCGCTCGCAAAGCAAGCCGCCGCCCTCGCAGCGACGGGCGCGCTCCCCGACGCGAGCACCTGGACGACGAGCGAGTGGAACGCGTTCTTGCGCGCCATGCCCAAGGACATCGCCCCCGAGCACCTGAAGGCGCTCGACGCAAAGTACAAGCTGACCGCATCGACCAACGCGCCGCGCGCGATGCACTGGCTGCCGATCATGATCCGCGCTGACCTCCGCGAAGCCGCACCCGCTGTGCAGGCGTACTTCAAGCGGATCGGCCGCCGCTGGCTCGTGCGCACCGTCTACGAGGCCGCGATCACGAAGAACGAGTACTGGCGCAACCTCGCCGCGACGACCTTCGAGCAGGTGAAAGCGACCTATCACCCGGTCACGCGCGACTCGATCGGCGAGATGCTCGCCGCGCCGACAAAGGCCCCGTAGGGCAGTCGCCGACGCACCGCTCGATGGGGCATTGCCGCTAACGCTGCCAGGGGGGTGCGCGCCGCACGGTACGGACAGCCTCTCATCGCGATCTCGTACTAACGGCGGTTCGAACGAGTTTGCGATGAGACCATGTCGCCGTCGCATCGGCGTAAGTTGGTTAGTTAGTTAGCGGATCCGGGGGGCACGTGTCACGTGTCACGTGCTCGTCCACGTCCACGATCAGCGGCACATCTTGCTCAGCATGCGACGATGCGCACCAACAGCAACTTCGCTTCCGCCAGGTCTGGATCAGAGATCGCATCAAGGAGCCTGATGACGTCGATGATCGCGCCGCACTCCATCGCCTCACCGCGGGCGATCGCGTATCGGTTGTGGCGGTCTGCCTCGCTCGTTTTCCCCACCGCTTCCGCGATGTTCAACGGCACCGACAGCGCTGCTCGGCGCCACTGATCGACGAGCGCAGCGTCGCCGCGAGGGGATGGCGGGGATCGATCGCAACACGAATGCGAGGGTGTTCGATCGCGCAGCGCTAGACGTCGAGCTTTTCGTCGTCGAGCATGCCGGCCGTAGCGGCCAGCGGCCCAGCGTGGTTGCGGCCCAGATCGTGGACGTGGACGAGCACGTGACACGTGACACGAGCACGAAGAAAGTCCTTAACTGACCAGCCTTGGCACTAGGGGGTGCGGGTGGTGAGTGCGTCGACGGCGTGGACGGGCGGGTTGGCGCCGTTGATCAGGTGCTTGATCGCCCCCAGCACCAAGCGCTGCTGCTCGAGGATGCTCTTGCCGACGAACGCAGTGGAGATCACGCCGATCCGCCAGTGCCCGCCGCCACCGGCGACCTCCACGACCGCATCCGGCATGCGCGCCTGGATCGAGGTCTTGATCGCGTCCTCGACGGAACCGACGAAGTCAGTGGGGTGGTCACTCATGCCTGGTGGTTCGCATGGAACCGAGCCAGGCACAAGCGTACGCTCGCTGCGATGCGCACGTGGCTGCTGGTGGGGCTTCTGATCGCGGTGGGGTGCGCGGACAACGACGCGCTCGAGAAGCGGGTGCAGAAGCTGGAGAAGGAGCTCGAAGCCTCGGCGCAGGACCGCAGGGCGTTGGAGCGCAAGCTCGACGAGTTGATCGGGGAGTTCACCAGCGTGCGCACGCTGGAGCGCAAGCTCGACGACCTGGCTGCCAAACAAGCAGTACAGCCGCCGCCGTACCGCCCGCGCGCCGCTCAGCCCGATCCAGCGAAGACGTACGCGGTGCCGATCGACGGTGCCCCCATCGAAGGTCGGGCCGACGCAAAGGTCACGATGGTCTGGGCCATGGACTACGCCTGCCCGTACTGCGAGAGGGTACGATCCACGGTGGCGGAGTTGCGGCGGCGCTACGGCAACGATCTGCGCGTGGTCTATCACCAGCTCGTGGTGCATCCCGCAACGGCGACGGCGAGCGCGCTTGCGATCTGCGCTGCCGACAAACAGGGCAAGTTCGTGCGCATGGACGAGGCGCTGTGGGAAAAGAGCTTCAAGTTGCGGCGGTTCGACAAGGTCGGCTGCGAGCTGGATCCGGGCGGCTGCGAGGTGATGAACGGGCTCGCGCGCGACGTGGGCCTCGACCTGCCGCGATTTCAGCGCGACATGAAGGTGTGCGATCAGTCAATCCGCGCCCGTCAGGAGGAGCTAAAGAAGCTCGGCGCAAACGCGACGCCAACGTTCTTCATCAACGGCCGCTACATTTCTGGCGCGCGGCCGGCCCTCGACTTCGAGGCGATCATCGACGAGGAGCTGCGCAAGGCGAACGAGCGGATCGCGCAGGGGGCGTCGCAGAAGACGTACTACGAGGAGTGGGTGCTGCTGAACGGCGAGAAGTTGCTCGCGCCGTGAGGATCACGCGCGCCGCGATTCGCGTCGAGCTTCCCCCCACCGCACAACGCACGGACTACACGTGTGGCGCCGCGGCGGTGCGCTCCGTCGCTACGTTCTACGGCGTCGGCCGCGCGACAGAAGCAGAGGTCGCCGCCGACATGCGGATGACCGTCGACGGCAGTGACCCCGTGCAGCTGCGTCGTGCGCTGGCGCGCTACGGCCTCGCGCATCGCGAGCACCGCGGGATGACGGACACCGAGCTGCGCGCTTACCTCGATGCCCGGTGTCCCGTGATCATCATGTTGCAGGCGTGGGGCGCCCGGCGCTCGTATCGTGCGCACTGGGACGATGGGCACTGGGTGGTAGTGATCGGGTACGACGTGCGCGGCGTGTTCGTCATGGATCCGTCGCTCGAGCGCGAGCGGGGCTTCCTGCGCTGGCGCGATCTCGACGAGCGCTGGCACGACATCGAAGGGCGCGCACGACATCACGTCGAGCGCTACGGGCTCGCCGTGTGGTCGGCGCGGCGTTCGCGGCCCGCCCGTGACGTGCGGCGTGCGTGCGTCGTGCGTTGATCACAACAGCATCACCAGCGCCCACACTCCGACGAGACCGAGCACGACGAGCGCGAGCCAGCCGAGGAAGCCGGCCCACGCCGGTGCGAGGCTGCGGCCACCCTTGCGTACGCACCGCGTACAGACAGCGAACAGCGACGATCCTCCCTCGGTGAGCTCGCAGCAATCCGCGCACACGAGCGCACGACAGCGAGCACACGGACCTGCCGCCGCCGCGCCGCACAGCGAGCACCGCGCGACGGGGCCATCTCCAACGGGGATCAGCACCGGTCACCTTGAACGCATAGACCTTCGGGTTCCCTCAATGAGGTCGCTGGTGCGCGAGCTCTCGACGACCTGTTCGTTGGTTCCGAGCAGGTGCCAGGTGACATGTTCTAAAGTCCGCTAAGCTTCGCGACCCGAGGGGGGAGCTCCATCGCGCGGAGGTCAGAATCCCCACCGTCGTAGACGGCAAGCGTGTAGACCTCGCCGCCATAGACGCCGAGACCTCGGATCTGACTGGTGCGTAGGTCCTCCGGCAGCGCGTATGTCTCGACGACTGCACCCGTCACCGGATCTAGCTCGACGATGGTCTGCTCGTCGAGGAAGTAGCTGATGGCGAACAGGTGGCCCTCCTTGAACACGAAGCCAGCCATACTGGGAGTTTCGAGCTCGATGGTTTGGACCACCGATGCGCTCGATGACACATCCAGCTTGAGGAGGCGCTGGTCGGTGTGGGTGTAGCTGTAGCCGCCGACCCACAGATGGGTACCGTCCCAGAATGCGCCCGAGATGCTCAGGAGCGTCGAGATGGGCTCGTCGCCGAGATCGAAGCCTCCGGTCTGCGACCACGCTTCGTTATAGCGAGACATGTACGCGTTGTTGCCGCAGCCGCACGTCAGCCAGAACGCCGTGCCCTCGATCGCACTGATGTACTCGTACTGGCCGGTGGTGCCCGCATAGGCTCGCGTCGTGCTCTCCGCCGGATTTTCGGGGACGAAATGGCGATAGCCACCTTCGAACGAGAACCACAAGCCGGTCGCGTCACCGACGAGGCCACTCCAGTACTGAGGCTTGTACTGCTCCTCGAGATCGTACGTGCGGAGCGTGAGCGTCTTGGGCGCTGCATCGCCGATCGCATCCGCGCGCGTAAGTCGCTGCGTCTCACCGACGATGTTGGTCAGCTCGAGCGTGTTGTCATCGGGGAATGCGTAGCGGAAGAACTCGCTTTGATCGCCACCATCGCGCGTCGTCGCGATCGTGAGCACGCGCTCGTCGAGCAACGCGTAGAGTGCAGGGAGCTCGGCCTTGATGCCGCTGGAAGAGCGCACGTACAGCGAGCCAGCCCCCTCCGCCGTGAACACGGCGAATCGCAGCTCGCCGATGTTCTTGAAGGCAGCGCCGCTCGTCGCGGCCCACGTGCCGGCCAGCCGCGCAGCGGCGGTGGGCGAGGCGTCCGGGGCTGCGTCGGGCGTTCCTGCCGCATCGCCGCAACCCATCGCGAGGAGCACCACGAGCAGAGACCCTCGGAACATTCTCGCGCACGGTATCACGCGGGTAGGGCCGTCGGCGAGCTATCCTCGCCGCGACGTATGTCTCACCCTGACCTGCCGCAGCGCGCACGTGTTGTCATTGTAGGCGGCGGCATCATCGGCTGCTCCGTCGCGTACCACCTCGCTCACATGGGCTGGAAAGACGTCGTGCTCCTCGAGCGCGACAAGCTGACCTCCGGTACCACGTGGCACGCCGCCGGCCTGATGGTCACCTTCGGCTCGACGTCCGAGACCTCGACGGAGATGCGCAAGTACTCCTGCGATCTCTACGAGCGCCTCGAGGCCGAGACCGGTCAGAGCACCGGCTTCAAGCGCACCGGCTTCATCGAGGTCGCGGGCGATCGCGATCGCCTCGAGGAGTACCGGCGCGTCTCCGCGTTCAATCGCTACATGGGCATCGACGTTCACGAGATCTCGCCCAGGCAGGTGAAGGATCTGTTCCCGCTCGCCAACGTCGAGGATCTGCTCGCCGGTTTCTACGTCAAAGAAGACGGCCGCGCGGATCCGGTCGGCGTCACCATGGCGCTCGCCAAGGGCGCGCGGCAGGCGGGTGCGAAGCTGATCGAGAACTGCCCCGTGATCGGCGTGACGAAGAAGCGCGGCGCGGTCACCGGCGTCGACACCGCTTACGGCCACATCGAATGCGAATACGTCGTCAACTGCGCGGGCATGTGGGCGCGCCAGCTCGGTGAGCAAGTCGGCGTCTCGATCCCGCTGCAGGCCGCCGAGCACTACTACCTGATCACGGAGCGCATCCCCGAGCTGTCGAAGGACTGGCCCGTCCTCGAAGATCCCGGCTCGTACGTCTACTTCCGCGAGGAGGTCGGCGGCCTGATGATCGGTCTGTTCGAGCCGATCTGTGCGCCGTGGAACGTGCGCGGCATCCCGGACGACTTCTCGTTCGGCGAGATCCAGCCCGACTGGGATCGCATGGGCCCGTACGTCGAGAAGGCGATGGCGCGCGTGCCGGTCTCGATGACCGCGGGCGTGAAGAAGTTCTTCTGCGGCCCCGAGTCCTTCACGCCCGACCTCCGCCCCTGCCTCGGCGAAGCCCCCGAGCTCAAGAATTATTTCGTCGCTGCGGGCCTCAACTCGATCGGCATCCTCACCGGCGGTGGCGTCGGTCGCATGATGGCGCACTGGATCATCAATGGCCGTCCCGACTGCGACGTGACCGGGATGAACATCGATCGCCTGCAGGCGTACCAGACCACGCCCGACTACCGGCGCACCCGCACGGTCGAGTCGCTCGGGATGGTCTACAAGTGCCACTACCCGACGCATACGATGACGACGGCGCGTGGCGCGAAGAAGTCTCCCTTCTATGACCGTCTCGCCGCCCGCGGTGCCTACTTCCGCGACGTCAGCGGCTGGGAAGGAGCCGACTGGTTCAAGCCCGCCGAGCCGCGCATCGACCAGCATTCGTGGGGACGCCAGCACTGGTTCCCGACGTGGGAAGCCGAGCACCGCGCGTGCCGCGAGGGCGTGATCATCATGGACATGTCGTTCATGTCGAAGTTCCTCGTCGAGGGGCGCGACGCAGGCAAGCTCCTCGACTATGTCTCGGCCAACAGCGTCGACGGCGCGACCGGCACGATCACGTACACGCAGTGGCTCGACGAGGCGGGGCTCCTGCAAGCAGATCTGACGGTCACGAAGCTCGACGACGAGAAGTACTGGGTCGTCGCATCGGACACCGTGCATCGCCACGTCGAGACGTGGATGAAGCGCCACACGCCGGAAGGCGACCACGTCCACATCGCGGACATGACAGGCGCCTACGCGCAGCTCAACATCCAGGGCCCGCAGTCACGCGCACTCATGCAGCGCCTGACCGCGACGGACATGTCGAACGAGGCGTTCCCGTTCCGCGCTGCCAAGTGGATCGATATCGGCTTCGCGCGCATCCTCTGCATCCGCATCACGTACCTGGGCGAGCTCGGCTACGAGCTCTACATGCCCGTCGAGCAAGCGCTCCACGTCTACGATCGCATCGTCGAGGTCGGTGAGCCCATGGGCCTTGTCCACGCGGGCCTCAAGACGCTCGCGTCGTGCCGCATGGAGAAGGGCTATCGCGACTACGGCCACGACATCGACAACACCGATTCCGTCCTCGAGGCCGGCCTCGGCTTCGCCGTCGATCTCAAGAAGCCTGCGTTCCTGGGCAAGGAGGCGGTCCTGGCGAAGAAGGCCGCCGGTCCGCTGCCGCAGCGCCTCTTGCAGATCTTCATCAAGGATCCGCAGCCGATGTTGTTCCACGCCGAGATCGTCAAGCGCGACGGTGTCGCCGTGGGCTACGTGCGCGCCGCCAGCTACGGCCACACGCTGGGCGGCGCCGTCGGCCTCGCGATGATCAAGGCACCTGCAGGCGGCACGCTCGACCAGAAGTGGATCGATGCGGGCACGTGGACCGTGGACATCGCCGGCACTGACTACCCCGCGCTCGCCTCGCTCAAGCCGCTGTTCGATCCCGAGAACAAGAAGATCAAGGGGTAGCGCTCCACCGACGTCGCGCTGCTTCGGCGTCCGCCCGTGCGCACGAGCGTCGCGGCTCACGGCCAAGATGGGCGCGAAGTTCGTGACGCCGCATTCAAGCAGGTGGCGAGCACAGCGCGCGGTTGTACGACGCTGTCGCGCATATGATCGAGGACGGCGTACTCGGCGGGTGAAAGCGTCACGCGGGTCTCACGCCGGTCCGCATGGTGTGAACTATGCCCCGAAGCGCGCGCAGTCATGCGAGGCTGGTCGAGCGTCGATGAGCGAGGTCGAATATCGAAGGTTGGCAAACGCACTGCCTCAGATCATCTGGACGTGCGACGTGGACGGCCGGCTCGAATGGGTAAACGACCGCTGGTACGAGGTGACCGGCCAGACCGAGGCGGACATCGCAAACAAGGGAGCCCTCGCGTCCGTGCATGTCGACGACGTGCTGCAGCTCCAGACACGTTGGGCCGAGGCGATCGCGTCGAAGACGCCGTGTGAGATCGAGTATCGGATTCGTACGCGCAGCGGCGCGTACCGGTGGCATCTCGCACGCATGTCCCCGGTACGAAACGACGACGGAACGATTCAGCGCTGGGCTGCGGTCGCGATGGATATGCATGACCGCCGCATGGCCGAGGCGAAGCTGCACGCTTCGGAGCGGCGGTTCGAGACGGCCTTCGAGCTGAATCCAATGCCCATGGTTCTTCAGCGCATGCGCGATCTAAAATTCCTTCGCGTCAACGCCGCGTTTGTCCAGCTCACGGGGTACTCGCGCGAGGAAGCGGCCGATACCAATGCGGTGAAGCTCGGGATGTGGTCGGCGCAGGAGCGCAGCGCGAACTGGGCGCGCCTGGGCACTGGCGGCGTCGAGGTAGCGATGCGCGTGAAGGACGGCAGCACGAAGCTCGTGCGCCTCTCGGGGGCGCTGCTCGACCACGGCGAGGAGCAGTGCCTGCTGGTCGCTGCGGTGGATATGACCGAACAGCGCGAGACCGAGCGGGCGCTCCGGGAGGCGGATCGCCGGAAGGACGAGTTCCTCGCGCTGCTATCGCACGAGCTGCGCAACCCCCTCGCGCCAATCGTCACGGCCGCGCAGCTGATGAAGTTGCGTGGTGATCCGGAAGGCGCGCACGAGCGGGACGTAATTTTGCGGCAGGCGCGGCATCTGTCGCGGTTGGTCGACGATCTGCTCGACGTGTCGCGGATCGCACGCGGCGAGATCCAGCTCGCGCGGCAGCGCCTCGATCTCGGACGCGTGATCGCGGGGGCCGTCGAGGCCACGGAGCCGCTCTTCGAGCAACACCGGCATCAGCTGCGGCTGAACGTCGCCGATGGGCTCACAGTCGATGGCGACGAGGTCCGGCTCACGCAGATCGTCAGCAACCTCCTGACCAACGCCGCGCGCTACACGCCGCCCGGAGGACGCGTCGAGATTCGTGCGCTCGCGGAGGGGAACGAGGCCGTGATCCATGTGATCGATAACGGGCGTGGCCTGGAGGCCTCCCTCCTCGAAGCCGTGTTCTCGATGTTCGTGCGCGGGTCGCGTGACAAGAACGGCGGGCTCGGGCTCGGGCTCGCGCTGGTCCGCAGCCTCGTGCAGCTTCACGGTGGTACCGCCTCGGCCGCGAGTGACGGCCCGGGGCACGGCAGCACGTTCACCGTGCGCCTACCGTTGGCCGAGCCCGCAGCGGCGCCGATCCACGAAGTGACTGCACCACCCACGCCCACCACGCCGGCGCGGCGCATCCTGGTGGTCGACGACAATCGCGATGCAGCGCAGTTGCTCGCGACCCTGCTCGAGGGCGCGGGACATCACGTTCGCGTGGCGTTCGATTCCCCGGCGGCGCTCGAGCTCGTCGGGAGCTTCGCGCCGGAGATCGCGATCCTCGATATCGGACTCCCGGTCATGGACGGCCATGACCTCGCGCGTGAGTTGCGCGCGCGGCTCGCGATGCAGCCAGTGCTGGTCGCCCTCACAGGCTACGGCCATCCGCTCGATCGTGCGCGGAGCAAGCAGGCGGGCTTCACGTTCCACCTCGCGAAGCCCGTAGACGTCGAAGCCATCGCCCAGCTCCTCGCCAGCGTGTCAGATCCTATCGGCGCGGCCTGAAAATGGCTGGCGCGTCGGCGAGCCGTGGACGAGCGCGGAGCCACGGGTAGCCCCAGGAAGATCGAGGGCCTAGCGCGGCACTGCCTTTGCAAGACCGCCCTGGGTATGCGAACGACCTTGTTCAGCGCGATGCTCCTCGGTGCGATCGGTTGTGCCTCCACAGAGCCCACGGATGCCCCGCCCACGCTGGAGATCACGAGCCCGGATCGCGGGACGGTGAGCGAGGGCGAGGAGGTCACGGTCACCGGCAAGGTCGCGGATGACCTGCCCGGCGTGCGCGTGAAGATCAACGACACCGAGGTCACGCCGAACGCCGACGGAACGTTCAGCGCGAAGGTGGCCATCAGGTCGGGCATCTCGATCCTCGAGGCGAAGGCGCTGGATTCGACGGGGCACGAGACGCGCGATGTGCGGGCGGTGCTCGGTGGGAAGCTGGTGCCGAGTGATGGCACGCGCGCGGTGCAGGTCGGTGCGCAGCTTGGAAGCGATGCACTGGCGACGATCGGAGGCGCGATCGCGGCGAATGTCGAAGCCATGGATCTGACCGCGGCGACGGCGTCGATGAATCCGGTCTACAACAACACGGGCTGCCTCGGTGCACGGCTCGACATCACGAACGTAGCGGTCGGCAGCGTCGACGTGGCCCTGGTTCCGCAGGCGGGCTCGCTCGATGTGGGCATCGAGGTCGCGGATGTGGAGATCACGCTGGACGCACCCTTCAAGGTGGCGTGCATCGGCGGCTCTACGACGATCACCGTGACGGTGGCGGCCGCGCGGATCGAGGGTGACCTCGCGCTGGCGGTCGCTTCGGGCAAGCTGCTCACGACGCTGCCCACCGCGGCAGTCACGCTCGAAGGCTTCGACGTCGACGTCGGCCGGGTGCCGGATGCGATCGTCGGCCTGCTGGAAGGCCGCGCGCGCGCTGCGGCGATCGATGCGCTCGAGAAGGTCATCAAGGACAAGGTTCCCCCGATGGCGAACGCGCAGCTCGCAGGCCTGCTCGCGAAACCATATGTGGGGGACGTGCTCGGCCGCCCCACAACGATCAGCGCGATCCCGACGGCGGCGAGCGTGACGCCGGATGGAGTGTTCCTCGCGGTGGATACGAAGCTCGTGGTCGCCGGTGGCGAGGACGGCATGTACGTGTCGTCGCCGTCGCCGATCGCGGGTGCGATGACGGCGGGGCCGAACCTCGGCGTGGCGATCGCGGACGATGCGGTGAATCAGCTGTTCGCCGGCTTGTGGGCCGCAAGTGCGCTCGACCAGCGCCTCGAGCTGAGTGGTGCAGGTGCGCTCGGGAACCTGCTCGACGCGGATACCGCGTCGGTGGGCATCGAGCTCAAGCTGCCGCCGATGGTGTCCGCGGACGGTGACGAGCTCGAGCTCGTGATCGGCGATGTGGTGATCACGGCGCGCGATGCGGCGGGCACGGAGCTGCAACAGCTCGCGCTATCGGTGCGCTCGTCGCTGTTCGCGGGTGTGGATCCGCATGGCGCGATCAAGCTCACGGTGGGCGAGGCCGACGTGCACGCGCAGGTGTTGACGCAAAGTGATGATCGCATCCTCGATGACAAACAGCTCGAGGACATCGTGGAGAGTGCATGGAAGGTCGTCGGCAGCCAGGCTGACAAGGCGCTCGCACACCTGCCGATGCCGGCGCTGTACGGGGTGACCGCGACCGCGCCGAGCGTCGAGGGACGCGGTGGCTACGTCGTGGCCGGGCTGACCCTGGAGTAGTGGATGGCGACCGCGAGCTACGCGCGCTCGTTGTGAGCTGAAACCATAGATCCTTCCGGGGTGTCAGTCGTTGGTACGCTGATACCCTGACCTCCCGGGGGAGTGATGAATCGATCGCTTGGTGTGCTCCTGGTGTTCACAGGCGCGTTCGTGGTCGCCTATCCGAACACCCACGATGGTCGGTGCGAGGCGGCCTACCTCGATTACGGCCTGACCATGAAGGTGTGCCCGTCGGGAAAGACGCGGCAGACCGCGCGGCTCGAGCTCGCGAATGCGCGCCGCGGCGCCGAGTCGCTCGCCACGCTAACGGCGACGGCGCACTTCACGGTGGGTGCCGCGGACGCGGGGGAGACGCTCCCGCTGGAGGTGCGCGCGGCGACCCTCTCCCTGGTCGATGCGGCGGGCAAGCCAACACCGATCCAGGTCACGAAGTGGAAGGGGCGCACGGCGATCTTCACGTTGCCCGAGGTCCCAGACGGGGACTACAAGCTGCACGCGACGTTCGAGACGCGCGTGGGGCCCGGCGAGCTCGATGTCGCGGTGCCGCTGTACACGCCCGCGCGCATCCACGTCATCACGGATCGGCCGCTGTACGAGCCGGGCAACACCGTGCGATTCCGCGCGGTCGCGCTGCGTGCGCGGGATCTCTCGCCGCTCGATGGCCGGCCGGGGATGTGGATCGTCAAGGACCCGAACGGCGAGGTGCTACTCGAGGAGCGCGCGCCCGCGATGGACTGGGGCGTGGTCGCGGGCTCGTTCCCGATCGATCGGCTCGCCCAGACCGGCAGCTGGACGGTCGCGTGGAAGTCGGGCGATGCGACCGACGAGGTCGCGTTCAAGGTCGAACCGTTCAAGCTGCCGCGGTTCCGGGTCGAAGCGTCCGCGGACCGGACCGTCTACGGCGCCGGTGACAAGCCGACGATCAAGGGTGCGGTGATCTACAGCTCCGGTGCGCCGGTCGCGAATGCAAAGATCGAGATCGCGTGGGACGTGAGCGGTGCGTGGCCGCCGCCGACGG
Organism: Kofleriaceae bacterium; assembly: GCA_033763475.1. GTDB lineage: Bacteria > Myxococcota_A > Polyangia > Haliangiales > Haliangiaceae > JABFXX01. The sequence continues at coordinate 23,486 of JANRKM010000024.1, forward strand.
AGTGGCAGGAGACGGTCCTGCCCAAGCAGGTCGTGACGGGGGGCAACGGGCGGTTCGAGCTCGCGCTGCCGGAGATCCCCGCGGACCTTCAGGGCCGGGCGACGCTGACCGCGCACCTCGCGGCGATCGATGCGGCGGGCGATCGGGTGGAGGGCAGCGCGAGCGTGCTGCTCAGCCAGGATGGCATCCAGGCGTCGTCGGTGACCGAGCTCGGTGATGGTCTCGTCGAGGGCTTCAACAATCGCATGTACGTGCGCGTGACCACGCCCGACGGGCAGGTCGTGCGCAACACCAAGGTCACCCTCAAGCGCTCGTGGCAGCCGAACGATCCGGGGCTCGAGGCCGAGCTCGACGAGGACGGCGTGGCGAGCGTGCAGATCGATCCAGGGGCGCCAGTCAACATCGTGATCCCTGCGCTGCCGTTCCGCCCGCAGAAGAAGGCGCCGGTGGTGGAGCGCGACGAGATCGAGGAGCTTATCTCCGACGAGGGGGCGTCGCTCGCGGATCAAGTCGAGGTCGACAAATGGCTCGCCCCGCTCGCGACGTGCGCGAAGTGGGCGGGCGCGGACGCGGTCGATGCGAATGGCGAGGAAGACGGCGAGAGCGGTGGCAACGAGGTGCGCGTCGGGCTGCGCGTGAATGCGAATGGCGCGATCGCGCTCGTCGGTGCGGGTGCAACGCCGCTCGCGCAGTGCGTGGCCGGCGTGATCCGTCCGCGGCGGCTGCCAGCGGGCAAGGAGCGCGTCTACACGATCGGGTTCCGCTTCGAGGATCCCGAGTTGCCCACGCTCGTGAAGAACGTGCGCGCGACGTTCGACAGCGGCCCCGAGGGGCTCGACGCCGCCCTCGAGCAGCTGGCGCGCAGCACGCGTGATTGTCTGCCGCAGGTCGACGGTGACCTCGCGAAGGCGCTCGCGTGGCGCGTGCGCGCGGGCAGCAAGGACGTCGAGCTCGGGCCATGGGTCACGGTGCCGGGGGACGCCGAAGCCGCGAGCGCGCTCGCGTGTGTGCAGTCCCGCTTTGGCACGCGCGTGATGTTGCGCGAGCCCGCGCCCAACGACGAGCTCGGCCTCGTGAAGTTCTCGGTGACGCTGCCGGAGAGCGTGGCGCAAGCGCGACCGCAGCCGACGACGATGCTCGGCTACGAGCTGACCGTGAGCGTGCAGCTCGAGGGCAAGGAGGCGTCGACGAAGCTGCGCGTGGCGCCGGGCGCGGTGCCGCCGCTGCGCCTGCGCGTGAACCCGATCCTCGCGAAGGTGGGCGACACGATCACCGCCGAGCTCATACGCGGGCCCGCGTTCACCGGCACGCTTCCGAAGACGCTCGAGCTGCGCCACCTGAAGGGCAAGCCGGTCGAGGCGAAGCTCGACGCCGAGCGCCGGGCGACGTTCACCGTCGAGAAGGGCACCGAGGGTTGGGTGGAGATCCTGGGCGCGGGGCAACGCGCGCTCGTCTACGTGAAGCCCGAGACGGATCTGACGGTCTCGGTCGAAGCGAAACAGCCGCGCTACAAGCCGGGTGACCAGGTCGAGCTCGCAGTGCAGACCAAGATCGGCGGGCAGGGCAGCAAGGCCGCCGTCGGGTTGTTCGGCGTCGACGACAGCCTCGGCCAGATCGCCACACTCGCGCAGCCCGACAGCATGGCGCGCGTGCAACCGAAGGTGGAGACGAGCTCGCCCGCGTTCGGCACGCTCGACGGTCAGGCGCTCACGCTCGGCCGGATCCGGGGCGTGAACGCGGCCGCGGCGACCGTGTTGCGCGTGAGCACCGTGCCGGCGGCACCGGCGCTCGACGCGGTGGTCCATGCAGCCGGCGGGACGCACTTCGATCCCGTCGAGGAGCTGACCGACAACTTCTATACCGTGCTCGGCGAGCTGCACGTGCAGGCGCGCGCGTGGGAGCGGTCGGCGCCGCCGGCCGAGAAGATGCGGCCGAAGGTGATGGCGCAGCTTTGGGCGCAGGCGCTCGCGGCGTGCAAGGCGCGGGGCGAGAAGGTGGTGGATGCGTACGGGCGCGAGCTGCGGTTGTCGATGCTGCCGAGCGATCTGCTCGCGCTCACCGATCCGCGCGCGGTGATCGTCCTTGGCACGCGGTTGCCCGAGGACGTCGAGAACTGGAGCGAGTGGATCAGCAAGGAGAAGCCGTGATGAAGCGCATGACCTCGTGGACGGCGATCCTGTCGGTGGTCGCCGCGTGTAACGGTCGCGACGAGCGGTCATCCGGTGCCGCTGCTGCGACGGTCGAAGATCGCGAGCCCAACAAAGACGTCGCCTCTGTAAAGACTGCCGCCGGTTCGGGAGCGGCCATTGCCCTCGAGGAGGAACGGGTCAGCCTCGCAGCGCAAGAGCGCGCACGCGACGAGGCCGTCGCACACAAGAAGATGGCCGAACAAAGCCTCGCCCTCGCAAAGAGCGATGCGAAGGACGCCGCCCTCTTCGAGGCTGACGGCAACATCGCCGGCCTGAACGTTCGGGGCGACGGCGCGGGCTACGGCGTCGGAGGTGGTGGCGACAGCTCCCGCGGCGGAAGCAAGGGCAAGCTCGCGCCGCAAGCAAAGAAGGACCAGGACGGCGAGACCGCGACCACTCGGTCGTGGTTTCCCGAGACGTTCTTGTTCGAGCCACTGGTTGTCACCGACGACGCCGGCGCGGCGACGGTGCGCGTGCGCGTGCCCGATCGACTGACCACCTGGCGCGTGCTCGCGCTGGCCCACTCGCGGCAGGGTGCGCAGGGTGGCGCAACGACGAGCTTCCTCGGCACCCTGCCGACGTACATCGATCTCGTGGTGCCCAAGTTCCTCGTGATCGGCGACGAGATCGAGCTGCCGGTGCAGATGATCAACACCACCGACCGCGCGGTGACGAGCCCGCTCGATCTCTCGGTGCAAGGTGGCGTGCTCGCGGGTGGCGGTGGAGCTCGCACGATCCCGGCGCAGGGCGGGCTCGTCGAGTACGCGAAGCTGAAGGCGAACCGCGCGGGCACGATCCAGATCAAGGCCGGCCTCGGTTCGAGCGATGCGGTGGTGCGTACGATCGCGGTGCGGCCGGCGGGGCGGCCCGAGACCATCACGCGGGCCGGCACTCTCGCGGCACCGCGCACCCTGACGATCGAAGGCCCCAAGGGCTCGGATCCTGAGACCGATCGCGCGCGCTTGCGCGTGTACCCCGGCGCGCTCGCACTGCTGCGCTCGGAGCTCGGCGTGTCGACGGCGCGCCAGGGTGTCGCCGACGATGCCTACGCGCTGCTCCTCGCCGGGCGCGCCTCGGCGCTGCTCGCGACGCTCGGCGACAAGCCGGATCCGGAGGCGATCCGCACGCTGTCGATCGTCACCGGGCAGCGCGCGATCCGCGCCGGCCGCACGCTCGACGTCGATCGCGCCATGCTCCTCGCCGAGGCGGCGCTCGCCCACCAGAATAACCCGGTGCTCGCACGGCTGGGCGAGCGCGCGGCGATGTACCTCGCGCAGAATCAGCGTCCCGATGGCACGTTCGCCGGCGGGCAGGGCTGGACGCTCCAGCGCGTGCTCGTGGCGACCGCCGATGCGACGCGCGCGGTCAACGCCGGCCACCTGACGACGACGGAGCGCCATCGCGCGGCGGCCGTCGCGGCGCTCGCGCGCGGCGCATTCGAGCGCAACCTCGACAACATCCAGGATGGCTACACGGCCGCGTCGATCCTCGCGAGCCACGCGGTCTCCGGCGCACTCGCCGAGAAGCTGCGCGAGAAGGTCCGCGCCGCGATCAAGGCGGAACCCGACGGAGCGAAGTACCTCGAGGTGGGGGACGGCGTGGTTCGCCCGGATGGCCTCGCGCCCTCGCGCGTCGAGGCAACGGCCCTCGCGGTGCTCGCGCTCGACGGGGATCCGAAGGCGCCGCTCGCCGACCTCGGCACGACCCTCCTCGGTGGCTACAGCCCGGAGCGTGGCTGGGGCGACGGGCGCGCGAACCTCGCGTGCATGCAGGCCGTGCTCGCGCTGTTCAAGACGCCCGTGCCGGAGGGCGTGAAGATCACGCTCCTCATGGACGGCAAGTCCATTGCGAGCGGCACGCTCGATCGCGCGGCGCTGCGCGAGGTGATGACCCTGGAGGCCCCGGCTCCGGGCTTCGCCGGCGCGCACGAGTGGCAGATCGTCGCCGAGCCCGCGGTGCCCGGCCTCGGGTTCTCGCTCTCGTTGAACGGTTGGGTGCCGTGGGAGAAGCAGACGACGCAGCAGGGACTCGAGATGTCGCTCACACCCGGGCCGGTGACGGGGAGGGTGGGCGCCCCGATCGAGCTGACGCTGACGGCGATCGCCCCATCGGGCTCCGAGGTGCACGTCGTGCAGGCGCTGCCCGCGGGCGTGCAGCTCGATACGCCGAGCCTGCAAGCGCTCGTCGATGCAGGCACGATCCGCGCGTTTGAGCTCGCCGACGGCAAGCTGGAGCTATTCATCCATCCGCTTCAGCCCGGGCAGACGTTCACCGCGAGCTACAAGGCGATCGCCACGCTGGCGGGCACCCTGCGGAGCGCGGCGTCGACCATCTCGGCGCGCGGTGTGACGTTCAGCGTGCCGCCGACGGAATGGACGATCGCACGATAGTCCGCCGCATGGTCGCGCCGATCAGTGCATCGCGGTGCTTGGCCGCCTGGCGCGCGACGTCGAACGAGCCCACGGGCTCCTTACCGAGCATGCGGGAGACGTGGGCGAGCGCCTCGGCGCGCTCTGCCTCCGGCAGGGACGAGATCGCAGCGCTGTGGCTCGCCTGGGGCACGACGTAGCGGCCCGACGACGCCTTCACCGGCGCATCGAGCGCACCGCCGCTCCACGGATCGAACTGCCCGTAGATCAGCACCAGGTTCTCGGCCTGATCACGTGCCCACGCGCGCGTCGCCTGGGTGACCGAGCTGTTGTATGCGGGCAGGTCGACGCCCGGGAAGTCATACGCGAACCGCTGCTCCATCGTCGGAGTGGCATCGGGCAGCTGCAGCAGCTGCGAGATGTGGCGGCCGATCTGCAGCGCGAAACCTTGCTCGGTGAGCCACTCGTACGTGAGCGCGCCCTCGGACTTCGTTTCGTCGACCGCGGGATGCGCCCCCGTGCCGAACAAGTTGTAGATGAAGTCCCACACCTCGTCGTCGGTTGCCTCCGAGCTCGGCACCGAGGTGCACGCCTCGACGCCGGCCACTTGCCAGAAGCCCCAGTCGAGGCTGGCCACCATCGACTCGAGATAGTAGGCCTCGTAACCGCCACCGCCGATCGTCGCGCGGATCTTCTGCAGCATCGCGTCGCGCCGCGTCGTGAGCGTGGAGATCTGGAGATTGCGCAAGCTCTGCGCGCACGGGTTGGGTAGGTTGGCGTCGAGGTACTGCTGATAGATCGGATCGACGCGCTGGCGCGACGCGGGCGCAACATAGGGCACGCTGCCGTCGACGTCGTCGGGGAAGAAGTACCTGTGATAGAGCGCCGTGATGCCGCCCTTGCTCGCACCCGTCGAGATCCAGCGGCTGCGGTAGTGCTGGCGGAAGCCTTGCACGACGTGGTGCATGTCGTTCGCGCCATTTTCGATCGTCAGCGCGGTCCAGTCCCAGTTGTAGGGCTCGGGGATCGATTCGCCCTGGTAGCGATGTTCGATCCACAGGGAGTTGGTGCGATACAGTGAGCTGAGCTCGTCGTCAAAGAACCCGAAGCTCGCGTAGCCCCAGTCGGCGACCACCATGGGGGCGTCGCAGCTGCGATGCACGAGCTGAAGGTTCTGCACGAACGTCGGGCCGTTCGGGATCGTCGCGTGGATCGGCTGCTGGAACTGGAGCGCGTAGCAGGTCGCCGGTCCCCGGACCGCACCCTCACACGGAACGCGGAACACCGACGTCACACCCGGCACGGTCTTCAGCGACGCCTCGACATCGTTCTCGTTGCAGACCGCAACGTACGCATCGGGCGCCAGAGGGGCATCGGGCGCGGCGGGACTGAGGTTGTCGCCGCAACCCGCGACCAGGGCCAACGAAGCGACGACCGAGAAGCGCATGCCGCGACTCTAGGTCGCTTACGTTGGTTCTCGACGGGCACCGCGCTCACAAGTCTTCGCATGGAGATGCCCGGTCGCCGCTATGGACGGGGAAGGCGATCGAGGGCGGCGGCCGCGGCGACAACGGAGCCCGGCCTGGCGCGCAGGTCGCGCCACGGGTCGCCATGCGCCTCGAGCCGCGCGCGCACGTCGGGGAGGCGGATCGTGTCGGGGGCGATGGTGTCGAGCTCATCCCACCGGATCGGCGCGGAGACGGGTGCGCCGGGACGTCCGCGCAGCGAGTACGGTGCGACAACGGTGGCGCCGTAGGTATTGCGCATGGTGTCGAGAAACAACCGGCCCTTGCGATCCTTCTTGTAGAACTCGGTTGTCAGCTGGTCCGGGTGGCGCGCACACAGCAGGGCATTGATCCGCGCGCACAGCGTCCCGACCTCGTCGAACGTCGCCGTGCCGTCGAGCGGCGCCACGACGTGCAACCCCTTCGAGCCGGTGGTCTTCACGAACGTGGTCAGCTCGAGCTGGTCGAGGAGCTCGCGGATGATGCGCGCGCCGGTGCGTACGAGCGCGAGCGCGCCGTCGGGTGGATCGAGATCGTAGACCAGGAGGTCTGGAGTCCACGGCGTGTCGCGCCGGCTCGTCCAGACGTGCAGCACGAAGCCACCTTGGTTCACCATGTAGACGAGCCCCGCGGCGTCGTTGACGATCGGGTAGACCACGCGCGTCTTGCCGCCGAGCTCCTCGCGGTCGATGTACGGCGGGTAGTGCTTCTGCGCGTGCTTCTGATAGAAGCCGCCCTTATCGATGCCTTTGGTGAACCTCTCGATGGTGAGCGGACGCCCGCGCAGCTCGGGAACGATCACGTCCGCGAGATCGGCGTAGTAGCGAAGGACGTCGCCCTTGGTGAGCCCGGCGTCCGGGAACACCACGCGATCGATGTTCGTGCACGCCACCGTGATGTCGCCGAACGAGAGCTCCACCGGGTGATTGTACGAGGCCTGCGCGCTATGGTCCGAGTATGCGCTGGACGATCGTCGCGGTCCTCGTCGTCACCGCGTGTGAGGACTCCAAGGCCACGCAGCCAGCGCCCGCGCCGGAGAAGACCGCTGACGACTGCAAGCTGTTCCTGACGAAGGCGCGCGGCACGATGGAGAAGCTCGCGACAGCGGCAGGTGTGACCTGGAGCCCCGCGATGGAGGAGACGGCTTTGAGCGAATGTCGCGCCGACGTCGCGGCAGGCAAGCGCGCTCACCTGATCGACTGCGTGCTCTCGGCGAAGGACGAGCCTGCGGTGCAGGCGTGCTTTCCGCGTTTCGAGGAGCTGACCGACGCGAAGCTCGCCCCCGCGGCGCGATAACGCACGGTCGCGCGCCCACGGGTCACCGCACGACGAGCCTCCGTAGGCGTGCGCGGTGGCGACAGCGGACATGGATCTTGCTCCGTGAGTGTGCAACTGCCCACGGAGCTCCCCATGCGTCTCGCGAGTCTTCTGATCGTCCTGTCCACGATGCTACCGATGCAGGCCGTTGCAGGCAGCAAGGCCGGCGTCACCATGCCCGACAAGATCACCGTCGCTGGCAAGCCACTGGTGCTGAACGGCATGGGCCTGCGCGAAGCGACGGCGCTCAAGATCGACGTCTACGTCGCCGGTCTGTACGTCCAGACGCCGTCGTCGAATCCGGCGCAACTGATCAACGCGGATGAGACGAAGGTACTGATGCTGACGTTCGTGCGTGATGTCGACAAGGGCGACATCACCAAGGCATGGACCCAGGGCTTCAAGAGCAACGCGAACGTCAGCGCTGCGCAGCTCGATCAGCTCAACAGCTGGATGCCCGACATGAAGAAGGGCCAGACCATCAAGTTCACCTACGTTCCCGGTACGGGCACCATTGTCGACGTTGCAGGTCAACGCAAGGGCACGATCCAGGGAGCGGACTTCTCGCGTTCACTCCTCGCTGTGTGGCTCGGTGACAATCCGCCGTCGGGAGCGTTGCGCAAAGGTCTCCTCGGCAATCACTGATCACATTACGTATATCGCTGCATCACGATCTTCTTGCGGTGAGTGGCAGCGACATGCGATCTCCTCGTGGTGGGGACGTGGTGGGACGATGAGACGTCGAGGGATGAACTCGTGCGCGCGCTCCACGAGGCAGTGCGAGCGCGTGACAACCTACTCGCCGTCGTGGCGCACGATCTGCGCAACTACCTGGCGACCATCCTCGCGAGCGCAGAGCTCCTCGCCGAAGACGCCTCACGCGCCGACGCACGTCCACTCGGTGCGCTCCGTCGCAGTGCATCGCAGATGACGCGCATCATCGAGAGCCTGGCGGATGCCTCGATGATCGAGTCCGGGGAGCTCACGATGGAGACGATGGCGTTCGATCCGTCCACGTTACTACACGATGCGGTCAGCATGCTGGCGGCGCGTGCAGCGGCGCTGTCACTGTCGCTCACGGTGCGCATCGACGAACCCCTGCCGGAGGTGTGTTGCGATCCGACGCGCATCCAGCAGGTCCTCGCAAATCTGGTGGGCAATGCGCTCAAGTTCACGCCCCCACATCGCGAGATCGTACTCATGGCGAACCGCGTCGGCACCGAGGTGTGGATCTCGGTATGCGATCCCGGCGTGGGCATCCCCGAGAGCAAGCTCGAGCTCGTGTTCGAGCGCTACTGGCGCGGTACGAGCGGCAGGCAGGGCACGGGGCTCGGCCTGTTCATCGCGCGCGGCATCGTCGAAGCCCACGGCGGCCGGATCTGGGTGGAGAGCGAGGTCGGCCGTGGCAGCACCTTCACCTTCACGCTGCCGGTCGACCAGCCCGAGGCGAGCTCGCTCCCGGTGTCGCTGCTCTCCGCGCTCTAGTTTGTCTGTTCGAGGCCGCGCACGATACGCAGTGTTCCGAACAACACGAACGCGCCGAGCGCGAAGAACGTGCCGGTCGCGAAGGCGCCAGCGAACGAACCTTCCGCGTGCGTGGCGCCGCTGAAGAAGCCAATCGCGGCGAGGAGGGGGACCATGACGAGGGCGAGGACTGCGGCCATGCCTGTCATCTATTGCGGCCAGCGTGCCACGCTAACGAGCGAGGCGCGTCGGGGGCGTGCGCAGGCCCTGCGTTCACGCGTCGTCGGCCCGCAAAGCTTGCGCACCGAGGTGATCGCGCAGGCGATCGAGCGTGTCCCGCAGCTCGTCGGTGACGGTGCCCGAGAACCGCGGTGCACGACGGTAGGCGCTGGGCGTGCCAGGCGCGCTCGGCAGCGGGGGCAGCGCGTCGAAGTGCGCGCGGAGCTCGCTGACTTCCTCGAGCAACACCTCGGGCCCGATATGGCCGGCGTCGAGCTCGTCCGCCAGGAGCTCGCACGTGGCGATTCGTGCGAGTAGGTCAGATGGTCGTCGAGAACGCATCGCGAGCCCCCCGGCGTTGATAGCGGTCGAACACCATGCACAGGTTGCGGACGAGTACGCGACCCATGGGCGTCGCGCGGATCACGCATGCTGCCGCGTCGTAGGAGGCGAGGTCATCGAGGTCGGCCAGCGCGGCGAGCTCGTGCGCGAAGTAGACGGCCGGATCGATCGCGTGTGCGCGCGACGCGGCGGCGAGGTCGACTTCACCGTCGCACATCAGTTTGCCGATGATCGTGCGGCGGAGCCGGTCGTCCTCATCGAGGACGACACCCCGCGCGACAGGTAGATCGCGGGCACGCAGCGCGTTGCGCCACGGACCGAGGTCGGCGTGGTTCTGCCACAGCATGTGGGGGGTCGACGAGATCGCGGAGACCCCAACGCCAAGGATCGCGTCGGCACGATGTTCGACGTAGCCCTGGAACGTGCGCACCATGCGGCGCTCGTCGGCCGCGCGCGCGAGCGAGGAGCCGGGCCGGGCAAAGTGATCGAGGCCGATGTGCACGTAGCCCGCGCGCGCGAGCTTCTCGATCGCGAGCAGCAGCAGGCACGAGCGTTCGTACGCATCGAGCACGCGCCCTGCTTGCTCGACCAGCCATTGATGCGGCAGCTTGCTGGGCAGGTGAGCGTAGCCGAACAGCGCGATCCGCTCTGGGGCGACGTCGAGCACCGCATCGAGCGTGGAGGCCATGCTCGCCTCGGTCTGGCGCGGTAGGCCGTAGACGAGGTCCACGTTGACGTCGGTGAACCCGGAGGCGCGTGCACGCTCGACGAGCCAGCGCGTCTGCGCGATCGTCTGGTGGCGGCGAATCGCGTCCTGCACGGAGGGATCGAAGTCCTGCACGCCGACGCTGAGGGCGCGGAAGCCGAGCGCCCCGAAGGTCTCGAGCTGCGCCGACGTCGTGGTGCGCGGATCGAGCTCGACGGACATGCGGATGTCGTCAGTGCGGGCGAAGTAGTGCTCGATACCACCGACGAGGCGGCGCAGCGAGTGCGGCTCGAGGAAGTTCGGCGAACCCCCGCCGAGCGCGAGCTCGGTGACCGGCAAGCGCGTGCCAACCGCGTCGCGCAGCAAGGCGAGCTCGGTCAGCACGTCGTCCACGTAGGCTTCGCCGCGCTTCGGGTCGCGTGTGGGAATCACGTTGCAGCCGCAATACGCGCACAGGCTGCGGCAGAACGGCACGTGCACGTAGAGCGAGATGGGGTCGCCCGCCGTGCCGATCCGTGCGAGCTCGGGCGTGATGTCGGTGGCGGACATCGGTGCGAGCTCCGTCGCCGGCGGGTAGCTCGTGTAGCGCGGGCCTCGCGTCGCTCGTTCGGCAAGGCACTCCGCGGTCAGCTCGGTGGGCATGGCCGAGGGATGAGCATCCGGCGTGCCCGTACTCCACAGCGTGGCCGCGATCGGACCGCGCAAGGTTTGCGTCGGAGCCCAGTCAGCGCGCAGCCCCTGCGGCGGCCGCGCGGTGAAGAACAGGGCGTGGCCACTCGACCTGGATGTGGGGGATGTAGTCGAGCTCGCGCTGGGCGCGGGTTCCGTCGAGGACGCCGCCGAAGTGGAAGCGCGTGAGGTTCACGTCATAGCGGAACTGGAACCCGGCGAGCCAGCGGCGCAGGCCATAGAGCGGCGACATCAGCGGCCCGGGCACGGGGAGGTCGGTGCGGCCGGAGAGCGCGATCGCCGTCGAGAGCGGCAGCGTATCGTAGCCGGGAATGTTGAACACGCCGGTGGCGGAGGCATGGGCTGCGCGCACGAACGCGTAGGCCGCGTCGTCGAGCGACAGCACGTTGAGCATGGGATCGAAGCCCAGCGGGCGCAGGCACACCCGCGACTGCAGGTAGTCCCACAGCTGGCTGCCGGTGCCGGGCGCGAGGATCTCGGCGCAGCGCAGGACCGCGACGTCGAGAGGCCCCCGTTGCTGCGTGCTCGCGAGGACGTCTGCCTCGACGCGATCGCGAACCCACTGCGATGCGTTGGCGAAGTCCAGGGGCGCGTCCTCGTCGATAAGATTCGAGCTGGTGTGCCTGAGCGCGTAGACCTCGGCGAAGCTGCGATAGACGAGCCGGCGGATCGTCGGGTGCTCGCGGCATGCGAGCAGCAGATTGCGGGTGGTCTCGACGTTCTGCGCGTGGACGCGATTTCCCCCGTCGATCGCGTTGCGGTGTTGCATCGCGTGGATCACGAGGTCGAGCCCGAGCTCGCGACCGGTGCCCCACACCACGTCGTGCAGCACACGCGGATGGATGAGATCCGCCGTCTGGCGCACGAGGCGCGGATGTTTCTCGTGCGGCGTCTCCGACTCGATGCCCACTGCAACGACGACCTCGACGTCGGGCGACGCGAGCATCCCGCGCACGATCGCGCGGCCGAGCGGAGCGGTGGCACCGGTGACGAGGACCTTCATCGAAACCATCCTCGCCGTCCTTGGCGCGAAGCGACGACGAGCTCCTCGAGCGCATCGCGGACCCGTGCAGCTCCCGCTGCCACGCGTCCTGGATCGTCCGCGTCCTCGCTGGCGTGCCCGAGCATCATCGGCGTGCCGTAGCGCAGGTGGTAGTGCGCGGGGAGCGGCAAGGGCACCGCGGGCACGGGGACATACGGCGAACCGAACGCGCGGAGCGGCAGCTTGGCGAGCAGTGGCCAGCTCTCCTCGGCGCCGATGATCGCCACGGGGACCACGACGGCGCGGTGGCGAATCGCGTGCTCGGCGAACCCGACGCGCCAGGTCTGGAGCCGATAGCGATCGCGAAACCGTTTGGCGGGCCCGGTCGTTCCCTCGGGGAACAGCACGAGCAGCTCGCCGCGCTCGAGCAGGCGACGGACATTCGCTGGTGTTCCGCTGACCACGCCGAGCCGCGCGAACAAGGCGCTGATCAGCGGCAGGCGCGGAATGAAGTGATCGCCGACGGCGCGTGGGATCCGTGCGGGGTTGGTGCGAAACAGCACGTCGAGGCATAACAGCGCCGCATCCATCGGAAGGATGCCGGCATGGTTCGCGATGAGGATGACCGGCCCACTCGCGGGGATGTGGTCGATGCCGCGCGAGTCGACGCGAAAGTACCTCTCGTAGAGCAGCCGCGTGCGTCCCACCACCCTCGCGAGGCGGGGCGGGTGGAGCCCGAAGACGTCGAAGCCGTGCCCTTCATCGAAGAAGGGCGCTTGCACCGCGATGCGCTCGTACGTGACGGCGTCCATCCCTATCAGCCAAGCAAGCGACGCGCCGAGGACATCCAAGGTCTCTGGAGGCGCAAGATCTGCGCGTTGCCCGTCCTCACGGGCTGGTGCGCCGTATGCAGCATCCGCCTGTTGATGAAGCGGATCCTCGTGGCCATCGACTCTTCCCCGCGCGCAACCACCGTCCTCGACGCCGCGGGTAGGCTCGCGCAGCTGACGGGAGCGAGCCTCATCGTCTTTCGCGCGATCGCTGTTCCGCCCGATCTCCCGCGGGAGATCCTCGAGCTCAGCGACAAGCGCTTGGAGGAGATCCTGGTCGCCAACGCGCGCGCGGACGTCGAGCGGCGAACGCGCGACCTGCCAGCGGGTACGGTGGAGAACATCATCACCGAGCTCGCTACGGCGTGGGACGGCATCTGCCGCAAAGCCCGCGAGATCGACGCCGACCTCATCGTGATCGGCTCCCACGGCTACGGGGGGATCGATCGCCTCATCGGTACCACCGCGGCCAAGGTCGTCAATCACACGGACCGCAACGTGCTCGTCGTCAGGACTCACCTATGACATTCACCAAGATCACCTGCGCGACCGACTTCTCGCCCGGCGCTCAGGTCGCCCTTCGGGTGGCTGCGCGCCTCGCCGTTCAGACCGGTGCGCAGCTCGAGATCGTCCATGCGTGGGCGCTGCCGGTCATTCCCGTCGACGCCTATGCGTTTCCGGCGAACGTCGTCGATCAGCTGGTCGAGGACGCTCGGCGCGGGCTCGCCGAGGCCGCCGCGACCGTCCGGGAGATGGGCATCGCCAACGCGACCACCAAGCTCCTCGAGGGCGGCGCGGGGGAGGTCATCACCGACGAGCTCGAGCGCGACACCACCGTCGACCTCGTGGTGGTCGGCACCCATGGTCGTACCGGGCTGCCGCGCATGCTCGTCGGCTCCGTTGCCGAGCGCATCGTTCGCCACGCACCGTGCTCCGTTCTCGTCGTGCGGCCGGCGTCCCAGGTGGCGACGTTCGACCACGTCGCATGTCTCGTCGACTTCGGGGAAGGCTCGCGCTACGCGGTCGAGCTCGCGGCGGCACTTGCCAATCCTGCGGGGCGAGGCCTGACGTTGCTGCACGTCCTCGAGCTCCCCATCACGTTCAACGGCGTGTTCGACGCACCGGACTTCGTCGAAGATCTCGATCGCCGGGCTACCGGTCACCTCCAGGACTGGAAGGAAAACCTGCTTGCACACACCAAGCTCGCGGTGACGACGCAGATGCGGATCGGTACGCCGGCGGCTCAGGGGATCGCGATGCTCGACGGAGATCCGAGCTTCGACCTCGTGTGTGTCGGTAGCCGCAACCGGACCGGCCTCAAGCGCATGCTGCTCGGCTCGGTCGCGGAGCGAATCGTGCGTCACGCCAAGGCGCCGGTGCTCGTGGCGCGGCAACGCACGCGCGGTTAGTCAGCGAAGGTGTGGCAGCCCGCGCAGCGTGGCGCGGCGGGCTCGTGGTCCACGCGGTCGCGATGGCAGCTGATACATGCTTCACGATCGCTGCGCGGTGACGCTTCGTGCGCGCGGTGGCACTTCGCACACGTGCCGTGCTGCACGACCCGGTGAAGGCCGGGCAGGCTCGACGGTGCGTGGCACGTGCTACACGTCGGCGGCGCCGCGGGGCCGCTCGGCCCATGCGGACGATGACAGCTCGCGCACGCGACCCGGGGGCCATGGCCCGACGTGGCCGGGGCTGGATGGCAGCTCGCGCACGGGGGTGGCGGACGCGCGGGGTCGTGGCGATCATGGCAGGTCGCGCACGCTGCATGACCGCGGGTTGCCGACGTTGCCTGCGGGAGATGACAGGTCGCGCACGCCGGCGCGGGGGTGCGGGGTGCGTGCGGCGCTGCGAGATGACAGCTCGAACATGCGGCATGGCCGGTGGCGTGCGTGGTGCGTGTAGGGGCGGGATGGCACGTCGCGCAGCTCGGTGGTTGGCGCGCGGGTTCGTGCGCGGCGGTGGCGTGACACGACGTACACGCCGCGTGACCCGTGGTCGCCGTCGTCGCGAGCTGCGTCGGATGGCAGCGCGCGCAGAGCGGGGACGCGAGCTCGGGCGCGTGGTCGTGTGCGGTGTGGCAATCGAGGCAGCGTGCGGTCGCGTGGTGCGGCTTGGCGTGGCACGTCTCGCACGCGACGGCGCGCTCGCGGCCGAGCGACGGCGCGTGAATCGGATGACAGCCGATGCATGCGGTCCCGGGTGCGGTCGGCGGATGTGAGATCTGCTGCGCGTGGCAGCTCGTGCATGCGCGCGGCGCGGCCGCGTGAGGATCGTGGCAGCTCTCGCAGGTCGCGTGGGAACCGCTCGCGAGCACGGGTTGCTCGCGGTGACAGTCGCGGCACGCACGACGCTCGTCGACGTGGGCCGCGTGACAGTCGAGACAGCCCCGAGGGCCCGCATGCGACGACGGTCGATCAGGGTGACAGCTCGCGCACGACCGTGTCTCGGTCGGCGGCGTGGCGTGCGCGCGGTGACAATCGCTGCACGGCTGATCGTGGATGTGCACGGCGCGCGTGTCGCCCTGGTCCGACGCGTGACAGCGCTTGCACGCCGTCGGTGCGATCGAGCGATCGGTGCCGAAGGCATGGCAGTCGCGGCAGCTCGGCGCCAGCGCGGTCGGATGCAGTGCCGTGGTGACGCCGCCGTGGCAGCGCTCACAGAGCCCCGGTGATGGTGTGGAGAAGCCGCGCTCGTGACACGCCGAGCACGCGAGCTTGCCGGTGTGCGCCGCATGCCCCGGGCTATCGCGCACGCCGAGGTACGCCGCCGGGATGTTGTCGGGCGCCGGCTCGTAGCGGCGCGCTCCACACGCGGCGAGCACGACGAGCAGCACGAGTGCCCTCATCAGCGCGCCCCGAGCGGGTGGCACAGCCGGCACGGCATCGCGGTCAGTGGTTGACGACTCTCCCAGCCCGGCGGGTGCGGGCTCCCACCGACGCCACCCACGCGGTGACAGCTCACGCACATCATCTGCCCGGCACCGTCGTGGCAGCTCGCGCATGCGGCAGGATCGCGGCGCGCTTCGCGGCCGTGCTGGTTGTCCGCGCTGGCGAGCCCCACCCAGCCCGCCGGATGCGGGCTCCTGCGCTCGAGCCCTGCGACACCGCGCGCGAGGTGACAGCTCGCGCAACGATCGGGTGCATGACAGGTGGTGCACGTGCCTGGATCCGCGCGCGCCTCGAGTGCGTGACGCGCGGAGAACCCGGCGCGGTGCACGCTCGGGCTGAAGGGATCGCCGAGCCGCAGCTTGGAGGGCAGCACGGGGACGGTCTGGCCGTGGCACGACGCGCAGAACCTCTCTGCGTGGCAGGACTGGCACGCATCGCCCGACGATGCGGCGCGGGTGCCGTGATCGCGCACCCAGTTGCCATCGTGCACGAGGTGGGTTTGCGGCAGCGTGCGCGAGTCTTCCAGGTCGACGTGACACGCGTCGCAGTTGCGGCGGTCGCGCGCGGCGTCATGGGCGTGGCAGCGAAAGCACGCGGCCATCGGTGGTCGCAGGCGAGTGTCACCCTCGGACACGCCGAGATGACAGCGGACGCAGTTGCCGCGGGTCGCCGCCGCGTGTTGGCCGTGATCGAAGCGAACATGAGCACGCACCTCCGCGAGCTCGCCGGCGGCGCCGGGCCGGACGTGGCAGTCGAGGCACGGCCGCGCATCGTGTGGCTGCGCGTGGCACGTCGTGCACGTGCCCGCGTCGGGCAGATGCAGCACGGTGCCCGGATCGCGTTCGATGTTTGCGTGACAACGCGTGCAGCTCACGCCGGCGAGGACGTGGGAGCGATGCGGAAATGCTTCGGGGGCGCGACGGGTGAGGCCGAGCACGCCAGCGCATGCCGCGAGCGCGATCAGCGCGAGCACGAACGCGCTCCGCGTCACGGCTTCCCCCAGCGCGTGCCGAGCTGCGCGAGCACGTCCAGGCGATAGACGTCCTGCGGCGATGCCGACGCTTCGAGGGCGAGCGCCACGCGCCAGCGATCGCCTTCCTTGACCAGCGCGAACAACGACCACGGCCACACCTCGCCGCGTCCTCGCGCGTCGTCGGGGAGCGCGAGCTCGAGCTCTGCGGTCACCGCGAGCTCGTGGGTCAGCGCGAGCCGCGCCGCGCCGCGCAGTCCGGTCCAGCGATCGGCGCCAAGCCCGTCGCGCCGAAGCTCGCCGGTGAGGACCGACGCTCCGCGATCGTCGAGCCGCAGGCGTGCGCGCAGCACGCCGATCGCGAAGACCTCGTCGGAGCGCCGCGCGCCGAGCTCGCCATCGACGTCCAGGCGTGGTGCGGCGCGCCAGCTGAGCGCGATGCCCGCGCGCTGCGAAGGGAGATCGCCGAGCACGGAGAACAGCGACGTCGCCGGCACGAGGTGCGATGCCGCGCGGTAGCCGGCAAAGCCCTCGACGCGCCATGCGCCGCGTCGGTGGGTCGTGGCAAGCGCGAGGTCCGCGAGGCCCGGCGTCGCGACATCGTAGATCGCGCGCGCCGTCGCGCTCGTGTGCTTGGACACTTCGACACCCGCATCGGCGCCGAGATGTTCGGTGACGAGCCTGCCACCGTCGCGCTGCTCCCGGAAGGCGAGGCCCGCCGCGCCCCAGTCGCCGAGGCGACGAGCGAGGCGCGCGCCTGCCATCCAGTCCCACGCGCGTGGGGCGCCGCCCGTCGGCACCACCGGGATCCCCGTGTACGCCTCGACGTCGAACCGGTGGGGCAGACGCACCCTGCCGCCCGCGCCATCGATCTGCACGGGCCGTAGTGCGCCGAGCGTCGCGACGAAACGGCCCAGCGTCGCGCGCAGGCGGCCGTCGGCGGAGCGCGCGTGCACCGCGATCACGAGAACGTCGCCGACCGTCTCGTCATCGCGTGCTGCGGTCCACACCAGTGTCTCGGCCGAGAGCCACGAGCCCTCGTCGCCGTCGGCTTCGAGCACCACGAGGCCGGCGGGGCTCGCCGTCGTCGCGAGTGCGTCGGCGCGCAGCCGGATCGGATCCGCGTTCGCCGTCGCTACGCATGCGAGCACGAGCGCGGAGGCGACGCGGTTCACGGTGGCGGCTCCTCGCCGCGCAACTCGCGCCGTAGTGAACGCACGACGACGAGCAGATAGATCGCGAACGCCGCCGAGCCGATCGCCTGGCCGACCGTCATCGCGAGCATCACCGGCAGTGGGGTCGGCACGAGGACCGACCACACCATCAGCGCGAGTCCGATGAGCGTGAGCACCGCCGACACGACGAGCCAGCGGCGCGTTGCTCGAGACGCCTCGCCGCCCTTCGGCGGCACGGCGCGCCCTGGCGGCACCGATGCGTTCGTCATGGCCGACCCACCTTGCTGAACGGGTGCGCCGGACCGTGGCAACCCGCGCTCGCGCAGCTCACCTCACCGCCACGCAGCTGATCGGCGAGGCTCGCGTGCTCGGGCACCTGTTGCCAGCCCAAGCCGCGCGTCGAGTGACAGTGCATGCACGTCGCGTTCTCGAACGGCCGGAGGATGTGGATCTTCGTCCGTGCCTCCTCGAGCGGCATGCTGCGGTAGTTGAGCGTGTACTCGTAGACGTGGCGCAGCCCGCCGAGCTTCGTCGCGACGGTGCCGAACATCCCGTAGTCGGCGTGGCAGGCGTAGCAGTTCTCGTGGCCGAACAGGTCGTTGCGCGCGTGGCGGGCCGCGAGGGTGGTGCTGCGCGGATCTTCGGAGTCACGCGCGTAGGGCGTCATCACGTGGCACGAGCCGCAGAACCGGCGCGTCTTGGTCGCCTCGTAGCCTGCGACGTTGCCGGTGGCGGCGGTGCCGAGCGGTAGTGCGCCGATGCCGAGGAGCAGCACGATCTTCGTCGTGTGCGTGAGCGGCGGCCGGCGGACGAGGAACCACATCACGAGCACCGCCGACCCCGCGGCGCATGCGATCGCGATCGCGGCGAGCGGATTATGGAGCGTCCACGACACCATCGAGGTGCTTGCTCCCTACTGCGGTGAAGACGATGTTGCCGAAGGCGTCGACGGTGTCGGGGTGACAGCTCGCGCACGCGGTGATCGGCATCGTGGGGGTGTGGCTCGCATCGGACGGCGGCACCCCGTGACAGCTGCCGCAGCTCACCTGTCCACTCGAGGTCCACGGCGGACGCGCGGCACCGTGGCAGGCGGTGCTACACGTCTGCGTCGAGCGCTCCCAGCCAACCGCCGCGACGACCTCGGCGGGGGCCGGGGAGTCGATGTGGCCCATGGCGTCGACGGTCGCCGGCACCACATGACACGTCGCGCACGCGATCGGCGCGGCGAGGCGTGACGCGCCCTGCAGGTGCGCCTGGTGCGCGCCGACGCCGAGCGCCGTGGTGAACTGGTTGCCCGTGAGGTCTCTCGGCGGCGCCGGTGACGTCGCGCTGCCATGGCAGTCGCTGCAACCGCTGCCGAGCTGCAGCGCACCGTCGACGTGCGGCGCGCTTGCCGGATGGCAGGTCGCGCAGTCCGTGCGCGCATGGCTTGGGGGCGGGCTCGCGTGGCAGCGATCGCAACGTCCCGTCTCGACGGTCGCCTCCCACCGCGGCGCCGTCGCGAGGCCACCGCCCGCGTGCAACGCGGCTCCATGGCAATAGACGTTGCGGCAGCTCGCGCCGTCCCACAGGGGTGGGCCTGGGCGATCTGCGGGTACGGGCGTCGCCTGCGCGCGGGCGCCGAAGGTCACGTCGACGCTGCCGAGGTGGCCCGGGGCATCCCAGCGCGAGGGCACCACGTGGCACTCGGCACACTCGACGGCGTTCGTGCGGTGGGTGGCGTGTGCATTGCTCGTCGGTCCGTCACGGTGACAGGTCACGCATGCCGTCGGGCCTTCGCGGTGACACTCGAGGCACGACACGCCGGCACGGCCACCCGCGAAGTCGTCGCCGTGGCAGCTCGCGCATAGCGCGAAGTCCCAGTTGCGCCGACGCAGCTCGCGCCCGTGGAACGCCTCGCTCGTGGGCTCGAGGATGCCAGCCGCGTGGACGCGCGCGACGCAATCATCTATGCACGGCTCACCGAGCGGGCGCTGCTCCGCGCACGCGGCGAGCGAGAGCGCGATGACGAGCATGCGGATCACGGCAGCCCGTGGAGCGCTCCGACGTCGTACGTGGCACCGGGGCCGTGACACGTCGCGCACGCTTCGAGACCGGCGGGCGTGGTCTCGAGCTGCGCGTGCGCCGCGACGTGCTGGGCGTCGTGACAGCTCGTGCACACGCTGGTCTGCGGCGGCAGCGAGAACGTCTGCGTCGTCGTCCAGAAGGGCGCGTCGCAGAACGTGTTGGCGTCGTTACCCGCGACCTCCGAGCACGTGAGCTCGAGCTCGGTGCTCGGCAGGTACGCCGTCGACGCCGTCATGGGCAGCGTCCAGTTCTTCGCGACGTGGCACGCCTCGCATTCGCGCGTCGAGCGCGGGTACCGCGTGTCGCCGAAGTCGACGGGCGTACCGAGCGGGTTGGCCGCCGTCGGCGTCGGATTGCCGCCGAGCATGTACGGCCGCGACAGCTCGTCACCGCGGTGGATCTTGTGGATCATCACGCGGAAGTCGACGCTGTTCGCGCGCACCGTCGTGCCCTCGAAGCGCGCGATGCGCTGGTCGCCGGCCTTGTTCGGGTTGTGACACATCACGCAGTAGTTCGGGTTCTTGCGTCCGCCGCCGTGCGCCGCGAGATCGCGGTGGCAGCTGTTGCAGAGGTTGCTGTCGACGATGTGGCGGCGGGGCTGCGCGACGGCATCGGTCACCGCGAACGCGAACACGGGCGACTCGGCCGCGTAGCGCGGGGCGCCCGTCGGTTGGAGGTAGCCCTCGAGGCCGACGGTGTAGCTTCCCGTCGCGCCCACCGGGATGGCGGCGCTCGCGGGGAACGTGTAGGCGAACACGCCCTGGCTCGCGTCGACGGCGGTCAGCGTTCCGACGGCGCCCGAGCCTTGCATGCGTGCCTGCCAGTACGTCGCGTAGTCCGTGTTGGGGCCGGCGAGCGTCGCGGAGATCTGGGTGAGCGGCGCGGCCATCAGATCGCGCGGCGCACCGTCGACGAGCGCCCGGAACGTGAGCACCGGCGTCTGACCGGGCGCGGTGTTGGTCATGCTCTGGATCTGCAGCTCGATCTTGGTCGCGGCCGGCGCGAGCAGCCCGGTGAGGTGCTTCTCCGAGATGCCAGCGAGGCTGCCGCTCGCGGGGTGACACACGTTGCACGGCGCACTCGCGGGCTGCGTTCCGCCTCCATGAAGGATCATGCCCGCCGGCACCGGCGATTCGAACGAGGTGGTGTCGTGGCACGACGTGCACGCCTCGCGCGAGGGGGCGGTCATCCAGCGGTCGCCTTGCGCGCCGGCGTGGCACGCACCGCAGCGCGCGATCGCCTGGGGGAACACCACCGTCGAGAAATCGTGCCGGGCCTGGCCGAACCCGATCAGCTCGTAGGTGCCACCGGCGACCACGCTCGGCAGCTCCTCGCCGCGGTGGACCTTGTGCACCATGACCTTGAAGTCGAGCGTGTTGCCCGTGTCGGGGTCGAGCGTCTGCGGCTGGTGGCACAGCACGCACTGCGACGGCTGTGTCCACCGACCGCCGTGTGCGTCGAGCTGGCGGTGACACGAGCCGCACGTCGCGTCGGTCACCAGCTCGCGCTGCGCGACCGCGCCTTGATCGGGGCGCACCGAGAACGTCGCGCGCGCGATCTCTCCATCGCGGATCGCAAACCCTGCCACGGTCTGGGTGCGCGCGGGATCGAAGCCGGTCAGGGGCGCGGCGAAGCGATACGTGTAGGTGCCCTGCGTGACGTCGATGGCGGTCAGCGTTCCGTTCGACTCCGTCGTGGCCTGCGTCGCGCTCTGGCTGGTCAACGGACTGGTCTGGGTGCGCGTCGTGTACGCCGTGTATTGCGCCGGCGAGCCATCGCTGCGGACGCCGAGCTGCGCGAGCACGAAGCCCACGTTGACCTCGCCATGCGTCAGCTTGCCGCTAGCGTCGAGGCCATCGCCGTCACCGTCGGTCAGCGTGAACTGCACGGTGGCATCGGTGGCCGTTACCGTGAGGCCGGTGATCACGATCTCGATGTCGTCCGCGGTCAGCCACGGCGACGGTCCCGCGGGCGTACCGGGCAGGCCCGCGTCACCCGTGGGGCCCACGGGGCCGTCGCTTCCTGGATCGCCCGCAGGCCCAGCCGGCCCGGCGGGACCTTCACATGCGGCAAGGATGACGAGGCAGGCGAGGCTCCAACGCATGGCGCGGAAACAACCACGCGGCGTGCCAGCGAACCACGAATTCTCCGACGGATTTGCATGCAACGTTTGCATGGCCTTGCGTGACACGCGCAACGTTTGCGGGTTCAGAACAAGGGCCAATCTTTCGGGCGCATCTGAACGCGCCGGTCCTCGTAGGCGTAGCGGTGCGGTGGGACGTACGGGCGATGCGACGGCTCGACCTCTACCATCTGCACGAGCTCCACGTCGCTGTACGTCTTCGCGCGCGCTACCTCGACGCTGCAGCCGGCGCCGCGCACCACCTTCTCCGCGACAGAGCCCAGGACCAGGTGCTCGACCCCGGTGAGGCCCTTGGTGCCGATGATGATCATGTCCGCACCCAGCTCGTTCGCGAGCTGCAGGATCTCGTCGGCAGGCTTGCCGATGCGCACGTGGACGAAGAAGTGGACGTTCCCCGGATGGGCCGCCGCGTGCAGGCGCTGCTCGAGCTCGGCGGCGATCAATGCCTGGAGCTGCGACGCGTACTCGTAATCGGTCGCGCCCTGCCGCGGCAGCATCCCGATGGTCGCGTGCGGCTCGAGGACGCAGACGCAGTGGAGCACGTTGGTCGGAGCCTGCGCCGCGATCGCGAGGGCGCGCTCGACGGCGGGTGTGCTGCTGCGCGTGAAGTCGAAGGCGACGACGATCTGAGTGGGCTTGGTCATGCGCTGCATCGAAGCAACGCGGATGCCACCGCTACTGACGGCGCGGCAGCGAGACGCGGAACCGCGTGCCATCGCGGCCGGTGCTGAGCTCGATCGAACCGCCATGCAGCGCGACCAGGCTGTGCACGATCGACATGCCGAGGCCCGTGCCGGTCTCCTTGGTCGAGAAGAACGGCTCGTAGATCCGTGCGCGCACGTCCTCGGGGATGCCAGGGCCGTCGTCGATGACGCTGACCGCGACGTGGTCATGATAGCCGGCGAGCTCGACGATGATGTGGCCACCGGCGCTGACCGCTTCGACGGCGTTGCGCACGAGGTTGAGGACGATCTGATGGACCTTGGCCGGATCGATGCGCGCGACCAGCGGCGCCGGCGTCGGGCGCAGCTCCAGCGTCGCACCCCGCGACTCGGCCGCCACGCGCTCGAGATCGCAGACGTGCCGCGCGATCTCCACGAGGTCGGCGTCGCGCGCATCGAGCTCGGGCGGGCGCGCGAAGGCGAGGAAGTCATTGAGGAGGGCGGTCAGGCGCTCGATCTCTTTTTGGGCGAGCGCGCTCGGTTCCAGCAGGCGATCGTCGTCGAGCTGGCGGCGCAGGCGGCGATCGAGCAGCTCGAGCTGGAGCTTCGCGGAGTTGAGCGGATTGCGCACCTCGTGCGCGAGGCCAGCCGTCATCGTCTGCATCGCCGTGATGCGATCTGCTTGCATCCGGCGCTCGCGCGCGACCAGCTTCTCGTCGGAGTCGAGCTGGTAGTGCCGGACCATGATCGCGAGCTCGACGTCGAGCAAGCGATGAACGGCGCGCATCACGGCCGGCACTTCCTCGATGGGATACAGGTCGGTGACGAGGTCCTGGTACGCGGTGCGCACGACGTTCATCGCCGTGAACATGTAGTGGTGCGCGAGCCCGATCTGGACGTGTCGACGGCCGATCCGCGACCGCTTCTCGTAGAAGCGATCGTCGTAGGGGCCGCGCAGGCCCGTGGACATCCAATCGATCAGCGTGAGGCGCAAGCGCTCGATCTGCGCGGGCCCCGACAGCACGGCCGCCGCGGCCGGGTGCGCCCACACGGCCGCGTAGAAGCGGTCGGCGATCACCGGGAAGAACGGCTCGAGCTTTGGATGTAGCGCGATCAGCCGCGCCCGGTCATCGTCATCGAGGCCGACGTAGTCGAGCAGCTCGTCGAGGATCTGCGTCACGACTTCTCGGTGAGCTCCGCGTCACGACGAACGACCTCGACCTCGGACCGCGGCGCTTCGTGATACTGGTGGAGACGGTACTGGATGGTGCGGACGCTGATTCCGAGCGTCTCGGCCGCCTTCGAGGTGGAGCCGCCCGCTGCCTTGAGCGTCTCGAGGATCGCGTACTTCTCGATCTCCTCGAGCCTGGCGCCGGGGATCATCGGCATGCCCGCGGGTGCGAGCCGCGGGCGAACGTTGGGCGGCAGTGCCTTCGGTTCGATCGCGCCGCGTGCGGTCAGCACCACCGCGCGCTCGATCGCGTTCTCGAGCTCGCGCACGTTGCCGGGCCAATCGTAGGCCATCAGCAGCTCGGTGGTTTCGGGGGTGAAGCCCTCGAGCGTCTTCGCGTTCTCCTTCGCGTAGCGATCGAGAAAGAACTTCGCGAGCGCGGGCACGTCGGTGCGGCGTTCCCGCAACGGCGGCATCTCCAGCGCGACGACGTTGAGGCGGTAGTAGAGGTCCTCGCGGAACCGGCCCTTCGCGACTTCATCGGCGAGGTTGCGATTGGTCGCCGCGATCACGCGGACGTCGACCTTGAGCGTCTGGGTGCCACCGACGCGCTCGAACTCGTGCTCCTGGAGGAAGCGCAGCAGCTTGACCTGGATCGAGGGTGAGATTTCGCCGATCTCGTCGAGGAACAGCGTGCCACCGTCGGCGAGCGAGAACCGGCCGTCCTTGCGCGCGGCGGCGCCGGTGAACGCGCCCTTCTCGTGGCCGAACAGCTCGCTCTCGAGCAGCGACTCCGCGAGCGCGGCGCAGTGCAGCTTGATGAAGGGGCCGTTCGCGCGCGGCGAGCGCTGGTGGAGTGCGTTGGCGACCAGCTCCTTGCCGGTGCCGCTCTCGCCCGTGATGAGCACCGTCGCGCGGCTCGGCGCGACCTGATCGACGACCTCGAACACGCGCTGCATGGGCGGCGCGGAGCCGATGATGTTGTCGGGCGCGAGGCGGTCACGCACGCGCGCGCGCAGCTGGCGCGCCTCGCGACGGAGAGCTTGCTGCTCGAGCACTTTGTCGAGCACCAGCAGGAGCTCGTCGAAGTTGAGCGGCTTGGTCAGATAGTCAGCGGCGCCAGAACGCATCGCGTCGACCGCCGAGGACACCGCGCCGAACGCGGTCATCACCACCACGGCGGAGGCGTCCTCGAAGGAGCGGATCTTCTTGACCAGCTCGATGCCGTCCATCCCGGGCATCTTGAGGTCGGTCACCACCACGTGCGGCAGGAACGCTTCGTACTTGCCGAGCGCCTTGAAGGCATCGGCGGCGGTCTCCACCTCGAAGCCCTCGTCGCGCAGCAGCTCGGCAAGCGCGGTCCGAGCGTTGACCTCGTCGTCGACAACCAGGATGCGGCCTGACCTCATGACACCCCTGACTCTAGCCAGGATCATGCCAGCCAATTTCGGGTACTTGGCTCCAATCGGGCGCAGTCCTTGCGCGGGGCCCGCGGAGGGCGCAGATTTTGCGCGTTTTTTGCGTTACTTCAAAAGCTCACCGAGGGCGTCGAGTAGCTCGTCCAAGTTCACGGGCTTGGTCAGGTAACGGTCGAACCCGGCGTTGCGAGCTCGGTCGCGATCCTTCATCAAGGCCGCCGCCGACAAGCCGATCACCGGGAGGTTGCGCGTCTCCGGCCATGCGCGCAGCTGGCCGACGGCATCGAAGCCACTCATACCGGGCAGGTTGATGTCCATCAGCACGAGGCGCGGGAGCCGCGCGCGAATGAGCGCGAGTCCGATCTCGGCGGTCGGTGCCGTGACGAGCTCGATGTTCGGAAGATCGGCAAGCAGGTCCTGCATGAACGCGATGTTCGACGGGTTGTCCTCGACGTACACGACCAGCTGCGCGGGGCCGGTCGGCGAGGGCGCGGGGACGGCCGCGGGGCGTGTGCTCGGCGCGACCGCGGGCTCGCTCGCCTCCGTGTCGAGCGGGACGTCGATCCAGAATTCGCTGCCCGCACCCTCGGTGCTGGTGAACCCGACGCCGCCGCGCATGAGCTCGGCGAGTCGCTTGCTGATCGTGAGGCCGATGCCGGTGCCCTCGATCGGTCCGGCCTCCTGGCCGGCGCGCTGGAACGGCTCGAACAGCCGGGCCTGCTGCGCGGCCGGGATGCCGATGCCGTCGTCGACGACGGAGACGCGGACCGAGGTCGGGTGCCGCTCGACGCGGAGCTCGACGCGGCCGCCGCGCTTGCCGTACTTGATCGCGTTGGAGCCGAAGTTCATGAGGATCTGCGCGAGCCGCGTGCGATCCGCGCGCACGCGCAAGGAGGCCGTCGCGAGCTGCAAGGGGGCGATCGCGATCTGCGCACGGGTCGCCATCGGCTCCAGCGTGGTCACCACCTGCGCGAGCACCTCGGCGAGCTCTACGGGCTCGATCGAGATCGTGATCCCGCCGGCCTCGATCTTCGCGAGGTCGAGGACGTCATCGATCAGGCGCAGCAAGTGCTCGCCGCCGCGCAGCACGTGGCGGAGGCGCTCGAGCTGGCGCGTATCGAGCGGGTTCTTGCGGTCGCGCTCGAGCAGCTGCGCGAACCCGAGGATCGCATTGAGCGGTGTGCGCAGCTCGTGACTCATCGACGACAGGAACTCGCTCTTCGCCGCGCTCGCCGCCTCTGCCGCCTCGCGCGCGACCGACAGCTCCTCGGCGCGGTGCACGTCGTCGGTCACATCGACGATCAGCGACACCGTGCCCTGCTCGGCCGTCTTGCGCTCCGTCACGCGCAGGAACCGCCCCGTGCTCGTGCGGACGTCGAGCGTCCCGGCGGGGCTGCGATGGTAGGCGAGCCAGCGCGCTTCGAGCTCCGCACGCGACTCGTCGCCCAGCGCGAACGTTCCGTCATCGATGGCATGGGCGAGCACGTTGGGGAACGACTCGCCGACGATCGACTTGCCGAGCGTGCGCCCGAACAGCTGGCGGCACGCGCTGTTGACCATGACCACGCGGTCTTGCTCGTCGAAGAGCGCGAAGGCGTCCTGCACCGCGTCGACGGCCGACGTCAGGTACGCGTTCGCGCGGCGCTTGTCGCCCTCGAGGGCGCGCCGCTCCGTGGTGTCGCGGATGCCAGCCGTCACGAGGAGGCCTTGCACGGTCTTGATGGGCGACAGGCTGATCTCGACGGGAAACTCAGTGCCGTCCTTGCGGCAGCCATGGAGGTCGAGCCCCGAGCCCATGGGCCGCAGGCGCGGCGCTGACGTGAACGCGGCGACGTAGGCGTCATGGCGCGGCCGCACGCTGGCGGGGACCAGGCGATCGATACGCGAGCCGACCAGCTCCTCGCGCTCGTACCCGAACATCCGGCACGCCTCGGCGTTGGCGAGCAGGATGGTGCCCTGCTGGTCGCACACGATCAGGCCGTCGGGGGCCGCGTCGACCAGCTCGCGAAATGGCAGCTCAGGCGGTGACATCGGGGAACCTCATGCAGAACACAGCGCCGGGGGACGCATCCTCGATCCAGATCTGGCCGCCATGGGCCTCGACGGCGAGCTTGCAGAACGACAGCCCGAGGCCCCGGTTGCGCGTACCGCCGCCGCTGACGAAGCGGTCGAACACGTGGGCGCGCTGCTCGGCGGGAACCCCGGAGCCAGCGTCGGTGATCCGCAGCTCGACGCCCGCGGAATTGCCGGCAGCGCTGATCCGGACCTCACTGCGCTCGGGGGCGTGGCGAATCGCATTCTCGACGAGGTTGATCAGGATCCGGTGAAGGACGTCGCGATCGGCGTGCAGCTCGAGCTCCGCGCTGACCTCCTGCACGAGGGTGACCTCGGCGCCGGCGGCGACGAGCGCGAGCTCCTCGCGCACGGCGGCCAGCTCGTCGGCGAGCGGCACGCGGGCCCGGCTGACGATCAAGCGCCCCTCGTCGGCGCGACTCATGTCGAGCAGATCGAGCAGCATGCGCATCAGCCCGCGGGCCTCGCCGCGGATCGCGGTGCCGGCGCTCCGGGTGCGTTCGGTGGCGGCCGGATCGCGCAGCAAGCGCTCGGCCTGCAGCTGGATCGCGTTGACCGGATTCTTGAGATCATGGACGACGAAGCTCGCGAGCTGATCCTTCTGCAGCTGGAGGCGCTGGAGGTCGTCGCGCTGGCGCTTCACCTCCGCATAGAGCTCGCTGCGCTCACCTGTCAGCTTGCGCAGGCGCAGCGCGGTCTCTACGCGCACGACGAGCTCGCTCGGCCGGAACGGCTTCGTGATGAAGTCGTCCCCGCCTGCGGCGAGAGCGCGGTCGAACGTCGCGAGGTCGCGTTGTGCGGTGACGAAGAGGATCGCGACGGCGCTACCCCCGGCGAGCGCCCGGATCCG
Source organism: Kofleriaceae bacterium (assembly GCA_033763475.1). Classification (GTDB taxonomy): domain Bacteria; phylum Myxococcota_A; class Polyangia; order Haliangiales; family Haliangiaceae; genus JABFXX01. The sequence goes on from JANRKM010000024.1 coordinate 51,516, forward strand.
CTCGCACACGCGGATGCCGTCGAGGCCGGGCATCTGGATATCGAGCAAGATGCAGTCGGGCTGGGAGGCCTCGAAGGCCGCGATGCTGGAAGCGCCGTCGTGTGCGACGACGACCTCGTAATCATCGTCCTCGAGCGTCGCCTGTGCGAGCGCACGGTTCTCCGCGTTGTCGTCCACGACGAGGACCCGTGCACGCATTGCTCGTTATGTGTAAGGAAGCGCGACCCGACGTGCAAGTCCGCAAGGTTTGCACCTTCCGCAAACGTTGCGCTTCGGTCAGGTTCCGAGCTCCCCCAGGAGCGCCCCGAACCCGTCGTTACTGGCCAGCCAGTAGACCACGTCGAACGTGGACACGAGGCCGGTCAGCCGACCGCTGTCATCGACGATCGGTACGTGATGGACCCCTTCACTCGCCATCAAGGCCGCCGCATGGACGACGGAGGCCCGCTCGCCCAGCGTGATCGCGAGGGGCAACATGAGCTCGCCGGCGAGCAGTGGCCGCGGGCCGCGCCCCGTGCACTGCGCGACGACGTCGACGCGGGTGATCATGCCGACGGGGCGTCCGCGATCGTCGATGACGGGTACACATCCGAGCCGGTTCTCGATGACGAGCTCGAGCAAGCGATCGACGGGCAGCTCGGCCCGTACCGTCGTGACGTTGCGGGTCATGATGTCGGTGACGGAGACGACATCAGCGATGGTCGGGACCTTGGCGAGCTCGCGTTCCAGGCGCATGCATCGAGATTCAGCAAACGGCGCGCCGGCTCTCTACCCGACACGGTGATCCGGAGTGCGCATGTTCTGCGGAGCGCACGCGGCGCCGCACAGAGGTTGCGCGATCAGCGGCCGCCGTCGTCGTCGTACAGGATCCGCCGAGGTGGGGTATCGAGGTCATCGAGTTGACCCGAGCGCGCGACCCAGATGAACGCGGCCACGGCGGCGGCGGCACCCGCGAGGGCGAGCGGAAGGATGATGTAGAGGGTGGTCATGGCGAACCTCGGAAGGCCCGCGAGCGGAGCGAGCTCGCGAGGACGGTGAGCGAGCTGAGCGGCATGAGCAGCGCGCCGATGAGCGGATGGATCAGGCCCGTGACCGCGAGCAGGCCCGCGGTGATGTTGTAGGCGAGCGAGAACCGGAGGCTGCGGCGGATGGTGCGCAGTGTCTCGTGCGCGCCGTCGGCGATCGCCGCGATCGCCGCGATGGATGGCGTCTTCACGTAGACGTCGGCGGCTTCGATCGCGATCTCGGCGGCACCCGAGACGGCGATGCCGCAGGTGGCGGCAGCGATCGCGGCCGCATCGTTGACGCCATCGCCGACCATGACGACCGGCGCCCACTCGCGCGCTTCGCGGACGTACGCGAGCTTGCCCTCGGGCGAGGTCTCGCCCGTGCAGCGCGTGGGCGGCAGGCCGAGCTCTGCGCCCACGGCGCTGACGACGCGCTGATCATCGCCGGACAGGATCTCGACCGTCCAGCCGCGCTGCGCGAGCGCCGTGAGTGCGGCACGCGCGTCGGGGCGAACCGGATCCGCGAGGCCCGCGATCGCGACGATCGCGCCGTCGACCGCCACCGCGATCGGCGTCTGGCCCTGGCGCGCGACGTTGTCGATCCAGCGCTCGACGTCCGTGCTGCCAGCGCGCGGGCATTGCTGGCGTACCCACGCAGGTGCCCCGACGACGACGTTCCGCTCACCGACGGTGCCGCGCATGCCCCGCCCGAGCTCCTCGCGGACGTCGCGCACGGGGCGGCGGCTCTCGACGGAGGCGGCGATCGCAACGGCGATCGGATGCGCGCTCGCGGCTTCGAGAGAGGCGGCGAGCACGCGCGCATCCAGATCGCCGTGCCACGACACGACGGCGAGCTTGCCCGCGGTCAACGTGCCGGTCTTGTCGATCACGAGTGTGCCGGGCGTGGCGAGCCGCTCGAGGGCGTCGGCGCCTTTGATCAAGATGCCCTTGCGCGCCGCACGGCCGAGCGCGACGGTGACGGCGAGGGGCGTGGCGAGCGCGAGCGCGCACGGGCAGGTGACGATGAGCAGGGCCATCGCGTGCTCTGCGCCGAGCGCGGGCGACACGAAGCTCCAGCCGACGAACACCGCGAGCGCGGTGAGCGTCACCACCTGCACGAACCGGCCGGCCACGCGATCGACGAGCCGCTCGATCGGCGCCTTGCGCGCGGACATGCCTTCGATCGCGGCGACCAGCGCACCGACGCGCGTGTGCTCGCCGACGGCAGCCGCGCGCAGCGTGATCGGCGCGGCGAGGTTCACGGTGCCGGCGTGCACGGTGGTGCCGGGGGCGACGTCGGTGGGGCGCGATTCGCCGGTCAGGAGGCCCGCGTCGATCGCGGAGCTGCCGCGTTCGATCACGCCGTCGACGGGGATGGTCTCGTTCGCGCGGACCTCGAGGAGATCGCCGCGCGCGATCGCCTCGAGCGGTACGTCCTCGATCGCGCCCGTGTCATCGATCCGCCGGGCGCGTCGCGGGATCAGGGCGAGCAGGAGCTCCGCCGCCGACGAGGCGCGCCGCTGGTGGCGCAACACGATCCAGCGCGCGACGAGGAGCAAGAACACCAGCATCGCGAGGCTGTCGAAGTAGATCTCGCCGACGCCCCGGATCACGTTGGCGCTGCCCCACACGAGGCCGGCGAGGATGCCGATCGACAGCGGCAGATCGAGGTGCAGCCGGCGCGCGCGCAGCGCACCGAGTGCGGTCTTGAACATCGGCGACGCGGCGAACGCGAGCGCCGGCACCGCGATCGCCATCGAGGCCCAGCGGAAGAACGTGGTGTTCGCGGCGCTCATGCCGTGGAACAGGCCTGCGTAGAGCGCGATCGCGAGGAGCATGAGGTTGCCGACGGCAGCCCCCGCGACGCCGAGCTTGACGAGCAGCGCACGATCCTCGCGGCGGCGCTGTTGCTCGCGATCGAGGCCGCGGTACGGATGCACCGGATGGCCGAGGCGATCGAGGTGGCGCGCGATCGCCGCGAGTGAGGTCTGCGCGGGATCCCACGTCACGTCGGCGCGCGCGCGCCCGATGTCGACGCGCATCTCGACGACGCCGGGCAGACAGCGCGGCGTGGCCTCGACGAGCCACGCGCACGCGGTGCAGCGCAGGTCCTCGAGGTAGAGCGCGGCGCGCGCGTGGCCGTCGGTGGCGGCCTGCACGTGACGGCGCGCGAACGCGGGATCGTCGAGCTCCGAGTAGCCGCGCGCGGTGGTCTGCGCAGGAGCCGCGGTCTCGCGCAGCGCGTAGAACCGCTCGAGGCCCAGCTCCCCGATCGCCGCGTGCACGACCTCGCAGCCGGTGCAGCAATACGCGCTCGCGACGCCCGCGGGCACGGGCAGGCTGCAGTGCGCACACGCGCGGTCGAGCGCGACAGCGGCCGTCACGAGGTACCTCCGTGGCAGTGGGCGCAGTGCGGCGCTTCGACCTGCACGGTGCCGGCATCGCGCCAGCGCATCGCGAGCGTGCCGAGCCCGAGGACGATGAGCGCCAGCGCGGTGACCAGCGGCACGCGTGCCCGCAGGCGCGTGAGGGCCGGTCCGAGGAGCGCCAGCACGCCCACCATCGCGGGCACGGTGCCGAGCCAGAACACGAGCATCACGAGCGCACCGAAGACCGGCGACGCCGTGCCGCCAGCGGTGATCACGAACGCCCACAGCCAGCCGCACGGCAACAGGCCCGTCAGCATGCAGATCAGCACCGCCCGACGGCCGGGCCGCCCCCGCTGGATGCGCACGAGCGCCGAGCGGAATGCCGAGTGCGCGCCACCAGGTGACGCGCGCTCGTCGGCGACTGCGGTCCGTTCCCGACGCCGTGTCGTGAGGAGCGCGCGGACCGCGAGGACGACACCCCACCCGAGGACGAGGCCGCCCGCGACGAGGGTCGCGATGCGCTGCACGTCGCCGACCCGGCCGGCGAGGTCGAGCGCGCCTCCCAGGAGCCCCGCGGCGGCGCCGAGCACGACGTAGGTCGCGAGACGGCCGAGCGCATGCGCGAAGGTGAGCCGCAGCGAGCGCGGGCCACCGTGGAGCGCGGTCAGCGGACCGCACATCGCGAGGCAGTGCACGCTGCCCAGGACGCTGGCGGCGAGGACGCCGGCGAGGGCGACGGCCGTCATTTTGCCTCGATCCGATACGACGGCAGGACGGTCGATTGTTCGCCGCTATTCGCGACGACGATGAGGATGATCGCGGCGAGCGCGTTGAGCGCGAGCAAGCCGATGATCGCGAGCAGCCATTTCGTCCCTGCGCTCACGGCGTACCTCCTTCGGGTCCGAGGAGCACGACCTCGACGATGCGCTCGAAGCCGGCGCTATCGTCGACGCGCAGCTGCACGCGGCGCTTGCCACCGGTGAACGACGCGCGGGGCACGTCGATGAACACCGGGAGCTCGAGCCGCGCGCGGGCCGCGAGCTGGAAGGACACCTGCGAGCGCAGCGTCGCATCGGGCGCGCCGACCAGCGAGAGGTGATAACGATGCGCGACGTCCTCGCGGTTCTCGACCTTGAGGCGCGCCTGTGCGGAGACCTTGCCATCGGGAAGCTCGACGAACGTCGCGCCCGTGATGCGATCGACGGTCACTTCAGTGGTGGCGCGCCCGCTGATGCCGAGCACGAGTCCGGTGAGCGCGATCGCGAGGATCGCCGGGTAGGCGATCGTCCGGGCGCGCCACAGCTTCGCGGGCTTGCCAGCGAGCTCGTCCTGCGACGTGTAGCGGATCAGGCCCCGCGGGCGGTTCAGCTTGTCCATCACCGCGTCGCACGCGTCGATGCACTGGGTGCACCCGATGCACTCCATCTGCAGGCCATTGCGGATGTCGATCCCCGTCGGGCACACCTGGGTGCACGCGCCGCAATCGACGCAGTCCCCCTGGCGCACCACCGGCAGCGACTTGTGCGCCTTGCCCCGCGGCTCGCCGCGCGTCGCGTCGTAGCCGACGATCGACGACTGCCGATCGAGCAGCACCGACTGCAGGCGCCCGTACGGGCAGGTCACGATGCACATCTGCTCGCGGAACCAGCCGAAGTCGAACAGCATCAGCGCGCTGACACCGACGACGATGCCGAACCCGACGGGGTGCGCGAGCGGCGAGCCGAACACCCACGCCTCGAGGCGATCGGTGCCGACGAAGTAGGCGAGGAACACGTTGGCGAGCGCGAACGCGAGCGCCGCGAACAGCGTCCACTTGAGCACGCGGCGCGGCAGGGTGGCCTTCTGCCCGCGCGGGCCCTCGAGCCAGCGCTCGATCGGCCGGAACACGAGCTCGAGGTACACGGTCTGCGGGCAGCCCCAGCCACACCACACGCGTCCCCAGAGCGCGGTGACCAGGAACACGGTGACCGCGATCGCGATGCCGAGCAGCGCGAGCATGAACCCGTCCGTCGGCCGGAACACCGCGCCGAACGCCGAGAGCTCGCGCGCGCCGAGGTCGATCAAGAGGCCGGGGCGGCCGTCGATGCGGATCCGCGGCAGCAGGACGAATAGTGCGATCAGCGCGTAACCGACGATGCGCCGCCGCGTGAGGAACCGCCCGTGGGCGAGCCGCGGGCGCATGTAGTGCCGCGAGCCGTCGGCGTTGAGCGTCGAGAGGACGCGATCGGTGATGGGCTGCATGGCGTCACTTGAAGGCGGAGACCGCCGAGCCCTGCGGTTCCTTGCCGGCGATGTTCTGACCGCGGAGGGTGGCCACGAACGCGGTCACCGCGATCACGTCGGTGGGGCCGAGCTGCTCGCTCCACGCGACCATGGCGGTGCCGGGCACGCCCTTGCTCACCGTGGTGAACAGGTCCATGCGCGACGCGCCGTGCAGCTGGTTGGCGTCGGTCAGGTTCGGTCCGATCAGGCCCTGGCCCCGATCGCCGTGACAACCCGCGCACCGCGCGCTGAACACGGCGGCGCCGTGCGCGGTCGCGCGCGTGTCGTGGGCGGTGGTCGCGAGCATCTCCTCGGAGACGTTGGCGGCGTCGCGCGCGGCGCGCACCTCGCGCAGGCTGTCGTAGTGGGCGAGCTCGGCGAGGTACGACGTCTCGAGGGGCTCGCCCTTGTCGGCGACGTGGAAGTAGATCCAGTAGCCGGCTGCGAACACGATCGTCCCCCAGAACACCGCGCGCCACCAACCGGGCAGAGGATTGTCGTACTCGTGGATGCCGTCGTACTCGTGCTCCAGAAGGCGATCCTGGTCGCTCATCGGCGGCCTCCTTCGTCATCGGCGAGGGGTAGCTGCGCGCAGGCCGCGTGCTCCGCAGCTCGCCGCTTGCCGCCGTGCCGGATCGCGACGGCGACGAACACGCCGATGAACAACAGCAGCGCGAGCTGCGTGAAATGCGTCGGCGATAGGGCGGACGCGAGGTCGGAAAGTCTCACTGGTTACCTCCTTGCGGGGCCTGCACCACGGCGTTGGTCGGCGCGGTCGCACGTTCTGGTGCCGCGGGTGCCTGCGCCTGTGTTGTGCGTGCCTTTGCTTGCACGTGCGCTTCCATATCGACGCCGAGCCGCTGCAGGTACGCGATCACCGCGATGACCGTCTTGTCGTCCATGCCCGCGGGCCCACCTTGGGCGCGCAGCTTGGCCGCGAGCGC
>JANRKM010000025.1:0-2322 GCA_033763475.1 Kofleriaceae bacterium
TCGCGGAAGATGTAGTCGAGGATCGAGGTCGCGTTCTTGATGGTCTCGTTGCCCTGCACGAGGCCCGCGGGCTCGAAGCGCGTGAAGGTGAAGGCCTCCACGTACTCTTCCAGCGGCACGCCGTACTGCAGGCCGAGCGAGATCGCGATGGCGAAATTGTTCATCAACGAGCGGAAGGCGGCGCCTTCCTTGTGCATGTCGATGAAGATCTCGCCCAGGCGCCCGTCGTCGTATTCGCCGGTGCGCAGATACACCTTGTGGCCGCCGACCGACGCCTTCTGCGTGTAGCCCTTGCGCCGCGCCGGCAGCTTTTCGCGCTCCTGGTTGCGCACCCGCTCGATGATGCGCTCCACGATACGCTCCGCGACGATGCCGGCCCGCGCCGCCATTCCTTTCTCGGCCGCGATCTGCTCGGCCACGTCCTCCTGCTCGTCGATGTCCTCGCCGAGCACTTGGGCGTTCAGGGGCTGGGAGAGCTTCGAGCCGTCGCGGTAGAGCGCGTTGGCCTTGAGCGCGAGCCGCCAGGACAGCATGTAGCTCGCCTTGCAGTCCTCGACCGTCGCCTCGTTCGGCATGTTGATGGTCTTGGAGATCGCGCCCGAGATGAACGGCTGCGACGCCGCCATCATGTGGATGTGGCTCTCGACCGAGAGATAGCGCTTGCCCTTGCGGCCGCAGGCGCTCGCGCAGTCGAACACCGGCAGATGCTCGCGTTTGAGATGTGGCGCGCCCTCCAGCGTCATCGCCCCGCACACGTGCTCGTTCGCTGCCTCGATCTCGCGCTTGGAAAAGCCAAGATACTGCAGCAGGTCGAAGCCCGGCTCCTCGAGCTTGTGCGCCGGCACTTTGAGCTTATCGGTCAGGAAGTCTGCGCCGAGCGTCCACTTGTTGAACACGAACTTGATGTCGAAAGCGCTCGCGAGCCCGTCCTCGATCTTGGCGATCGCGTCGTCGGTGAAGCGCTTGGCCTTGAGCGTCGCGTGATTGATCGCGGGCGCCTGGCGCAGCGAGCCGTGGCCGACCGCATACGCCTCGATCTCCGCGATCTCGCTCTCGCGGTAGCCGAGCGCGCGCAACGCTTCCGGCACCGATCGGTTGATGATCTTGAAGTAGCCGCCGCCAGCGAGTTTCTTGAACTTGACCAGCGCGAAGTCCGGCTCGATGCCGGTCGTATCGCAGTCCATCACGAGGCCGATCGTGCCGGTCGGCGCGACCACCGTCGCCTGCGCATTGCGGAAGCCGTGCGCCTGGCCGAGTTCGATCGCGCGGTCCCAGGACCGCATCGCGGCCTCCACGAGCCGCTTGTCGCGGCAGTGCGCATGGTCGAGCGGCACCGGCGCGACCGAGAGCTTCTCGTAGCCGTCCGCCTGCCCGTAAGCCGCGCGGCGGTGGTTGCGGATGACGCGCAACATCTCGGGCGCGTTCTTGTCGTAACCAGGGAACGAGCCGAGCTCCGCCGCCATCTCCGCGCTCGTCGCGTAGGAAACGCCCGTCATGATGGCCGAGATCGCGCCGCAGATAGCCCGGCCCTCGGCGCTGTCGTACGGGATGCCGGCCGCCATCAACAGCCCGCCGATGTTCGCGAAGCCGAGGCCCAGCGTGCGATAGCGGTAGGAAAGCTCCGCGATCTGGCGCGAGGGGAACTGCGCCATCAGCACCGAGACCTCGAGCACCACCGTCCACAGACGGCAGGCATGCTCGAACGCCTCGGTATCGAACGACTTGTCATCGCGCCGGAACGTCATGAGGTTGAGCGAGGCGAGATTGCACGCCGTATCGTCTAGGAACATGTATTCCGAGCACGGGTTCGACGCCCGGATCGGCCCCGACTTGGGGCACGTGTGCCAGTCGTTGATGGTGGTGTGGAACTGGATGCCGGGGTCGGCCGAGGCCCACGCCGCATAGCCGATCTTGTCCCACAGATCGCGCGCCTTCAGCGTCTTCGTCACCTTGCCCTTGAGGCGCGCGGTGAGGCTCCACTCCTTGTCCTCTAGCACCGCGCTCAGGAACTCGTCCGTCACGCGCACCGAGTTGTTGGAGTTCTGGCCCGAGACGGTGAGATAGGCCTCACTGTCCCAATCCGTGTCGTAGGTCGAGAAATCGATGTCGGTGTAGCCCTGCTTGGCGAACTGGATCACGCGCAGGATGTAGTTCGACGGCACCTCGTCGCGGCGCGCCTCGCGGATCGCGCGCTTCAACGCCGGGTTCTTGTTGGCGTCGAAGCAGTCGTCGCCCTCGCCCTCGCAGTTGACGCAAGCCTTCATCACGGCTTTAAGGCGCTTCTGGCAGATGCGCGAGCCAGAAACGAGCGCCGCGACCTTC
>JANRKM010000026.1:0-29761 GCA_033763475.1 Kofleriaceae bacterium
TGCGACATAGACCGCCAAGGCACCGGCCTGTCGCGGCCGGCGCCGCGCGAGCGATCGGGCACGGGCACGGGCACGGGCACGGGCACGGGAGCAGGGCGCGAGAACCGCCGCGGTGCGGCGTTTCTCAGCGCCCTGCTAGGCAGACCGTCGCAGATCGCGCACAGTTCACCTAGGATGCCCAGGATCCTGCTGACACGGCACGGCGAAACCGCGTGGAATGCACTCGGTAAGCTGCAAGGACACACCGACATCGAGCTCAACGATGCCGGTCGCGGTCAGGCGCGTGCGCTCGCGGACTCGCTGTGCAGCCTCGAAGTCGACGCTGTGTGGACGAGCGATCTCTCACGCGCCCGGCAGACTGGCGAGATCATCGCATCCGCACTCGGCCTCGCCGCGCCGACGGTCGAGCCCGATCTACGCGAGCGCCGGTTCGGCGTCTTCGAAGGCCTGACGCGCGACGAGTGCGCCACGAAACATCCCGAGGCCTGGCAGGCGTGGCTCGCCCGTACGGCCGCACCACCCGGCGGCGAGGAGCGCGAGCTGGCAACTGCGCGGTTGTCGCGCGCGCTCACCAAGATCGCGACGCACGTCGCTGGCACCGCCATCGTCGTCTCGCATGGCGGCGTGATGCGCCTGTGGCTGATGGAAATCCTCGGCACGACGGTGCCCCAGATCGCGAATGGCACCACGTTCGACGTGGAGCACGATGGCACCGGCTTCCGCGCCGCGCTTCTCGGTTATCGACGCTGACGCGCGCCGAGCTCAGGCGAGCATCGCGCCGAGCCCGGTGGCCTCGACAGCATGCGCGATGCGCAGCAGCGACGTCTCTCCGCCCTGCGGCGCCACGAACATGATCGAGAGCGGGCGGCCGCGATCATCAACGCCCGATGGCACGGCGATCGCCGGCAGATCGACGAGGTTCGCGAGCGGCGTGAACGCACCGAGCGCGCGCAGCACCGGCAGGCTGGTCCTGCCCGTGAGCAGCTGCGGGGTGATTGCCGGCGCGGGAATCGCGGTCGTCGGCATCGCGAGGATCGGCGTTTGGCCGAAGGCGCGCGCGGTCGCATCACGCAGCGCGGCGCGCTGAGCCTCGAGGATCGCGATGTGCTCGGCGGTGAATGACCGGCCGAGCGCGAGGCTGACCTTGCCGGGCGCCGTCGTGCCACGGCCCGCGTACGGCCCCGACGCGAGCTCGTGCGCGCCGGTAAGGCCACCGAGGAACGTCGCGTTCTCGAACCCGGGCAGCGGCACCTCGCGCGACTCGACGCCGAGCGCAGTGAACATGCGCTTGAACGCGTGCCCGATCGAGCGCGCCACCTTCGTCGTCGCCACGAACGCGGGGATGCCAACCACCGGCGGCGCCCATGCGGTCAACGGCGTCACCGGCTCGCCGGCCATGACCTGCCAGAGGCGCGCGCAATCCTCGACGGTGCGCGCCATCGGACCGATCTGCGCGAGGGTGCGCACCGGGCTGCGGACGCCGTCGCGCGGCAACGCGGTCTGGCTCGGCTTGAGGCCGACGAGGCCGCAGAACGCCGAGGGGATGCGAATGCTTCCAAGGCCGTCACCGCCGACGCCGTAGCGCGCGAATCCCGACGCGACCGCGACCGCGGTGCCCGTGCTCGAGCCGCCCGCGATGTAGCCCGGCGACACCGGGTTGCGCGGCATCGGGTAGTGCATGAGCGCGCCGATACCGTCGACGCCGAGCTCCGTCATCTTCGTCTTGCCGGTGATCCGGCCACCTGCGGCGACAATGCGCGCGACCACCGTCGCATCACACGTGGCGACCTCACCACCATCGGCCATGCCGACGCCGGTGCGCAGCCCCGCGACGTCGATCTGATCCTTGATCACGACATCCCCATCGAGAACGCCGGCCGGCGCGTCGCGCGGGGCGATCTCTTCGATCAACGGGCTCGGGTTCGGCGCGTTTTCCTCGCCGACCGGCTCTCGCTCGGCGATCCAGTCCGCTGCCAGCACGGGCACCGGCGTACGCGCGAGCCACGTCAACGCGCGGCCAGGCCGACGACGCGCCAAGAAGCGGTGGGCAAGCTCGTCGAATCTACTCACGGGCAACGAGTGTACTCACGCCGCACGCGCAGCGCGCCGTCGCGGCACCGTTACCTCCGGACATCGACGTGACGCCACTCGCCCGGGGCCAGCCCCGCGAGCTTGTACGGGCCGATCGCCACGCGGACGAGCCGCAGCGTTGGAAGCCCGACCGCCGCCGTCATCCTACGCACCTGGCGATTGCGTCCCTCGCGGATCACCAGCTCGAGCCAGCAGTCGGGCACCGTCTTGCGGAAGCGCACGGGTGGATCACGCGGCCACAACCATGCGGGCGCATCGAGAGCACGCGCCTCGGCCGGCAGCGTCCACCCATCCTTGAGCTCGACGCCCGCGCGCAGCTGGGCGAGCGCGTCCTCGCGCGCCGTGCCTTCCACCTGCACGAGGTACGTCTTCGGTGCCTTCCACCGTGGATCGGTCAGCCGCTGATTGAGCCGACCATCATCGGTGAGCAGTAACAGTCCCTCGCTGTCGTGGTCGAGCCTGCCCGCGACATACACCCGCGGCGGCAGCCCGAACTGCGCGAGCGTCGGGCGCGGAGGTACCTGGTCATCGGTGAACTTGCAGTGCACCAGGTACGGCTTGTTGAGCGCGATCAGCATCAATCGTCGTCGATGCGCGGCTTCTTGAGCGTCGCCATCACGTGCCGGAACAGGGCGCGCGCCGCACCGGGCGGCTTGCCGGTATCGCGCTCGCGGCGCGCATTCGCGATCAGCTGCGGCATCGGCTCCTCGGTGCCACCGGGAAACTCTCCTGCCGCCTTCGGATCTTCGATCAGCCGCGCACGCCACCGCTCCGCGGCATGAAACAGCTGCGGCTCTGCCGCCCCGGTCGCCTGCACGTTCGCGAGGCGCTTCTCGATCGCCGCGAGCTCCTCGTCGTCGACGCGGCGCAGCTCACCGGCCAGCGTCCGCTCCGCGCGCCGCCGCGCCACGTTCGACTTGATCGCGCGCGCCTGCGTCACCGCATGCGCGAGATCCTCGCCGAGCTCGAGCTTGCCCAGCGTCGACTCCGGGATCTCCATCAACGTCTTCGCGAGCGAGCTCGATCGATCGCCCGCATCACGGCGCTCCTTCTTCGCCTGCTGGCGGCGGCTGAGCTCTTCGCGCTCGTCGTCTCGATCGGCCATGCCCGTTTCTACCACCCGAGGCGCTACCGTCCGCTCATGGCTCGCCGCGAGATCAGGGGCAAACAGCGAACTGACCCGCGCCGGTGCGGGTCTCGTTATCCCCGACCGCGATGCCGGTCTCCTCGACGACGTGGCCCCGCGTATCGGTGATGCGCAGCGTGTAGGGTCCCGGTCCCAAACCATCGGCCTGGACGAAGTAATTGTACTCGAGGCGCGGGATCGTCTTCCACGCACCACCTTCGCCTTGGGCCTCGAGCTTCGCGATCGGATAGCGATGGTTGCGGACCTGGATCGCCGTCCACCACTGACTCGATCCGTCCTTGAAGTGGTACGCGAGCGGGCCCGACACGTCGCACGCCACCTCGTGCCACGTGATGGGCACACGCCCCGCCGCAAGCGGTGCGATCATCTCGAAGGCTTCGCGGCTCAGATCGAGATCGCCCTTCTGGCATTCCGGGCACTGGTCGACGATACGCACCGTCACGCTGCCGTTCGGACCGGTCACCTCGACGCAGGCGCCGCACCATCCGGCACCGGCGTAGTCGGGGGCGTTCATCGCCGCGACCATGAGGTCATCCGGCGTCGCATCGAAGCTGCAGTTTCCGGCGCCGCTCGCCGCGTAGTAGGTGCCCTCGCCTGACGCTTCGGGGCGCGCGGCCTCACAGGTGCCGCCGACGAACGCATCGTCCTCACCGGGTTTGGCGGAACCGCCGCCACAGCCGACGGCGAGCACGACGAGCGGGATCCACCTCACACCTCGAGCATCTCGCATGGATGCGGAGCGCAGCAACTACGATCCACTCAGCGACGCACCGGAAAGCTGATCTCGAACGACCACGGCGCGATCGTACGCAAGGCAGCCGCGGCTTCGAGCGTGTTCTTCATCGTGACGAGCGCGTCGTCCTGCATCTCGGCTAGCGTCGAGGCGAGCTCGTTGGGCAAGAAGTCGGTGACCCATACGACGCGGCTGCCGTCGGGCTCGTCGTAGACCTCGATGGACGAGTTGTAGTGGGTCATCGGCCCGCCCACGGCCGCCCACGCGATCCGGTAGTGAAGATCGTCGACCGAGAGGATGGGCTCGCGCAGCACCATCCCGTTCCCAAAAGTCACGACGCGCACGTCGGCATTCTCCATGTGCGTGTCGACGACGAAGCCTGGCACCAGGCGCGTGTGCAAGGCACCGACGTCGCGCAACGCGCCCCATACCAGCTCGCGCGGCGCAGCGATCACCAGCTCTTTATGTAGCGTCGCCATTGGGCCACGTGCTGCATCGCCTGTGCCGGCATGGTCGACCGCCCGCAGAACGGTGAATTTCGTAACAATCTCTCGTGCGCACCCGGGCGCGAGTGCGATGCCTTTTGGCATGAAGCTCTGGCTCTCCCTCGCTCTCTTTGCCTCGCTCGGTACGGCCATGGCGCAGCCCGCGCCCGCGGGTAAGCCCGCGCCCAAGGACAAGGTCGCCGCCAAGACCGAGGTGACGTGGCTCGGCCATGCCGCGTTCCGCGTCGTCACGCCGTCGGGCAAGACGCTCCTCGTCGATCCCTGGTTTACCAACCCGACCAACCCGACGGGCAAGGACGAGGTGAAGAACACCAAGGCGGACCTGATCCTCGTCACGCACGGCCATGCCGATCACATCGGCGACGCGGTGGAGATCGGCAAGCGTACGAAGGCGAAGCTCGTCGCGACGTTCGATCTCGGCAACGGGATCGTCGGCGCTGGCTTCCCGAAGGAGCAGTTCGGGATGGACACCGGCGGCAACTTAGGCGGCACCCTCACGGCGCTCGACGGCGAGGTCACGATCACCTTCGTTCCCGCGATCCACAGCTCGAACATCGGCGATCAGGGCAAGGCAGGCGGCAACCCGGGCGGCTTCGTGATCGCGGTGAAGGGCGGCCCAACGCTCTATCACACGGGTGACACCGACGTGTTTGGCGACATGGCGCAGATCGGCAAGTTCTCCAAGATCGACCTCATGCTCGCGTGCATCGGCGGGCACTTCACGATGGACCCCACGCGCGCCGCCGAGGCCGCGAAGCTCGTCAAGCCGAAGCAGATCGTCCCGATGCACTTCGGCACGTTCCCAGCGCTCAAGGGCACGCCCGCCGAGCTGACCGCTGCGCTCAAGAAGACCGCGCCCGGCGTGAAAGTCACCACGCTCGAGATTGGCAAGCCCGTCTCCTTCTAGCCATCGTCGTCGATATCCCTTCGCGCTAAAGTTCGAGCATGTGTCTCATCTGTGTCGAGCTGGCCAAGGCGAAGATGACGTCGAAGGAGGCGCGGCAGGCGCTGCGCGAGATGCGCGAGGGCATGGACCGCGCGCACGTGGGAGAGGTCGAGGCCAAGCTCGCCGAGCTCGAGAAGGCCGGCGAGAAGCCCTGATCATGGGCTCAGCGCACGCTCGATGCTTAGGTCGAGCGTGCTGCGCAGATCATCGAGCATGTCGATGATCGACGAGTCGGAGAAGCCGAACGTGTTGCGCAACGTGCGGCGAACGTTGGCCCACAGGTCCGCCCGCGCCGCCGAGAGCCAGCGCGCCGCGGTGACTCGGTGGATCCGATAGATCGCCCCGAGGTCGTCGATGGTGAGGCCGTCGAGAAGGTGCTGGCGCAGGAGATTGCGCTGGCGCGGCGTCAGCTCCGCGAGGCCCGCGTGGAACGCCTCCTTGATCAACGCCGCGCTCTCTTGCTTGAGCAGCTGGATCGCCGGATCCGCCTTCGGCGACGCCACCTCCCACAACGTGTCGTCGATGCTGACCATGCGCTGGTCGCGGCGCAGCTCGCTGAGGGCGGCGCGGATGGCGATCACGCGCAGCCACACCACCAGCTCGCCGTGTCCCGCGTAGTCGGCGATCCGGGGCCCCGTGCCGTCGATGCCGACGAGGAGCTTCTCGCGCACTGCCGCCACCACGTCCGCGCCGCGCTCGGCGCCGAGGAGCCGGGTCACCGCGTGCGTCATCTCGGGCACCAGCTTCGCCTCGAACACGGCGAGTGCCTCCGGCACGTGCTGGACAAGCCCACACACGAGGTGCACGTCCGCCAGGTTGCGTTCGGGGATCCACAACGCGGGCGAGCGCGTGTCGTCGGCATGCGCCCCGAGATGCGCGGCCACCAGCGTCGGCTCGACCGCGATTGCGGGATGCGCGTCGGCGCCGCTCGCGACTGCAGCGATCAGCGCCGGGGCGAGCTCGCCGACGAACCCCGCCACGTCACCTTCCGGTAAGGCGGCGACAAACGCATCGACGAGGGCGGACACGTGCGAACTATAGCGCGCGCTATCGCTGCTTCGCTTGCTCCACGAGGAACGCCTGGATATCGGCGAAAAGCTCGCCCTCGCGCCCCGTGGTGGCGAGCGCCACGCCGTCGACGGGCTCGAGCGCGTGCTTCGCCATCGCGATGCCCTCTGCACGTTGCCCCGCCTCGGTCAGCGCCTGCGCCAGCACGAACCGACTGAAAGCGACGTAGCCGACGCCGACTTGGCTCTGCTCGCGGATCGCCAGCGCCGCGCGCGCATGCTCGACGCCCTTGGCCGCGTCGCCGACCAGCAGCCGCGCGCGGGCCGCGCTCGCGTGCACGTTTGCGAGCAGCGGATGTGTCGCCCCGAGCTGCGCCGTGAAGATCGCCTGCGCACGCGCGAGGTGCGGCAACGCCTCGGCCGGGCGCTTCGCGTCGAGCAGCGTCGAGGCGAAGTTGGTGTGCGCGACCGCGGCTTCGTGTGTCTCGGCGTCACGTAGCGTAGCGACCTGCTCGTTCATCATCGCGAGCGCCTTGTCGAGCGCGCCCGCGTTCGCGTAGACGCTGGCGAGGTTGCCGAGTAGCTTCGCGCGCCGCGTATTCCCGACGCCAAAGCTCGCGTCGAAGATCGCGAGTGCTCGCGTGCCCCGCGCGATCGCCTCCTGCGCGCGCCCCAGGTAGTCGAGAGGCTCGATCATGCTGTTGAGCACGTAGACCAGCGCCGGTGCGTCGGGTCCAAGCGCAGCCGTGATGTCGCGCTCCGCCAGCTCGAGCACGGCGAGTGCGCCCGCAATATCGCCACCGGCGATCCGCGCGCGCGCGAGGATCTGCCGGCGCCGCGTGCGCTCTGACACCGCGAGCTCGCCAGCCTTCACGAGCGACCGCTCCACCGCCGCGATCGCCGTCACGTGATCACCTCCGCGCAGCGCCACGACGGCCGCCGCCACGTCGTGTTGCGAGCGCAGCGCCGCCGGCTCGCCGAGCCGCTCGATCACCGCGGACGCGAGCCCGAGCGCATCACGCGCCTCGGGCAACCGCACACCGTCGTCACCCGCCACTTCGGCGAGCGCGATCCATCCGCGCGCCTTCACGCGCTCCGCGCCGGCGCGCTCCGCCGTCGCGATCGCCGTCACCAGATCCGCGCGCGCCGCCTCACCCTGCCCCAACGCGCGCTCCTGCCCCGCGAGCTCGACGAGCACCTCCGCGTGCAGCGCCGGCACCGCGCCGAGCTCGTGCGCAAGCCGGCGCAACGTCGCGACCGCCTCCTTCACGCGACCCACGTCCGCATCTGCGATCGCCTCGGCGAGCCGCGCCGCGACCGCACGCGCACGCCCTTCCTCCTCGGCGGTCAGCGCACGCTCGCCCACCGCCTCCGCCGCGCACGCGTCCGGCGCGCCAAGCCCATCTACCGCCTGCGCCGCCAGGGCGAGCGCCTCGCCCTCCCTACGCGACCAGCGCGCGAGCAGTGCGTCCAACCCCAGCCGCTGCCGCTCGAGACAGCGCACCGTCGCGGCCCGCGTCGCCGCATCGAGCTCGCCGCGCTGCATCCCCGCGCGACACACCTCGATCCGCGCCGCGCCCCAGCGCGCGACGTGCGCATCGATCGCCTCGCGCGCGTAGCTCCAGCTCGCGTCTGCGAACGCCTGCTTCGTGTTCGCGAACACCGTCGCGATCTGTGCACGGCGCTCGGCGCTCCACGTCGCGCGCATGCCGTCCGTCACGCCTTCACACGGATTGCTCGCGGTGCCGCGCGTCGCCACCACACCGATCACGCCGGCCACCACGAGCACTCCACCGGCGATCCATCGCCCCACTCGCGGCCGCTCCGCCAGCGCCTCCGCGAGTGCTGCCATCGACGGCCACCGCGCCGCCGGTGCGAACGCGAGCCCGCGCATCACCACCTTGCGTACGTGCCGTGGCATCACGCCGAGCACGGGCCGCTCCGCGCGCATCGCCTCCACCACCGTCTTCTCCTCGTCCCCCGCGAACGGCCGCTGCCCCGACAGCGCCTCCGCGAGCGCCGTGCACAGCGCGAACTGATCCGAGCGCTCGTCGGCCGCACCACCGAGATGCAGCTCGGGCGCCATGTACGCGGGCGTGCCTACCGTGCCGCGCGTCCGCGTGAGCTGCACATCGACACTACCCGCATCGAGCGCATCTGGCTCTACACCTACCTCGTCGCTCGCGATCCGCGCGAGCCCGAAGTCCGAGACCCTCGCGTGCCCCGCATCGTCGACGATCACGTTATCCGGCTTCACGTCGCGATGAATCACCCCGGCCGCGTGTGCTGCCGCGAGACCCGCGGCGCATTGCCGGAACACCGTGACGATCTCACGCGCACTCCGCTTCTCCCGTGCGAGCCACCCGCGCAGCGACTCGCCGTGCACGCGCTCCAACGCAACGAACACGGCGCCGCGCCACCGGCCCACGTCGAAGACGCGCACCACATTCGCATGATCGATCCGCGCAAGCAGGCGCCCCTCACGCAACATCCGCTGCTGCACCAGCTCCTGCTCTGGCTCGCCCAGCCGCGGCTGCACCACCTTGATCGCGATCTCGCGATCGAGCTCGGGATCCCTCGCCAGATACACTACCCCCATCGCGCCCTCGCCGAGCCTCCCCACGATCGTGTACCGGCCCACCACGTCCCCTGCCTCGGGCAACCGTGGCACCTCCTCCGCGCGCGCGCCCTCGCTGCGACTCCGCCGCCGCGCGCGCCCTGTCTCCGACAGCGCGATCCGGCAGCTCTCGCACGTATCCACGTGCAGCTCGAGCGCACCGCGCGCAGCCGCGTCGAGACGTCCCTCGACGAAGTCGCTGAACGCGCGAGGCTCCGGGCACGCCATCACCAACGTCCTAGCACCACCTCATGGCTGGTAGTCCGTCCATTCGGAGTCGTCCGGCGATTTCATCCCGAACGCCTTCTCCCAGATCCCCGACCTTCCCTGCGCCGCCGCGGTCACGATCGCTGACGTCAACGTGCACCGCAACGCGGGGGCACCGTTCAGCTCCATCCCGTCGCAGCTCATCCACGTCCCCAGCACCAGCTTGCTCCCTTCCACCTTCCACGTCCCGCTCTTCCGCTTCATCGTCGTCGTGTCCACGCTGAGGCTCCACCCGTCGAGCCCGACGTCTCCGTCGCCTTCGGCATAGAACAGCTCGTGCTCGCCGTTCGGCATCAGGAAGAAGTGCGTCAGGAACGCATTGCGGTCCCCTGTCTGTGGAAACGCCGCCGCCCCCGACACCGCCGTCATCGTCGTCGCGTGCGCGAACTGCCCGTAGAACTGACTCGCGGGCATCCCGTTGATCAGCGGCTCCTGCACCCGCGCATCGGGCCCGGGTCCAGGCCCGGGATCATCGTCCCCGCTCTGCCCTCCGCCGTTACACGCCGTCAGCAGCATCAACGCGAGCGACCTCCACCGCGAACCATTTGCTAGCCGAGTCATAGAGTCTTCCTTTCGAAGCCCCCACGCTCGACCCCGCTCGCAGTTGCACGATTTCTTTCAACCGCGCGATTTAACGTCGGTCCGATCATGGCTGCCCCACCTCCTCCCACGAACGACTCCGAGCTCCAACACCAACCCCTCGTGATGGCCTGCGAGCTGCGCGTCGTTCAGCGTCTCCTCGCCGGCGAGATGTGCGCGCAACGCGCGGAGGACTGGATTCGGCCCCCCTTGTTTGGCAACCGGAGCGATGACCTCGCACAGTGCCGCGATCGACGCCGTGCGAGCATCGATCTGAGCCAGGGGTGACTTCCTATACGCCGTCAGGATCGCCTCCGCCTGCTCGAACGAGAGCGTGGACAGGTCTCGGCCGTCTCGAACAACGCACGCGGAGACGCCTCGTCGACAGCCTCGGGCTGCGAGGGCCGCGGCGGCCGATGTTTCGTTCCTCGATACGCACGCGGATGCGCCGCCGTCGCACGCGGCGGCTCGGGCGGTTGCACCTCCGGCCCGAGTGCCGGCAGATCGCTCTGGCTGTCCATCGCGGGCACCGTGCCCCGCAGGATCGTCTGCACGTGGACGAGCGTCGTCGCATCCCACCGAGTCACCGACGCGAGGGCTTCGAACGCCGTCGTCAGCTCGGGATACTCGCGAGCCGCGAGCGGTCGCAGCGTGCACCGGTGCTCGACGCGCCACGGCGCCTGGCGATCAACGGGTTCGCCAGCATCGTACGTGAGCGCTTCGAGTCGAGTCGCGCTGCGCACGACGCTGATGACGTGCGCGCACATGGGACCGTCAGGCTATCACCAACGTCTTCGGTCCGTCCCTACACACGGAGACAGGCCTGCATCCCAATCAAGTACTAACGCGCGTTAGTACGAGTTTCGGGTGAGAGGGTATCCGTGTGTCATCGACTCCCTCCCACCCAGAGGTAGCCTTGCAAGTGATGCGCGCAGGCGAAGACGTGGCCTTCTTGCAGTGGGCCCTGCCGCGCTTGCACCTGCGCTGGGAGGGCTTTCGCCGCGTACGCGGGCAGGTCTGGAAGCGCATCGCCCGGCGGATCCGCGAGCTCGGGCTCGCCGACGAGCAGGCGTTTCGCGCCTACCTCGAGGGGCATGCGGAGGAGTGGCCCGTACTCGACGAGATGTGCCGGGTCACCATCTCGCGCTTCTATCGCGACCATGCGGTGTTCGCGCAGCTCGAGCACGTGGTGCTACCGGAGCTGGCGCGACGCGCGTTGGAGCGCGGCGAGCGCACGTTGCGCTGCTGGAGCGCGGGGTGTGCGTCGGGCGAGGAGCCGTACACGCTCGCGATCGTCTGGACGCTGCGCGCCGCGGTGCCGGGGCTCGCGCTGCACGTGCTGGCGACCGATGTCGACGAGTATCTCCTCGAGCGCGCGCGGCGCGGCTGCTACGACGGTGGCACGCTGCGCGAGCTGCCCGAAAAGCTGCGCGCGGAAGCGTTCGAGGCGCACGAGGGCGAGCTGTGCGTGCGGTCCGCGTTTCGCGATGCGGTGGAGCTGAGGCAACACGACCTGCGGGACGAGGCCCCGGCCGGCCCGTTCGACCTGGTCCTGTGTCGCAACATGGTGTTCACGTACTTCGACGCGGAGCTCCAGCGCGAACGGCTCGGCCACCTGGCAAGCCGGATGGTGCCGGGCGGGGCGCTGGTGATCGGGGGCCACGAGCGGCTGCCCGAGGGCGTGCTGGAGCCGTGGCTGCCGAGCATCTTCCGCAAGCGCTGACCTTGCGTGTGGCACGGGGCGTGGTTATCTGACTCCCCGATGGCCGCCGAACAGCATGAATTCCAAGCCGAAGTGAAGCAGTTGCTGGACCTCATGGTCCACTCGCTCTACTCGGACAAAGACATCTTCCTACGCGAGCTGATCTCGAATGCATCGGACGCGTGCGACAAGCTCCGATTCGAGCAGCTGACCAAGACAGATCTGGTCGGGGGTGAGCTGACGATCACGCTGGCGGCGGACAAGGACGCGCGCACGCTCTCGATCACCGATAGCGGCATCGGCATGTCGCGCGAGGAAGTGGTCAAGAACCTCGGCACGATCGCGCGCTCCGGGACGAAGGAGTTCCTGGGCGCATTGAAGACGGCGGAGAACAAGCCCGAGCTGATCGGCCAGTTCGGCGTCGGCTTCTACTCGGCGTTCATGGTCGCGGACCGGATCGTGGTGGTCACCCGCCGCGCCGGCACGGACAAGGCGACGCGCTGGGAGTCGACGGGCGATGGCTCGTACACCGTGGAGGACGCCGAGCGTGCGGATCACGGCACGACGATCACGCTCCACCTGAAGCCGGTGGATGTCGAGCATGGGATGCGCGACTACACCAACGACGCGGTGCTGAAGGGCATCGTCAAGAAGTTCTCGGATTTCGTCGCGCACCCGATCAAGCTCGGCGACGCAACGCTCAACTCGATGAAGGCGATCTGGGATCGCCCGAAGGCCGAGGTCACCGAGGACGAATACAAGGAGTTCTACCGCCACATCTCGCACGACTGGAACGAACCGCTGCGTACCGTGCCCGTCCGCATGGAGGGCACGCTGGAGGCGTACGCGCTGCTGTACGTACCGAGGAAGCCGCCGTTCGATCTGTACAGCGCCGAGATGAAGCGGGGCCTGCAGCTGTTCGTGAAGCGCGTGTTCGTGATGGACGAGTGCAAGGAGCTGATGCCCGCGCACCTGCGGTTCGTCCGCGGCGTCGTCGACGCACACGATCTGTCTCTCAACGTGTCGCGCGAGATCTTGCAGAAGGACCGCCAGATCGCCGTCATCCGCAAGCAACTGGTGAAGAAGGTGCTCGGCACGCTCGAGGAGATGAAACGCGACAGCTTCGACGACTACCTCACGTTCTGGGCATCGTTCGGACCGGTGCTGAAGGAAGGCTTGCTCGCGTACGACGTGCCCGAGAAGGAAAAGCTCCTCGAGCTCGTCGTAACCACGTCGACGCACGACACGACCAAGCTGACGTCGCTCGAGGAGTACGTCGGGCGCATGAAGGAAGGCCAAGAGGAGATCTACTTCCTCACGGGCCCCTCGAAGGGGACGCTGGTGAAGTCGCCGCTGCTCGAGACGTTCGCGGCGAAGGGCTACGAGGTGCTGCTGTTCTCCGACCCGGTCGACGAGCTGTGGCTCGAGCACGCACCCCGCTTCAAGGGCAAGACGCTGCGCTCGATCGGTCGCGGCGACGTCAAGCTCGGTTCCGACGAGGAGCGTAAGCGCGAAGCGGACGAGCTCGCCGCCAAGCAGCAGCAGTACGCGGACCTGATGGCGTGCTTCCAAGTGCACCTGCGGGACGAGATCAAGGAGGCGCGCCTCTCGAACCGCCTCACCTCGTCCGCCGCGTGTCTCGTCGCCGACGAGCACGACCCCACGCCCCGCAGACAGAAGATGATGGAGGCGCTCGGCCACGCAGCACCGAAGGCCAAGCCGGTGCTCGAGCTCAATCCGGCGCATCCGCTGATCGGCAAGCTGCAGGCGCTGTTCACCGAAAACAAGGCGGACCCGCGCCTGGCAGCATGCGCGACGCTGCTGCTAGGCCAGGCCCATCTTGCCGACTCGGGTCAGTTGCCCGACGCGAAGGCGTTCTCCGACGCGCTCGGCGATATCCTGCTGCGCGCCGTCTGATTGCTGCGCGAGCGGCGACTCAGTGCGCGTACGAGGACGCGATCGCGCGCTGCTTGAGGAGCGCGAACTCGTCCTGCGAGATCGTGCCTTGGTCGAGCAGGGCTTTCGCCTGCGTGATCTGCTCGACGCTGCTGCGTCCGGCCACGTCCTTGATGTAGTTCTCCGTCGCTGCCTCGGCGCGGCGCGCGGCGGCGCGCTGCCGTGCGGCCATGCCTCGGCCGCGCGCCACCACGTAGATGAGCGCGGTGATCAGCGGAATGAAGAGGAGACCGACGATCCACAGCGCTTTCTTCCCGCCGCTGAGCTCGGTATCGCGGAATAGATCGGTGACGATCTGAAACAACACGAACAAGTACGCGACGAACAAGAAGCCCGAGAGCACCACGTACAACGCATTAGAAATGTTGCTCCACATCGTTCCTCCGACGGCATCACACAGATGCTCACTGCCGGCGATTGCAGATCTAGATCCACCGCGCGTGCGAGGCTTCCCCAGCTACCAGATCGCGCCGTGAGCACGTGCGTCGTCGTCGGGAGATGGCCGCGCAGCGTAGTAGTGCGCTGCCACCACCGCCCTGACGTGTCCCTCGGGACAGCGCAGGGGCGACGGGTGGCCATGCCAGTGATCTTCCCCGTAGGCCATCACGACGAGGCGGTCACGCACCGGCGCGATCGCCACCTCGCACCGCCTGCGCGCGCGATCCCACAGCTCGAGCTCTCCGCCCCACGCTTCCGCCCACGTTCGCGGTGCGTAGTAGAGAACGCTCGCGACGCGGTTTAGCTGGCGCGCGCTGTCGCGGTTGAAGTCGACGTGGATGCTGAGGTGCCCACCCGGCAGCGTCGCGAGCAGCCCCGCACCGGTGAAGTGGGGATCGGGAATCAGATCGCGGCGGCCGAGCAGCGCGCCCAGAAAGTCGAGGAACGCCATTCCGTTCAGCTCGGCGAGGAGCCACCGCACCTCCGCGGCCACGTCGTCGAACCCGGTGCGTTGTAGCTGGCCGAGCCGCCCCGCCTGCTCGACGTAATCGCGCCGCTTCCAGCCTGGATGCGTGCTCGCCGGATATGCGCGCGCGATCGCCTCCGCCCGCACTTCGCCGAGCAACCCGTCGAGGACGACGTGCGGGAACGGGCGGGCCTCCGCGAAGGCCCGTGCCCGCGCACGCCCGAGCGCCGCCATGGCCTCGCGATCGAACGCCCACGCCTCGGTGGCCGACTGACTGCGAACGAGCGCACTCACCCGCCGGTCGTAGCACGTGGCAGGATGCGTTCGTGCGCTACGTCGGCAAGCTCTACCGTCCGCCCTCCGAGGCCGACGCGCTGATCCTGCAGGCCACCATCGGGTGCTCGTGGAACCACTGCACCTATTGCGACATGTACCGAGACAAGCCGGACTTCCGGGTCCGCCCGCTCGCCGAGTCGCTCGAGGATCTCGCGACCGCGGGCCGCCAGGTCGGGACCGCCGTCGAGAAGGTCTTCGTCGCCGACGGCGATGCGCTCGTCATGGACCTCGCGCACTGGGAGCCGATCCTCGACGCATGCCGGCGCCTGTTCCCGCGCCTGCGCCGCGTCAGCTGTTATGCGACGGCGACCAACGTCCTCGCCAAGACCGACGACGAGCTGCGCCGCCTCCGCGAGCGCGGGCTGTCGCTCCTCTACATGGGCCCCGAGTCCGGCGACGACGTCACGCTCAAGCGGATCGCGAAGGGCAGCACGCACGCCGAGCACGTCGAGGCCGCGCGCCGGGCACGTGCCGCGGGCCTCGAGCTCTCGGCGATCTTCCTCCTCGGGGCCGGCGGCCTGGAGCGCTCCGCCGAGCACGCCGCCGCGTCCGCGGCCCTCGCGACCGCGATGGATCCGCACTACCTCGCCGCGCTCACCCTCACCGTCGTCCCCACCACGCCGCTCGCCACCCTCGCCGAGCGCGGCAAGTTCACGCTTCCGTCGGTGGCGCAGCTCCTCGGCGAGCTCCGCACGTTCGTCGATCAAGCACGCCCGCGAGACGCGCTGTTCCGCACGAACCACGCCTCCAACTATCTCCCTCTCGGGGGGCGACTCCCGCGCGACCGCGAACGGATCGTCAGCGTCATCGACCACGCCCTCTCCGGCAGTATCCCGCTGCGCCCCGAGCAGCTGCGCGGCCTCTGACGTTTGCCCCTGGCCGGGCCTGGACTTCGCGGTACGGTTACGCTCGTGATTCTGCTCGTGGAGGACGACGAGGATGTGCGCGACATGATCGCGCTCACCTTGCAGGTGCATGGGTTCGACGTGGTCCTCGCCGAGAATGGCGCCGCGGCCCTCACCACGCTCGAGCACCGCCGCCCGTGCCTCATGATTCTCGATCTCGTGATGCCCGGCATCGACGGGCGCGAGGTCCTCGCGCGCATGCGCACCGCCGGATACCAGCTACCCGTGATCGTGATCTCGGCGCTCGACGCCACGCCGCCCGACGGCATCGTGGCCACGCTCCGCAAGCCTTTCGAGACGGCGTCGCTGATCCGGCTCGCGGCGCGCTACTGTGCCTGCCGCGTCGCCGTGCCCGCATCCCCGGCGTCGTGAACGAGCGGCACGCGAATTACGAACCGCGTATTGGGCACCTCCACATCGAGCTCGAGCGTGCCGTTGTGGGCCTCGACGATCGTCTTGGACAGGCTGAGCCCCAGGCCCGTGCCGCGCTCTGGCCCCTTTGTCGTGAAGAACGGCTCGAACAGGCGCGGCCGCGCCTCGACGGGGATCCCCGATCCACTGTCGGTCACCGAGAGCTCGAGCCAGCCGTCGGTCGCGTCGACATCGATGCGCACCCACGGCGCGGTCGTCGACACCACGGCGTCGTACGCGTTGCCGAGCAGGTTCACCAGCACCTGGGAGAGCTGCACCGACCGGCAATCGATCACCAGGTCCGACGGAATGTCGGCGACGGTGAGCGCGACGTTGTTGTCGGAGAACCGCTTGCCGCACAGCTCGAGCGCTTCGCTCACCACGCGCGCCACCGGTCGCTGGGTGAACGGATCACCGCTCGCGTCGCGCGAGAACGAACGCAACGCGTCGATGATGCGGTCGGCGCGGACCACGATCCTCTGCACGCGTTCGCCGAGCGCGCGCACCATCGCCGGATCGTCCGGGTTTGCGACGATGTGTGACGCCGCGAGCCGGATCGCCGCCAGCGGGTTGCGGATCTCGTGGGCGATGCCACTCGCCATCTCGCCGAGCGCGACCAAGCGCGAGGCCTGCGCCGCCTTCGCGCGCGTGCGCAAGAGCCGATCGCTCGCGGTCCGCTCGAGGTACGCAAAGATCACCGAACCGCCGATGATCATCGTGAACGCGAGCAGCGGCGCGTACACCAGATAGACCTTCAGCGCGCTGTGCGGCGCATGTTGTGGCACCCAGCCGGTGCCGAAGAAGCTCACGACGGGGAGCGTGACGAAGATGAACAGCTGCAGGCGCTCGCGCAGGTCGAACACGAGGAAGGGCATCAGCACGAGCGGGAAGAACACGGACCGCAACTCGGGTGCGGCACCCGCCCCGAGCACACCGACGAGCATCACCGCATTGGCAGTCGCGCAGAGGACCACGCGGCCCGCAACGTGGAACCCACGGGCGTTGAGGATCCAGGTCGATGCGAACAGCAACCCACCGACCAGGTCGCTCGCCACCACCGTCAGGATCCCGCCCATGATGTCGATCGGGGCGCTGAGCACGCTGAGGGCGAAGCCCAACAGCGCCAGCCCGTTCGTGACGCGGAGCTGCCGCGCCAAACGCTCGGGGGTAGCGTCCGACACACCGGCAGAGATCAGCCGGCCAAGGAACCTCATGGTCCCAAGCCTACCCGCACCTGCGGGTCAGTAGATCTCGCTCACCGCGAACCTCCACGCGCGGCCGGTCACGTGATCCGACGACGCTGTCGCGCTGGACCGCCACCGTGCGGGCTTGTCCCCGCGTTGCCCGCTGCCGATCCCCGTCGGAACATGGAGCACTTGCACCGAGCTGTCCGTCTTCTGGAGACGCTGACCTCCGCTCCCTGATGCGCGGATTACGCCTGGCCGCGGGCGATGGTCCACCCGGCGTCGACCGTGTCGGCGACCAGCATCTCGCCGACCTCGTCACGCAGCTCGCGCACGCGCTCGACGCTCGCGCCGTTCGCGTCATCGAAGATCGCGACCAAGAACAACTGGCGCTTCGCGACCCCGACAGCGACATGCCGGTCCTCGAGCTCGACCGAGATGACCTCGCCCCCGAACATGCGCGACGACAGGTCCGGACTCTTGAGCCGATACATCGCCAGCGCGGCGAGAGGCATCGCCTCTTCAGCGGAGATCGGACCCGCGAGCGCGATCGTGTTGCCGTCGCGATCGACGAGTGCCGCGGCGACGAGCCCGTCTTCGAGCGCACGCTCGAGAACGCTGCTGAACGCCAGCACGATCATGCGCCCACTATACCGCGACGCGTTGACGTCCGCGCGCGCTACCGCCATAGCTTGAGCCATGCGCGGGCGCTGGTATCGACTCTGGCTGGTCGCGCTCCCGGCCTACGTGATCGCACTGTTCACGGCGACGCACCTCCCGCGCGTCACCATCCCCGGCGACATCCCGCAGAGTGACAAGCTCGTGCATTTCGGTGCGTTCGGCGTGCTCGCGTTCCTGTGGTGGCAGTTCCTCACGGCGCTCGGGCGCACGAGCACGCGCGCGCTCGTCGCGAGCACCGGTGGGCTCCTCGCCTACGCCGCCCTCGACGAGTATCTCCAGCAGTTCGTCGGGCGGCACACCGACGTGATGGACTTCCTCGCCGACGGTGCGGGCATTTTGGTCGTCCTCGGGTTTTACGCGCTCACCCGCCGCCGCTAGCTGGCGGGAGCACTGCTTTCCGCTGCGCGGCTTCTCAGAGGAACCATGTCAGGCAGGCGCGGCGCGGGCGCAGCCTACCTCCGCAGAAGTGCTAGTGTGCTCGGCTCCGTGCACACGATCGTCACCCACCCCGGCGGCTCTCACAAAGACGACTTGCTCGCTGCCTGCGTCCTCGCGGCACTCCACAACTGCCCGATCGAACGCCGTGAGCCCTCCGCCGCCGATCTCGCCGATCCGGACGTCGCTGTTGTCGATATCGGCGGCATCCACGATCCCGCCCGCTCCAACTTCGATCACCACCACTTCCCGCGCGAGCATCCGCCGACCTGCGCCCTTAGCCTCGTCCTAGATCACCTGGGCCTCTACCAGGACGCCCTCCAGTTCTGCGACTGGCTCGAGACGGCCGAGTGGTTCGATTCGCGTGGGCCGAACAAGACCGGCGAATGGCTCGGCGTTCCGCGCCGCGCGATCTCGCAGCTCAACTCGCCCATCGACATGACCCTCCTGCGCCGGTTCGCGCAGACCACGCGCCTCGAGCCCACCGACCCGCTCTACCTCTTCATGCGCATGGTCGGGGACGACCTCCTCACCTACCTCCGCGAAGCACGCGAGCGCCTCGACTACACCGCGCAGCGCGTGCAGCGCTGGTCGATCCGGCATGGGAGCGACGTCATCGAGGCCCTCTACCTGCCGCGCACCGAGCTCGCGGCCGACGAGCCGAGCTCCATGCTCGGCAGCTACATCCGCGCGAGCAAGCTCGATTCCGTCATCGCGGCCATCATCTACCCGGATCGCCGCGGTGGTGGCTTCGGCATCGGTCGCTACGAGGACCACCCGAAGCTCGACTTCTCGCGCGTCGAGGGCCAACCCGACGTGCACTTCGCCCACAAGAGCGGCTTCATGTGCAAGACCACTGCGAGCGACCCGACGCGCCTCAAGGAGCTCGTCGCGCTCGCGTGGAATGCATGAGACCACGCGATGCGCAGGATCTACATCCACCTGATCGCGATCGTGATCGCCAGCGTCGCCGCGTGGCTCACCTGGGAGCTCGTCCTCAAGGATCAGGTCGAGCCGAGACCAACGCCTCCTGCCCTCGGCTCGAGCTCCTCTGGCTCGGGCTCCTCTTACTCGGGCTCCTCCGGATCGAACTGAGCTACGCGATGTTGCGAAAGGCCCGCTTGGTCGCCTCGCCGAGCTGTCGTTCGAGCGCGCGCCGACCGAGGGCATAGTGGAACTGTTCGGCGAGGCGCGCAGCGCCCGGCATGTGATAGTGGGCGAACGTCGCTGCGCGATTCCATCGCCGCAACGCCACGACCGCCGCATCGGCTACCGGATCCGCATGCAGGCCGTACGCGACACGCAGATCCTCGTCGAGCATCGCGCGCGTCAACCCACGGAGTGCCCGCTCGCTCAACCGGAACGGAGGTTGTCCGGCGATCCCCGTGAGCACCGCGGCCGCGAGGGAGCGCGAGTCCTCGTTCGGCACGAGCTGATGCTTGCGAATCGCCTCGTACTGAAACGTCTGCTCCTCGGGGCTTTGCGTGATCAGCTCGTCGTCGACGCCATGCAGCCAGGCCGCGTAGCGCCACAGGTGATGCATCGCCCGTCGGTCCTCGACGGACACGCGCGCACCGAGCCGCGCCATCCCGCGCACCGCGAGATGATCGAACTCGATCACGGTGAACGCCATGTCCTCCTGATTGATCGGCTCGTCGAAGTGCACCGCATCCCAGCCGCGCTCGCGCACGTGGCGCCGCACCATCGCATGCAGAAGGCGCACCTCGAGGATGTGGCGATGCCCCACGCCTCCCGGCCGCAATCCATCCCGCACGTTCATGTTGTGATTCATCTGCCCGGTCTCGTGCAGGCGCCGCGAGACGTCCTGGTTGAGTCGCCCCGTCGCGACGAGCACGCGCGCCGCCTTGCTCAGTGCGTATCCCTCCATCAGTGCCGCGAGCAGGCCGAGCCCGCGCACCGCAGAGAACGCGAGCGCCACGCGCCGGCCGCGCTCGACGAGCGGCCACTCCACCCACGTCGGCACCTGCGCGGTCCTCGCGACAAACCGCGCGCAGGCGTCGTTCCCACCGCGCGCGAGCGTCTCGAGCTCGTCGAGCATGCGCGATGGGCGCGCACGCTTGACGTACACGGCCGCGTCATCGGCGAGCGGATCACAGACCGAACGCCACCGCTGCAATTGCGCCGGCGCGTAACGTTGCTTCCAGTCGTCGGGTGAACGGCTCACCAGGCACCATAGCCTAGTTCGAATGCGCCCCTGCGTC
Source organism: Kofleriaceae bacterium (assembly GCA_033763475.1). GTDB lineage: Bacteria > Myxococcota_A > Polyangia > Haliangiales > Haliangiaceae > JABFXX01. The sequence continues at coordinate 20,630 of JANRKM010000026.1, forward strand.
ACGGCGTGGAGTGGGGCACACCGCATGCACCGTTCTCGATATCCACGTGCCCCATCGCGTCCCCACATCCACCGGCCCACATTCCACCGTCCACGAGCGTGGCGTCATCCCGCGCGAACCTACGCGCGCCCTCGCCGCGCTCCGCGTGCGCGACCTCCAGCAGCTCGCGCTACCTCGGCTGGAGCACATCTGGTCCACCTCGCCGTGCGCCCCGCTCCCCGGCGGAACGTGGCAAGGCACCTACCTGTGCGAGCTGCCGATGTCCGCACCGAAGCGGTTCCTCGCGCGCGCCATGTTCAAGTGGCGCGCCTTCGGCCTCGACCTCGATGCGAACAAGTGGTGGTTCCGCGAGCCGCGCCGCCACGTCGCGGCGTTCGAGCCGGTCCCCGGGCCCTCGCGCTGGCGCGACGCTGACGTCGTCCAGCTTCACTACGAGCACACGGGTCCACATCTTCTCAAGCACCAGCTCTATGACGAGCTCAAGCCGCTGAACGACCACTGCATCCTCGCGATCGGCGGCTCCAACCACGACGCCCTGCGGGGCACGTGGTTCTTCTTCGCACTCTCGCCGTTCGTCGTCTCCTAGCTCCCTGTCGCTGGCCGTCCGAAGCCCGGACACGACGTCCGAGGCTCGGACTCCCCGATAGGCTCAGATGCCGCGCAGCACCTCGTCTGCCTCGCGCTCGGCCTGCTCCTTGTTGTAGCCGTAGCGCTGCTGAAGCCGCCCGACGAGCTGATCCTTCTTCCCAGCGATGACATCCAGGTCGTCATCCGTGAGCTTGCCGAACTTCTCGCGGATGCGGCCCTTTACTTCTTTCCACTTACCTTCGACTTGGTCCCAGTTCATAGAAACCTCCGAGAGGTTGTGTTGCATCGCGTATGCCTCGGTGGCTGTACGAACCACCACGCACGCTGAAGCGGTAGGCACGCACGCTGTCAGCCTGGCGACGACTGGGTGCGTCACGAAGTCCATCGCATCGTCGGTCACGCGCCCGACGACCACTCGAATCTCAAAGGTCCCCCGGCTACCCCAAGACCGGAGCATCGACCTGTGAGCGGTCGGACGTTCGTGCTGGCGTTGTCGGAGTGCTCCGGTAGTGTCGTTACCCTGGGAGGTGGTGCATGAAGACGGTGCTCGTCGATCTCTGGAGTGGACAGCGTCGTGGGGAAGGGGGGAATGGCCAAACGCGCATCGCGCGGGCTCGTGCCGTGGCCGCACCGGCGCGCACGCTGTTCGAACATGCCTACGCGACGTTCGCGGCGCCCTGCCGTGCCGTCGACGAGCCCGGCCTCGCCATCGTCGCGGTCGATGAAACGACCGGCAGCGCTGCCGGCATGGTCTGCGCGCGCGCGCGCATCGATCGCCACACCGCGGCCATCGTCGGGCGCCACGACCGGTGCGACCTCTATCTCGACGCCCACGCGCAGCTCGCCCTGCGTCACCTCGCGATCGTGGTCTCCCCCGTGCGCGACTGGCGTCAGGTGAGCTATCGCGTCCTCGATCTGCGAACCACCGACGGCATGATCGACGAGCACGGCCGCACGCTGCGCGGGCTGCGCTGCGAGGGCGCGGCGATCGTGCGCTGCGGTGGATACACGCTCTTCCTCCTGCCCCTCGGCGATCCCACCGATTGGCCCGAACGCGCCGCCGACGCCTGGGCGTGCCTCCCCGAGCGCGTCTACTTCGACGAGCTCGAGCGCACGCCCGACGCTTCGTGCGTCCGCCCTCTCGCACCCGCGCGTCGCGACCAGACCCTCGTCGTACGCACGATGGGCCCGCACGACACCAGCACCGCCTTCAGCGGGGACGTCGCCGGGCGCCTCCTGATTCGCGGCCCCCACGCCCAGGGCGCGATCACCATCAGCACCCGCGCACTCCGCGACGGCATCCTCCTCGGACGTTACGCGCGCTGCGACGACGCACGCCTCGCCACCGACCCTTCCCTCTCGCGCGTGCACGCCCTGTTGCTCCACGTCGACGACCGCTTGCTCGCCATCGATATCGCGAGCACCAACGGCACGCGCTTCCCCGGTCGCGGTGACGCCCGCGTGCTCGAGCTGGTCGGCGACGGCGAGCTCGAGCTCGGCACCGACACGCTCGTGCGCTGGTGCGGGGCGAGCTGATCACTCCACCACGACGCCGGGACATGCCTCCTCGTCGAGTGTGCGCCCCTCGGCGGCCGGATCGTCGCCGGTCGCTGTTCTAGATGGTTCCACAACCCGTTGCAGCACAAACGATGATCGCAAGCAGACACTTCACCATTGCCTCTCCCCGACGCCCGCGAGCACGAAGAGACGCTACGGATCGACCACCGCAGCCTGCATGGTGGCGGATGCGCCCGAGGACGCTGCCCCAGCGTTACCCGAGCAGATCTCCTTCGTGTGGTGCCCCGTCTTCGCCGGAGATGCGATGTACGGAGTTCTACGTATCCAATTCACAAACCGCGGGGCACACGAACACCGGAGCAGCAGTGTTAGCGTGATCAACGGTGGCAGATGACGCGCGACATGGCGAGATGCCGATGGTCCTCCGGCGTCTCGCGCGTGACCAATGGGTGCGCTTGCACGGGACCCCGCGCGTCACCGTCCTGGTCGGCGGCGACGAGGCGCGTGCCCTCTGGGACTCGTGGATCCGCGTGAGCAAGCACGAAGGCACGCTCGTCGACGACGGGCCCCTGGATCGCAGACTGCGCAGCGCGGTCGAACGCGCCAGCACGACGCCTTCGCTACCAGTCGCCGTGATCGCCGCGCATGACGAGCTCACGGCCTGGCGCGCTGGGCGCACGGATCGCATCGCAGCCATGGTCGACGAGGGCCTGCTCCATCTCACGCGCGCGAGCGCTGCATCACCGGCCCACGCACGCACGCCGGCGAGCCGCCCGATGCACATCGATGCGCGGAGTGCGGCCGAAGCGGCCATGTTCGAAGCCCTGCAGGCCACGCCCGCCACGGCAGGCCGCTTCGCGCTGAACGAATACCTATCGGTTAGCTTCGGCAGCCAAGCCGCCGAGGTGGACCTGCTCTCGCGGACCGATCGGATCGCCATCGAGATCGACGGCATCCATCACTTCGAGGACCTCGATCGCTACCGTCGCGATCGCCGCAAGGATCTGCTCCTGCAGAGTCAAGGCTTGTTTGTCGTGCGCGTCCTCGCCGAGGACGTTCTCCGTGATGCGCGGCCCGCAGTCACCATGGTCTGCCAGGCGCTGGCGTATCGACGCGACGAGGAGCTACGTCGATGATCGTTCAGGAACGTCTCGAGCTGTTGATCGTGGCCCGGTTGGCGTACGCGCCCGCCTCCAAGGAGGACGAGCTCTCGCGCGCGCTACAGCGGTTCGCACCGACCGCGCTGTCCGCGAATGCGTGGCGAGACACGGTCGCGCACCATCGCGCGCAACTCGCAGAGGTTGCGCTCGCGCAGCGGCTCGGCGCCTCGCCACCCAGGACCTGGAAGGAGCTCGCCGACTGCGTGCTGCCGGCGCTCGCGCTCGGTATCTCCGCCACGGACGGCAAGGCCCACAAGCGCCTCAAGCAAAACGGCGCATGGCCTGCGGCGATCGGCGGCCGGCTGCTCGGCGTCTGGACCACCGGCGCACCGCCCACGTTGTCGACGGTCTGCGACGCGTACGTGTGGCGTCAGCTCGGTCTCGGTGGCCGCCCCAAGCGATGCCCGTCCGAGATCCGCGCTTTGTTCATCCAGCGCGAGCTCGGCATCGATGCGGCCCCACCCGATCGGCTCTTGCGCCTCTACATCGCGCGCGAGCTCCGCGCCCCGCGCCCGGAAGCCGGGCAACTTCGAGACGCCCTCGTGCGCGCATGGCTCGACGGTCAAAACTTCGACCAGCCCACCCCGCGCGCGCAGCCCGACTTCGCGCACGCGGTTCGCGACGCCACCCAGGCGCTCGAACGCGGCGTCTTTGGCGATCGCAAGGTGTTCATCGCCGCGGCCTTCGACGCCCTCCGCACGCACCCCGCATGGACGGCCCTGACGCTGGACGCCTTCAAGCAGCGCTTGCTCGTCGCACATCGCGCGGGTGAGCTCGTACTCGAGCGCGCTGACTTTGTCGCGGCCATGGACCCCGCGGTTGTTGCGGCATCGGAGCTCGTGGCTGATGGCGCGCGCTTTCACTTTGTCGTTCGGGAGGCAACCTCGTGACGCCCATGACCTCGTTGGACACCGCTGAGATCTCGGCGTGGCTCGGCCGCGTTACACAGTCGATCGATCGAGGTCTTCGCGAACCGGCACGCAGCACCGCGGTGACCGCCCTTACCAAGGGCCAGCTCGACACGAGGCTCGGCATCCCGCTGCTCACTCCGCTGGCGCTCATCGCCGACTGTCTACGCATTGCACATCTCGCGATCGAAGCCGATGGCACGATCGAAGCCGATGAGCTTCGGCGCATCGGCGATCTGGTCGAGGTCGCGATCGGGAACTACCGCATCATCGTTCCCGGGTACGACTCGTTCCCCGATGCCGTCGCCTCGAGCGCCGAGCGGGAACGCTTCCTCCGCACACATCGCGCCGACAAGGGCCCGTTCGGCTATGGCGCCGAGACGCCGTGGCCCGGGCTCGCCCTGGCCCGCCTCATCGAGCAGCACACGCGCAACGCGGGGCCGCTCCGCGACCTCGAGCGCATGCTCTCTCGCATCATGGAGGTCGTCTTCGCGGGACGCGCGACCGAAGCCGAGCGCAACGCCCGCCGGCAACTCCGCGAGCTCTTCGAGCCCCCACCCTCGGCGGGCACCGATCCGCGCGCCGCGGCATTCTGTCGCGAGGACGCGCCCGAAGTCTTCGCCTCCGTCGCGCACGGCTCGCAGATTCACGACCGCGATCCGTTCGACGTCGAATCGATTCACGGCGAAGCGCGCGACCTGCTGCACCGCCTGATCGAGCGCGCCACGATCCCCGAGCACCACCTCGCGGGCCAGGGGCGGACGCTCCTTCTGCTGGGCGACTCGGGGGCCGGCAAGACCCACCTCCTGCGCGCGCTCCGCGCCCAGGTCCACGCGCAGCGTCACGGCTACGTCGGGTATCTCCAGATGACCTCGGAGGTCGGGGACTACGCGCGCTACGTGCTGCGCAACCTGATCGACTCGATGGAGCGTCCGTATGACCGTCCGAGCGCATCCGAGTCGGCACTCATGTACCTCTCCGATGGTCTCGTCGGCGGGCGCGTCAGCGTGCCGCGCGACGAGCTGGAACGCCTTCGCACGGCCGAGCTCTCCGCCGAGGAGCTCGACGAGACCGTCGGGCGCGTGGTGGATCGCGTCGTCCGCACCGAGGGCCTCGAAGAGCTCGAGGTCGATCTCCTGCACGCCCTGCTCCTCCTGCAACGCCGCGACCCCGCGCTGCAGCGACGCGTGATTCGCTTCCTGCGCTGCGAGCCGCTGACTGCCTACGATCGCAAGTTGCTCGGTGGCCTCGCCGCACGCGAGCAGCCCGAGGATCCCTTGCGCACGATCAAGCAGCTCGCACGCATCATGTACGAGCTGCACATGGCCGCCCTCGTGCTGATGGTCGATCAACTCGAGGAGGCCATTCCCGACGGCGTCACCGTCGTGCGCATCCAGCAGGCGTTCGATGTCCTGCGCGCGATCGCAGATGCGACGCCGTCGGCGATCGTCGTCATCTCGTGCCTCGACGATGTGTACACGGCGGTGCGACCGCGGCTGTCGCGCACGTTGATCGATCGCCTCGAGCACGATCCTCCCCCGATCCGCCTCAACAGCCAGCGCGAGCCCCACGAGATCGAGCAGATGCTGGCGCGCCGCCTCGAGCACCTGTACGGCGCGTTCGATGTCCCCTGGCGCGAGGACGATCCGATCTTCCCGTTCACCTCGGCGCAGACCGACGCCGTCGCCAAGTTCCGCGCGCGCGACGTCCTCGCGCGGTTCCGCGAGTATCACGCAGCGTGCATCGAGGCAGGCCGGTTGATTCCGACCGCCGAGACCGCCACACCTGCACCCCAAGCTCCGACCACCTCGGCGCCAGCCGCAGACCAGGCGTTCGTGTTCACGGCACCCGTCACGCCACCTCCGCCCGAACCCGATGGCGTCGCGGACGTCGAGCGCGCCTGGAATGACGCCCTCGCCAGCGCGGTCAAGCTGCCCGATGAAGACGACGCGATGCTCGCGCTCGTCGAAGCCGCGCTCCACGGCATCGGTGTCGAGCTCGGCGTGCCGCTAGCGCCACGTCGCGAGCGGCTCGCCAACGCGGTGCGCCTTGTCGTCGATGTCGCCGATCGAGGTCGCCATGTGATCGCCCTCGTCAACAGGAGCCCGCAAGGTGGATGGCTCGCGCGCGAGCTCGAAGCCCTCACGGCCCTCGCCAACAGCACCACCATCCCGATCGCGCTGCGCAACTCGGACTTCCAGTTCACGCCGAAGAGCGCGACGTCGCAGAAGGTGGGCGCGTTGCTCGCCGCGGGTGGCCGCGCCGTCGTCCTCGAGGAGCGGGAGCTCCGTGCGCTCGAGGTGATCCACCAGCTCGCCGCCCGTTCGTTGCCGGGCTTCGATGCGTGGCGCCGCACCCGCCGGCCCCTCGCCTCGCTTCCCTTCCTGCGCGCGATGCTCGACCTCGACGCGGCGCCGCTCAAGCCGCCGGCCTCGCCTGCCCCCCCTGCACCGCCTGCACCGCCTGCACCGCCTCCGCAACCGCCCACAGCGCCGCCTCCCGTCACAGCGGCGACTCCGCCCAAGCGCACGAGCAGCCCCGCGATCATGACACCCGACAGGATCCGCATCGGCGTCGGGACGTCCATGCGCGCAGAGCCGCACCTCCTCGCGCTCGAGCAGATCAAGACGCACGCGGCCTTCCTCGGCACCACCGGCAGCGGCAAGACCACCGCCGCGCTCAGCGTCATCGAGCAGCTCCTCGAGCGCGGCGTCTCCGCCGTGCTCGTCGATCGCAAGGGCGACCTCGCGAAGTATGCGAGCGATGCATGGTGGCGAGAGACCGGCACGGCGGACGCCGAGCGGCGGGCCGCCCTCCGTCAGCGGATCGACATCTCGCTGTTCACGCCCGGCAACGCGCAGGGCCGCTCACTCCGTCTCCCGCTGATCCCGTCGATGAAGGACGCCTCCGACCAGGAGCGCACCCAGCTCGCGACGTATGCCGCCAGCGGTCTCGCCGCGATGATGGGCTACGGCAACAGCGGCGCCGCGACGAGCAAGCGCGCCGTCTTGCTCTCGGCGATCCAGCTCAACGCGGGCGAGCGCGAGGTCACCATCGACGTGCTCCTCGACACCGTGAACCAGCCGGATCCCGAGCTCCTGCGCACCGTCGGCTCGCTCCAGCGCTTCTTTGCCTCTCTCGGCGAAGATCTCCAGTCCCTCAAGATCAATCGCGGTCCGCTCCTCGCGGGCGAAGGTGAAGCCCTCGACGTCGCCGCGCTCTTGCCGCCCGCCGGCAGCAAACCGCGTCTCACCATCATCCACACGGCCGCCCTCACCGACGTCCCCATGCTGCAGTTCTGGGTGTCGCGCTTCCTCATCGAGCTCGCGCGCCTGGCGCGTCGCCGCCCGTCGCGCGAGCTGCAAGGCGTCGCCTTCTTCGACGAAGCCGATGCCTACCTGCCGGCCGTGGGCTCACCTCCGACGAAGGATCCCATGCTCGAGCTCCTCCGCCGCGCGCGGTCGGGTGGCCTCGGCGTCCTCCTCGCGACGCAGAATCCGGGCGACTTCGACTACCGTGGCCGCGACAACATCGGCACCTGGCTCGTCGGCAGGGTCGGCCAGCCGCGCGCGATCGAGAAGATGCGGAACCTCCTTGGCTCGTATCCCAACGTGGCCAGTCGCCTCGCCAACCAGCCCACCGGACACTTCTTCGTGCTCGGTGGCAACCAGGCCGTCGAGGTCCGCTGCGACCGCTCGATGATGGCGACCGAGCAGCTACCGGAAGCCGAGGTCGTGGAGCTCGCGCGCGGATTGTTCGATCGTGGTGCGTAATAGCAATCTACGCGGAAGCGCTCGCTCTCAACGCGCGACGTGCAGACGCGCCTGCGTCGGCGACGCACGCGTGATTCGTCCATCGCCCTCGATGCGATAGCTCGCAGTAAACGCGATCACGTACTCGAGCTCGAGTACGTGAGCGAGCGTGTCGGGCGGCACTGCGCAAGGGACACCGGGCGGGCAATAAAAGTTCCTTAGCTCGGGATTTGGATAACGAATGATCTTCGTCTGGATGACGTGTGTCTCGTGCGCGAACGTGACCGCGAGGGTCTTTGCATTGGCATCCCACGTGTACGTGGGATTGCTGTGCACGTATCGGCGCTCGCTCGACTCGACCTTTCCTGTCGGCTGCACCTGCTTCGCCCACTCCTTCGTGCGCGTGTCGAATGTGGCCAACGTCGCTTTTTCGTCGAAGGCGACTGTTAGCTCGGCACCGCGAGCGTCGGATGCGTAGTGTTCCCACACCGAGCGATACGCAGCGTCGAGCTCGGCGGGAAACGCCGGCGTGCCATCGAGGACCGTGACCGACTCGATAATTGGCGCCGAGCCACCGAGGCCGCGATCATCGAGCTCGAGTCGAACGAGATGAGCTGACTTCGTGAGGCCGGTGCGCGAAAGCCCACCAGGGCGCGAGATCACGTACGGCGTCGGACGTGTGACCTCGAGCTCGACGCTGTAGCGTGCTCCGTTTGCATCGATGAACTCGGCGGGCTCGGCATACGTGCGCAGCACGGCGCCGTGGTGCACCTTGTCGTTGTTTGCCGGTGCGTCGATCGGCCGGAAGTGCGCGAGCCCGAGATTCGTCACGTGGTAGTAGTCGCCGCGATCCGACGTGATGAGCGTCTCGACCACCTTCGGGACGCGCGCGGGTCGCGCCGGGTACGAGATGACATGCGAGAGCGAAAACACGCCGCTGTTCCAATCGACGACGCGCCCGCCGAGCAAGCCGCGCACGCCGACGTGCAACTCCGCTTTCTCCGGCCCCGCCCACACCTCGCGTGGCTCGATGCCGAATCGTTGAGCGAGCTGGGCAGCATAGCCACCCCCTGTGCCAGGGTAGTTGTCGCATGACGCTGGCGGCCTGAGCGCCGTCCGCGTTCTCCACCACCGTTCGCACGCGGGGGACCGAGGACCCATTGTCTCTTTACTCTGAAGGTTTCCGAAACCGGATGGTCGAACGAC
>JANRKM010000027.1:0-6747 GCA_033763475.1 Kofleriaceae bacterium
TCCGCATCTGCCGCTTGCTCCCAACCGCAGCCTAGAACCGACGGGCGGACCGGCGCACCGGCGCCGCACTCAGCAGCACACCTCGTCCCACGGGGGACGGGACTCGTGCGCTAACAGGGGTTTCTCAGCAGCCTGCTAGCGTGGTCTTGCCGTGGTCGACGTGACCGATGGTTCCGACGTTGATGTTTTCCTTCTCCTTCATGACGTTGTCCTTTGCGGGTGGGCAGCCCGCGGTTGTTGGATTCCGCAACTTGCTTTGCTTCGCTGCGCAATTAGGCCCGAAAACGCCAAAAGCCCCGCGACGCTTCCGTCGGCGGGGCTCGGTGAAATACCTAGTTACTTACCGGCTCGAGACGAAAGCATACCGAGCGGCTCGGACCGAGCCGCAAACAGTCGCTGACGACGAGCACACGCAGAACATGGTGAGTCTGTACATGAGGCATCACGACGATCATGTCAACGCTGTCGTGCAACCCGGCGGAAAGGCGAGCGACAATGGGTCATGCGTTTCGATTGGAGGGTGTGGCTCGCCGTCGTGAACCTCGCGGCCTGCACGAACCACAGGGCCCGGTTCGTCGATGTCCACGAACCGAAGGCCGCGGTTGTCGGCTCGCTCACCGAGAAGGCGAAGGCCGAGACCGAGAAGAGTGCGGCCTCGACGAAGATGGCACTCGCGGCGGACGGCGAGTCCCGAGCGCAGCGCGAGGCGCGGACGAACGAGCTCGACGAAGCGCGCGCGCCGCTGCTGATAGAGAAGCGCCAGCTCCTCGAATATCGGCTCGTCCTTGCGCGCACGATGGCCACGGCCTTCGAGGCCCAGCGCGCCAGCTGCAACTCGGTCAGGGACATCACGCGCCACTCGCCCATGCGCTGTGACGAGATCGCCGCCATCGCCACGCTGGGCAAGACGACCGCCGCGGAGATCGAAGCAGCGCTGGCCGCGATGGAACGACCACCCGTAGCTCCGTCCGATGCACCTCCTGAGGCGTCGCCGCCTGGCGGGACCCCGCCCAGCGTGATACCCGTGCCTGTCGAGGTTGCGCCTCCCGGTGAGACCCCGCCCAACGTGGTCCCGGCGGTGCCCGCGGACCTGACCATCGAAGGCGCCCGCGTGATGGTGGCCGCGTCCGAACGCGAGCTTGTCCTCGACCGCGCGCTGGAGGCGCAACGTGCCGAGGTCAACACGATGCCGGCGGCCGCGGACATCGGTGAGGTGGAGATCGAAGTCTCCCCCTACGGGAATCTTCGCCTGGCACGCTACGACCACCGGCTCATCGACGGCCAACGCACGCGCACCCTCCGGGGCATCAACGTGTATCGCATCGTCGACGTCGACGGACGCACGCGCATCCTTCACGACGGCGAAGAGGAGTTCGATCCCGAGGTTGCCGGATTCTTGGGGTTCGCGGCCGGGGCGCCATGTCTGTTCGGCGAGACGCAGGTCTACTTCGAGCGGTGCCTGGGTGCGGGCACGGGCGCGTCAGCCGGAGCGATCTCCTCGCGGACGTTTGGCACTCCTCGCGTTCCCTGGACGCCACGCTCCCTTCCCCACTACGTCTACGATCAGGAGCTCGGCAGCATGCTGGGCTTGGGCGGCGGCTTAGCCACGGGCGTACAACTGCGCACCGCGGGCGACGGTCGGGACGCCTTCTCGCAGTGGAAGCTCGCGGCGTTGATCGGGTTCGACTTCGATGTCGGCATCAACCTATCCAAGGACTCCGAGTCCGAGCCTCGGGTCGTCGCCGCGGTCACCCCCGAGCTGGTGCTCCGCGCGGGCCGTTCGGAGGCGTTTCATCTCGAGCCCGAGCGGATCGTCGAGACGCGCCGCGAGACGCTACTCGATCTCGCGGTAGGACCGAGGTTCGACAGCTACGGGCGGCACGGGCTCTCGCTCCGCGCCACCCTTCGACCGACCGTTTCGCTTTTCGGCGTGACCGTCCGCTACAACCGATACGCCGACGGGCGCGGCTTCTCGGTCATCGCCGGCATCGAGCTCGACGACGAGGCAGCCGCCGTGACCGCCGCCGGCGTCGTGGTCGCGGCGATTACTGGCCTGGTCGCCTACTGGATCGCCTCGTGCGATGACCCCACCAAGGACAACTGCGGAGCCCAGTGAGCCGATTGGGGACGGTTTCAACTTGTCCAACTTTGTGCGTCGTAACCTGGCGATTTCGCTCGTAGCTCCGGGGACGGATTCAACTTGATGCCTGAAGGCGTCGGCAGCCCACGGTTTTGGTGCAGTTGCGGACAGTAAGTTGAAACCGTCCCCGCACCCTCGAACAATTTCGTGTGGATACCGCTTGTAATGTTGGACAAGTTGAAACCGTCCCCTATCGGCTTCCCCTACAGTTCTCGCGATGAGCTCTCCATACCGCGAGGCGAGTGAACACGTAGAGGCGGTCACGGATGAGCCGCAGCCGCTGATCACGTTCGATGTCTCGGGGCGCAAGGGCGCTGATGGCATCGATGGGGCGCCGGGGCAGCGCGGCATCGCCACCGGGAACAGCGGCAGCGCGGGTGGCGATGCGGGCCCCGCACAGGCCGGCGAGAACGCGGGCCTCATCCGCCTCGTGCTCGCGAGTGATGACGCGGCGGGCGCGGTGAGACTCGGCGGCGAGCAGGTCTCGGCGCGCGGCGTGAAGGAACGGATCGCGAACGTCGTCGTCATCGACGAGACGGGGTTCATTCCGCTGCGTGCGATCGGCGGTGATGGTGGGCTCGGGGGCAACGGTGGCCGCGGTGGCGACGGCGCACGCGGGGCCAATGGTGCGGATGCGACGCGCTGGCGCGACGGCGAGAACGGCGGCTCCGGTGGCAACGGCGGGCGCGGCGGCGCGGCCACCAGTGGCGCCCCAGGCGGCGACGGCGGCCAGATCATGATCGAGGTGAACGAGGAAGACACGCCGCTACTCATGCTCGTACGCCACGACGTGCGCGGTGGCAGCGGCGGCAACGCGGGCGTCAACGGGCGCGGTGGCGCTGGTGGCGCGGGCGGCAGGGGTGGCGATTCCTACTCGTGGACGACGACCTCGAGCTATCGCGACGCGAACGGCAACACGCAAACGCGCACGCACTATCACCGCAACTCGGGCGGTAGCGACGGCGCGCGTGGCAGGGATGGCGCGGACGGCCGCGCGCCCGTGCGCCCCGGCGCGGACGGCGACGAGGGCAGCTTCGTGATCGAGGTGGTAGATGGCGAGCGCCGCACGCGATACCTCTCGCGCTACGACCTCCGGCTCGTCGGATTCCAGCACGACAACGCCAACCAGGACGCCGTGTACGAGCCGGGCGAGCTCGTGCGCGTGTTCGATCTGGAGGTCGAGAACGTCGGCGGCATGCCCACGCCCGCGAAGGACGAGCTGGCGCTCGTGCTCGCGCCCGGAGGCTGGGTGAAGCCGGAGCCGGGCGAGCTGCGCTGCAAGCCGGGGCTCGGGGCCGGCGAGCGCTACAAGGTGCCCGGCGAGCTGCGGTTCCGCATCGCGGCGCACACGGCGACCGAACCGAGCGATCCGCTCGAGGTGGAGGAGTCGATCCTCCAGCGCGCGATGTTGCCGTCGGTGCGGCGCGACTTCGCGGATTACCAGGCCGGCGACGCGCTCGAGCAGGGCCGATTCGTCATTCGCTACCCGGTGCGCTGCTCGCCCGTCGAGCACCTGGTGTCGCTCGCCGCGGGCGAGGCCTCGCGCGTGCGGTTCGAGCTCGTCAATCAGTCGCGCTTCGGGCTCGGCGCGCGCTCGCCGAGCCGGCGCCTGTTGCGCGTGCGCGTGACCACCGCGCCCGACTCCGAGCTCGGCGACGAGCACGTCGAGCTGATCGCGGAGGGCACCGTGCTCGCGCCCGGCACCGGTTGGGCGCACGAGATCGGGCTGCTCGGCGCCGGCGAGAGCGTCGCGCTCGAGCTCACGGTGCGCATCAAGGATGGCGCGCCCGAATATCTGCGGTTCGCCGCGCACGTCACCGTCGAGCTCGGCGAGCTCGATGCGCCCGGACAAACGCGTCCGATCCAGATCCGCGCGTTCGATATTCGCGTCGCGCGTGCGTTCGCGGTCTCCGACGCCGACGTCCTCCTCGTCGTCAATCACCGCACCACGCGCGAGGTCATCGAGGCGTGGGAGCAACTCGGCGAGCGCCTCGCGTTCAACTTCGCGATCTGGGACCTCTCGCGCGAGATGCACCTCGATCTCGAGCGCCCGCTCGCCGACGGCATCGCACTCGCCGACTGGTTCAAGCGCAAGGCGATCGTGATCCTCGACAACGAAATCGAGGGTCCGATCGGCCCGACACATCCGCACGTGTTCCTCGACGACGACCAGGCCACGCGTGCGGCCGCGGCGGGCATCGACATCGCGTACGTCGGCAAGGGCCTCTCGTTGTCACGCCTCCTCGTACCGTCGAGGCCCGAAGACCCGCCGGCCCAGGCCGCCGATGCCGACGCGCTGCTCGAAGCCCTCGTCACGTCGACGCGCGCATCCACCACGCTCTATCGCACCTACTGGATCCGCTGGTGGGCCAAGCCCACCGCCGCGTGGCTGGAGCGCCAGGCGTACAAGCTCAGCGAACGCCTCTCGACCGCGCTGCCCGAGCGTCGCCACGTCGTCGTGCATCGCTTCGCGCCCGAGCTCGATGGTTCGAGTGCGTGGATGAATCGCTGGAAGGTCGGCACCGTCGAGACCCATCGCACGCTCGATGCCGCGACCGGGGCGATCGTCCACGCGGCGATCGACGACCGCGAGCTGCACGATCCGGAATACGCCACCACGAGTCACGCCGTGACTGCGCTGCTCGTGATGTTCGACTTCACCGAGAACCTGGAGCGCCTGCGCAACCTCATCGCGCGCGATGAGATCACCGCTGGCGAGCTGACGCCGATCGTCGACACGCTCGTCCTCGATCTCGCGAACGAGCTCGTCGCCGTCATCGCACCCGGCTGGATGGGAGACGCGTCGCACAAGGAGCTCGGCGCGTCCCTGCCACGCCTCGAGGCTCTCGCGCGCTCGGGGCTCACCGCCACCTATGGCACACCGGGCGGTGATTCGCTCGTTCGCCTCGCGGGCAGGCTCGAGTTCCTCGCCGCCAGCCAGGTCCAGTGGTGGGAAGCCGCTCCGCCCTTCCGCTGGATGCGGCGCGGTCCCGCGGCCAAGCGCCGCATCGCGCGCTACGTCGAGCGGTTCCTCGCCACCGCCTTCGGTGACCACAATCTCGAGCAGGTTCGCCTCGACGCGCGCGGGATAGCCACCGATCTCCGCATGGAGTACCGCCTCGAGCGCAACAGGATGCTTCTCACCAAGCGCCGCGTGTGGGCCCTCGACCAGGCTCGCCTGCCCCTCGCGTCACGCACGCTCACCAGCGACACCGAGGTGCTGGGGGCCTCCAGCGAGCGCGTCATGGACGGCGATGCGTACGACGCCATCTCCGCAGAAAAGATCGCAGACGCGCGCCGTCGCCTCGACCTCGTCGCGGGGGCCGCGCAGCGCCACGCGACGCTCTCTGTCGCGCGCACGGCGTAGCGCAAACGACGGGATCGTGCGCACGAGCTCGAGCAAAGCTCGTGACTGCGCACGATCGCCGTCGATCCGCAGTGCTGCGAGGCGCGTGCCCGGCGTCACACCTCGGGATTTCACGTGCTTCCCCGCCGACCTTTGCGCGCCCTCGTCGCGCCGCACGCCGACGAGATTTTGCGTTTGCCCCGGTGGTCGGCGTTATCATTCCAGACGTGCGCGCCGCGGTCACAACCCTCGTCCTCGTTGTTGCCGCTTGCGGTGACAACAACTTCGCCACCGACGCTGTAGATGCCGCTGCCGACGCCACGCCCGACGTCGCCATCGATGCCGACCCATGCCCGACGGACAGCGTGCGCGAGATCCAAGCCGGCACGCCGGGCACCGATCCCAGCGCCTATCCCGCACCGGGCTGGTGGTCCGCTGACACGCGCGCCAACGGCACCGTCGCTGTCGACGACACCCTCGGTGTGCCCACCGGCTTTGGTTGCCGCTCGGCCCGCTTCACCACCGGCGAGACCACCGGCACCCCGGCCGCCGACAAGGCCCAGCTGATCAGCTTCGCACTCGCGGGCACCAACCTCAGCTCTATCAACACCATCAGCTACTGGGCCTATCGCGACTCCGCCTCCACGGGCGGCCCGGCCATCGCGCTTTCCCTCAACGTCGCGGTCACCGGCTCGACCGTGCCCAACGAGACCGCGAACCTCGTCTACGAGCCCTACCAGCAGAGCACGGGCAACGCGGGCATCCTCGTCGATACCTGGCAGCACTGGGACGCCACCGCCACCACGCCCGGCGATGGCCTGTGGTGGACGAGTCGCATCGCGAACCCCGACCCGGGCAGCCAGGCCAACCCGCAGCCGTGGGCCACGTTCCAGGCGCTCTGGAGCGACGCCAAGGTCGTCGGTTATGGCTTCAACCTCGGCTCGTACAACCCGAACATGATCGTGGCGGGCGACGGTCTCGTGTTTGGCACGACGACGACGAACTTCTAGTCCGGACCGCGCGAAGCCCGACGGCGACGCCGAAGGCGGCGGCGACGTATTCGCGACGCGAGGGACGGACGGAAGAAGATGACTAGGGGGTGTCCCTGAATAGGGACAGCCCCTAGCAGGACGCTGACAAACGCGGCGCAGCCGCGTTTGCAGCGACCTGCCCCGTGCCCGTGCCCGTGCCCTTGCCCGTGCCCGATCTGGACGGTCAGGCTCCGGCGAGCCGGGCCAGCATGGCGACGACCCGCTCGAGC
>JANRKM010000028.1:0-16122 GCA_033763475.1 Kofleriaceae bacterium
GGTGCGATCCACCTGCGCCTCGAACAGCTCGTGCAGACACACGTCCTGCGCGTAGTCGCGCGCCGTCGCGTTCCACTGCGCAAGCTCCGCCTGTTCGCTGTCGGACAGCAGCCCCACCGCGTCGATCGCACGTCCCGGCTCCGCCGCCAGCCCCCCGAGCAGTCGCTCGTAGTGCCCCAGCATCCGCGCCAGCGTTGTCGCGTCGAACAGCGCCGCATTCGCCTCGAGCACGCACGTCACCCGATCCGCGTGCTCGGTCACGATCAACATCAGCTCGAACATCGCTGTCGCCCCCTCGCTGGGGGCGACGCGTTCTTCCACGAGTGCCGGGTCCAAGGTGGCGGCAGCTTCGTCGCCCGCGCGATGGTGCACGAACATCACCTGGAACAAGGGGCTCCGCCCGGTGTTCCGCGGCACACGCAGCGCCTCGACCACCCTCTCGAACGGTGCGTCCTGATGCGCGTACGCACCCAGCGCCACGTCACGCACCTGCCCCAATAGCGCCTCGAAGCTTGGACTGCCTCCGAGGTCCGCACGCAGTACCACCGTGTTCAGGAAGTAGCCGATGAGCGCTTGCGTCTCCTCGCGCCCGCGGTTTGCCACCGGCGTGCCGATCGAGATGTCGTCCTGTTGACTGTACCGATGCAGCAGCGCGTAGAAGGCCGCGATGTACGTCATGAACGGCGTCGCGCCGTGCGCGCGCCCCACCGCCTCGACGGCACGACCGAGAGACAACGGTAGCGTCCGCTCGACCACTGCACCGTCGACGGGGAGCACCACGGGCCGCGGGCGATCCGTCGGTAGCTCGAGCGGTGCCGCACCGCCGAGTCTCGAGCGCCAGTAGCCCAGCTGCTGCTCGAGCACGTCGCCTGCTACCCACGATCGCTGCCAGGCCGCGAAGTCCGCGTACTGTACTGCCAGCGGCGCCAGCACGCGTCCCTGGTACAGCGCACCGAGCTCCTTCCACAGCAGCTCGATCGACCATTCGTCGCCGACGAGATGGTGCATGCGTAGCACCAACACGTGATCGTCCTCCGCGATCCGCACCAGCTCCGGCGCGAATAGAGGGCCCGTCGTCAGATCATACGGCAGCGCCAGTTGCGCCTCCCAGTACGTGCGTGCGGCTGCGAACGAGCTCTTCTCGACGATCCGCATCAGGCCCGTGGGCGCCGGCGCGATTCGCTGCACCACCACCTCGTCCACCTCGGCCAGCGTCGTCCGTAGCACCTCGTGCCGTGCCACCAGCGCGTCCACCGCGCGTACCAGCGCCGCCACGTCGAGCGCACCACGCAGCCGCACGACGTACGATATGTCGTACGCCGCGCCCTCCCCGAGCTTCGCCATCACCCAGAATCGCTGCTGCCCGAACGATGCGACGAGCTCGCTGTCACGAGCCCTGGGCACCAACGCCGGTGCGTCCGCCACCGTCGCGCGCCCGATCGCCTCCGCCTGTTCCGCCAACGTCGGCGCCTCGAACGCCGCCAGTACGGGCAGCTTCGCGCCCAGCGCCGTCCCGATCCGCGCCACCAACTCCATCACGAGGAGTGAGTGGCCGCCCAGCTCGAAGAAGTCATCGTGCACGCCCACACGCTCGACACCGAGCAGCTCGCCCCAGATGCCGGCAAGCACCCACTCCACCTCCGTCCGCGGTGCCACATAGGCGCGCCGCGCCTGGCTCAGATCGGGCGCTGGCAGCGCCTTCCGATCCACCTTATCGTGGCGGGTCAGCGGCATCGCTTCGAGCACCACGAACGCCGACGGCACCATGTACTCCGGTAGCGCTGCCGCGACCAGCGTTCGCACCGCGTCGGTGTCGACCGATTGCTCGCGCCCCACCACGTACGCCACCAGCCGCTTGTCTCCCGGCACATCCTCGCGCGCCAGGACCACGACCTCACGAACCGCCGGGTGCGCCGCGATCGCGGCCTCGATCTCACCTAGCTCGATCCGGTACCCGCGCACCTTCACCTGCTGATCGATGCGGCCGAGGAACTCGAGCGTCCCGTCGGGGAACCAGCGCACCTGATCACCCGTGCGATACAGTCGGCCGTCGCCGAACGGGTTCGCGACGAACCGCTCCTTCGTCAGCGCCTCGCGTCCGAGATATCCGCGACCCACGCCGACGCCACCGATGTACAGCTCCCCGGGGACACCGATCGGTACCGGCTGCCCGAGGCGATCGAGCACGTATGCCTTGTAGTTCGCGAGTGGGCCGCCGATCGGCACCTCACGGCCCGGCTGTAGCCGTCCCCCATCGAGGAACATGCCCGTCGCCGCGATCGTGGCCTCGGTCGGTCCATACAGGTTCAAGAGCTTGCAGTCGGGCGCGCGCGCGGTCCACGCACGCACGTGCTCCGGCAGCGCGCGATCGCCGCCGATGATGACCAGCCGCAGCGCCGCGGGTGGTTGATGCTCGACGAGCGTGTGCCAGTACGCCGTGATCAACGACAGCACCGTCACGCCCGCGAACGGCTCGCCGAACAGCTCATCCGGCGTCGGCATCTCCTCGCCGCGGAGCACCATCGACGCTCCCACGCTCAACGCCGTGAAGATCTCGGCGACGCTGGGGTCGAACGACAGCGACACCAGCTGCGTCGTTCGATCCGTGGGCCCGACCCCGTACATATCGACCAACCCGCACACCAGGTTGACGGCCATACCGTGCTCGATGACCGCGCCCTTCGGGCGTCCCGTCGAGCCCGACGTGTAGATCACGTAGGCGGCGTTGCTCGGCAATGAGGTCCGCGCCGGGCTCGTAGACGGAGCCCGCGCCAGCACCTCTCGCTCGGCGTCCAGCATGACCTGGGTCCCGGCGATCGTCACGCGGTCGGCCAGTTCCGCGTGCGTGAGCACGACCGGCACGCCAGCGTCCTCGAGCATGAACGCGATGCGTTCATCGGGATAGCTCGCGTCGATCGGTACGTACGCGCCGCCCGCCTTGAGGATGCCGAGCACGCTCACGATCATGTCGAATGAGCGCCGCACACAGATCGCGACGCGCACCTCCGGTCCGACGCCGAGTCCTCGCAGATGGTGCGCGAGCTGGTTCGCGCGCGTATCCAGCTCGCGATACGTCAGCTCGGCGCCCTCGAACACGAGCGCAACCGCGTCGGGGGTCCGATGAGCCTGATGTTCGAATAGCTCGTGCAGGCACGCGGACGAGGGGTACGTTGTCTCCGTTGCGTTCCAGCGAGCTAGCAACGCTTCCTCGCTCGTCGACAACAGCGGCAGCTCGTCTACCCGCCGCATCGGATCGTTCGCGATGTGCTCGAGCAGCGTCCGGTAGCTCGCGAGCATGCGCTCGACGGTCGCGCGGTCGAACAGCTCCGTATCGAACTCACACGTGCACACGAGCCCGTCCGCGCCCGCTTGGAGCTGCATCACCAGATCGAACTGCGACGTCCCCGGGTACAGCTGCAGATCCTCGTATGTCGTCCCATCCAGCGCCGTGATGACGCGCGGCGTCCGGTACACGAACATCACGTCGAACAGCGGCATGCGCGAGGCGCCGCGCTCTGCGCCGACCACGTCGACGACCCGATCGAACGGCGCGTCCTGATGCGCATACGCGCCGAGCGCAACCTCCCGCACGCGCCCGAGCAGCTCCGCGAACTGCGGATTCCCTGAAAGATCCGCGCGCAGTGCGACGGTGTTGACGAAGAGGCCGATCAGGTTCGCTGTCTCCTGACGTCCGCGATTCGCGACCGGCGATCCCACCACGATGTCGTCCTGCTGGCTGTAGCGATGGAGCAGCACGTAGAAGGCTGCCAGCAGCGTCATGAACGGTGTTGCTCCGTGCGCGCTACCGATCCGACCGATCGCGCTCGCAAGCTCCTCGGTTAGGATCGCCTCGACCGTGTCGCCCCGCCCGGCGGACACGGCTGGGCGCGGCCGATCCGTCGGCAGGTCGAGCGGCGTCGCGCCGCTCAGCTCGCGTTGCCAGTACGCAACCTGACGCGCGAGCACGTCGCCCGTCATGTGCGCGCGTTGCCACGCCGCGAAATCGGCGTATTGGACTGCGAGCGCAGGGAGCTCGACGCCCGCATACAGTGCCGCAAGATCGCGGTACAGAACCTCGCTCGACCACTCGTCACCGACGATGTGGTGCATCCGAAGCAGCAGCACATGACCGCCCTGAGCGAGCCGCAGCAGCGTCGGCTCGAACACAGGTCCGCGTTCGAGGTCGTAAGGTCGCTGCGCGACCTCGATGCAGTACGCCCGCGCGGCCTCCAGTGAGGGCACCTCCACGACCGCGAGCGGGCGCGAGACCGGCGGTTCGATCGCCATCAGCACGCGGCCGTCGCGCTCGACGAGGCTGGTCCGTAGCACCTCGTGGCGCGCCACTAACCCGGCCAGCGCGCGCTCGAGCGCCACGATGTCCACCGGGCCGACGATGTGGACGGCCTGCGAGATGTCGTAGGCATCGCGCGGTCGAAGCTGCCACAGCAGCCACAGTCGCTGCTGGGCGAACGACGCCTCGATCGGAACGTCACGCCCAAGGGGAACGAGCTCCGGTGTCGCCTCGCCCACGACCGCGCCGCCGCCGAGCCGCTCGGCGAGAATCGCGACCGTCGGCGCCTCGAGCACGTCGCGCAGCGTCAGCGAGACGCCGAGTGCGCGCTGAACCCGCGCGACAAGCTGCGTCGCCAGCAGCGAGTGCCCACCCAGCTCGAAGAAGTTGTCGTCGACGCTCACGCGCTCGAGGTGAAACACCTCGCTCCACATCGCCGCGAGCGCGCGCTCCACCTCGGTGCGCGGCGCAACGTACACGCGCTGCGACGCCCGCGCCGCCGGCGCAGGCAGCGCCTTCCGATCCAGCTTGCCGTTTGGCGTCAGCGGCAGCGCGGCGAGCACTACGAACGCAGATGGCACCATGTACGCGGGTAGCGACGCGCTCGCGTGCGCGCGCAACGCCTCGATCCCCGGTGCACCGTCGCGCCCGACCACATACGCGACCAGCCGCTTGTCGCCAGGATGATCCTCCCGCGCCAACACCGCCACCTCGCGCACGGATGAATGCCCTGCGATCACCGCCTCGATCTCGCCAAGCTCGATCCGGAAGCCGCGGATCTTCACCTGGTGGTCGTTGCGGCCGAGGAACTCGAGGTTGCCGTCCGCCAGGTAGCGCGCTAGATCGCCGGTGCGGTACATCCGCTCGGTCGCATCGCCGCGGAACGGATTCGCGAGGAACCGTTCCGCCGTGAGTGCAGGCTGGTTCAGATATCCGCGCGCCACGCCCTCGCCACCGATGTACAGCTCGCCGATCACGCCGACCGGCACTGGTTGCTGGTGCGCGTCGAGCACGTAGACCTGCGTGTTGGCGATCGGCCGGCCGATTGGCAACCGTGCACTCCCAACGTCGACCTCTCCCACCTCGTACGTCGTCGCAAACGTCGTCGTCTCGGTCGGCCCGTAACAGTGCACCACCCTCCGCGTATGCGCGCGTATGCGCCGCACCACCTGGGGGTCCACAACATCTCCGCCCATCAACAGCATCCGCAACCGACCTAACCCGGCGCTCAGCCCCTCGACGAGCTGATGAAACAGGCCCGCCGTCAGGTGCAGCACCGTCAGTTCGCGACGTTCGAGCACTTCGCCCAGCGCGTGCAACGCCTCGTCCCTGGACACCACGACCAGGCACGCGCCGCACAGCAGCGGCGCCCACACCTCGTAGGTGCTCAGGTCGAACGCTGGATTACCGAGCCACGCCACCCGATCCGTCGACTCCACCGCGACCGGGGGGCTGTGCACCAGCCGGCTGATCCCACGATGCGTCACCATCACACCCTTCGGATGCCCCGTCGATCCCGAGGTGTAGATCACGTACGCAACGTCCGTCGCCGCACGCGCCACCGTGGGCTTGGCTTCGCAGAGGCCGATGGTCTCGATCCGCACCACCGTGGCCCCCCCCACTGGCACCGCACGCTCGCCCTCCGTGATCACCACGCGCGCGTTGCAGTCCGCCGCCATCCACGCATGCCGCTCGCTCGGCGCCTCCACGTCCATCGGCACGTACGCCGCGCCTGCCTTCAAGATGCCCAGCTGCGCGATCACCAACCCGATCCCGCGCTCGAGCAGCGTCGCGACGTAGTCGCCCGGCGCGACATCTAGTGAGATCAGCTGCTGCGCCAGGGCGTTCGCGCGCTCGTCCAGCTCGCGATAACACATCGCGCGGTCCTCGAACACGACCGCAACTGCATCCGGCGTCCGCTGGGCCTGTTGTTCGAACTGCTCGTTCACGCAGCTGTCGCGCGGGTGCGGGCGCTCCGTCAAGTTCCAGTCGACGACGACCTGCTGATACTCTGCGGCTGTCAGCATCGCGTAAGCTCCGATCGGCCGCGCGGCATCCGCGACGACACCCTCGAGCAGCTGCTGGTAGTGCCCGATCATTCGCTCGATCTCACGGCGGCCGTAGCGCGAGGTGGCGTAGGCCACCTGCCCCGCGATCGTGTCGTCCGTTCGGTGCAACGCGAAGACCAGTGCATGGGCGTGATCTAGGTTCGCGGCGCCCGACGAGGCCTTCTCGAACGAGAATGCAACCGACGAGCTTGCCTTCTCCCCCGACGCCGCGGTGCCCCACGCTGCGCGGAGCTGCTGGACCAACTGCACGTGCGTCGTGTCGACCGTGACGTGGGCTCGCAGCACGATCGACGCCGCAGGATCGAATACCTCCAACGCAGCACCCGCGCGCGCGCGCGCATCGCCAAGAATATGAACAGCCACCTCCGCGTCGCTCGCATGCCGATGCAACAGCGTTACGAACGCGGCGAGCAGCCAGTCGACGAGCTGGTCACCATGGGCACGCGACGCTTCCTCGAGCACGGCAACGACCGCGCGATCGAGCTGGAAGTGAACGTCCCCCGCGGACGTGGACCGAGGGCCCGTCCTCGCATCAAAATCCCCGGCTTTGATCTCCAAGACGTTAGACACTGCCGGACTCCAACTGAACGCTTCCCAAGCAACTGAATTCCTGCGGCTTACCCGGACGCCGGCGGTCGTGAAACCTCCTCATGGTCGTGATCTCCTACGTGCGCGCGTGGCGTCCTCCCTGCCCTGAGACCCGCGCAGATGCGATGTTGCGTACGACCTCGCCGATATTGTTCCGAGGTTCGTTCGGCACCGATATATTTCCGAAGCGTGGGGTGTTTCGACGAGAACACGCTGGCCGCGTTCGTGGCCGGAGAGCTTGACGAGGTGAGCTTCTCGGCCTTCGAGGCGCATTTCGATTCGTGTGCCCGCTGCTTCGCGTTCGTCGCTGCAACTGCGAAGGCGATGTCGTCGACGGCAGCCGCGTTCGCTTCGGGCTCGGGGTCCAGCGCGAGCGATGGGGCCCCCGGCCTCGACGTCCTCCGCCGCGGAACGCGCGTCGGACGCTATGAAGTTACATCCCTTGTCGGCGCGGGCGCGATGGGCAGGGTGTACGCGGCGAGCGACGCCGAGCTGGGCCGCACGGTCGCGCTGAAGTTGGTACGCGCAGGCCGAGGCGCCGATGCCGACCGCCGTTTGTTCCGCGAAGCCCGCACGATGGCCAAGCTGACCCATCCCAACGTCGTCACCGTCTACGACGTCGGTATGTTCGGCGACCACGTGTTTCTCGTGATGGAGCTCATCGATGGAGAAACGCTGCGCACGTGGCTAACAGCATCGCCGCGAACGCGCTCGGTACTGACCACGTTCCTCGCCGCCGGTCGCGGCCTCGCCGCGGCCCACGCCGCGGGCGTCGTCCATCGCGACTTCAAGCCAGAAAATGTGCTCTTGGGACGCGATGGCCGCGTCGTCGTGACCGACTTTGGTCTCGCGCGTAACCTGGCCGACGAGGGTGAGGAGCCGCCCATCCTCGCTGGTACGCTGGCGTACATGGCGCCGGAGCAACTCCGCCGCGAGCAGATCGACGCCCGCGCCGATCAGTTCTCGTTCTGCGTCGCGCTTCACGAGGGCCTAACCGGCGAGCGCCCCTACCACGGCAAGCACTCCGGCGAGCTCCTCGCCGCCATCTCCGGGCAAGCCTTCGTCGACGCACGTGGCGCGCCCAAGCACGTCCAGCGCGCGATCCGCCGCGGTCTCTCCGCGTCACCGGAGGATCGGTTCGCATCGATGGACGCGCTCCTCGCCGCGCTCGCGCGCGACCCCACGGCGACCCGACGCCGCGCCGCCGCCGGAGCGCTCGCAGCGGTTGCGCTGGTCGCCGCCGGGTCGCGCATCGCCACACATCGTACGGAACGGCCGAGCTGTCGTGACGAGGTGCCAGGGAAGCTCCAGGCCGTGTGGGGGGCGCCACAACGCGCCGCCGTGCGCACGGCGTTCTTGGCAGCCGGGGTCGCCGACGCGGCGGACACCTCGACGCGCGTCGGCAACGCGATCGACACCTACGGCGCGCGATGGACCGCGATGCACGTCGAAGCATGCGACGCGACCCATGAACGGCGGGAACAATCGTCCGAGCTGCTGGATCGACGTGTCGGATGCCTCGCCGAGCGCCTCGGCGATCTACGCACCCTCATCGATGTCCTGGTCCACGCGGATGCGGACGTCGTGAACAACGCCGTGAACGCCGTCGACGGCCTCGGAGCGCTCGACCAGTGCGACGCGCTCGCGCTCGGAGCAGACCGCGCGATGTCGACCGCGCAACGCGAGAAGGTCGCCGCGCTTCGCGCGGACCTGTCGCGCGCGAAGCTACTCCGCGCGGCCGGACGGGTAACTGACAGTCTCGCCCTGGCCAAGGCCGCGGCACAGGCGAGCGACGCGCTCGACGATCCGTCGCTCGCGGCGCTGGCCAGGCTCCGCCTCGGACAAGCCGAGAGTGCCGCGGGGGATGCCGTCTCCGCGTCGAGCAACCTCCGTCGCGCGGCCGAGCTCGCCGACATCGCGAAGGTGGATGCACTGCGCGCCGAGGCGCTGACGAGCCGCTTGTTCGTCGAGGGCACCGTGCTGCGCAACGGTGCGATCATCGCGGAGCTCGACGGAGCTGCGGCGGCCGTGATCGCGCGCATGGGAGAAGGATCGATGAGCGCCGGCCTCGAGGGCGCGCGACTTCACGCGCTCGGTAATGCGCTCACCGCGAAAGCGAGCCTTTCGGGCGACGTCGCGACCCACGAGCAGGGCGCGGCGACCCTCGAGAAGGCCGCGGCGCTGCGCGAGGCCGTGCACGGCGTGCGTAGTCCCGAGGTGGCGACGACTCGCAACAGCCTATGCATCGCGAGATTCATGTCGCGAGCGTACGAGAGCGCGCTCGAGCAATGCCAGCGCGCGGTCGACATCTGGGTCGACCGCCTCGGGCCCACCCATCCCCACCTCAGCAGGGCCTACACGAATCTCGGCGCCATCCTCGACGAGATGGGGAGGCTCGACGAGGCAATCGCCCAGTACGAGCACGCTGCAGCGCTTGCTGCGCACGCGCTCGGCGAGGAACACCCCACGCATTGGATTGCGCTCTCCAACCTAGGCGCCGCGCTATCGAGGCGAGGTGACCATGATCGCGCGATCTCGTTGCACCTCCGCGTATTGGACCTCCAAGAGCGAGCCCCGGCGTTGAGCGGGGTGTCGCGAGAGGGCGTCCTGACCAACCTCGGCATGGCCTACCAGCGCAAGGGCGACCTCGGCCGCGCGCGCGAAGGGTTCGAGCGCGCCCTTGCCCTCACATCGCGAGCGACGGATGTGTCGACGTGGCAGGATCTCCGGATCGGCCTCGCCTCCGTGTTGTGGGCGGATGGGAAACCGGCTTCGCGCCGCCGGGCGCGCGCGCTCGTCACCGCGGGGAGGGACGCCCTCCCCCCCGATGCTCCTGAGCGAGGCGCGTACGACCGGTGGTTCGCGACGTTCCGGTGAGTCACGCGTCCGCGTCGTGGATCAGGCTCTGGAGGACGGGCTCGATGCGGCTCGCGACAAGTCGCAGCAGGCTCGTGATCTCGCGGTCGGTCGCCGCCAGGTCGCGCTGCATGAGGTGGCGGGAGTGTTCGATGAGCGCCTCCATCGCCTGCCGCACCCAGCGAGAGGCGGTCACGCGATGCACGCGGTATATGGCGCCGAGCTGGTCGATCGTGAGCCGCTCGCCGTAGTAGAAGCGAAGGATGCTTCGCGCCCGCGCGGGGAGCTCGAGGAATGCCGCACGGAGCGCGTCCTCGAACGCCGCGCCGTAGCGACGCTTCAGGTACTCGCGCTCGACATCGAGCTCCTCGGCGGCGACCGCTCCGAGCAACGAGCTATCGAGCTGCGTGTGTGCCCCCGCCTTGCGCGCACGTCGCACCGCGGCACGCACCGCCGCCACCCGGACCCAGCGGCCCAGCGGTCCTATCCCCGAGTAGGTCGTGATCCGGCCGGCCACTCCGCCGTGCCCGAGCAACAGGTATTCTCGCAGGTACTGCTTGGTCTCGTCGACCACGTCGCGCGAGATCCCTAGCCGCAGCAGGACTAGGTCGACCTTGTCGATCATGTGCTCGTCGAAGTACTTGAGTGCGCGCGTGTCACCCGCGGCGCACGCACAGGCGAGGTAGAGTTCCGACGTCCTCAGCTTCGAGACCGGCTCACCCGGTTTGAGCCGCTCCTCGAGCCAGGCCGCGAACTGCTCCGGAGACGCTTGGACATCAGGCCAGGCCGCACGCGCCGACTCGAGGGCACGCGCGAACTCCTCCTCGCTCACGCGAGCAGAGGAGGCCTCGGTACGTTGGCCGCCCTCGGTGCGTTGGCCGCCCACGCGGTCGTTTAGATCGCACGAGTGGACGTGTCAATCGGTAACTGCGTTCAGAGAGAGCGGGGATCTCCGACGGCGCCATCGAAGCATCGAACCCTCTACGCACCCCCGACGTCACGCACGAATCTAAAGAGTCGTCGGATCCCTTCTTCGATCTCGGTGGGCGGTACGTAGCTGAACGACAGCCGGATTTGCTGTCGACGTCCTCCGTCGAGTGAAAAGAACGACATCGGGCAGACGATGACGCGGTAGTCGCGCGCACATCGTCGTAGCTGTTCCTCGTCAAAATCGAAAGGAAGCGCGACGTTGAGGAAGAAGCCGCCAGCCGGCCGGTTCCAGCGCACCTGCTCGCGGAGCGCGATGTCGGTACCGAACGTCGCTTCGAGACACTCCAGCATTCGATCTCGATTGCCTTTATAGAAGGCGACCTTACGGCGGCACGTTTCCACAAGAGAGCAATCGGATTCGAGCAGAAGCCCACCGGCGATCGCCTGAAGGATCGGTGACGTGTTGATGGTGGTGAGGCTCTTCACCTTCGAAAGCTCGTCTGCGAGCTGGGGGTCGGTTGCCACCAGATACCCCACACGGAGCCCGGGGAAGAGCGTCTTCGAATAGGTGCCCAAGTAGATGACGCGTCCGTCGGTGTCGAGCGCCTTCAGGGTCGGGATTCGGTCGCTGTCGTACGCGAACATGCCATAGGCATTGTCTTCGATGATCAATAGATCATTTCGTTTCGCAATATCGAGCAAGCGTTGTCGCGCCGCGAGTGGCATGTGCGAGCCGAGCGGATTGTGAAAATCCGGGATGTCGTAGAAAGCCTTCGGATTTTTACCGGCGTCTCTCACGCGACAGATGGCCTGCTCGAGCTCATCCGGGTCGGTGCCGTCATCCCCACCCGCCACACCGCAGACCTCGATTCCGAGAATGGCGGCCATGCCGGTGATGCCGATGTAATTCGGCTCGCTGACGAGCAGTACGTCGCGTCCAGGTTCGAACAGCCCCAGAAGCGCGATCGTCATCGCTTCTTGCGAACCACTCGTCACCAGGATCGACTCGGAATCGACTGCGATCTTCTCGTCGTTGGCCAGCTGGCGCGCGACCAGGTCGCTGACGATGCCCTTGGTCTTTCCATACTGGCCGAGGCTCTCGAAGATCTTGGCGCGAGACTGGCCGGTCTCCGCGACGCGATGATCGACGTACCGCTGAATTTCGAGCAACGATGATTCCACGTTGAACAGGGACTCGACCGGTCTGCCCGGTGCGAACGAGATCGCCGCCGGAAATTCCAACACGATTTCATTCAGAAAGTTCATCACCCTCAGTGAGGGATCGTTCAGCGTTTGGTTCGTCTGGATCTTCGGTTCAACGCTCAAGCGTTCTCCCTCCGCGACATCCATGGCTCACGCAGATCGAGTGAGCCGGCATCGTCGAACGACCACGGTGAAACATCTCCGCGGGTGAGCCCTGGCAGGATGATCCCGTCGGACACCAGGAACTGACCGAGGTGCGCGGTACTCTCGATTCTCGCGATCCTCGGGCCAAACGAGGTCACTGCCCAGTCGAGCGCCTGGCGATCGTTCTCGAACACGCGCGGAATCGTGCACGCCTCGACATCGCCGCTTGACGCAAGATTGGCGGCCATCTGGTCGGCGTCCATCGCCGCCAGAACCCGTGCGGTGACAGCATCGGCGAAACCGACGCCGAGCATGTTGCCGCGGGATTTCGGGGAGAGGCCGAGCGCGAGGATGGCGCCGATACGCACTGGATCGGCACCGGTAGGGCGACGCCCAAGGAGCACCCGATCGATGCCCGTTGGCGAGATGTCCTTTCCAAACCAGTCGAGCACGAGCACGTCGATGGATTCGAACGGCAGCGTGAAGCGGGCAGCGCGTGCGCGCTCGAGAACCGCGAGCTCCTTCTCGGGGAGCTCGTCCACGGTGAGGCCAACGAGCTCGGACGGCTGTCCCTCACCGTCGCACAGCATCGCGATCCCACCGACGAGGTTCGAGTGTTGGCGGACGACGGCGCCGGCGGCCTCCAGGTGCTCCGAGACACCGGCACGGTGCATGGTCGTGGCGCCGCGTGGCTTGCCGAAGCCAATCACGCTCATCTTGGTGAACCCGCTCTGCAGGCGGCTGGACAGGTTCGGGTGTGGCGCCACGCGGTTGAACAAGATCGTCAGATCACATTCCAGGGCGGCTCGCGACCAATGAACCTCGACACCCTCGGGTGTCGTGCCGAGGAGCGTGGTCTCGAGGCTCGTGTCCATCGGGGCGAGGTCGACGATCCCCTGGTCTTCGAGGATTGCCCGTTGACCGGCTTCGTCGCCGCCGTGTCCACCCATGGCAGGAACGATCACGGCTCGCGCGCCGCGCGCCGACAGCTCGGCAACGATCGCTCGTGCAAAGCGGGCGTGCTGGGGAAGCGACCGGCTGCCGAGGCCCACGGCGACGCGCCGACCGTGGATGGGGACACCGGCGAGAACGTGCTCGAGTGCGTCGCGTACGGATGCGGAAACATCGAGCGTGGGAGCGCTGGCCCGCGGTCGCGACCAATGGCGCATCAATCCCAGGCCATGGTCACGAATCGTCGCCGTCATGTCAGCGTCGTCCGCCACTCCACCCTTGCGGGGGAGCTGGTGTGCTGTGTTTTTCGCCGCCCATTTCGATGAGCGCGGCCACGTTGTCCTCGACGAAGTTGGGCTCGTCGAGCCGCTGCGTGATCTCGTGGAGCAGGCCATCGTCCGCCGCTTCGATGAACACCTGCCGGAGCCCCGGGGCGTCGACGATGCCACCAACAACGACGTCAGGTTCGATGCCTTCGAGTGCCGTCTCGATGTGTTCGACGCGATGGGCGACGTGGTGGGTACCCGGTCCGCGCGCCGCGATCCATTTCGCGATGGGATGCTCCGCGCCGACCGCCTCGCACAGGACAAGCCGAAACCGTTCACCGCGCTGCGCGGTCACGCGTAGACGCGCGGAGCCCTTGTCGCTGGGGACGAGCAGCTCTTGCACGGTCTCGTGCTCCAGAAGCTCTCGGACAACGGTCTCGGCTTGCTCGCAATCGGCTACGTGAATCGCGATGTGATCGAGCGGAACACCAATCATGGTTGCCTAACCTCATGCGCGGCTCGTAGAGCTGCGACACCACTGAACGTTTGCCTGCGATAGCTTACCGTGGAAGCTGCCGTCGCTGGGCGAGAGAATCATTGCGGAGGATCGATCACCACGACGTCAGCGACGTACGTGCTGCTGGCCTGCGGCCTGAGGGTGCGTTCGGTGAAGACACGGCTAGCGAACGCGCGCGGTGCCACGGCGCTTTCGGCGACAACCGCGTACGAGTGCAGGAGATATCTCGCCTCGCGAACGCAGATGCCGTTCTCGCTCACCTCGAAGAAGAGCGTCGTGGCGATGGGGACTCGGCGCTGTGCGACCCAGCGCTCGGGATCATCGGCGATGCTGGCACGAAGAGCTTGGGTGCCTTCCGTGTCGAGCTCACAGCCGATAAAAACCCGACTGCCGCTCTTGCCGCCTCGCTCCTTGAAGACGAACTCCGGGATATCTCCAAGGGCCGTGGTTCGTGCGGCCTTATCCATCAAGACGAGTGTTTCCGCGATCTCGATCGGTGACGGCTCTCCGACATAACTGGAGATCAAGGTCTGGGAGAATGCGCGGAGCGCTCGATCGTTGCAGATCGCCGAGCTCACCGGATCGACGATGGCGAGCGCACCGGCATGAATCAGTCGGTTCCACGCTGGCAACTTGTAGAGGGTCGCCGATCGACGGTGGAGGAGCACGTCGATGCGCGTGGGTGGACCGGACGAGCTCGGGCGGTACATGCCTTCAGGCCCAACGATCAGGTCGGCCTCCGCAATGAGGGGCACGCCAAGGCTGGTGGCGAGCAGTTGGTCCTCCCAGTCCGGCAGGTCGTGAGGCGGGGCTTCGCGCTGGAATGCCATCGCGATTCCCGCGGCGCCATCTCCACGTTGCGGCGCATAGGCACACAGCATGTCGCGCATCACACGGTTCATGTCGTCCGCCGGAAGCGCTCGGAGTGCCAGGAGCGCATCGCCGTGGGCGCTTTCGCTCGAGCGGCGAACCGGACCGAGTGTGGCGGCGCCGCAGCGACCGCTGTCGACGCTCTCGCCGATGATGACGTAGCGCCCCGTCACCGCCGAACGCACCACGTCGACGACATATTGAGCGAGCCCCGCTGGTCGCGGCGCGCACCAGTCGCTGCGCACATAGTTGAATGGATTCGTATCGGCGACCTGTCTGGGAACTGGCGTCTCCCGGCCAGCAAAAGCGTCCGCAACATACCGCTTCAACGCGAGTGCACCTTGCTTGGCGGTGGCGCGGATCTGCTCCGCCGCCTGCTGGCGGAGATAGATCGGCGACGTGAGGACGCGGTACGAGCCGCCGATCGTTTGCCCGAGGCGCGCTCCGAGCCCATCGTCGTGGAGCTGCTTCCGCGCCAGTTCGACGTGCTCGCGATATGTTACCGGCCCTCGAGCGTGAATCGACTCGAGCGTGGTCTTCAGCGCGCGTTCCAGGCGGCCTTGCCGTGCGTCGATGCAGTCGGCCGACCAGGTGTGGTTCTCGATGCGTTCGATCCAGGTCGAGAGTGGTGCCCCGGCCGGCAGGTGCAGGTCCGGTAACGAGCGGGTATCGGGCGGGGAACCCGAGCGCCGCCAGGTCGAGAGTGAACGGTCAGCGGCGGTGACCTCGACGCGCGCTTGTGCTTGTGCCATCCGCGATGGAGCGATCAGTGCGTCGACGATGGGGCGGAGCCACTGGGTCTCATCGAGCTCGACAGGAGGGCGCTCGACAAGGTCGATGATCATGCCGAGCTCGGCGATGGTCGCGGAGACCCGACGCAGAAACTGCAGCCCTCCCAGTGGGATCAGGCGTTCGAACCCGAGGCCGCGCTTTCGCAGCCACGCCAGGTCCTTGGCATAATCGTCGGTGATGTAGACGAGCTGGTGCAGGCCGTGCGGTCGTTCTTTCAGCACGGCACCGGCGATGCTTTCCGCGCCGTGTCCGGAGAACAGTGCAAGCCACGGCGGCTTGTCGGAGCCAGCCAGAACGACACTCTGACTCGCCCCCCTCTCGGTCACGATCGAACTGTGGACGAGCTCTCGCATCGACAGGTTGGCGCTGTAGTCCTTCGCTGTGGCGACAGCATCGTGGACATACACGCCGAGGAGAATAAGCTCCTTCACGAAGACCCTTGGGTTAGTTTGTCATAGTTCCGCGGGGGAATACACCTCGCCCACACGCGCGTCGAAGCTGTGCCGCTAGCAGGCTGCTGAGAAACCCCTGTTAGCGCACGAGTCCCGTCCCCCGTGGGACGAGGTGTGCTGCTGAGTGCGGCGCCGGTGCGCCGGTCCGCCCGTCGGTTCTAGGCTGCGGTTGGGAGCAAGCGGCAGATGCGGA
>JANRKM010000029.1:0-73354 GCA_033763475.1 Kofleriaceae bacterium
TGCCGCTCCCTCATCGAGGTAGATTCCAGCGAACGCCAGCTGCTCGATCCCGGCGAGCGCGGGCTGGCGCACGAGCGCCCGCAGTCCTTCGGCATCACTTCCGAGCGCATTCAGCCCGAGCGAGAACCGCGGACGCTGCGTGCTGCGCCCATCGAGGCCCTTGGCGATCGCATCGAGCTCGAGCGGATTGTCGATGTCGCGAGGGATGAGGTTCGGGTATTCACGCCTGCCCGAATATGGGCGATCCGAGCTGAGCCCGCTCAGGGACAACCGTTGCAGGCGTGGGAACGAGGCACCGACGATGAGGTCCCCGACGGCGCGCGGCGACACGACGGATTGAGTGATCGAGAGTGACGTGACCGCATCGAGGCCAGCGCCTTGGAGCTCGGCGAGCCCGCCGCCTTCGGCCATGTTGACCGCCAGATGCTGGACATTGGCGAGGCTGCGTGCGCAGGCGGGCGAACGAAGGACGTCGACCTCACTTCCGTCGAGCATCACGCTCTGGACCAATCGATGACGCGGATGATGTTTGCCCTTCCGGATCTCCGCGAGCCATGCTGCCGGCAGACAGCGCGCGCTGACGGGCCAGGCTGCGAGTGCGGCCTCGATCTCGCCGACGAGCTCCGGCCGCGTCTCGACGATCCCGACCAGCGTGTCCCAGCCCGGTGAATGTGGGTCCAACGCGGCGATGTGGCGCACGATCGCGCGCGCCGCGTCCGCGTCCACGCGCGCCGCATGCGCCACTGCTTCCTCTACTCGACCGGCGATGAGGTGCAGCACGACGATGCTCGGCGCGTCATCACGCGCGACCGCTGCTGCGAACAGCTGTTCAAACTCTGCTTCGTCGATGCCGGTCGTCGTGATCTTGGCGAGCAACGCGAGGTAGGCGGCGTCTTGCACCGCCGGAATCTACGGGACGACCTGGTACTTCGGCAGCGCCTTCGGCGTGAACTGGAACGTCGTCGATTTTATCGGGGTCTTGTAGTCAGGAGCGCCGAACGTGATGGTCTGGATGTCGCCGCTCGGCGCGATGATGATCGACCGGGAGAAAAAATGGGGCCCGTCCCCAGTTTTCCCAGACCAGTTCGTCTGCTTGGTGGACGCGACGGGCAGGGCTGCTGGACACGGCCCGACGCGTCGTGACGCATCGGCGATCATGGAGCTCGCGCTCGCGGGAACGTCACCCACCGCGAAGGAATATCTCATCAGGATGTGTGTCCTGCGGAATAAGGCGCGGCCGAGTAGCGTCGATGTCTCACGGCTCGACGAAGGAGCTCGATGACACGCCTCGCCCTCGGATTGATGCTCACCTCTCTGTTCTTGTGCGCGCGCGCCACGGAGAGCAGCGCGGTCGCCGACGAGGCGTGTCCATGGCACGCCGTCCCCTCCGAGCAGGTGCTCGACGTTCCGATGGCCGGGGGCCGGCTCGTGGTCGAGCAGCAGGTGGGGGAGAGACACGGCTCCGGGTACATCTGCAGGCGCGTGACGGCCCACGTCACGCACGATCGGCGCACCACGCAGACCGTGCTCATGCAGGGTGTGGTGGACTGTGTAGAAGTCCGGACGCACCGCGCCCGGATCGAGGTCGAGGAGTGCCTCTACGCGCGCAGCCACGACCGACTCGTCACGACGTGGCGGCTCGACGCGGGATCAGGGCGCCTGGTCAAGGCGGGTGCGCGCTACCGCAACCCCTACGAAGATGGCGCGCGGAGCATCGTCACGGACCTGTACGCCGGACGCGGGGACGTCGCACGCGCGGCCCTCGAGACGCTCGGAGATTCGCCGGACGGGCAGTCGGATGTGTGCTGGTGGTGGGACGCGCACCGCTTCCTCGCGGCGTGGCCGGAGATCCAGCGGAACGCGGCCCATGATCCAGACGCCGCGCGCGCCCTTCTCGTGCCCTACGCCCTGTCGTTCCTTGCGCGGTGTGGGGCCAGGGACGGGACGACGGCGTACCTCGCGTCGAACCACGATCTTCGCGTCATCCCGGACTGCACGGTCGGCGACGAAGACCCCTGCACCGTGAACGTGCCTGCCGCCGCCCTGGACGAGCCGTTTCACCGCGCCGTCGTGCTCCTTCGTGGTGGGGGCACGCTGGATTGGATCCTCGCCGATATCCTCGTCGAGGCCGCGAACGCCGGCATCGCCCCGTGACGGTGCCCTCGGGGGACGGCGGACTTCGACGTGCACGGAAGCTGTGAACACCCGCCTGACCCCAGCCGAGCGAGCTCGTGATGCGACGCCTCGACGGGCATAGGCACGAGCACGCGACGTTTCGCGTCTGGCCCGCCAGGCCTGTAACACGTCCTCGTGCGCCATTGCCATCGAGGTCGACGACGGGCTCGGGGATTCGATGCGCTACCATCAACCGCATGCGTCGACGACTGATCGTGCTCGCGAGCGCGCTGCTTCCGGCGGTCGCCGTCGCCGGTCCCGCCGTGGATCTGCTGCGCGAACCGACGACGACGATCGCGGTGTCGTCGACCGTCGATAACGCCAAGATCGTTCCAGCACATCTGATCGACGGCAAGCTGCAGACCGCATGGAACTCGCGCACCGGGGACTTGGTCGGTGCATGGATCGCCGTGCGCGTACCGAAGGCGGCGCGCGTCACTTCGATCAAGATGTCGGCCGGGTTCACCCACGTCGACAAGCACGGTGACCTGTTCACGATGAACCCGCGGATCCGCAAGGTCCGCGTTACGCGTGATGGCACCGTGCTCGGCGAGCACGTGCTCGACATCGAGCGGCGCACCCTGCAGGAGCTCCCTGTCGACGCCGGCGGTGGCACGTTCAAGATCGAGGTGATCGAGATCGTCGCCGGCACGCGAACGGCATGGAAAGAGATCAGCGTGAGCGAGCTCGAGGTGTGGGGAACGCCGGGCAGTGGCGGCAACCGCGCCCGAGGCAAGCCGACCGTGCGCGTGGGTTCCCTCGACGGTCCGCCGCCGTTTCCGACCACCCAATGCACCAAGCTGATATTCCCCGACGCGGAGCGCGGTCGGATCGACGCCGCCAAGGACGCGGAGGTCATCGAGCGTGTCGAGGCGATCTCGCTCGGCGACACGCTGGTGGCATGTCGCATCGACCATGCGGAGCCACGCGATCCGGCCGACCCCCGGGACCGCGACACCACGACGGTGGTCGCACTCGTCAAGCGCGCACCGAAACCCAGGATGATCGGCGAGGAGCGAACGTTCACCGCGACCAACCGCAATGGCGGCGATGGCGACGGCGCCAGGGGAACGGTCCGAGTGTCGGCATTCCCGCTGACCCTGTCGGAGGCCGGGCTGCTCGTCGAGGTCAGCGAGTCCACGCAATCGCCGGGGTGGGACACCGGGATCGAGACCTCGACCTTGTACCGCGCGACCCGGAGCGGCTTCACCGCGGTGCTCGCCTTCTCGTCGACGTGGAGCTCGGGTGAAGCCGACGATGCCGATCGGTGCAAGCTGGAATCCCCGACCCTCGGTCCCAAGATGCCGCAGCTGACCCTCGAGTGCACCACCACCGAGGGCCGCTGGCACGGCCAGGATCCCCGGGGCAACGGAACCTTCGAATCGTTTCGCACGACACACCACCGCTGGAACGGGACCGTCTACGTCAAGCGCTGAACACCGACGCTACCGGGCTCGAACGGATCGATCGGACACGTCGGCAAGCGCTGGCAGCTCCCGGCGAGGAATGGCGAGGCTGCCGCCTTCCGCAGCTGACCCGATCGCGTGTGCGAGACCGCTCGCGCGAATGAACGTGAACTCCGCGTGAAGCGCCATCGCCGCCTGCGGTCCGGGAATTAGGGTCCGCTCCATGAAACACACCCTCCTCACCACCCTCCTCCTCACGGCCTGTGCTGCTGACGACGGCCTGTCACCGCAGATCGCGAACCTCACGTACACCCCGAGCACGGCCACGCACGGCCAGGTCGTCACCATCACCGGCACGTTCACGTTCACCGACGACGATGGCGATCTCGCCGAGCTGGGCGCCGAGATCACACTCCCCGATCGGACAACGCAAACCTTCCCGATGAGCAAGCTAGGCGGCGTCGGCGACATGACGACCGGCACGCTCGGCTTGCAGCTGCAGGTCCTTCCGCCCACCGCTGGCAGCTACGCCTTCTCGCTGTGGATCACCGATGAAGCAGGCAACGAGTCGAACCCCCTCGAGGGCACACTCACCGCGAACTAACCTGCATCGCGTGGCGCGGGTCTGCGTCCCGAAGAGGAGCAGGAGGCCACGCAATCCTACCGACGGCTCGGCGCCGCCCAGACCTCCTCGAGAAAAGCGTGCAGCGCCTGGACATGGGGGGGCTTGAGGATCGTGTGGTGTGTGCCTGGCAACACGTGCACGTCGAGGTTGGGCGCGCAGCTTCGCCATCCCTCGACCGAAGCTGACACTTCCTCCGCAGGTACCAACGGGTCATCCGGCAGGATGAGCGCCATCCGCTCGGTCGTCGGTACCGCCACATAGTCACGGACCGCGCGCATGTGCGCTTCGACCACCCCGGCGTACGCCGCCAGCGTGGAGACGTCGGCGACCCGATGCTGCCCTACCCCGCGGGCACGTTCAGCAACGAACTCGAGCGCCTCCTCACGCGACCGTGGGACCATCTCGTCCTCGTCGATCCAGACGCCCATCGCGCGCGCGTATCCATAGAGCGCGTCCGCGAACGCATCCTGGTGTTGACCGCGTACAGGTACCTGTCCGCCCTGCAATGGTGCAGCCGGATCGATGAGTGTGGTCGACAAGACGTGGACGCCAGCGGACAAGAGCTGGCGGCACATCTCGAACACGACCAACCCGCCGAAGGACCACCCGACCAGATGGACCGGGCCTTTGCCCCGCGTTTCGATCAGCTCGCGCGCATAATCCGCGGCCATGTCGGGCACCGACGCGCATGGCGCATCCCCGAACAGCCCGCGCGCTTCGATCGCATCGATGCCCCGCGTGCGCCCGACGAGCGCTCCGAGCGCCAGGTACCCATCGATGGTGCCCTCGAGCGGATGCACGCACACGACCGACGGCATCCCGCTTCTGGGGGAGCCCAGGGGCACCAGGTGGCGCGTCGGCGCTGTCGGGCCCAGCTCGTCCACGATGCGGGCGAGCGCCTCGATAGTACGGCCTTGAAACAGCGCCGCCACGGGCAGCTTCACGCCGAGGCGCTCGCGCACGCGGGTCACGGACTGCATCGCAAGCAGCGAGTGACCACCAAGCTCGAAGAAGTCGTCGCGCATCCCCACCCGCTCGATCCCGAGAACGTGGCTCCAGATTTCGGTCAACGCGATCTCCGTCGGGGTCCACGGCGCGAGGTACTCGCGTTGCGAGATCGCACCCTCCGGCGCCGGCAGCGCCTTCCGATCGACCTTGCCGTTCGGCGTCAGCGGCATCGCGTCGAGCACCACGAACGCCGACGGCACCATGTACTCCGGAAGCGCGGCCGCGAGCCGCGCCCGTAGCGCGTCGACCTCGGGCACGCCGTCGCGCCCGACCACGTACGCCACCAGCCGCTTGTCGCCAGGTTGGTCCTCGCGCGCCAACACCACCACCTCGCCCACCGACGGCTGCGCCGCGAGCGCGGATTCGATCTCCCCCAGTTCGATCCGGTACCCGCGGATCTTCACCTGTTCGTCGATGCGGCCCAGGAACTCGAGCTGACCGTCGGCGAACCAGCGGACCCTATCGCCGGTCCGATAGAGCTTGCCCGGCCCGAACGGATTGGCAACGAACTTCTCTGCTGTCACCTCCGGCAAATTCAAGTACCCGCGGCTCACGCCCACGCCGCCGATGTACAGCTCGCCCGGCACGCCGAGCGGTACTAGCTGGCCGTACTGGTCCAGCACGTACACCTGGTAGTTCTGCAGCGGACCGCCAATCGGCACCTCGCGGCCTGGCAGCAGCCGATCGCCGTGCAAGTACGCCCCCGTCGCTGCGATCGTCGCTTCCGTCGGGCCGTACAGGTTCAACAGCCGGGACGTCGACGACAGCGCGCTCCAGGTCCGCACGTGCGCAGGCAGCGCCCGTTCACCGCCAAACACCACCAGCCGCAACGACGGCGGCAACGCCTCCGGCGACAGCGCGTGCCAATACGCCGTCGTCAAGTTCAGGATCGTCACGCCTTCGAACATCGGCCCCAGGAGCTCGTCCGCGGTCGGCACGTCCTCGCCGCGCACCACGACCGTCGCGCCATGCGCCAGCGGCGTGAACGTCTCTTGCACGCTCGGATCGAACGACAGCGACGTGAACTGCAGGACCCGATCGGTCGGCTGGATCGCTTCGAGTGCCCCCAGCCCCGTCACCAAGTTCACGGCCATGTGGTGCTCGACCATCACGCCCTTGGGACGTCCCGTCGTCCCAGACGTGTAGATCACGTACGCGGCGTGATGAGCGCGCGCCTCCCGCACCGGACGCATGGCCGGATAGCGAGCGAGCACCGGTCGATCCGCGTCGATCCGTATGACCCTAAGGCCGGGTCGCGTCACACGGGCGGCCAACGCCTCTTGCGCGATCACCACCGGCGCGGCGGCGTCCTCGAGCATGAACGCCAGGCGCTCCGCCGGATGGTTCGGATCGAGCGGCACGTACGCGCCGCCAGCCTTGAGGACGCCAAGCACACCGACGATCATGTCGAGCGAGCGCCGCACGCAGATCCCGACCCGGACCTCCGCTCCGACGCCCTCCGCTCGCAGGTGATGCGCGAGCTGATTCGCACGGCGCTCGAGCTCCCCGTATGTCAGCTGCGTTCCCTCGCACACCACGGCGATCACGTCGGGCGAACGATCGACCTGCGCTTCGACCAGTTCGTGGAGACACATGTCACGCGGGTAGTCGCGCTCCGTCGCATTCCAGTCGACGAGCAGCCGCTTCCGCTCGTCCGGCGGCAGGATGTCGAGCGCACGGACGGGCGTGTGCGGCGCGTGCTTGAGCGCGGTCGCGAGCTCCTCCAGCGCGCGCTCCATCATCGCGCACACGCGGTCCGGTGAGATCGGGTCCGCGACCTGAGCGCTCAACGACAGGGCGCTGCCGGTATCGTCGACCGAGATACCGAACGGATAGTTCGTCCGCTCCTCGCCGCCGCGCCACTCGACCGCGGCGAGCGGGCCCGGCGCCGCCGCGACCACCTGCGCGTTGTGACGATAGTTGAGCAGCGAGCTGAACAGCGGCGCCGGCGGCGCCACCCGACTGCATCGCTGCGCGAGCGCCAGCGACGCGTGCTCGTGCGCCATCAGCTCCGCGAGTGTCGCTTGCGTCCGTCGCACCGTCTCCTCGACCGACGTCGCATCCAGATCCAACCGGATCGGCAGTGTGTTCATGTAAAGGCCGAGCGCACGATCCGCACCCGTCGCGTGCATGCGACCGAACAGCACGGTCCCGAACACCACCTGCTCGCGCCCGCTCGTCCGCGCCACCACCTGCCCCCACGCCACGTGACACAGAGTCGCCACGCTCACGCCGAGCCGGCGGGCCTGAGCGCGCAGCTCGGCGGCGAGCCCGTCCGGCAGCTGCCGGAACCCCTCGCTTATGCCGTGACCGTCGCCACGCGCATCGACGAGCCCGAACGGCGCGGTCGGCTCCTCGATATCCCCGAGTAGCGACCGGAAGTAGTGTTCGTGCGCCGCCTCCCCGAGACCACCGAGCCGCGCCTCCGTGACCAGGTTGCGGAACGGCCGCGACGCCGGCAGCTCGTGCTCCCGACCCGAGAGCAGCGCGCCGATCTCCACCTGCACCATCTCCAGCGATTCGTGATCGCCGATCAGGTGATGCTGCAGCTCGATCACCAGCCACCGCGCGCTGCCCGGCTCCTGTGCGATCAGGAATTGCATCGCCGGCGCGCGGCTGAGGTCGAGCCGGTAGTGGCGCGGATCATACTGCGCGGCCAGCTGCTCCATCGCTTGCAGCCCCGATCCCTCGAGCACTACCTCCGAGATCGGAAGCGGTGCCGTCCGCCACACCACCTGCGCCGGGGTCGATAGCCCTTCCCAGTGAAACGACGTCCTCAGGATGTCGTGCCGATCCACGATCCGCTGCATCGCAGCGAGGTAGCGATCAAGGAGCGCACGGTCTGGAAACACCCGGCGCGCGACACCGAGGTACGTGTCGCCTTCCGTCTCCAGCTGATGATGGAACAGCATCCCTTCTTGCAACGGCGACAGCGCGTAGATGTCCTGGACATTCGCCAGCCCGCCCGGCACGACCTCTCCGATCCGATCGATGTCTGCTTGCGTCAGCGTGATCAACGGCAGCTGCGCCGGCGTGATCGTCGTGCTTCCCGGTGCGATCAGATTGGCGGGTACGCTGACCTCGCGGTGCCCACGCATCGTGCTCGCCAGGGCGCTCAGCGTCGGCGTCGCGAACAGCGCGCGCACCTCGACCGTCCGCCCGAGGCGACGCAGCTGCGCCATCATCCGGATCGCCAGCAGCGAGTGGCCTCCGAGCTCGAAGAAGTTGTCGTCGCGGCTCACCTGGTCGAGGCCAAGCAGCTCGCACCAGATCGCCGCGAGCGCCTCCTCGAGCTCACCCTGCGGCGGCTCGTACGTACGCTGCACGGCGAGCACTTCGCCGGGCACGTCCGGAAGCGCCGCCTTGTTCACCTTGCCCGTTGCCGTGATCGGCAGCGTGTCGATGATGATGAGCCGCGCTGGGACCATGTAGGCCGGCAGCCGGGAGCGCACGTAGGCACCGAGCTCGTCCGCGGTCACCGCAGCGCCGAGCACCACGTACGCGACCAGCTGCTTCTCGCCACCGCTGACCGATCGCGCGAGCACCGCGACGTTCTGCACCGCCGGATGCTCGACGAACATCGCCTCGATCTCCCCAAGCTCGATCCGGAACCCGCGGATCTTCACCTGATCGTCCACCCGCCCCACGAACTCCAGGTTGCCGTCGTCGGCCCACCGCACGAGGTCACCAGTCCGGTAGAGCCGCCCGGCCCCGAACGGATTCGCAACGAACTTCTCCGCCGTCAGCTCCGGTCGATCCAGGTACCCGCGCGCCACGCTCTCACCGCCGATGTACAGCTCCCCTTCCACCCCGACCGGCAGCGGCTGCCGATGCGCGTCGAGCACGTACACCGTGTAGTTCGGCAGCGGCCGACCGATCGGCACGTCCCGGCCGTCGGCCAGCTGGTCCCGCTCGAGGCGCCACGCCGTCGCCATCACCGTCGTCTCCGTCGGTCCGTACTGGTTGTTGAGCGCGCACCCGGGCAGCAGCTCGTGCCACATCCGCACGTACTCCGGCAGTGCCCGCTCGCCACCGATGTTGATCATCCGCAGCCTCGCCGGCGGGCGCAGCTCTTGCCCCTTGAGCGCCATCGCGATCGCGTGCCAGTACGCGGTCGCCATGTTCATCACCGTCACGCCCGCGAATCGCTCCCCGAACAGCTCGAGCGCCGTCGGCACGTCCTCGCCGCGCAGCACCATCGTCGCCCCGTGCGCGAGCGGCGTGAACAGCTCCTCGACACTCGAGTCGAAAGCGATCGAGGAGAACTGGAGGACCCGGTCCGTCGGCACGATGCCTTCCACCGCACCCGACGCCGTCACCAGATTCACGATCTGCCTGTGCTCGATCTGCACCCCCTTGGGGCGCCCCGTCGACCCCGACGTGTAGATCACATAGGCGAGGTGCTCGGCGTTCACGCCCGACCGCGGCCGCGTCGTCGGGCCCGCGGTGACCGCGGTGTCGCCGTCGAGGGTCACGAGCCGCGCGCCGAGCCCGCGGAGCTGTGGCAGCAAGCGGCCCTGCGTCACCACGAGCGGCGCCTTCGCGTCGTCGAGGATGAACGCGAGCCGCTCGGCCGGAGACTTCGTCTCGAGCGGCACGTACGCCGCGCCCGCCTTCAGGATCCCCAGGATTCCGATCACCATCTCGATCGAGCGCTCCACGAACACGCCCACCTTGACCTCGGGGCCGGCCCCCTGCGCGATCAGGTGATGCGCGAGCTGGTTCGCGCGCTGCTCGAGCTCGCCGTACGTCAGCTGCGCTTTCTCGAACACCAACGCCACCGCCTCCGGCGTCCGATCGACCTGTGCCTCGAACAGCTCGTGCAGGCACGTGTCCCGCGGATAATCCCGCGCCGTCGCGTTCCAGTCGACGAGCAGTTGCCGCCGCTCGTCGGGTGGCAGGATGTCGAGCGCACGAACCGGCTGGTCAGGAGTGTGCTCGAGCGCGAGCGCCAGCTGCTCGAGCGCGCGCTCCATCATCGCGCCCAGACGGGCAGGCGAGATCGGGTCCGCGGCGTCCAGCGTCAACGACAGGGTGCGCCCGTCATCGTCGATCGAGACCGCGAATGGATAGTTGGTGCGCTCTTCGACGGCGGTCGCTTCGACCACGGCGAGAGGGCCCGCCACCGCGTCCGGCTCCTTGGGGGCCTGCGCGTTGTGACGATAGTTGAACAGCGCGCTGAACAGTGGCGCCGGCGGCGCTACGCCGCTGCAGCGCTGCGCGAGCGCCAGCGACGCGTGCTCGTGCGCGACCAGCTCCGCAAGCGTCCGCTGCGTCCGCCGCACGGTCTCCTCGACCGAGGTGGCGTCGAGATCCATCCGGATCGGCAACGTGTTCATGTACAGCCCGAGCGCCCGATCTGCACCCGCGGCGTGCATGCGACCGAACAGCACGGTGCCGAACACCACGCGCTCGCGCCCAGTCGTCCGCGCCATCACCTGACCCCACGCCACGTGACACAGTGTCGCCACGCTCACGCCGAGCCGGCGGGCCTGGGCACGCAGGTGAGCGACGAGCTCGTCCGGCACGGCCCGGTGCGCCACGCCAACCCCGCTTCCGTTGCCCAGCGCATTATCGATCCCGAACGGCGCGGTGGGCTCCTCGACGTCTCCGAGCAGCGACCGGAAATAGCGTTCGTGCTCGGGCTCCCCCAGCCCACCGAGCCGCGCCTCCGCCACCAGGTTGCGGAACGGCCACGACGCCAAGAGCTCGTGCTCGCGCCCCGCGAGCACGGCCCCGACCTCGTCGTGCATGAGGGTAAGCGATTCGTGATCGCTGATGAGGTGATGCATCAGCTCGACCGCCAGCCACCGCTCGCTGCCCGGCTCCTGGGCGATCGCGAATTGCAGCAGCGGAGCCCGGGTGAGGTCGAGCCGGTAGCGGCGCGGATCGTACTGCGCGGTCAACTGCTCGAGTGGCGGCGGCCCCGCCGGATCGAGCACGACCTCCGAGATCGGCAGTGGCGCGTTCCGCCAGACCACTTGCGCTGGCGTCGTCAGCCCTTCCCAGCAGAACGACGTTCGCAGGATGTCGTGCCGATCCACCACCCGCTGCACCGCGGCGAGGTAGCGATCGAGGAGCGCACGATCAGGAAACACCAGGTGGACGGCCCCCAGGTACGTGTCGCCTTCCGTCTCCAGCTGATGATGGAACAGCATGCCTTCCTGCAGCGGCGACAGCGCGTAGATGTCCTGGATGTTCGCGACGCCGCCCGGAACCCCGAGGACGATCGTGTCGATGTCCGCTTGCGTCAGCTCGATCAACGGCAGCTGCGCCGGGCTGATCGCGGTGGCCCCCACCTCGATCGCGTTCGCGGGTACCCGCACCTCGCGATGTCGGCTGATCGCCGACGCTACCTCCGCCAGCGTCGGCGTTGCGAACAGCGCGCGCACTTCGAGTGCGAGCCCCTGCCGGCGTAGCTCCGCGATCATCCTCACGGCCAGGAGCGAGTGGCCGCCCAGCTCGAAGAAGTTGTCGTTCACCCCGACCCGCTCGAGCCGGAGCAACTCGCACCAGATGTTGGCGAGGACCCGCTGCGCGTGCGTCTGCGGTGCGATGTATTCGCGCTCCACCAGCGCGGCGCGATCCGGCGCCGGCAGCGCCTTCCGATCCAGCTTGCCGTTCGGTGTCACCGGCATCGCCTCGAGCACCACAAACGCCGACGGGACCATGTACGCGGGCAACGCCGCGCTCGCGTGCGCGCGTAGCGCCTCGACCTCCGGCAGACCGTCGCGCCCCACCACGTACGCGACCAGCCGCTTGTCCCCAGGCTGATCCTCCCGCGCCAGCACCACAGCGTCGCGCACCGCCGCGTGTGCGGCGAGCACCGCCTCGATCTCTCCCAGCTCGATCCGGAACCCGCGGATCTTCACCTGGTGATCGATCCGTCCCAGGTACTCGATCGTTCCGTCCGCCTGCCACCGCGTCAGGTCCCCCGTCCGATACAGCCGGCCCTCGCCGAACGGATTGTCGACGAACTTCTCCGCCGTCAGGTCCGGCCGATTCAGATAACCAGTCGCGAGCCCGTCGCCGCTGATGTGGAGCTCACCGGGCACGCCGATCGGTGCTGGCTGCCGCCCTCGGTCCAGCACGTAGACCTGCGTGTTCGCGATCGGGCGCCCGATCGGAATCGCCGCCGGCAGCGGCCCGCTCGGGCTCCGCCAATGCGTCGCGTCGATCGTTGCCTCCGTCGGGCCATACAGGTTCACGAACGCGCGCCGCGCACACGCCCGCGCACGCTCCACGAGCGCACCATCCAGCGCCTCACCACCCGCGAACAGGTAGTCGCAGGCGAGCGGCGGGTCGGTCTGCTCCACGACGAGCCGCAGCAAGCTCGGCACGAACTGCGCCACGGTCACGCCCGCGCGCGCCATCAGCTGCGTGATGCCGCCCGGATCTGCTTCGAGCTCCGGCGGTAGCAGCACCATGCGCGCGCCGAGCAGCAGCGGCACCCAGAGCTCCCAGCCCGACGCATCGAACGAGATCGACGTCCGCTGCAGAA
This sequence comes from Kofleriaceae bacterium, assembly GCA_033763475.1. Taxonomy (GTDB): domain Bacteria; phylum Myxococcota_A; class Polyangia; order Haliangiales; family Haliangiaceae; genus JABFXX01. Next base: position 12,716 of record JANRKM010000029.1, read on the forward strand.
ACCTATCGTCGGACGTGAACCCGAACTCGCCGATCTGCCACGTCATGTGATTGACCAGCGCGCGATGCGTGATCGCCACACCCTTCGGCGTACCCGTCGACCCGGAGGTGTAGAGGACGTAGGCCAGATCGCTCGACCTGGAGCGCGCGGGCGCCGATGCCCGCTCGGCTCCGGTCGCGATCAGCGGTGCGTCCAGCGCCACCACCGGCGTCGTGCCGGTCGCGGCGCCGAGCGCGCGGCGGCCAGCTGCATCGACCACGATCGCCATCGGCGCCGCATCGTCGAGCACCGCGCGCACGCGGTTGGCTGGATAGCGCGGATCGATCGGCACGTAGGCCCCACCGGCCTTCGCGATCGCCACGAGTCCGACGACCATTTCGAGCGAGCGCTCGACGCAGATCGCGACCAGACCGCCCGGGCCAACGCCCAGCCCACGAAGATGGGCAGCAAGCGCATTCGCGCGGCGATCCAGGTCCCCATACGTCAGCTGCGCGCCCTCGAACACTACGGCGATCGCATGCGGCGTCCGCTGGACCTGCTGTTCGAAGAGCTCGTGCACGCAGGTGTCACGCGGATAGGGCTGCGCCGTCGCGTTCCACTCCACCACCACCTGCTGCCGCTCGTCCCGCGGCAGGATGTCGAGCGCACGCACCGGCGTGCGCGGTGCCTGCTCGAGCGCAGTCGCGAGCTCCTCCAGCGCGCGCTCCATCATCGCGCACACGCGGTCCGGTGAGATCGGGTCCACGATCTGAGCGTTCAACGAGAGGGCGCTTCCGTCATCGTTCACCGCGATGACGAATGGATAGTTCGTGCGCTCCTCGCCGCTGACAACCTCGACGGCTGCGAGGTCCGCCGCCGCAGCGCTCGCCCCGGTGGCCGGGGGCGCGCTGTGACGATAGTTGAGCAGCGCGCTGAACAGCGGCGCCGGCGGCACCACCTCGCTGCATCGCTGCGCGAGCGACAGCGGCGCGTGCTCGTGCGCCATGAGCTTCGCGAGCGTTGCTTGCGTCCGGCGCACCACCTCCTCCACTGGGGTCTCGTCCAGGTCCAGCCGGAAGGGCAGCGTGTTCAAGTACATGCCCACTGCTCGTTCGGCGCCTTCGGTCTGCATGCGGCCGAACAACACGGTCCCGAACACCACCTGCTCGCGACCACTCGTCCGCGCGACCACCTGCCCCCATGCGACGTGACACAGCGTCGCCACACTCACGCCGAGCCGACGCGCCTGCGCCCTCACTTGCTGGACGAGCGCTGGTGGCAGCTGCCGAAATCCTTCGCGTACGCCACGGCCGTCGCGCAGTGCATCGGTGAGCCCGAAAGGCGCCGTCGACTCCTCGATGTCGCCGAGCAGCGACCGGAAGTAGCGCGCGTGCTCGGCCTCCCCGAGCCCCCCGAGCCGCATCGCCGCCACGAAGTCCCGGAACGGCCGCGATGGCGTCAGCTCGTGCTCGCGTCCCGCGAGCACGAGCTCGACCTCGGCCTGCATGATCGCGAGCGATTCGTGGTCGCCGATGATGTGATGCATCAGCGCGAGCACCAGCCACCGCTCGCTCCCCGGCTCTTGCGCGATGACGAACTGCAGCAGTGGCGCGCGCGTGAGATCTAGTCTGTGGCGACGAGGATCGAACCGCGCCGCCAGCTGCGCCATCGCCGCAGGCCCTGCCGCGTCGAGCACGACTTCGGTGACCGGCAACGGCGCGTTCCGCCAGACCACCTGGGCCGGCGTCGTCAGCCCTTCCCAGCAGCACGACGTGCGCAGGATGTCGTGGCGATCCACTACCCGCTGCATCGCCCCGACGTAGCGATCCACCAGCGCGCGGTCCGGGAACACCATGCGCGACACCAGCAGGTACGCATCGCCTTCCGTCTCCAGCTGATGGTGGAACAGCATGCCCTCTTGCAGCGGCGACAGCGCGTAGATGTCCTGGATGTTCGCAATGCCCCCCGGCATCTGCGCCACGATCGTGTCGATGTCCGCTTGCGTCAGCTCGATCAACGGCAGCTGCGCCGGCGTGATCGCCGTGGCCCCTCGTTCGATCGCGTTCGCCGGCACCCGCACCTCGCGGTGTCGACTCACCGCCGCCGCCACCTCCGCCAGCGTCGGCGTCTCGAACAGGGTGCGCACCTCGAGCGCGAGCCCCTGCCGGCGCAGCCCCGCGACCATCCGCAGCGCCAGCAGCGAGTGCCCGCCGAGCTCGAAGAAGTTGTCGTGCACGCCGACACGCTCGACGCCCAGCAACTCGCGCCAGATGCCAGCCAGCAGCTCCTCCGCCTCCGTCCGCGGCGCGACGTAGGCCCGCTGCGAAATCGCACCCTGATCCGGCGCTGGCAGCGCCTTGCGATCCAGCTTGCCGTTGGGCGTCAACGGCATCGCCTCGAGCACGACGAACGCCGACGGCACCATGTATCCGGGCAACGACGCACTCACGCGCGCACGCAGCGCATCGATCTCTGGGACGCCGTTGCGCCCTACCACATACGCGACCAGCCGCTTGTCGCCGGGCGCATCCTCGCGCGCCAGCACCACCACCTCGCGCACCGACGCGTCCGATGCGAGCGCGGCTTCGATCTCCCCCAGCTCGATCCGGAAGCCGCGGATCTTCACCTGATGGTCGATGCGCCCCAGGTACTCGAGCGTTCCGTTCGCGAGCCACCGCACGAGGTCGCCCGTCTTGTACATGCGCGCACCCGCGGTCCCCGCGAATGGATCGGGCACGAACCGCTCCGCCGTCAGCTCCGGTCGCCCGAGGTACCCGCGCGCAACGCCCACGCCGCCGATGTAAAGCTCGCCGACGACGCCCGACGGCACGAGCTGACGCTGCGCGTCCAGCACGTACACCTGCGTGTTGGCGATCGGCCGCCCGATCGTCGCGCGCGCGCCTGCCTCGCGCCGCGTGTACGTCGAGTACGTCGTCGTCTCCGACGGCCCGTACAGGTCGAACACGTCCTGCACCGTGGGGATCGCATACAGCCGCGCCACCAGCTCGTCCTTGAGCGGCTCGCCCGCCAGGTTGATCGTCCGGACGCTCGCCGGCAAGCTCGTCGTCTCGAGCACCGACGTGAGCACCGACGGCACCGTGTTCACCAGCCGCACGTTCGCCTCCGCGGGCAGCGTCGCGAGTGCCAGTGCATTCTCCACCAGCACGACGCGGCCTCCCCACACCAGCGTCGCGAACAGCTCGAACACCGACAGGTCGAAGCAGATCGACGTCGCGAACAGCACCCCGTCGCGCTGCTCCGCCGTGAACGCTTCGCGCGCCCAGTGGCAGAAGCTCACCACGCTTGCGTGCTCGATGGCGACGCCTTTGGGCTGCCCCGTCGAGCCCGAGGTGTAAATCACGTGCGACAAGTGCTGCGCCGTCGCCACGCGACCCGGCCGCGTCCGCGGCATGCGCGCGATCTCCGGCCACGCGCGATCCAGCTCCACCACGGCCGCGCCGCCGTCGCGCGGCAACCGCGCCACGAGAGCGGCCTGTGTGAGCACCACCGCGCTCGCCGAGTCCGCCTGGAGGAACCGCAGCCGCTCCTCGGGGTAATTCGGGTCCAAGGGCACGTACGCCCCGCCCGCCTTGTGCACCGCGAGCATCGCCACCACCATCTCGATCGACCGCTCCACGAAGATCGAGACCAGCCGATCCGGGCCCACGCCCAGCGCGCGCAGGTGATGTGCCAGCTGGTTCGCGCGCTCGTCGAGCTCGCGATAGCTCACCGTGGTGTCTCCGAACACGACAGCCAACGCGCCAGGCGTCCGATCGACTTGCGCTTCGAACAGCTCGTGCACGCACGCGTCCCGCGGGAACTCGCGCGCGGTCGCGTTCCAGTGCGCCAACTCCGCTTGTTCACTCTCCGTGAGCAACGCCATTGCATCGATCGCGCAGCCCGGATCCGCCGCAAGCGCGGCGAGCAGCCGCTCGAAGTGTTCGAGCATCCGAGCCAGCGTCGCGGCGGCGAACAGCGTCGCGTTCCCCTCGATCCCGCACGTGACCCGGCGGTCAGCGTGCTCGACCACATGCAGCGTCAGCTCGAACTTCGCTGTTTGTCTCCGGCCGAGATGCACGCCCTCCTCGATGATCCCCGGGCCCCAGCTGGCGTCGTTTGCCGCGCTACCGCCCGCGCTCTGGTGCACGAACATCACCTGGAACAGTGGGCTCCGCCCCGTGTTCCTCGGCACGCGCAGCGCCTCGACGACCTGGTGGAACGGCACGTCCTGGTTCGCGTACGCACCGAGCGCCACGTCCCGCACCTGCCCCACCAGCGTCCCGAAGCTCGGACGGCCCCCGAGGTCCGCGCGCAACACCACCGTGTTCAGGAAGTAGCCGATCAGAGCGTCCGTCTCCGCGCGCCCGCGGTTCGCAACAGGCGTGCCGATCGAGATGTCCACCTGGTGGCTGTACCGGTGCAGTAGCGCGTAGAGCCCCGCCAGGTACGTCATGAACCGTGTCGCGCCCAGCGCGCGCGCCACCGCCTCGACGGAACGCCCCACCGAAGCAGGCAGGGTCCGTTCGACGACGACACCGTCGATGCCGAGTACCGCGGGCCGCGGGCGATCCGTTGGTAGCTCGAGTGGAACGGCGCCGCCAAGGCGCTCACCCCAGTAGCCAAGCTGCTGCTCCAGCACCCCGCCCACCACCCACGACCGCTGCCAGGCCGCGAAGTCCGCGTACTGCACCGCCAGCGGTGCCAGCGTGCGCCCCTGATACAGCGCACCGAGCTCTCGCCACATGATCTCCGTCGACCACTCGTCACCGACGACGTGGTGCATCCGCAGCACCAGCACGTGGTCGTCGTCCGCAATCCGCACCAGCTCGGGCGCGAACAACGGGCCTGTCGAAAGCTCGAACGACCGCGCGAGGAGCGCCTCGCAGTACGCGCGCGCCGCATCGAACGCGCCAGCCTCGACGATCCGCAACAGCCCCGTAGGAGCTGGCGCGATCCGCTGCACCACCACCTCGTCCACCTCGGTCAACGTCGAACGCAGCACCTCGTGCCGTGTGACCAGCGCGTCCACCGCGGCCGCCAGCGCTGCGACATCGAGCGCGCCACGCAGCCGCACGACTTGCGACATGTCGTACGCCGCGCCTTCCGCCAGCTGCGACATCACCCAGAACCGCTGCTGCCCGAAGGATGCGACGAGCTCGCCCTCGCGCGGAGCCGGAACGAGCGCCGGCGCCACCGTTCCCGTCGCGCGCCCGATCGCCTCGGCCTGCGAGGCCAGTGTCGGCGCCTCGAACACCGCGCGCACCGATAGCTCCGCGTTCAGCGTCGTCCGGATCCGCCCCACCAGCCGCATCACCAGCAGCGAGTGCCCGCCCAGATCGAAGAAGTTGTCGTTCCGCCCCACCCGCTGGCCCCCAAGCAGTTCGTGCCAGATCTGCGCGAGCAGCTCCTCGATCGCGCCGTGCGGGGCCTCATACGCGCGTTGCGACTGGCTGTCATCAGGCGCAGGCAGCGCCTTTCGATCCAGCTTGCCGTTCGGCGTTACGGGTAGCGCGTCGAGCACCACGAACACCGACGGCACCATGTACTCCGGCAACGCTTTCCCGGCGTAAGTGCGTAGCGCGTTTGCCTCCGCCGCGCCGTCGCGCCCCACCACGTACGCCACCAACCGTCTGTCGCCCGGCACGTCCTCGCGCGCCAGCACTACCACCTCGCGCACGCTCGCATGCCGCGCCAACACCGCCTCGATCTCGCCCAGCTCGATCCGGAACCCACGGATCTTCACCTGGTGGTCGCTGCGCCCCAGGTACTCGAGGGTCCCGTCGGGTTGCCACCGCGCGAGGTCGCCGGTGCGATAGACGCGCCCCTCGCCGAACGGGTCTGCAATGAACCGCTCCGCCGTCAGATCGGGCCGCCCCACGTAGCCGCGGGTGACGCCAGCTCCACCAATATACAGCTCGCCGACCACCCCGACCGGGCTCAACCCGAGGTGGGCGTCGAGCACGTACGCGCGCTGATTGGGCAGCGGGCGCCCGATCGGCACGGCCGTGCCACCGCCCGTTTCATCCGCGAGAAAGGTAACGGAACCAACCGTCGTCTCGGTGGGACCGTACTCGTTGATGACCGCGCATCCTGGCGCGGCCGATCGCACCTGCGCGGCGAGACTTCGTGTCAATTGCTCGCCACCGACCACCAGAAGCCGCCGCGGCAACACCGCACCCGGATTGTCGGTGTCGAGCAGCGCCTGGATCAGCGACGGCACAGACTTGAGCACGTCGACGCGGTGCTGCGCAAAGTACGCGCCAAGCTGGTGCGGTGTGACACGTTCGCGCGGGATGATATGCAGCGTCCCTCCGCCGCATAGCGCCGGGAACACCGCGGTGACGCAGAGATCAGCCGCGAACGTCGTGACCATCGCGTAGCTCATGCCTGGCGCGAGCCCGTAGGCCTCGACCACGCCGCAGAGGTAGTTGGTCAGGTTTCGGTGCTCGACCTGGACGCCCTTCGGACGGCCCGTCGACCCGGACGTGTACAGCACGTAGGCGAGGTCATGCGCCCCGGCGCGCGCTCCAAGCGGTGGCATCGGCGATCCCCGGCGCGCATCCTCGACTCGCAAATTCGCCCAAGGGCCGTCGAGCACGGCCTCGTGCGTGATCACGACCTTTACCCGCGCGTCGCGCGCCACGAACTGAAGCCGTTCGACGGGCACATCCGGATCGAGCGGGAGATACGCGCCGCCTGCCTTGAGCACCGCGAGCATCCCGACCACGATCTCCACCGAGCGATCGAGATAGAGCGCGACGACCGAGTCGGCGCCGACGCCTAGCTCGACGAGGCGATGCGCGAGGCGCGTCGCCTCCTCATCGAGCTCGCGGTAGGTTCTGCGATCATCCCCACACACGACGGCGATCGCCGCGGGGTGTTGCTGGGCCTGCGTTTCAATGCGCTCGTGAACGAGGACGTCCGGGTAATCACGCGCCGTCGCATTCCACGCGCCGAGCAGCTGCTGCCGCTCGTCTGGGGCCAGGATGTCGAGCGTACGGACCGGCGTGTGCGGTGCGTGCGCGAGCGCGGTCACGAGCTCCTCCAGCGCGCGCTCCATCATCGCGCACACGCGGTCCGGTGAGATCGGCTCCGCGATCTGGGCGCTCAACGACAGAGCAGTGACGTTATCGTTGATCGAGATGACGAACGGATAGTTCGTGCGCTCCTGGGCGTAGAGCAACTCGACCCCTGCGAGGGGGACGGCGTGTGTGGGCTTGGGCGGGTTGTGACGATAGTTGAATAACGCGCTGAACAGCGGCGCCGGCGGCGCCACCCCGCTGCAGCGCTGCGCGTGTGACAGCGGCGCGTGTTCGTGCGCCATCAGCTCCGCGAGCGTCGCTTGCGTCTTCCGTACTGTCGTCTCGACCGAGGTCTCATCGAGATCGATCCGGATCGGCAACGTGTTCATGTACAGGCCCAGCGCGCGATCCGCCCCTTGGGCCTGCATACGGCCGAACAGGACCGTTCCGAACACGACCTGCTCGCGCCCGCTCGTCCGCGCCACCACCTGGCCCCACGCTACGTGACACAGCGTCGCCAGACTCACGCCGAGCCGGCGCGCTTGCGCGCGCAGGTCGGCGGCGAGCCCCTCCGGGATCTGCCGAAATGCTTCGCGAATGTCGTGACCGTCGCGCAGCGAATCGACGAGCCCGAACGGCGCGGTTGGTTCCTCGATGTCCCCGAGCACTGAGCGGAAGTAGCGCTCGTGCGCCGCCTCCCCGAGTCCACCGAGCCGCGCCTCCGCGACAAGGTCGCGGAATGGGCGCGACGCCGCGAGGTCCTGCTCGCGTCCCGCGAGCAGCGCGTCGACCTCTTCATGCATCAGCGACAGCGACTCGTGATCACCGACCAGGTGATGCGATAGCTCGATCATCAGCCACCGCGCGCTCCCCGGCTCCTGCGCGATCACGAACTGCATCAGCGGTGCGCGGCTGAGGTCGAGCCGGTAGTGGCGCGGATCGTACTGCGCCATCAGCTCGTCGATCGCCCGCGGATTGCCCACGTCGAGCACAACCTCGGTGACGTGCAAGGGCGCCGTTCGCCACACCACCTGCGCCGACGTCGACAGCCCCTCCCAGTGAATTGACGTCCGAAGGACGTCGTGCCGATCCACGACCCGCTGCATCGCCGCGAGGTAGCGATCCAACAGCACTCTGTCCGGGAACATCATCCGCTCGACCAGCAGGTAGGTATCGCCGTCCGTCGACAGCTGATGATGGAACAGCATTCCCTCTTGCAGCGGCGAGAGCGCGTAGATGTCCTGGATGTTCGCGATGCCCCCCGGAATCTGCGCCACGATCGTATCGATGTCCGCTTGCGTCAGCTCGATCAACGGCAGCTGCGCCGGCGTGATCGTCGCGGCGCCGGGCTGGATCGCATTGGCGGGCACGCGGACCTCACGGTGCCGGCTCAGCGCCGCTGCCACCGCCTCCAGCGTCGGGGTCGCGAACAGGGTACGCACCTGAAGCGCGAAGCCCCGCGCGCGCAGCGCAGCGACCATCCGTACGGCCAACAGCGAGTGGCCACCGAGCTCGAAGAAGTTGTCGTACAACCCCACCCGCTCGACCCCGAGCAGCTGACACCAGATCTCCGCCAGCAACAGCTCCATCTCCGTTCCCGGCGCGACGTAGTGCTGCTGTGACAACGCACCCAGATCCGGGCTTGGCAGCGCCTTGCGATCCAGCTTGCCGTTCGGCGTCACAGGCAGCGCGTCGAGCACCACGAACGCCGACGGCACCATGTACGCCGGCCGCGACGCCGCCACGTGCGCACGGAGCGTTTCGACCTCCGGCGCGCCGTCGCGCCCGACCACGTAGGCCACGAGGCGGATGTCTCCGGGCGCGTGCTCCCGCGCCAGCACCGCCACTTCGCGCACCGACGCATGCTCGGCGAGCGCCGACTCGATCTCCCCCAGCTCGATCCGGAAGCCACGCACCTTCACCTGGTGGTCGAGACGTCCCAGATACTCGAGCGTGCCGTTCGCGAGCCACCGCACCTGGTCACCGGTCCGGTACATGCGCCCCCCGCCGAACGGATCGTCGACGAACTTCTCCGCCGTCAGCTCCGGGCGACCGAGATAGCCGCGCGCGACGCCCGCGCCGCCGATGTACAGCTCGCCGGGCACGCCGACGGGCACCGGTGCCCCCCGCGCGTCGAGCACGTACACCGTGTAGTTTGGCAGCGGCCGCCCGATCGGCACCTCGCTACCCGGGGCGAGCTCTTCGCGCCGCAACTGCCACGCCGTCGCGGCGATCGTCGTCTCCGTGGGCCCATAGACATTGAGCACGGCGCACCCCGGCGCGAGCTCGAGCCATCCGCGCATGTGCTGCGGCAACGCTCGCTCACCTCCGATCACCGCGAGTCGCAGCGATGGCGGCGGTGCCGTGCTCGTCGCCAGCGCGTGCCAGTACGCCGTCGGCACGTTCATCACGGTCACGCCCGCAAACTGCGGTCCGTACAGCTCCTCGGCCGTCGGAACGTCGCCGCCGCGCACCACCAGCGTCCCGCCGCGCGACAGCGTCGCGAAGATCTCGTCGACGCTGGTATCGAACGCGAGCGACGCGAACTGCAGCACCCGATCGCGCGGACCCAGATCTTCGAGCTCGCCCACCCCCAGCACCTCGTTGACCGCCATGCCGTGCTCGATCTCGACCCCCTTAGGCCGCCCCGTCGAGCCCGACGTGTAGATGACATAGGCGAGGTGATTCGACCGCACCCTGGCCACCGGCCTCGTGCGGGGGTGACGCGCGATCGAGGCGTCTGTGTCGATCGCGATGAGCTGCAGGTCCCGAAGGGTGATGCGCGCCGCGAGGTCGCCGTGGATGACGGCGATCGACACCTCCGCGTCCGAGAACGTCGACGCAATGCGCTCCGGTGGCGACGTGGGTTCCACCGGCACGTACGCCCCTCCGGCCTTGAGGATTCCGAGGACCGCGACCAACATGTCGAGCCTGCGCTCGACGCACAGCCCGACCCGCTGCTCGGGACCGACGCCGAGCTCGCGCAGATGGTGCGCGAGCTGATTGGCCCGTTCGTCGAGCTCCCGGTACGTGAGCTGCGTACCCGCGAGCTCCACCGCGATCGCGTCGGGCCGCTGATCCACCTGCGCCTCGAAGAGCTCGTGCAGGCAGACCTCTCGGGGATAGTCGCGCGTCGTCGCGTTCCAATCGACGAGCAGCTGACGCCGTTCTCCCTCGGTGAGCAGCGCGAGCTCGCCGATCGATCGCGAGGGCTCGGCGACGAGCCCCTCGAGCAACGTCTGGTAGTGCCCCAGCATCCGCTCGATCGTCGTGACGTCGAACAGCTCCGTATTGAGCTCGATCACGCACGTGACCCTGTCGGGTTTTTCGATGATATCGAGCGACAGGTCGAACTTCGACGTGGCATGACGGAGAGGGACGCTCTCGGCCTCGAGCCCTGGGAACCGCGAGCCCTCAGCTGCGCGCTGGTGCCCGAACATCACCTGGAACAGCGGCGAGCGCGACAGGTCGCGTGGCACGCGCAGTTCCTCGACAACGCGCTCGAATGGAACGTCCTGGTGCGCATACGCACCGAGCGTTACCTCACGGACATGCGCCAGCAGCTCCGCGAAGGTCGGGTTGCCTGCCAGGTTGGCGCGCATCACGAGCGAATTGCCGAAGTAGCCGATCAGCGCGTCTGTCTCCGGACGCCCCCGGTTGGCCACCGGCGTGCCCACCGAGAGGTCGTCCTGGCGGCTGTAGCGGTGCAAGATCACATAGAACGTCGCCAACCACGCCATAAAGGGCGTCGCGCCGTGCGCGCGGCCAAGCGCCACGACCGCGCGACCGAGCGACGCCGGCAACGATCGCTCGACCATCGCACCGCGCGTCCCGAGCGCGACCGGGCGCGGCCGGTCCGTCGGCAGCTCCAGCAGCGCCGCGCCGGTGAGGCGCTCGCGCCAGTACGCGAGCTGCTGCTCGAGCACGTCGCCAACCAGCCACGACCGCTGCCATGCGGCAACGTCGGCGTACTGCACAGCCAGCGGCGCTAGCCGATTTCCCTGGTACAGCGCGACGAGCTCTCGCCACAGCACCTCCATCGACCACTCGTCACTTGCGCTGTGGTGAATCCGCAGGACCAGCACGTGATCCTCCGCGCTGATCCGCAGCAGCTCAGGCGCGAACAGCGGTCCCGTCGTCAGATCGTACGGACGCTGGATCAGCGTGCGGCAGTACGCCTGCGCCTCTTCGTACGTTCCCACCGCAACGCGCACGAGCACGTCCGCACGCGCAGGCGCGATGCGCTGCATCAACCGACCGTCGACCTCGACCAGCGTCGTCCGCAGAACCTCGTGCCGCGCGACGAGCGCGTCCACCGCGCGAGCCATCGCCCCAACGTCGAGGGCACCGCGGAGACGGACCGCTTGCGACATGTCGTACGCATCGCGCTCAGCGGGCTGGGCGAGCTGGGCGAGCACCCAGAATCGCTGCTGCCCGAACGACGCCTCCAGCTCGCCGTCGCGCGCTACCGGCACGAGCGGCGGAGCCCCCTCTCCCGTCGTCCGGCCGATCGCCTCGGCGAGCGCGCTCAGAGTCGGCGCGTCGAACACCGCCCGCACCGTGAGCTCGACCGCCAGCGCCTTCCGGACCCGCGCCACCAGCTGCATCGCGAGCAGCGAGTGCCCACCCAGCTCGAAGAAGTTGTCATGCGCGCCGACCCGCTCGACCCGCAGCAGCTCGCTCCAGGTCACCGCCAGCAGCTCCTCCACCTCCGTCCGCGGCGCCACGTACGCCCGCTGCGACGCCCCACCCTGCTCCGGCGCTGGCAGCGCCTTGCGATCCACCTTGCCGTTCGGCGTCAGCGGCATCGCCTCCAGATCCATGAACACCGAGGGCACCATGTACTCGGGCAACGCTGCGCTCGCATGCGCGCGCAGCGTGTCGATATCCACCGCCCTGTCCCGACCGACCACGTACGCAACCAGGAGCTTGTCGCCAGGCACATCTTCGCGCACCAGCACCACCGCCTCGCCCACCGACGGGTGCTGCGCAAGCACGGTCTCGATCTCGCCAAGCTCGATCCGGAACCCACGCACCTTCACCTGGTTGTCGAGCCGCCCCAGGTACTCGATCGTCCCGTCGGCCCGCCACCGCACGCGATCACCCGTCCGGTACATGCGCGCACCTGGCTCGGAGGCGAACGGATCGTCCACGAAGCGCTCGGCCGTGAGCTCGGGGCGCCCGAGGTATCCCAGCGCGACGCCGCGCCCGCCGATGTACAGCTCTCCACTCACCCCACGCGGCGTCGGCAGCCTTGCATTGTCGAGCACGTACACGTACGTGTTCAGAATGGGTTTGCCGATCGTGATCGGCGCATCGGGGACGACCTGGATACACGTCGACCAGATCGTCGTCTCGGTCGGGCCGTACACGTTCCACACCGATTCGGCACCCGAGAGCAGGAACGCCGCGAGATCGGCGGACAGCGCCTCACCGCCGCACAGGATGCGCAGCCCAGGCGTGGGGCGCCAGCTCGAGGCCTCCAGCATGCGCCACGTGGCCGGCGTGGCCTGCATGAACGTAGCGCCACTCGCATCGAGCAGCTTGGCGAGCCTGGCGCCATCGCGGGTCGTGTCGCGGCCGGCGATCACCACTTTCGCGCCGACGACCAGCGGTAGGTAGAGCTCGAGGCCGGCGATGTCGAACGACAGCGTCGTGACGGCGAGCAACGTGTCGGTCGATGCAAGCCCCGGCGTCCGCCGCATCGAGTGCAAGAAATTGACGACCGCCCGATGCGGCACGCGTACACCCTTGGGCTGGCCCGTCGAGCCCGACGTGTACAGCACGTAGGCGACGTCCTCTCCATCGACCTCGACGCGCGGCGCGACGAACGTCGCGGCAAGCGCGTCACCCAGTGTGGAATCGGTCAGCTCGGCCACGGCGCCCGCGTCGGCGCGCATGAAGTCCTTCCGGTGCTGAGGGTAGGCGGGATCGATCGGCACGTATGCGGCGCCGACTCGCAGCACGGCAAGGATCGCCACGACCATGTCGGCAGATCGCTCGACCGAGACGATGACGTTGGCGCCGCGCGTGACGCCGCGCGACGTGAGCCAGCCTGCGACGCGCTCGACTCGCTCGGCGAGCTCGCGGTAGGAGATCTGGAGACCCTCGTGTTCGACCGCGATCGCCTCGGGCGTCCGCGTGATCTGATCAAGGATAAGCTCGTGGATCGTCATCGGTCCGTCGAGTGGAGCGCGCGTGGCGTTCCACTCCACCAGCAGTTGCTGCCGCTCCTCGGGGGGCAAGATATCGAGCTCGCGTGCCGGCGTGTGCGGCGCGTGCGCGAGCGCATGAGCAAGCTCCTCCAGCGCGCGCGCCATCATCGCGCAGACGCGCTCGGGAGAATTGGGTTTTGCGACCTGCACGCTGAGGCTCAGCTCGGTGCCATGGTCGTTCACCGCGAGCATGAACGGATAGTTCGAGCGCTCTTCGCTGCCGAGTCCCTCGACCATCCCGAGCGGGTCCTCCGCACCAACGCTCGTCATCGCGGGCGCGTTGCGACGGTAGTTGAGCAGTGCGCTGAACAACGGGGCAGACGCCGCGACCCCGCTGCAGCGCTGCGCGAGAGCCAGCGGTGCGTGCTCGTGGCGCATCAGCTCTGCCAGCGTGTCTTGCGTCTTACGGACCGTCGCCTCGACCGAAGTCTCGTCGAGATCGATCCGGATCGGCAGCGTGTTCATGTAGAGCCCCAGGGCGTGATCCGCCCCCTGGGCGTTCATGCGTCCGAACAAGACCGTGCCGAACACCACGTGCTCGCGTCCGCTCGTCCGCGCGATCACCTGGCCCCATGCCACGTGACACAAGGTCGCCACGCTCACACCGAGCCGGCGAGCCTGCGTCCGCAACTCCGCGGCGACCCCGGTGGACAGCCGCTGGTTCACCTCGCCCACGTCATCCCCGTCGCGATGCACATCGGCGACCCCGAACGGCGCCGTCGGCTCCTCGATATCTCCCAGCAACGATCGGAAGTACTGTTCGTGCGCGGCCTTCCCCAGTGCACCAACCCGCGCCTCCGCCACCAGGTTCCGGAACGGCCGCGATGCGCTCAACGCGTCCTCGCGTCCGCTGAGGACCGCGCTGATCTCCTCCCTCATCAGCGCCAGCGACTCGTGGTCGCTGATCATGTGATGCCAGAGCTCGATCACCAGCCAGCGCTCGCTCCCTGGCTCCTGCGCGATCACCACGTGCATCAGCGGCGCGTGCGTGAGATCGAGCCGGTAGCGGCGTGGATCGTACTGCGCGACCAGCTGCGCGATGGCCTCCGGCCCGCGCCCCGCGAGCACGGCCTCGGTCACGCGCAACGACGCCGTCCGCCAGACGACCTGCGCCGGCGTCGATAAACCTTCCCAGAAGAACGAGGTCCGCAGGACGTCGTGCCGATCGACGACGCGCTGCATCGCCCCCAGGTAGCGATCGAGCAACCCACGATCCGGGAACATCAGCCGCAACACCAACAGGTACGGGTCACCCTCGGTCGCGAGCTGATGATGGAACAGCATCCCCTCTTGCAGAGGCGACAACGCGTAGATGTCCTGGATGTTCGCAACGCCGCCCGGCATCTGCGCCACGATCGTGTCGAGGTCCGCTTGCGTCAGTTCGATCAACGGCAACAGCGCGGGCGTGATCGTCGTGGCCCCCGGCTCGATCAGGTTCGCGGGCACCCGGACCGCGTGGTGTCGGCGCATCGATGCGGCCACCTCGGCCAGCGTCGGTGTCGCGAACAACGCGCGCACCTCGAGTGCGAGCCCGTGCCGGCGCAGCTCCGGGATCATCCGCACTGCCAGCAGCGAGTGCCCACCGAGCTCGAAGAAGTTGTCGTGCGCGCCGACGCGCTCGACGCCCAGCAGCTGGCACCAGATCCTCGCCAGCAGCTCCTCCGCGGCCGTCCGCGGCGCGACGTAGGCCCGCTGTGACCCACCCATCTCTGGCGCAGGCAGCGCCTTGCGATCCAGCTTGCCGTTCGGCGTCACCGGCAGCGCGTCCAGCACCACGAATGCCGACGGCACCATGTACGCGGGCAGCGAGGCACTCGCATGCGCCCGCAGCGCGTCGACCTCCGGTACGCCATCGCGCCCCACCACGTACGCCACCAACCGCTTGTCGCCCGGCACGTCCTCGCGCGCCAGCACCACCACCTCGCGCACCGCCGCGTGCGCCGCGAGCACTGCCTCGATCTCGCCCAGCTCGATCCGGAACCCGCGGATCTTCACCTGGTGATCGATGCGGCCCAGGTACTCGAGCGTCCCGTTCGCGAGCCACCGCGCCAGGTCGCCCGTTCGATACAGCCGCCCCGCCCCGAACGGATTGGCGACGAACTTCTCCGCCGTCAGCTCGGGACGATTCAGGTACCCGCGGCCCACCCCGACGCCACCGATGTAGAGCTCACCGGCCACTCCCACCGGCACCGGTTGACGGTGCGCGTCCAGCACATAGATCGCGAGGTTCGCGATCGGACGGCCGATCGGCACGATCGGCGCCCCCGGCTGACACGTCCAGTGCGTCACGTCGATCGCCGCCTCGGTCGGCCCGTACAGGTTGTACAGCCCCGCCGCCGGCAGCCGCGCGAAGCACCGATCCACGTGCGCCGGCGCCAGCGCCTCGCCGCTGGTCACCACCCGCCGGATGCTCGTGCACGTCTCGATCTCGTCGCCCTCGAGGAATGCCGCCAGCATCGACGGCACGAAGTGCAGCGTCGTGATCTGTTGCGCGCGGATCACCTCCACCAGGTACGCCGGATCACGGTGGCCCTCGGGCCGCGCCACCACCAGCCGCGCGCCCACGAGCAGCGGCCAGAACAGCTCCCACACCGACACGTCGAACGAGAACGGCGTCTTCTGCAGCACCGCGTCCGTCGCGTCCAGCGGATACGCTTCCTGCATCCACTGCAGGCGGTTCACCACCGCCCCGTGCTCGTTCATCGCGCCCTTGGGCCGCCCCGTCGAACCGGACGTGAAGATCACGTACGCCAGATCGCTTGGTCCCGCGGTCCGTCCCAGCCGCGCCGTCCGCGCGCGCGCGATCTCCGCCCAGTCCGCATCGAGCCGCACCACGCGCGCGCCGTGCGCCGGCAGCGTGTCGACGAGGTGCGCCTGGGTCAACAGCACCGGCACCACCGCGTCCTCGACCATGAATGCCAGCCGCTCCGTCGGATAACTCGGATCCAGCGGCACGTACGCGCCACCCGCCTTCAGCACGCCGTACAGCGCCACGACGAGCTCGAGCGATCGCTCCGCGCTGACGCCGACGCGCACGTCGGGCCCCACGCCCAGCGCTCGCAGGTGATGCGCCAGCTGGTTCGCGCGCGCGTCGAGCTCGCCGTACGTCAGCTGGGTTCCCTCGAACACCACCGCCACCGCGTCCGGCGTTCGATCGACCTGAGCTTCGAACAGCTCGTGCAGGCACGTGTCCCGCGGATAATCCCGCGCCGTCGCGTTCCACTCCACGAGCAGTTGCTGCCGCTCTGCGGGCGACAGGATCGCGAGCTCGCCGAGCCGGTGCGTCGGTGCAGCGACGATCTCTTCGAGCAGCCGCTCGTAGTGCACCATCATCCGTTCGATCGTCGCGGCATCGAACAGCTGGGTGTTGAACTCGGTCACGCACCTGATGCCGTCCGGGCCCTCGTTGAGGGTCAGCGTCAACTCGAACTTCGCCGTGTCGTTGGTGCCGAGCTCGATGTCCTCGACCCCGAGCCCCGGGTGCGCCACGCCGGCGTCAGTCCGCGCGTGCACGAACATCACCTGGAACAGCGGGGACCGCGACAGATCGCTAGGTGCACGTACCGCCTCCACCACGCGCTCGAACGGCACGTCCTGGTGCTCGTAGGCCCCCAGCGCGAGCGTGCGCACCTGCGCCAACAGCTCCGCGAAGCTCGGATCGCTCGACACGTCCGCACGCAGCACCACCGTGTTCAGGAAGTAGCCGATGAGCGCGTCGGTCTCCGCGCGTCCACGGTTTGCGACCGGCGTCCCGACCGAGAGGTCGCTCTGCCCGCTGTAGCGGTGCAACAGCACGTAGAACGCCGCCAGGTACGTCATGAATGGGGTCGCACCGTGCGCGCGACCGAGCGCGGCGATCGCACGGCCCAGCTCGGCGGGCAACGCGCGCTTCACCCTCGCGCCTGCATTCCCGAGCACCGCCGCGCGCGGCCGGTCCGTCGGGAGCTCGAGCGGGCCTCCTCCGCTCAACCGCTCGCGCCAGTAGCCCAGTTGCCGCTCAAGAACGGCCCCCGCCACCCACGACCGCTGCCAGGCCGCGACATCCGCGTACTGCACCACCAGCGGTGCAAGCTCGCGTCCCGCGTAGAGCGCGAACAGCTCCCGATACAGCACGTCCATCGACCACTCGTCGCCCACGACGTGGTGCATCCGCAGCACCAGCACGTGATCCTCCGCGCTGATCCGCAGCAGCTCCGGCGCGAACAGCGGCCCCGCCGTCAGGTCGAACGGCCGCTCGACCACCTCGCGGCAATACGCCTGCGCCGCCTCGTACGACGCGACCTCCACGATCGCCAGCACGCCCGCACGCGCCGGGGCGATGCGCTGCATCACCCGTCCATCGACATCCGCCAGCGTCGTCCGTAGCACTTCGTGCCGGGCGACCACCGCGTCCACCGCACGCGCCAGCGCCGCCTCGTCGAGATCGCCGACCAGCCGGAGCGCGTGCGACATGTTGTACGCGTCGCGCTCCTCAATCTGTGCGAGCACCCAGAACCGCTGCTGCCCGAAGGAAGCCTCCAGGTCGCCGTCACGCGGCACGGGCACGGGGGCCGGTGCCACCTCACCCGCCGCCCTGCCGATCTGCTCGGCGAGCGCGCCCAGCGTGGCTGACTGGAACACCGTCCGCACCGACAACGCGACCGCGAACACCTGCCGGACCTGCGCTACCAGCCGCATCGCCAGCAACGAATGGCCACCGAGCTCGAAGAAGTTGTCTTCGACACCCACGCGCTCCACACCCAGCACCTCGCACCAGATCCCCGCCAGCAGCTCCTCCGCGCCCGTCCGCGGCGCGACGTAGGCCCGCTGTGACGCCCCACCGAGCTCCGGCGCAGGCAGCGCCTTGCGATCCAGCTTGCCGTTGGGCGTCACCGGCAGCGTCTCGAGCACCACGAACGCCGACGGCACCATGTACTCCGGCAACGCCGTCGCACAATGCGCGCGCAGCGCAGCGACGTCCGGCGTGCCCTCGCGCCCGACCACGTACGCGACCAACCGCTTGTTCCCCGGCTGGTCCTCGCGCGCCAGCACCGCCACCTCGCTCACCGTCGCATGCCCCACGAGTACCGCTTCGATCTCGCCGAGCTCGATCCGGAACCCACGAATCTTGACCTGATGATCGATCCGTCCTAGGTAGTCCAGCTCGCCATCCGGTAGCCACCGCGCCAGGTCGCCCGTGCGATACAGCCGGCCCTCCCCGAAGGGATTCGCGATGAATCGTTCCGCCGTCAGCTCGGGACGGTTCAGGTATCCGCGCGCCAGGCCGGCGCCGCCGACGAACAGCTCGCCCGCCACCCCGATCGGCATCGGTTGCTGGTGCGGGTCGAGCACGTAGAGTTGCAAGTCCGGAATCGCCCGACCGATCGCGCTCGCCGCACGCGAGTGGATGTCCTCCGCCCGCAGCGGCCGATACGTCACGTGCACCGTCGTCTCGGTGATGCCGTACATGTTCACGAGCTCGGGCTGACGATCTCCGTGCCGCTCGAACCACGGCGCCAGCTTCGCAAAGCTGAGCGGTTCGCCTCCGAAGATCACGAGCCGCAGCGCTAGCGGCGAAGCAGCCTGCGCGTCGACACGGATCAGCTCGTAGAACGCCGAGGGCGTTTGGTTGAGCACCGTTACCCGCTCGGCCGCGAGCAGCTCGCGAAACTCCGCGGGCGACCGGCTCGTCAGGTACGGCACGACCACTAGGCGACCGCCGTAGAGCAACGCGCCCCACAGCTCCCAGACCGTGAAGTCGAACGCGTACGAGTGGAACAGCGTCCACACGTCCCGCTCGTCGAAACGGTACCAAGCCTCCGTCGCGGCAAACAGGCGCGTGACGTTCTGGTGCGTGATCATCACGCCCTTTGGCCGGCCCGTCGATCCGGACGTGTAGATGATGTACGCGAGGTGATGGTCCTGCGCCGTGCGCGGCAAGCGCTCGACGGATTCGCGCGCGAGTACCTCCGCGTCCGCATCGAGCTGCACGATCCGCGCGCCGTGTGCCGGCAACGCCGACCTCAGCCCCGCCTGCGTGACGACCACCGCCGGGGCCGCATCCTCCACGGTGAAGGCCAGCCGTTCCGGCGGATAGCTCGGATCCAGCGGCAGGTACGCGCCGCCTGCCTTCAGGATGCCGAGGATCGCCACGATCATGTCGAGCGACCGCTCGATGCAGATCGCGACGAGCGCATCGGGGCCGATGCCGAGCGCCCGCAGGCGATGCGCCAGCTGGTTCGCGCGCGCGTCGAGCTCGCCGTACGTCAGCTGGGTTCCCTCGAACACCACCGCCACCGCGTCCGGCGTTCGATCCACCTGAGCTTCGAACAGCTCGTGCAGGCACGTGTCCCGCTGATAGTCCCGCGCCGGCGCGTTCCACTCCACGAGCACTTGCTGCCGCTCCGCGGGCGACAGGATGTCGAGCGTGGCAAGCGTGCGCTGTGGTTCGTCGGCGACGAGCGCGAGCAGCTGAAGGTAGTGACCGAGCAGCTGCTCGATCAGCGCGGGCTCGAACAGGTCCGTGTTGTAGATAACGTGCAGGGAGAGACGGTCATGCTGCTCCCAGCTGGTGAGCGTGAGATCGAACGCGACCGCCGGTGAGTGCCGCGTGTCCACCGGCGTACCGCGATCCGACCACGCGGAGACGTCGCCCTGGTGGACGTACATGACCTGGAACACGGGCGGACGGCTGAGGCTGCGCTCGACGCCGAGGGCGCCGACGATCAGCTCGAAGGGCGTGTGCTGGTGCTCGTAGGCGGCGAGCGCGCCGGCCTTCTCGCGAGCGAGCAGGCCAGCGAACGAGTCGTCGGCCTGGACCTCGTTGCGAAGGACGAGGGTGTTGGCGAACATGCCAACGAGGCCCTCGAGGTCGGCGACGGTGCGGTTGTCGATGGCGGTGCCGAGGAGGACGTCCGATTGTCCGGTGTACCGGACGAGCACGGCGCGGAAGGCCGCGGCCAGCGTCATGAACATCGTGGCGCCATGGTGCTGGGCCAACGCGCGGACCGCGGACGTGCGCTGCGCGTCGAGGGTGACGGTGTGACTGCGTCCCCCGAAGGTCTGACGCGGCGGGCGCGGGCCCTTGAAGGGGAGCGGGGTCTCCTCGGGCGCATCGCGGAGGCGCTCGGTCCAGAAGGCGAGCTGGCGATCGAGCTCGGGACCGGCGAGCCAGGAGCGCTGCCAGGCGGCAAAGTCGGCGTACTGGACGGGCAAGGCCGGCAGCGACGGCGCGGCCTGACCGGCCGCGAAGGCGTCGTAAAAGGCCCACAGCTCGCGCCAGAAGATATCGAACGACCCGCCGTCGGTGATGATGTGGTGGAGGGTCACGAACAGCACGTGCGCATCGTCGGCGACGCGCACGAGGTGAGTGCGGAGCAACGGGCCGACGGCGAGCTCGAACGGCCGGCGCTGTTCGACGTCGATGCGCGCGAGCGCGGCCGCTTGTGCGTCGGGGGCGAGCTCACGCGCATCCTCGACGGTGAGGGTCCACGGCGTCGGGGCGTCGACGCGCTGGTACGGCTCACCCTCCGGCGCCGGGAAGCACGTGCGCAGGCTGTCGTGGCGAGCGAGCAGCGCCGTGAACGCACGGCCGAGGACGTCGACGTCGAGGCCGACGTAACGACGCGCGTAGCCGATCAGGTAGGCGGGGCTGTCAGGCTCGAGCTGGTTCAGGAACCACAACCGCTGCTGGGCAAACGAGAGTGGTGGGCGGGCCGAGGGGGGCGCCGGCCGCAGGGGCGGGTACGCGTGTAGATCTGCCTCGGCCGCCGTCTCGGCGCCGGTGCTGGCGCGGCGTTGCGCGACCTCGGCGGCGAGGCCCGCGACGGTGGGTGCCTCGAACACGACCTTGAGGGGCAGCTCGACACCGAGCTCCGCGCGGATCCGGGAGATCAAGCGCGTGACGAGCAGGGAGTGGCCACCGAGCGCGAAGAAGTCGTCGTTGACGCCGATGCGCTCGACGCCCAGCAGGTCGCGCCAGAGCTGGACAAGGATCTCCTCGGTCGCATCGCGGGGCGCCACGAAGGCGCCGCGCGTGAACGCATCCTCGTCGGGAGCAGGGAGCGCCTTGCGATCGAGCTTGCCCGTGGCGCCGCGGGGGAGCTTGGGCAAGGGCACGATGAACGCAGGGCACATATAGTCGGGGAGCTGCGTCGCGAGGTGGTCGCGCAACGCGGTCAGATCGGGCGCAGCGAGGCCCTCGCCGGTGACCCAGGCGACGTACGCGACGAGCTCGGGGCCGCGTGCGCCTTCGTGGACGGTGACTGCGGCCTCGCGCACGGCCGGGTGTGCGACGAGGACAGCCTCGATCTCGCGCAGGTCAATGCGGAAGCCGCGGAGCTTCACGTGGGACGCATGGCGCCCGGCGAACTCGATGCGGCCATCGGGGAGCAAGCGGCCGAGGTCCGTGGTGACGTAGATGCCGGGGGCAGGGAATGCGGCCGCGGTCTCCTCGGGCCGGTCCTGATAACCGAGCGCGACGAACTCGCTCTCGATGCGGATGGTGCCGACGCCATACACGGCGCGTTGCGCGCCGAACGCGGTCTGGAGCGTGACGCGTACGCCATCGATCGGGAGGCCAAGCGGGACGGTCGCCCGGTCGATCGGATCCTCGGGACGGACCGTGTGCAGCAGGGCCCAGCTGCACTCCGTCATGCCGTAGCCATTGACGAGCACGGTGGAGGGGGAACACGCAGCGCGGACACTCGCGACGTCGGCGGCGAGCACTTCCTCGCCACCGAACACGACGGCGCGGATGCGTGCGGAGAGCGTGGGCGCGAGGCCAACGAGCTCGCGCCAGGCCGTGGGCGTCGAGTGATAGATCGTGACGCCGCGCTCAACGAGGGCCGCGGGCAGGCCCGCGAAGCCTCGCTCGCGGAGGGCGTAGGGAGCCAACGTGGCGCCGGTCAGCAGCGCGGAGAACACGTCGACGATCGCGGCGTCGAAGGCGAACGTCGAGAGGAGGGTCAGGACATCGCTGGGCTCGACGGCGAGGTGGCGACGGTAGGCATCGATGAAGTGCAGGACGTGGGCATGGCGCTGGCGGACGCCCTTGGGCCTGCCCGTGGAGCCGGAGGTGTAGAGGCAATAAGCGAGCGCATCGGGCTGTGGGCGCAGCCGAGGCGCTCGGCCAGCGCGTGCCTCGTCGGTGCGGACCACGTGGACCACGGGCGTGGACGCGGGCCGGTGCGCGACGAGCTGCGCGCCAAGCGTGGCGTGGGCGGCGTCGCACAACAGCATGTGGGCGCCGCTGTCCCCGAGGACGAACGCGGACCGATCGAGAGGATGGGACGGATCGAGCGGTACGAAGGCGCGCCCACCGGCGAGTACGCCGAGCATTCCGGCGACCATCTCCCCGCCATGCGAGAGCAAGCACGCGACGCGCTCGCCGGCGTCGGCGTCATCGAGGTGCGCGGCGATCGCCTCGGCGTGCGCGTGTAACTCAGCGTAGGTCCAGCTCCGCGCGTTGTCGTGCACGGCGACGTGCGCCGGGTACTGCGCGACGATCGCGGTGAAGCGATCCCACAGCGTCGCTGCGGGCGTTCCAGGGTCCTGGCCTTCGTGTCCCGACCGACTCATCGCGCACCCCCTGCTTGCGCGAGGTCCGAAGCCAGGAGCTCACCAATGAGGATCTCCGGGCGATCCACCACGAGACCGAGCAACGCCTGATAGTCCGCCACCAGCTGCGAGATCGTCGCGTCGTCGAACAGGTCGGGGTCGTAGAGCCAATAGAACGAGAGCATGCCGCCGGACTCCTGGCTGTAAATCGACAAATCGAATTTGCTCCTGTGCGTCGCGCTCATTGCGAGGTCGAGACCCACGTCGCGCGCTTCGTCCGGGAAGTTGTGGTGCACGAACCAGACCTGGAACAGCTGGTTGGGATCGAGGCGGCGCTCCAGGTGGAGCGCGTCGACGATCAGCTCGAACGGGGTGTCCTGGTGGTCATAGGCCGCGAGCGCGCCGGCCTTCTCACGCGCGAGGAGCGCGGTGAACGCCTCGTCGGGATCGACCTCGCCGCGGAGCGCGAGGGTGTTAACGAAGAACCCGATGAGTCCCTCGATCTCGCGTTGGTTGCGATTGGCGATCGGGGTCCCGATGACGAGATCGGGTTGGCCGGTGACGCGCGCGAGCAGCGCGCGGAACGCAGCGAGCAGCGTCATGAACAACGTGGCGCCTTCGCGATCGGCGAGCGCATGGAGCTTCGCGGCGAGGCCGGCGTCGAACCGCGTGGTCACCGAGTGTCCTCGGAGCGCCGGCCGCGACGGGCGCGGCCCCTTGAACGGCAGCGCGGTCTCCCTCGGGGCATCGCGGAGGCGCTTGGTCCAGAACGCGAGTTGGCGGTCGAGCTCGGTCCCGGTGAGCCAGGCGCGCTGCCAGACCGCGAAGTCCGCGTACTGGACGGGCAACGCCGGCAACGCGGGCGCGGGCCGGCCGGCCGCGAAGGCGTCGTAGTAGGCCCACAGCTCGCGCGAGAAGATATCGAGCGACCACCCGTCGGTGATGATGTGGTGGAACGTCACGAACATCACCTGCGCATCGTCGGCAACGTGCACGAGGTGCGTGCGGAGTAAGGGGCCAACGGCGAGATCGAACGGCTCGCGATGGTCGGCGGCGATGCGGTCGAGCACGGCGGCCTGCGCGTCGGCCGCGAGCCCGCGCGCGTCCTCGGTGATGAGCGTCCACGGCGCGGGCGGGTGGACGTGCTGGTAAGGCTCGCCTTCCCGCGCCGGGAAGCACGTGCGCAGGCTCTCGTGGCGGGCGATGAGCGCGGTGAACGCGCGCGCGAGGGCGTCGACGTCGAGGCCCTGGTAGCGGCGCGCGAAGCCCATATGGTAGGCGATGCTGTCGGGCTCGAGCTGGTGGAGGAACCACAGCCGTTGCTGGGCGAACGAGAGTGGTGGGCGGTCCGAACGGGGCGCCGGTCGCAGCGGCGGGCGGGCGCGCCGCTCCCCCGCGGATGCGGCGCGCCGTTGAACGACCTCGGCGGCGAGGCCCGCGACGGTCGGGGTCTCGAACAGGATCCGGAGAGGCACCTCGACCGCAAGCTCCGCGCGAATCCGGGAGATCAACCGCGTTCCGAGCAGAGAGTGGCCACCGAGAGCGAAGAAATCGTCGTGGACCCCGACGCGCTCGGCGCCGAGGAGGGTGCGCCAGATCTGGGCGATCGCCTCCTCGGCCTCATCGCGCGGCGCGACAAAGGCGCCGCGATCGAAGGCGGTCTCGTCGGGGACAGGCAGGGCCTTGCGATCGAGCTTGCCGCTGGGCGTCTGGGGAAGCGCGTCGAGGACGACGAACGCCGACGGCACCATGTACTCGGGCAGCGACGCCGACGCATGTGTCCGCAGCGCGGACACTTGTGGCGGCTCGTCGTGCCCCACCACGTACGCCACGAGCCGTTTTTCGCCTGGCGAATCCTCGCGAGCCACCACCACCGCGTCGCGTACCGACGGGTGCCCCGCGAGCACGGACTCGATCTCCCCCATCTCGATCCGGTAGCCACGTACCTTCACCTGGTGATCGATGCGGCCCACGAACTCGAGCTGGCCGTCCGGGAACCAGCGGACCTCATCGCCCGTCCGATACAGCCGGCCCGGACCGAACGGATCCGGCACGAACCGCTCGGCCGTCAGCTCTCGTCGCCCTATGTAGCCCCGCGCAACCCCCACGCCGCCGACGTACAGCTCGCCCGGTACCCCGATCGGCACGGGCTGACCGCAGGGGTCGAGCACGTAGACGCGACAGTTCGGCAAGGGCACGCCGATCGGCACCTCGCGCCCCGGCAGCAGCTGGTCGCCGTTCAGGAAGGCCCCGGTGGCCGCGACCGTCGCCTCGGTCGGGCCATACTGGTTCATGAGTCTGCACCCCGGAGCATGCTCGCTCCACGCCCGCACGTGTTCCGGCAACACCCGATCGCCGCCAACGATCACGAGGCGCAGCGACGGCGGCGGACGATGCTCGAGGATCATGTGCCAGTACGAAGCGACGAGAGTGATCACCGTCACCCCAGCGAACCGCTCACCGAACAGCTCGTCGGCGGTCGGTAGGTTCTCGCCACGCAACAGCAGTGCCGCACCGGAGCACAGGGCTGGGAAGATCTCGACGACGCTGCCGTCGAACGAGAGCGACACCAGTTGCGTAAGCCGATCGGTCGGACCGAGACCGTACCGCTCCGCCATACCGACGGTGAGGTTGACCGCCATCGCGTGCTCGATCAGCACACCCTTGGGCCGCCCGGTCGATCCGGACGTGTAGATGACGTACGCGACGTTGTTGGCGTGCGCGATGCGCGGCGGCCGCTCGCGGGTGTAGCGGTCGAGCACGGGTCGATCCGCATCGATCCGCACCACGTGCGTGCCCATAGCGGCCACGCGATCCGCGAGCTCCTCGTGCGCCACGACCACGGGCGCGGCAGCATCCGCGACCATGAAGGCAAGGCGTTCGGGGGGATAGGTTGGATCCAGCGGCACGTAGGCGCCACCCGCCTTGAGGATGCCCAGCACGCCGACGATCATGTCGAGCGACCGGCGCACGCAGATAGCCACGCGCACCTCCGGTCCGACGCCGAGTGAACGCAGATGGTGGGCGAGCTGGTTCGCCCGCTCGTCGAGCTCGCGATACGTCAGGCGCGAAGCGTCGAGCTCCACGGCGGTCGCTTCGGGCGTTCGATCGACCTGCTGATCGAACAGCTCGTGCAGGCACATATCGCGCGGGTAGTCCCGCGCCGTCGCGTTCCACGCGACAAGTAGCTGCTGCCGCTCTCCGTCGGTGAGCATCGGCAGGTCGCCGATCGGTCGAGAAGGCCCGGCGACGATCCCCTCGAGCAACGTCTGGTAGTGCCCAAGCATCCGCTCGCTCGTGGATGCGTCGAATAGCTCCGCATTCACCTCGATCGCGCACGAGATGCCGTCGGGACCTTCGGTAAGCGTGAGCGTCAGCTCGAACTTCGCGGTCTCGCGACCGAGGTCGAGGTCTGTGAACGTGACGCCCGGGATCGGGGCCGAAGCCTCGGAGCGTTGATGTACGAACATCACCTGAAACAGCGGCGAGCGTCCAAGGTCGCGGGGCACGCGCAGCTCCTCGACGACGCGCTCGAACGGCACGTCCTGGTGTGCGTACGCGCCGAGCGAGACGTCCCTGACCTGATCGAGCAGCGCCGCGAAGCTCGGGTTGCCCGACAGATCGGTGCGCAGCACTACCGTGTTGACGAAGTAGCCGATCACCGCGTCGAGCTCCGCGCGCCCGCGGCTGGCAACCGGCGTGCCGATCGAGAGGTCGTCCTGGCGGCTGTAGCGGTGCAAGAGCACGTTGAACGCCGCCAGGTACGTCATGAATGCCGTCGCACCATGCGCGCGGCCGAGCGCTGTCACGGCGCGGCCGAGCGCCGACGGCAACGCCCGCTCGACCGTCACACCGCGTGTTCCGAGCACCGCCGGCCGCCGCCTGTCCGTCGGCAGATCCAGTGACTCCGCGCCCGTCAACCGCTCGCGCCAGTAGGCGAGCTGCCGCGCCATCACGTCGCCTGCGAGCCACGCGCGTTGCCACGCCGCGACGTCCGCGTACTGTACCGGCAGCGGTGCGAGCTCGTGACCCTGATAGAGCGCCGCGAGCTCCCGCCACAAGATCCCCATCGACCATCCGTCTCCGACGCTGTGGTGCATCCGCAACAGCAACACGTGCTCTCCGGTGGAGATCCGAACCAGCACCGGCGCAAACAGCGGCCCGGTCGTCAGATCGTACGGACGCTGGACCACCGCGCGGCAGTACGTCTCCGCCTCCGCGTACGAGCCCACCTCCACGCGCGCGAGCACGCCCGCGCGCGCAGGGGCGATACGCTGCACCACCTGACCGCCCACCTCGGCGAGCGTCGTCCGCAGCACCTCGTGGCGCGCGACGAGCGCGTCCACCGCCTGCGCCAGCGCCTCGACGTCGAGCGCACCATCGATGCGGACGGCGTGCGACATGTCGTACGCCTCGAGCTCGGCGAGCTGCGCGAGCACCCAGAACCGCTGCTGCCCGAACGACGCCTCCAGCTCCCCGCCGCGCTCCAGCGGCACGAGCGGCGGCAGCGCCTCATGGCCGGCTGACCGTCCGAGCCGCTGCGCGAGTGCGCCCAGCGTCGGCGCCTCGAACACCGCCCGCACCGTCAGCTCCATCGCGAACGTCTGCCGGACGCGCGCCAACAGCTTCATCACGAGTAGCGAGTGCCCGCCCAGCTGGAAGAAATCGTCGTGGGTTCCGACCCGCTCGACCCCGAGAACCTCCATCCAGATCCCTGCCAGCAGCTCCTCGGTCTCCGTCCGCGGCGGCACGTACGCGCGCTGCGACAGTGCGGCCAGATCGGGCGCCGGCAGCGCCTTGCGGTGGAGCTTGCCGTTGGCCGTCATCGGCAGCGCCTCGAGCACGACGAACGCCGACGGCATCATGTACGTGGGCAGCAGCGAGCTCGCGTGCGTCCGGATCGCCTCGACGTCCGGCATGCCGTCGCGCCCGACCACGTACGCCACCAGGCGCTTGTCGCCGGGCGAATCCTCACGCGCCACCACCACCGCGTCGCGCACGGTCGCGTGACGCAGCAACGCCGCCTCGACCTCTCCGAGCTCGATCCGGAAGCCGCGAATCTTCACCTGGTGATCGATGCGGCCCACGAACTCGATCACGCCGTCGGCGAGCCAGCGGACAAGGTCGCCGGTTCGGTACAACCGCCCCCTTCCGAATGGACTGGCGACGAACTTCTCTCCGGTCAGCTCCGGTCGTCCCAGGTATCCGCGCGCGACACTGTCACCTCCGATGTACAGCTCGCCCGGCACGCCCACGGGCACCGGCTGCCGATACGCGTCGAGTACGTACACGGTGTAGCCCGGCAGCGGCCGTCCGATCGGCGCCTCACGGCCCGGCAGGAGTTCCTCGGTCCGGAGGTGCAACGACGTCGTCAGTGCCGTCGTCTCCGTGGGTCCGTACACGTGATGCGTCTCGCAGTGCGGGGCGAGCGCGAGCCACGTCCGCACGTGCGCAGGGTTCACCTGCTCGCCGCCGAACGAAACGAGCCGGTACGACGCCGGCACGGCGTGACCCACCAGCGTATGCCAGTACGCGGTCGTGAAGAACGCCACCGAGATCCCCGCGTAGCGCGCGCTGAACAACTCGTCGGCCGTCGGCACCTCCTCGCCGCGCACCACGAGCGTCGCGCCGAACAGCCACGCCGGGAACATCTCGAGCACACTGCCGTCGAACGAAAGCGACGCCATCTGCAGCACGCGGTCCGTCGGGCCCAACCGCTCCACGCTGCCCCACCCGAGCGCGTGGTTGACGACGTGGCGGTGCTCGATCATCACGCCCTTGGGCTGGCCCGTCGAGCCCGACGTGTAGATCACGTACGCGAGGTGCTCGCCCCGTGTCACATTCGCTACCCGGCTCTGGGGACCGCTCGCCGCGTCCGCGGCATCGATCCGCACGACCTCCACACCTGGCCGCGTCACGCGCGCCACCAGCTCGTCGTGCGCCACCACGACCGGCACCGCCGCGTCCTCGAGCATGAAGCTCAGGCGTTCCGCCGGGTAGCTAGGATCCAGCGGTACATACGCGCCGCCTGCCTTCAGGACGCCCAGCACGCCGATCACCATCTCGAGCGAGCGCCGCACGCAGAGGCCGACGCGGACCTCCGCTCCGACGCCGAGCGCCCGCAGGCAATGCGCGAGCTGATTCGCGCGCACGTCGAGCTCGCGATAGGTGAGCTGCGCGTCAGCGAACACCACCGCCACCGCGTCAGGCGTCCGATCTACTTGCGCCTCGAACAGCTCGTGCAGGCTCACATCCCGCGGGAACTCGCGCGCGGTCGCGTTCCACTCCACGAGCAGCTGCTGCCGCTCGGCCGCCGGCAGCAGCGGCAGCTCGCCGATCCGTCGCGCGGGCTCGGCAACGATCCCTTCGAGCAGCGTCTGGTAGTGCCCGAGCATCCGCTCGATCGTCGCGACGTCGAACAGCTCGGTATTGAGCTCGATCGCGCACGCGACGAGATCGACGCCTGGCTGCTCGGTGACAAACAGCGTCAACGCGAACTTCGCGGTGTCATTGTCGAGATCGATGCCCTCGGCCGCGACCCCAGGGAGCGCCCCGCGCTCGCCCGCCCTCCGGTGCGCGAACATCACCTGAAACAGCGGCGAGCGCGCCGGGTCGCGCGGCACGCGCAGCTCCTCGAGGACACGCTCGAACGGCACGTCCTGGTGCGCGTACGCCCCGAGTGCGACGACCCTGACCTGATCGAGGAGCGCCGCGAAGCCCGACGTGCCCGACACGTCGGTGCGCAGCACAACCGTGTTGACGAAGTAGCCGATCATGCCGTCGGTCTCCGTGCGTCCGCGGTTCGCCACCGGCGTTCCCACCGAGATGTCCGCCTGCTGCGTGTAGCGGTGCAAGAGCACGTAGAACGCCGCCAGGTACGTCATGAACGGCGTCGCGCCATGCGCGCGCCCGAGCGCCGCCATGGCGCGCCCCACGGAGGCAGGCAACATCCGCTCGACGACGGCCCCCCGGGTCCCGAGCACGGCCGGGCGCGGCCGGTCCGTCGCAAGCTCCAGCGGCGCCGCGCCCGTCAACTGACCGCGCCAGTACGCGAGCTGCTCCGCCAGCACGTCCCCCGCCAGCCACCTCCGCTGCCACGCCGCGACGTCCGCGTACTGCACCGGTAGCGGCGCCAGCGGATGCCCCTGGTAGAGCGCGACGAGCTCCTGCCACAGCACCCCCATCGACCACTCGTCGCTCACGCTGTGATGGATCCGCAGCAGCAGCACGTGATCCTCGGCGTGGATGCGCACGAGCACGGGCGCGAACAGCGGTCCCGTCGTCAGATCGTACGGACGCTTGACCTCCTCGCGGCAGTACGCCTGCGCCTCCTCGAACGATCCCACCGCCACGCGCGCGAGCACGCCCATCCGCGCCGACGCGATCCGCTGCAGCACCCGACCCTCGACCTCGGCGAGCGTCGTGCGTAGCACCTCGTGCCGCGCGACGAGCGCGTCCACCGCGCGCGCCAGTGCCGCCTCGTCGAGCGCACCGCGGAGCCGGACCGCCTGTGACATGTCGTACGCATCGCCCTCGGCGAGCTGGGCGAGCACCCAGAACCGCTGTTGCCCGAACGAGGCCTCCAGCTCGTGGTCGCGCGCCACCGGCACGAGCGGCGGAGCCACCTCCCTCGTTGCCCTGCCGATCACCTCGGCCAGCGCGCCCAGCGTCGGCGCATCGAACACCGCGCGCACGGGCAGCTCGACCGCCAGCACCTTCCGGACCCGCGCCACCAGCTGCATCATGGTCAGCGAGTGCCCACCCAGCTCGAGGAAGTTGTCGTGCACGCCCACCCGCTCGCGCCGCAGCAGCTCGCACCAGATCCCCGCCAGCACCTCCTCGAGCTCCGTCCGCGGCGGAACGTACGTCCGCTGTGACGGTGCATTCGGATCCACGGCCGCGGTCGCGACCTGGCCCGCGACGATCCGCTGCAGGATCGCGGAAGGATCGCGCAGGTCCTCGGCGATCTCGCGGAGCAGCGCGCGGAACGTGGGCGCCGCGACGCGCGGTTCCGGGGTGTCACGTGGCACATCCTCAGCCGGAGCGGGCGCTCCCTCGTGCGGCCGGTACGTCGTCTGCGCGGCGAGCTCGGCGGGGATCACGAACACGACGTGGCCATCGCGCGCCTCCCGCTCGGCGCCCTCGATTGTGCGCAAGAAGTCGTGCGCGGGCTGGTTCTTCGCCGTGCGCACGAACGGGACCTCCACCGCACCGAGGCCGCGCTCGAGTGCGAGCTGCCCGAGCCGTGCGAGCAGCTGATGCTCCACGCCGCGACCGAGCGCGCGGCAGCTCAGGAGCAGCGTCTCCACCGACAGTGCGGCACCCTCGCCGCGGAACAGCGCGGCACCGACGAGCCCGTAATCACCGAAGCGATCGCTGACTGAAACTGCGACGCCCTCGCACGCCTGCGTAGCGAGGCATTCGCGCAGCTCGACCTCGGTTTTTCGCCGGGTCGTCGCGTTGAACTGGTTCGTGCGCTGCGTCAGCTGGGCGACGCGCGGGATCTGATCCTGCGAGATCGGCGAGATCTCGATCGTGAGCTCGAGCCCCGCGAGGAACTCGGCGAGGCTCGGGGCCTGCTCGCGAAACCGCTCGCGCTCGCGTTCGCGACGGTAGAGCTCGGTCCGCTGGCGATCGGTGTCGAGCACCTGCACGCGATCGAAGGACCAGATGTGGCGCAGGAAGCTCGCGATCTCGTTCTCGCGTTCCGGCAGGCGCAGGGCGAGCACCTCGGGGCACCCGGCCGTGACCTCCGCGACCTCGACCGCCGAGTCATCGATGAACACGAAGCTGTCGAGGCCGAGGTTGAGCTCGGCGGCGAGCGCGCGCAGGCTCTGTGACTTTGGCTGCCAGCCGATGCGCCACGCCGCGAGGTGCTCGCGCCGCAGCACCATGTCCGGCCTGCGCTCGAACACCTCGAGCACGTCTTGCTCGCTATTCTTGCTGCTCAGGCAGAGCAGCACACCCTCCCGGGACCGCTCGACCATGAACGCCTGCAGCTCGCGGCGCGCAGGGTCGAGCTCGATCCCCTCGAGGCCATCCTCGCCGAGGACGCCACGCCAGAGCGTCTGATCGCAGTCGAGCACGATCACATTGCACGGTGGCCGCGTCAGCACGTGCAGCTTACGCGCGATCAGCGTGCCGAGCGCCGTGAAGCCAGCGCGCGTGTACGGGATGCGGCCCAGCTCGTCGGCGTACGGGTCGAGGGCGTCGGCGACCGGATACAGCTCGGCGAGTGCGGCGCTCGTGGACGCGAGCACGCCGGCGATCCGCGCGAGCCTCGTCACCGTCGTGTTTTCTCGATCGACAAGGAACGCCGCGCGCTCGGCGTCGCGCCCGAGGTTCGCCGTCGGCGGACAGAAGCAAACCACGTGGGGCGCCGGCGTGCGCGCGGCGCTGGTCTCGATCGCGGTCACGAGCTCGCCCAGGTTGCGCTCGACGCCTTCGACGAACGCTGTCGTCAGCCCGCGACCTTCAAGCTGATCCGCGCGGAGCCAGTCCTCGATGCGAATCGCGAGGACGCGCCGCGCGCGCGGATCGCGACTCAGTGCGCTCGTGCCATCGAGCAGCTGCTGGAACACCTGGTTGTACGGCGCGAACTGGACGTCCGCGCGGAGCTCGAATCGGTCAAACCAGAAGCGGAGCGACTCCTCGACCGGCTCCGCCGTGAAGGTGGCGGCGATCACGATCGCGGGCGCGGGGGCCTCGCTCATGTTCATGCTCGTACTCCTGGCGAGGGGCGGACCAGCACCCACCACAGGTCGAACCGCTGAAATCGCCGTGCTGCGACGTCACAGCGACATTTACTACGTCGCATGGAACCCATATTAGCCTCAGGGGGATGGCCCATGCTGCGACTGGGTGCGACAAAAAATACAAGGGGACGTCGGCGCGAGCCGGCCATCGTGACGCACGCCGGTCGCATGCTGCCCGACGAGCCGGCCCCGGCGTGCCGGAGCCCGCAGCCCTATTTGCAGGCCGCCTCGAGCGAGGCCACAACGAGCGCAACTACTGCAAAGGCCCGTGCAGCTTCCGGATCGAGGAGATCGGCGCGCATGAGGGCGACCGGGTGGTGTGATCGACAAGGTCCGCGCGCCGGACTTCGTCGAGGAGCCGGAGGAAGACGACGAAGCGTGATCCAGGTTGGGCGCGATCAGCGCGTGCGGCGGCGGCGAACGAGCACGAGGCCGAGGGCCGCGAGGCAAGGGAGTAGGCCCGTCGGGCGTCCGCTGGTGCAGCCGTCGCCCTCGTCGGGCGGCTTCGGCGTGTAGGTGATCTCGACGGGCAGCTCGTTGTTGCTGTGATCGGGATCGATGAGGCCCACCGGTTCGACGTCGACGATGGCGGTGAACGGAGACATGAAGGCGTACCCGTTCACCTCAAGCGTGCGCGTCTCTCCGGCGGCGAAGGGCTCACCGAGCGGGCAGACACGGGCGCCGTCCATGCGGAGCGTGCATCCCCAGGCAACGAGGTCCAACGAGAAGTCCGCCTCGATGTTGGCGACCGCGGATGCCATCGCCGGTCCGTGGTTGGTCACGGTGAATATGAAGGTCGTCGCGTAGCCTTTGTAGGTCTCGTCGTAGAACCAATCCACGGTCGCGGCGGCCCGGGTGAGCTCGAAGTTCGCCGTCTGCGCGCTGCTTCCGCCCGTGGAGTAGATGGTCCTGTTGATGCTTCCGTCGTCGTCCTGCCAGCTGACCGAGTACGCGATCGTGCCGTCGTCGGCCATCGCGCGCTGAGAGGTACCGACGCCGAGGGCGGTCTTCATCCGGCCGCCGCCCACGTCGACCATTGCGCCGGCCGCGGCGAGGCGCGTGATGCCGGTGCCTGGAGTAAACGAGTAGACGTCGTTGCCCGCCTTGAACACCACGTGGCCCGCTGTGCCGGCGCCGGTGAGCTCCACGTCGCTGGCGGGAGAGAGGAGCGTCGGGGAGTCCGCCGCGATCACGAGCGACCACGCGCCTCCACCGTAGGCGTAGATGGCGTCGACGCCGGTCCCGTTGTGATCGATCGGGCCCTCGAACACGAGGCGTCCCGCGGGGTCTTCGACGACCCGGCGGCGCGTGACCCCGCTGGACACATCGGCGAGCCTGAACGAGTAGCCGCCGCCGAGGTCCACGGTGGCGTCGTCGACCCGCGTGACGATCGGCTGCGGGCCCGACACGGTGCGGAGGTAGATCGTGCTCGTCACGTCATCGGTGGAGAGGTCCGCGGACTTCGTCAGGTAGCCGATGAGCCCCGAAGGTGTTACGCCGAGCAGGTCGACGTCGCGGGCGTAGCCGGGGAGGCTGGGGCCCGCGGCGACGGTGGTGAGGCTCGTCGGTGGCCCGCTCAGGATGAAGGTCGAGAACACCGGCGACGGGCTGGTGTCGAACGCGGTGAGCTCGACGGTGACGTCGCCATCTTCGTCGAGCGCCAGCTCCGTGATGTTCGAGATCGTCCAGCCGGCGTGGCCGGGGACCTGCTGGTTGCGGCCGAGGATGTGCGTCTGGGCGCCGGCGTTGTCGACGAAGACGGCGACGGTGCTGGCGCTGTTCGCGAGGTAGGCGAGCTGGCCGTTGGGGTTCGCGCTCGTGCTGATGATGTCGTTGAGCGTGCCGCCCGCCGGCAGCGCTTGCCCGATGGTGACCCGCGCGCGGAGCCCGTTCGCGCCATCCCAGGTGTAGATGCCCTGCTCGTTCGTGAACGCGACGAGCGTGCCCGCGACCACGAAGCTCGTCGGGATGGTCCCGAGGCTCTGGAGGGTGTTCTCGCCGAATAAGGCCTGGCGTACGCCGCCGTCGTCGGCGAGAACGTGACGCACGGGATCGGTCCCGACCATCGACGAGGTCCGGTACACGATGAAGCCACCGGCGCCGACGGTCGCGATGTCCGCGTCGTCGATCGTGGCGCCCGCGACCGTGGGATCTGGATCTCCCTGGGTCGCGACGATGCGGCCTACCTGCGCCGACGCGACACTCGAACCGACCGCGAGCATCGTCGTCGCGATCACCACACTCCAGGAGCCCCTCGATCGTGTTTCCATCGATCCAGTGTACAGGCAGACCGGGACCAGGTCGGGGGCGGCGAGATTGGGCGGGATGAGCACCCGCGTACGCGAGCCCAGCGTTTCCGCGGAAACGCGCGCGATCGGCGGTCCCTCGAGCGTCACGCCCGCGAACATGTCGGCCCACGCCGCAACGGCGATTGCACGGTCAGGTGCGCTCGCATAGCAGACCGACGGGATTCGGCGTTGGCTGCGCGGCGTCGGAGCCTGCGACGACCATGACGTCACCGTCGACCGCGATCGATGGAGAGAAGGCTAGGCCGGAGCAGAACGCACCACTCGCCGCGCCGTGATCGGTGGTCTGTTCCTCGCGACCGTGACCACGCTCTATTTCGTGCCCGTGATGTACAGCCTCTTGCGCCGCAAGGCGCCGAAGGCGCATAGCGACCAGCCGATGTAACGCTCATACTCCGCCGTATGGACGAGCCGACAGTCGAGGACTACATCGCTCGCGCGAAGGCCGCTGTCGACGAACCGACGCGCGCGGCAGCGTTCGAAGAAGCCTGGAACGTCGCCGAACGTGGCACGAAGTACCAGAGCAGCACGTGGCGCAACCTCTTGGAGGCGCTGGTCGCATCGGGCGCGCCCGACGCTCGAATCCAAGCGTGCGCGCGACGGGTCGTCACAGCCTCGCAGGTAGAGCTCGACACGTGGGGGTTCTCCGAAGCGATCAGCGCCTTACGTGGTATTGGCGCAGAGAGCGAAGCCCTCGACGTGCTCGCGCTCGCCCGCGCCACGCTCGAAGCCAAGTCGACACGGGCATACGAATGGAGCCTGTTGGCGCGGGGACTCCGCAAGCACCAGGCAATTCGTTCCCAGGTTCGCGCACTCATCGACCGGGGGGCCGAAGTCGCGGCGGAACGCGATGATCTCGACGCGCTCGCCACGTTGGCGGCCGACCTCCATGCACTGGGTGATGATCCGGACGGCGCGGTGCAGCTCCAGCAACGCGCTGACGCGATGTGGCGATCCCGATGCAGGTCCGAGTTTCGGAAGGTCTGGGGGGTCGCCAATGGATGGCACGCTCTCGGGCGTCTCGCCGAGCGTGATCGGCTGCTGGCTGATGCACGAAGTAGCGCAGCTACGCTCGATGACTTTCTGCTCCTGGCGCGGATCTGGAAGTCCCACAACGACATCCGTGCGGCCGTCGCGCTCGTCGATGCGCATCCGCTCGCAACCTCCGCCGAGGACTGGTACGAGGTTGCGAAGTGCGCCCACGAGTGCAAGGTCGACACCCGCTTGATCTCCGCCGCGCTGACCAAGTGCAAGCAGCGCTCGCCCTCACCGAAGTTGCTCGCGCTGGTCGAGCAATCGGCGCACCGATGGCTCGGCGTACACCGCGACCACACAGCATCCTTGCGGGCTGAAGATCTGCGACCGCGCAAACGACTACTGATTGGCTGGCCATCGTCCGCAAGCGCGTTGTTCGATTGGCTGTGCGATCACATGACTGCCGAGCACATCGAGCTCGTCGCGCGGGCCGACTACGGAATCGATTTCGAGGGTCATCGCGACGCCATCGCTACGATGGTCCGTGATCGCGTCATCCCGCCGGTCTTGATGTCGATTCCGCGGGAGGTGATCAGCCTGTACCGCTGGGGAACCGGTGAACGCGTCGATCCTGTGGCGCGAGCGTTCTGTGCTGCGATTCTCCTGCTCTACGGCGATACCGAGGATGCCGCCGCTCCGCTGCTCCAGAGCATCTTCACGCTCGACCCTGGCGCGGTGCCGCGCGCGATCGCGCTGCTCGTCCATTGCCACGAGTGCGAAGGTGACCCCGAGGCTCCCCCTGATCCGCCGGTCGTGCTCTACGCGATCGCGATCGCGGCCACCCGTGCGGGTTACGCACCGGAGCGTATCCAACCGCTCGTCGATGCATGCAGCGTTGCCGCACCAGCGCTGCGCAGTCGACTTTCCAGCGTCGTCAGCGCGACGCAATGGAAGTCGCTGTCCGCAGCGATCGCAGCCGACTCGACGCTGCCGGCGCTCGCGACCTTGGCTGCAACCATGGCAGCACCGTAGGTCTTCGAGCGAGCCGACGTACCACTCGTATCGCGGCGCGGGCGGGTCGCGTTCGAGGGCTCGCTTGACGGACTCGAGATCACGCTCACCAACGGCAAGCAGGTCGTGCTCGACCTCGAGCAGTTCGGCTATTCCAGGACGAGCGTCGTGCCGGCGGGCAGCTTGTCGAGGCGCGTGAGGCGAAGTGTCGGCTCGCTATCGAAGTGCACCGTGAACTCGAAGGCGACCACGTCCCCCACGGCGATCGAGCCCGGGCCGCCCGGGGGCACCGCGAACGCCATCGTCATCGACATCATCGGGCCGAGCGTCCCGTCGTAGCCACGTACCGAGGGCATCGCCTCGTGGTGAATCTCGACTCGCTTGTCGTCGATCGCGATCACCTTGCCACGCGACGTGAACCGTTCGCGGGCCGGAGCCGTCGTTGTTTCGCGAGGCTTGTCCTCGCTTCCACAGGCCGCAGCGAGCGCGACCACGAGCCAGATTGCCGTCAACTTCATGCCTATCGGTAGGATCTCGCGCGTCCGCCGGCGACCCGGCTGGGTGCGGCGATTTCACGCACGTGATGATTCGCCGCATTACCAAGCCTGCTCGCGCGAGCAGCCTGCGCGTCAGGCAACGCGCGTTGATCACCGCCGGCGCGACCACCCCCAGCGTGCGTAGCGCGCAGCGTGAGGCCGGTGTTTCGTCCAGCGCCCGCACCTCGGTCCATCGTGAGCCGGGCGCGCCGGTTCGGGCGACGCTGCGGGCACCGATGGCTCAGCCTCATCAGCGTCCGATGGCGCGTCTCCAACCGACATCGGCTCGGCCTGGGTGAGCTCGGGCTCGTCGACGACCGGCTCGGGATCGAACATGCCGGCGTCGGGCGTGGGCGCCTCGTTTTCGTCTTCTGCATCGTCCTCTTCGTCGCCCTCGTCGTCGTCCTCCTCGGCCTTCGCCCCTGCGCGAAGGCCGACCTGAGCGGCGAGGCGTGCGAACGAATTCTGCGACCGGCCGCCGTCGCCGCACGTGCGCGAGGTGCGCTCGCCACAGGCCATGTCGACATCGAGGAACTCCCGCGTCCCGCACGCGTCGCCGTAGTAGCTCATGATGTCGCCGCAGTAATTCGTGTGATCGAGCCCGAGGGCATGCCCGATCTCGTGAGCGGTGGATGCGCACAGGCTGCTCGCGTTGCGCTCGCCGGACGACTGCGAGAAGACATGGACGACCGCGTCGGCGAGGACCTCGCCCTCCCGGTACGGGGACACGCCAGCCGTCGTGTCGTCGTCGTAGCCGAACTGCGACGCGCGACCACCGATCACCGCGGTGATATAGGTCCCGCGGGTGGGCTTGGTGTCGACGATGTCGACGGCGAACGGTGCGAAGTGGCCGCGCACACAGCCAACCAGCTCCGTCCAGACGCGATCACCGCCGCCGAACCGAGGCACCTCGATGCCGTCGTCGGTCGCGTACCCGTCGCGTTCCAGAACCACCGTGACTCCGGCGTGTGCGCGAGCACTGACCACCAGCACCACAATCGCAGCTCCCAGCTTCATGATGACAACCTCTCGACGGCACGAGGTAGACCACGCTCGCGCCGTGGAAATTCATCGGCTCCGCGCAAAACCCGTGCAGACTCCGCGGCTCGCGGTCGCGTCCGTGTAAACTGACAATCTTGACTCGCGTCGCGCGAGGGAGGGGACAGACAGAAATGCCGAAGCTGAAGCTGTTGGACATCCGGTGCATCAAGTGTGGCGAGATCGGCGGCGAAGAGCCGTACCTCAAGGTCCGCGGAAACAAGGTCTGGTCACACAACGACATGAAGACCGGCATGGCGATCAGCCTGCGGTCACTCGCGACCATCTCGTTCAACGAGGAATGCGCCGTCGAGCTCATGGAGAAGGATCGGTTCCGCGATGACCGGCTCGGCTCCGCCACCGTGGTAGCCGATGCGAAGGGCCAGGGGCAGCAGGAGATCAACTTCGACGAGGGCGCCTCGCACTACCAGCTGATCTACGAAGTCATCGATTAGCGAGTGGGTCCGGTCCCGGCCCACGATTCTCGGTGGGAACCTTCGTGTCGTTGTTCGGCGGCTGTGGCACCGCCCTGATGGGCGGGCGCCGCTGCTGGTAGTGCCGTCGCGAAGTATCTGCAGCGCGATGACTGACGGTCGCTACTGCACCTTGTTGAGCTGCTTCCAGCCCTGCTTGATCATCTTGAAGGGGCCGAGGACGGCAAGTGCGTTGGTGTAAATGTGGAACGCGCCATCGTAGACGATGGAGTTGATCGCCTGCTGGCCGCTGCTATCGCTCTGGAGGAGCCCCTGGAGCCGTACGGTGACGCGGCCCGCGGGCGCACCGTCGACGGTGCCGGTCAGGTGCGCGCAGCCGGCGACCATGCGATCGATGGCGATACCCGCGCCCGTGCCGACCTCGTTGTACTGGAACGCCAGGCTCGGGCAGTCGTCGGCACGGAAGAACCGGAACTGCTGGCCGAGGAACGTGTCACCCGCGTAGCCCGAGCTCGACTCCGTGAAGGCGTACGTGTTCCCGTCCAGAAGCGCTGCCCACTGCGCTAGCTGGTCGTCGCTGCCGTGCTGCGCCGGCTGTTCCTGGCGCTGCTCCTGGCATCCACCCTTGAAGGTCGTGAACTTCGGCACGTTGTACCGCGCCGACCCGCTCGAGCCGTCGTTGTTGTTGAAGCCCAGATCGTGAGTGCCCTCCGTCACGGTGAGCTCGCGCGTCTCACCGGGGCCGAGGTCATACGCGCTCCCGTCCCACGTCATGCGTGCCGTACAGCCACGACCAACGTTCACCAGCTTGATCGTGTAGGACCGCGTTTCCTCCTGGTGGCCGTAGTCCGCGCTTGGCGGTGGGGCAGGCGCGCGCGCGCTTTCGCCACCGCTCATCGAGGCGCCGTCCACGAGCGCCGCCCACCCGGCCACATCGGACTCGCCCGCCGAGGCGGAGAGCTCGACGATGAAGACGACGTAGGAGCTACCCATCGCCGTCGCCGCGACGACCTTGCCATTGCCGGCGCCCCAGGCACCCTGGCGGCCCGCCACGGAGATTTCGCCACTCTTGTTGGGCGTGCCGATGATCGACTTCACCGCCCCCATCGGCGAACCGCCGCCGGTCGTGTGGATATCGATCCTGGCCTTCGACTCCTCGTTGAGAAGACAGACACCCCTGCACCGGCCGGGGTACTGGGTCCAGCCGCTCGGGGTCGAGTAGGTGACGTCCATGTACGTCTCGGCGCTCGCCGATGTTGCGGTGGCGATCGTGACGAGCGTTGCAAGAATCAGTTTGTTCATGACGGTCTCCTTCATAGTGCGACGTCGAGGGCAAGCTCGTTGCTACCGACCACGAGCGCTGCGTTCTTGAGGTCACTGGGGACGTCGTAGACGAGCACCAGCGTGGACTTGGCACCCTTGGGGAGGGGTGTGAACGGAATCTGGAGGAGCTTCGCGCCTGCAGGTGCCGATGGCAGCACCGCCGCCGCGACGCCCGGCCGTGCAACGCCGAGCTCGGGATACTCGGACGAGACGGTCGCGAGCTTGAACCACTCGGACGGCGCCTTCATGTCCTCCTTGAGCGACGACGCGACCTCGACAGTCACGAGGACGAAGTGCCCGCGCCGCGGCGTGGTCGCGGCGAGCCGCGCGCGCTTCTGCACGTTCTTCACGGTCACGGTGAGGCCGCGCTCCGCCGTCCCGAGGATGCCGCTTGACGGCAGCTTCGCACCCGGCTCGAGCTTGACCGTCGAGGTCTGGAAGCCTGCGGCGGCCGCTGCACCGGCATACATGTCCGCGACGTCGTTCGCGGGCACTGCGTAGAGCACGGCTGCCCACGGGTTCGTCGCATTCCACGTGAGGTACTCGTCGAGCTCGTCGGCGAAGCTCACGCGATAGCCGAGGTTCCACTCGAGCTCCTCGACGTGCGCGGTCTCCTCGAGGCCGCGCATGCCGGCGCGGAGCTGCTCATAGGTCGAGGACAGCTCGACCACGCCCACCTTGCCGACGCCTGGAACATCCTTGATGGCCGCCGACTTGACCTTCGAGACCACGTGGCCGCCGAACACGTTGATCTCGACGCCCGTCTTGTCGGCGCTGATGACCTTGATGCCGGCGCTCGCCGAGGGAGCCAACGGCGTGAGCGAGAAGAAGTCGTCGCCGATGGCCTTGTTGGCGCCGGCCTTCCAGCGCTTGTATCCGTATCGCATGATCGCCAGGTCGAACAGCGCGTCATACGTGAGGTAGTCCATGAAGACGTCCTCGGGCGTGGTGTTCGCCTGGCTCGCGACATGCGCGAGCATCGTGCGCGTGACCTGATTCGTCGACAGCACGAACTGCTTGGCCTTCTCGCGCACTGCCGGGCTGCGGTTGGCGCGGAGGTACGCGCGTGCACGCGCCTCCGCATCGTCCGAGAAGCGCAGCTCTCCGAGCGCCTGCTTGGCGGCGGGTGTGCGTAGCACCGCCTCGGCTTCGGCCAGGAGCAGGCCTTCGAGCTCCCACACGTTCTTCTCCGCAGAGACGAGCCAGACCGCAGGCGATTCATCGCCGGAAGGCGCAACGGGCGCCTCCGTCGCCTGGATCTTGGCTGGTGTCGCCGTTGCCGTGGTTGCTGTCCCTGGCGGTGCACCACCCGACTTGCAGCCAAGCACCGCTACGAGCGTCGCCACTACCCACTTGGATGAGGTCATCGAATCTCTATATCAGGACTGCCTGTCTAGGGTGACGACGCGGTCGTCCAATCGATTCGACGTGGTGGCAGCGTCGCTGCGCGAAAGGAAGCTCAGCGGTGTCCAACGCTTAGCCAGGACGCGTAGACTGATCGCTTGCGCATCTCACGAGCGATACGTTCGGACGGCGCGAGGTTCGTCGCGTCACTCGCGAGGTGGTTGTGGCACTGCAACTAGGCGAAGAACACGTTTTGGCTCGAGGGTCGCGAGGCCTTCGATGCGGTTCCCGCCGACGCCGCGGTCGACGCGGTGCCCGCCCAGATCCAGCTACAGGTACAGCTTCACGGCGAAGTACTGCGCGTAGATGTTCCCGCTGACCACGCCGAATGCGCCGACGTAGACGGAGGTGCCGTCCTTGCCGAGCAGGAGGCGCGGCCCCTGCGGCACCTGAATGCGTGAGGAGACGTCGAGCTTGGTGACGCCCGTGCCGTTCCACGTGGTGTCGGGCGCCCCCGCGGCCGTGAAGCGCAGGACGACGAGCGCGCCATCGCCCTGGTCATAGCCTGCAACGAGGATCTTGCCGTTCGGCTGCACGACGACGTCGAGCGCGTAGAACATCGCCGGAACCGTCGGCTCGAGCGCACCGTCGGTGCCAAACGTCGCGTCGGCAACACCTTCGATGCTCGCGCGATAGAGCGTCACCTTGCCACCCGCATTCGAGAAGCCGAGCAGCGAGCTCGG
Organism: Kofleriaceae bacterium; assembly: GCA_033763475.1. Lineage (GTDB taxonomy): Bacteria > Myxococcota_A > Polyangia > Haliangiales > Haliangiaceae > JABFXX01. Next base: position 54,934 of record JANRKM010000029.1, read on the forward strand.
TGGGGAGAACGCGACGCGCTCCACGGCGAACATCGTCTTGACCGTGCCAACCGTGCCGAACGTGCCGTCGAGTGCGCCGGTCGCAGTGAACCGCTGGACCGCGATCGCGTTGTCGATGCGCCCGGCGGCGAGGATGCGACCGTCGGAGAGGATGATCGGCACGTGCGCTTCGCCGATCCCACCGGCCGGTGAGACCGAGCCTGCGTACGTCGGATCGGGACCGAACGTGTAGTCGGGAAGCCCCGAGGCCTCGAAGCGATAGAGGTAAAAGTTACGGTTGTCGACGTCGCCCATCGTCCGGTAGCCGCCCGCAAGGACGACCTTGCCGTCGGAGAGCTCCACCGCCGCGTAGCCTTCGCTGCCGTTATCGACGCCCGCCCCCGACTCGGTCGTGGCCTGTCCGACACCCGGACCACCGCCGGGACCGTCGAGATCGCCCCATGTCGTGTCGATCACGCTGCCCGCGAGCTTGAACACGGCGGCGTACTTCACGCCGGCGTTCGCGCGCGCCGTGCCCGACACGTAGACCTCGTTGTCGGCGGTCGCGGTGCAGTTGTTGACGTCACCGGACTGCGCGCCACCGATGCGCTCGACCATGATTCCCTCGTTCGACGGGGTCATTCCGTTGCCGAAGACCGAGCCCCACGCGAAGCCGGTGTAGAGCCCGGAGCCCGCGCTGCCTCGACCGGCGAACACGATGCGACCACCCATCGCGGCCGGTTCGGTCTGCTCGACGATACAGGTCAGCGAGTCCACGTTGCCGCCACCGGTGATGGCGATGCCGTTCGTGCCCCACGTCGTGACAACCTTGCCCGCGTCGGGATTGATCATCTCCGCGTCGCTTCCACCGCCGTCCTCGTTGCCGTTCCCGCCGTCCGTGCGGGTCCCGCCGCCACCGTCGTCTCCACACGCGATAAAGAGCAGAAGTCCCGCTGTCCAATGCTTCATGGCCCGGTGACACCGGACGCGGGAATCGTTGCACGCACTTTTTCGTGCAACGGTTCGCGCCGCCGGTGTCAGCGTCGAGATGAAGCGATTCCTACTGGTTGCGCTCGCCGCGTGCGGCGCGAAGTCCACCTCCACGCCCTCGACCACGTCCGGCCCGACCGGCGGTGCCCCGAGCACGGGCTCCTGGATGCGCCCGAGTGGCCCCACGGAGCTCAAGCGCGGCGACTCGCATCAGGTCGAGATCAACGCCCGCGAGACGCACGATTGGTTCATCGACCTCGCAGCGGGCGAGAAGATCACGTTTGACATCGCCGCCACGTCGACCGGTGCGACGAAGTGCTCGAACTGGAGCTGGGGGTTCTTCAATCCCGCCGGCGGGACACTCGTCGAGAAGCCGCAGCTGCCCGTGGAGTCAGGACAGTGGGCCGACTCGATTCCCGGTGTGGCCGAGGCGTCGATCGTCGAGGGACCGACCGCCGGCCGCTACACGGTGAAGGTTCGTGCGGACGAGTGGTGCCCGCAACTTCATTACACGCTCAGCGCGAAGTGACGAGCTTCGCGAGCTTGGTCGCTGACTGCCCCGTGCACCTTGCTTTCACGCGCGCGGCGATCGCGCGCGCGGCCGCGGTGTTGCCGGCGGCGATCGCGTAGTCCGTCGTCTCGACCGCCTTGGCGCACAGCGCGGCGACGTCGGTGCCACGCTCGACGATCGCGAGCGCGCGCTTGGCCGCAGCCAGCGCCCCGGCGCCGTCACCGAGCGCCTTGTGGCTCGTCGCGAGGTAGTTCCACGCGTCGAGCGCGTCGGGCGCGAGCGCGACGAAGTCGGTGAGGTGCGCGATCGCCTCGCGGTAGCGCTTCGCCTCGACGAGCGCGATGCCCCAGTTGTTGCGGTCGGCGAGGTTCGCGTGATGATCGGGCCGGTACTTGCGCCGGGTGCGGTAGGCGACGTTCGCCTGGTACGTCGCGATCGCCTCGTCGTACCGCCCCGACATCACGGCGATGTTCGCTTCCTCGGTCGCAACCCACGTCGTGCGCACGTCGTCGGGGTCGTTCCCGTCGGCGAGGATCGCTTTCCGCGCCGCCGCGCAGGCGGTGCGGGCGGCCGTGAAGTCCGGGCCACGCTGCCAGCCACCAATGCAGAGGCCGAGTGCGAGCGCGGCCGCGCGCGCTGGATCGCCACCGAGCCGGACGAGCAACGCGTTCGCTTGCGCGAACAGGAGCTCCCCGACGTCGTGGCGGCCGAGGCGTGTGTGCGCGTGAACCAGGCCGTTCCAGGTATCGACGAGCGACCAGTCGTCGCCGAGCTCGAGCGCGAGAGTGCTGGCTTCGAGGTGCACGCCGATCGCCGCTTTCGCGTCGAGGATCTCCTCGGTGCGCCCGTGCAGGATGCGCGCACGCAGCTCGATCGAGCGGAGCCCGAGGGCATGGGTCTGCGCCACCAGCTCGATCGCGTGCGCCTTCGCCTCCTTCGTCTTGCCGAGCTCGTGCTCCGCGCGCACCTCGGCAAGCCGCTTCTCGAACGACATCGCGATCGGCAGCGGCGATACCGTCGCGCCCTCGCGCAGGCAGCGATCCGGATCAGGCAGCGCGAGGATCGCACCGCGTGCGATATCGACCTGCGTCGGAGTGAGCGTCGCGATGCCGCGTACGAGCTCGTCGGCCTGCGTGCGCTGGACCGCAAGGCACTGCGCCGCGCCCGCGCGTGCGGCCCGGCCTTGTTTGCAGACCAGGTTCGAGGTCGACGCCCAGCGCGACGAGAAGCGTGTCAGGTTGCGCGCGATCTCTGCGTGCGCGCCGTCGCCGAGGACCTTCGCGAGCTGAGCGCTGCGTGCGGGTAACCACAGCTCTGCGATCGACTGCTCGCCGTCGTCGCAGCGTGGTGCGGGCTCGCGTGCGGTTGCACGCAGCGTGATCGCCGCACCGGCAAGCGCGGCGATGCCGAGGCCAACGCCGAGACCGATGCGCGCACGCAGGCGGCCGGGACCGGCCCACGGCTCGAGCGCAGCGACGAGCGCCGCCATCTCGGGCCACCGTGCTGCGGGGTCGGCGGCGAGCCCGCGCTCGATCGCGGCCGCGAGGCGATCCGGAATGCCGGCGCGATTCGCGACCTTCGTCGCGCCGCGCTCGGGCCGTGTTCCCGTCACCGCTTCCGCGAGGGCGACGCAGAACGAGTACTGGTCGGAGCGCTGCGTTACGGGTTCGCCGCGGAGCTGCTCGGGTGCCATGTACGCCGGCGTTCCCGCGACACTGTGCGTGCTGACGGCGCCGTCGGGAGAGGTCGCGACGCCATCGGCAATCGCTTGGCGGCGCGCGAGCCCGAAGTCGCCGACACGCACGCGGCCGTCATCACCGACGAGAACGTTGGCCGGCTTGAAGTCGCGATGGACGACGCCCGCATCGTGAGCAGCGGCGAGGCCCCGTCCCGCTTGTACGAACGCGCCGACGATGTCGCGCAACGCCGGCGTACGCGCGTCGAGCCAGACACGCAGCGTCACCCCAGCGATGCGCTCCATCGCGATGAATACGTGGCCGCCCGCGGCGCCGATGTCGTGAACCGCGACGACATGCGGGCTCGTCACGCGCGCGAGCGACCTGGCCTCGGCGCGCAGGCTCGTGACGGCCTCTTCGCCGCTGAGATCGCGGTCCCCGCGCAGGAGCTTCAGTGCGACGACGCGCTCGAGCTCGGGGTCACGTGCCTCGTAGACAACGCCCATCGCGCCGACGCCGAGCACACCCGTGATCGTGAAGCGGCCCAGGCGATCGCCCACCGCCGGAACCGGCGCCGCCTGCTGATCGCTCGCCGCCGCGCCGGCGAGCGCCTGCAAGCACGCCCCGCACTCGTCGACGTGCGCGAGCACGCGAGCACGCTCGTCAGCGTTGGCGGTACCGTCGACCACGCGGGCGAGCTCCTCGTCGGTCGGGCACGTCATTGTTGCTGTGACTGCGACGCGAACAGTCCCGACAAGCTCAGGTCGAGCCGGCTGCACAGATACGTGCACAGGCTCTCGAGCTCCTCGGTATCGGCCGCGACGGAGACCTCGGCCCGGACCGCGGCCACCGCGCGACGCAAGAGCTCCTCGCGCGCGCCCGACAGCCAGCGCGACACCGTCGATTTATGGACCGCATATACGGTGGCGATTCGCTCGAGGGCGAGCCCCTCGACGTAATGCAGCCGCATCAGCGTGCGATCGCGAGGCGGCAGCTCGCGCATCGCGGTGCCGAGCGCCTCTCGCAGCACGCTTCCGTAGCGCTCGCCGAGCAGCAGCCGCTCCGGGGAAGGCCACGACACCGAGCCAGCGACATCGAGCACCGATCGCGCCGGCGCGTCGTATCCGGGGGCACGACGCTCGCCACGCGCGAGGTTCGACAGCGTCCTCATCGCCGTGACGCGCAGCCACGCGAGCAGCGTCCCACGGCCGGTGTACGAGCGGATCTTTGCGGGCGCGTCGGTGCTACCGACGAGCACCTTCACGCGGACGAGCTGGATCACTTCGTCGATCACGCTCGGGGCGGTGCACGCTCGTCCGAGCGCGGCGCGCATGCCCGGTACGAGTACGCGCTCGAACACGTGGAGCGCCGCGTGTTCGCCACGCTCGAGCGCGATCGCGAGGTACAGGTCGGCGGCCTCGATCCGGTCATCCTCCTCGCCCGTCGAGCGCTCGCGTGCGAGCTCCTCGATCACCTCGCGTGGGACCACGATCCCAGGCCACGCCTCGGAGCCCGCTCTCGTCAGGCGGTCAACATCCCACACGCTACAGGCGACGATAACATCTACAGCGAGCGCGCATGAGCCTCCGCGGGACTGCCGCTACTTCTTGCCGAGCGAAGCGCAGATCTCGTGCGCCCGCGCGAGAGCTGCGTCGTCGGACACGCACGACACCGTCCAGCACCCGACCTGGACACCGCCGATCTTGCGGTTCTGGTAGAAGCACTTGAGCGACGTGCCCATCATCGTCATGGTGGCGTCGAGCTGATCGGCGGTCTCGCGATCGACCTTGGTGTCGCCGGTGGCCTGGAACTCGCGCTTTCTCGCGTTGAAGTCGATCTTTTTCTGGGCGAAACCCATCGCGCCGGCACCGTTGCCCCAGCGGATCGCGATGCCGCCCTTGACGGTACCGTCGTCGGCCTCGAGCCGGCCGTCGACGGGCGCCTTCACCGTCCAGCCCGCCCAGGCCGCGCCCTGCGGCGACAGGTCGTGCTCGACCAGCGCATCGGCGGGCGGCGCCAGCGCCGCATCGGCTGACGCAGGAGCTGGCGGCGCCGGCGGTGGCTTCACGGCCGCCGCCGGCTCGTCCTTCTTGGCGGGCGCCTCGTCCTTCTTGGCGGGCGCCTCGTCTTTCTTGGCGGGCGCCTCGTCTTTCTTCGAGCAACCCACCAGGGAGACGGTTGCCACCAGCACGACCGAGAGAGCAGTTCGCATCCTCCCTAGCATAACGCGCGCCGTAGCGCTCCTCGCGCTTCGTGGCCTTGATCAGCTCGCGCTGACAGCGATGCCGCGCTCCCGACGACCGGCGTGGCCTTCCACGAGTCTCGACTCCCCGCCTGTTGCTTCGTCGCTGGCTTCGGTCCAGGTCTCAACCCGCTTGCGAAGCGACCGCGATCAAGATCGAAAAGCGTGCAGCGCGGCCGGCGGCGATGACGAGACAGAACGTCTGCGCTGAGATCCCGAGCGCACCGGCTGCCGTCGCGACCAGCGAAAACGGTGGCAGACCGAAGACGGCGCTGGCCGCGAGTACGAGCGTCGGATGTGTGCCCGGGCGTGCCAGCCACCGCTGCGCGCGATCGAGGTGTCGACGATGACGGCCCGGCAGCGACGCGAGCCTGCGCATCGCGAAGAATACGGGGAGCTTGCCGAGGACCTGACCGCACGTCGCGAGGATCACGAGCGGCACCGCCGCGACCGCAGGTGTCGTGACCGCCACGGCGACGACGAAGACCTCGATGCAGACGATCGGAAGGATGCTGCTGATCGCCCCGACGACGAACGTACCGGCATAGATGCCGACCGCGGCGAGCAGCTGCTCGATCGTCACGTCGCTCCGAGCACGCGATACACCGCAGGTGCCGCGGCTGCGCCGAGCGCATCGACCGCGGTGACGCCCGCGACCAAGGCGAGCCCCCGCAGCGCCGGACCACGCTGCAGTGCCGCCCGGGTTCCGGTGAACATGCGAAGTCCGAGGATCGCGAGCGCGGGTAGCGGGCCGAGCTTCATCGCGACGGCCCTCGCGCGCGGCGCATACGTCGCGAGCACGTGCGGCAAGAGCTGCCTCGTATCGGCGCCGCGCAAGAGCCGAACGTGAACCCACTCACCGACGCTGCCGGGCCACGCGTGCGTCACGCGCGCGTCGCGTGCGTAGATGATCGGAATGCCGGCCTCGACGAGCTGGAGTGCGAGCACCTGACACTGGCCATGGAACATCGGCGCGAGCTCGGGAAACCGGCGCGCGGCAAAGGCCGAGCGTGCGAACGCCACGTTGTTCGCGAAGAAGTTGCGCACGGTCGCCGACGGCTGCTCCGAGGTAGCCGCGAAGCTGCGCGTCTTGTGTTGGCCATCGAAGTAGGGAAAGTCGAGCTCGTTCGCGAGGGGCGCGAGTGCGCCTTCGTACGAGGTCGCGCCTGCAACGACGGCCGCGCCCGAAGCGATGGGGGCGGTCAGTGCGGCGAGCCAGCCGGGGCTCGGGCGGCAGTCACCGTCGACGAACGCGACGATCTCACCGGTGCTAGCATCGAAGCCGTCGTTCTTGTGATCGTAGTAGGTCGCGCTCGGCGCGAGCTCGACCCAGGTGATCGCGCGGCCGAGGCGCGCGTCCAGCGCCGTTCGCGCCGAGGCGGAGATGCCGACATGCGAGATCACGACCTCGGCCCCCACCGCAACCACCTGCGGCGCGAGGATCTCGAGTAGCCGGCCGAGCCCCGCGGTATCGTCGTCGATGTTCCAGCTCTCGATGACCACCGAGATCGTCACGAGGCCGCCTCCAGGAGCGCGAGGCGGTCGGCCATGACGCGCCCGTAGATGTCGTAGGTCGCACGGACGGCGGCAGCGAGGTCGTAGCGCGCGGCATGCGCGTGCGCGGCGGCACGCATGGTCGCGCGAAGCCCCGGCTCCTCGATCAGTCGCAGGACGCCGGCCGCAAGCTGCGCGGGGTCACGGCCTTCGACGATCGTTCCCGTGACCTGGTCGACGACGTGCTCGTGTGCGGCGCCTGCCGCGGCCACAACGGCCGGCAGACCGCTCGCCGCTGCTTCGACGATGACATTACCAAACGTCTCGGTCTCGCTCGGGAACGCGAAGACGTCGGCAGATGCGAACACCGTCGCGAGCTCCTCACCGTAGAGCCCACCGGTCTCGACGATCCCCGGCGCCGTGAACGTTCCGACGAGCGGCCCTTCGCCACCGACGACGAGTAAGCGCGCATCGGGACGCGCGCGATGGATGATCGCCCACGCGGCGACGAGCGCCTCGAGGTTCTTCTCTTTCGAGAGACGTCCGACGTAGAGCACGACCGGTGCGTCGCCGGAGACGCCGAACCGAGCGAGTGCGCGGCGATCGCGGCGCGAGGGATGGAACAGCTCGCGATCGACGCCGCGCCGGATTCTCCACACGCGCTGCTCGGCGATCCCGAACGCGGCCAGGCGCGCGGCGACCGCCTCCGAGGGTGCGAGGCAGACATCCGCCTGCTTGTAGAACCAGGCGACGAGAGGCTCGACGAGCGCGCGCACCATCGACAACCCGGTCATTCGCGCCGCATACTCGGCGACCTCGGTGTGGTACTGCGCGATCACCGGGAGGCCGAGCATGCGCGCTGCCATGAGGCCGGCGATGCCGACGGGACCGGGCGTCGCGATCTGCACCAGATCTACGGAGCGTCCGAGCCACGCCGCTAATGCGGGCAGCTCGGGGACGCTCCAGGTCATGTCGGGGTAAATCGGCAGGCACACGTTCATCGCCGCGGGAATGCGCACGACCTCGTCTACGACGCCGGCCCGCGCTGCGCCGACGAGGTGTAGCTCGTGGCCTGCGCGGCGTGCGGCAGTGACGAGTCGGCGCAGCCCGATCGCGACACCGTTCGTGTCGTCCACGGTATCGGAGATGATCGCGACGCGCGGAGAGGTCCGTCGACGATGCAGGGGACTCATGCCGCACCTCGCGCCGCGACGGAGGACCCGGTCGAGGAGGGCGCGAGCAGGAGGGCACGAACGGCCTCCAGGCGATCGCATGCGACGCCGATGGCGATGACGGACCAGAACGCCACCGAGATCGTGACGCCGAAGGAACGGTCGATCCTCGCGATGGTCTCGCGGAGGCTCTCGAGCGCGGCGCGCTCATCGTCGCGCACGAGGCGATCGACCGCCGTCGCACACGACTTCGCGTGGCGTTGTTCGTCGGCGACGATCGTGCGCAGCATCGTGGTGATCGGATCGCTCGGGCGGCGCTCCTCGAGGACGGCGAGGTGGCGGCTGAACATGCGCACGGCGGTGCCCTCGAGCTGCGCCGCGATCGCGAGCAGCACGACCGCCGGTCCGGCCGCGAACGCATGCATGTAGCGGGCGGTCGCGCGCTCGATCCACCACAACTTGGCGCGCACCAGACGCGGAGGATGGCGATCGATGGGAGCGCCGAGTGCCAGCAGGCGTTCGCGCACGAGTGCGGCGTGTCGCTGCTCATCCGCGAGTTGGTTCGCAACGAGCTTCTCGACCCACGCCGGGGGCGCAGCGTCCGAGGTTCGGTGCAGGGCAGCGGTCTCGGCCCCCTCCTCGCTCCACAGGTATTCGGTGAGGATGTGAGCCTGCGCGCGCCGCGAGGCGACCGACATACGGAGGGCATGGCGCTTGATGCCGTCCACGGCATGGCGCTGGAGGTCGCGAAGAGTCATGCCCTCGAGGAAAGCAATCCGTATTCCCCAACGGGCTCCGGACAATGAACCGGCTACTGCCATGCCCTGCCGGACATTTCGCGGCTGAGCACGATGTAGCCGACAACTACCTGACGTTCATCGTCGAGTCGCCGACACGTCATTGAGAAACGGCGGAAGCGACGCTCGCGCCCGGGGCGCTCGCGCAGCCACGCGCGTAGCATCAGGCTTCGATGGCACCCGAGGTTCCCGCCAGACCAGGCCCTAGCGGACTATCTGCCGGGCGCAACGCCGGCGTCCCTCGCTGCGGACGATCTGGTGGCCGCGCTGCGCCGGCAGCCGCGTCCGGGTCTCGACGACAGCTTCGGTGTCGACCTCGGAGATGACGGTCGACTCTACGTGTTCGCCAGCGGCGCGAGTTGGGACTGCCTCTGACCGTCGACACCTCAGGGCGGCACCGCGGCGAGGGCGGCGACCTCGCTCGCCGCGAGGGCACGGCCGTACAGCCGTACGTCGTCGATGTCGCCCACAAAGAAGTTCTGGATCTCACCCGTCCCGCGATCGCACCCGATCCGGAATGGCTCGGCGTCGTAGCTGGTGACCGAAGCGGTTCCCGTCATGCGTTCGATGCCGTCGATGTAGAGGCTCTTGGTCCCGCTCTCGAATGTACCGACGACGTGATACCAGGTCCCTGCCGAGATCCCGCCAGACCAGACGAACGGCGTCGAGACATCGGCCGTCGAGAAGTGTACCTGGCCGCCACTGGGCGACCCAGAACTCATAGGAGTTAGCCTCGGACACGTCGGCGTCGAACGCCTTGCCGATCATCCCTGAGGTGCGCATCTCCGCCATGCGAAACCAGGCCGCGAGCGTGAACGACGCAGGGCGAAGCAGCGGGTCATCGGCGTACTCGAGGCACTCGGCCCCCGTGAGCCGGACTGCCTGCCCCGCCCCGACCGGCGATGCCGTGAACATCAGGGGGCAGCCGATGCATGTCGACACTCGTCCCCCGGCGACGTCGCTGCTGTCACCATCGAACTTGACATGCAGTAGCAGGTCGCCGACCGCGCCATCGGCGATAACGGAATCCTGCGCGATCGCACCATCGCCAGGCGCCTCGAAGCCAAGGCGCCCACAGCCGAGCAACCCGAGTAGCGCGAGCGCGGTATGCCGAGGCCCCACGAAGTCCATGCTAGCGCCGAACCGACCGTCATAGCGCGCCGCGCGTTGCAGAGTCGGAGCGCGTCGACGGCACGCCCTGGCAGTGGATCCGGCGTGCGGTTCCCGATCCGACGAGCTCGCGCACCTGTGCCTCCGCGACGCCGGTATCTGGGTTCGAGCGGAGGTAGGACCAACAGCTGCACGCGACCGCGATGTCGAGCGGCCTGCTGTCGACGACGAGGACCGCGATCGTCCCCACGAGCAGCCACACCGCGTAGACGAGGGCGACCCGAGGCCAAGGCCGCTGTCATCGCAAGGGATTGCGCTCGAGGGACGACATCGCTTGCCGGGGCGCGGCAGTAGGAGTACCCGATCCGGCGGTGATCACGACCGTCCGCGTGTTCGCGCGATCCGCGCCGGCCCCCGATGAGCGCTCGCTCGGCGAGGTAGTTGGTGCGCGTTGCCCCGTTCCCGTGATCGTGACGCGCGGTGACCATGCCCAAGCGATACGAGAGCTTCGCTTCATCCTCGAGATCAGTCGTCCGAGTCGCGGCAACCGCAAGCTCGCGTCACTGCTCGACGATGTCACCTCGCTCACCTGTCTCTGCATCGCCGAGGAGGCGGCCGAGCGCGCGGACGTCCGCTTACAGTTGTTCGAGGCGGCGCTCGGCGTGGCGCGCGCGACAAGCGGCTTCGTCGAGCTCGACTCGCGCGACGGCCGTAGCCACACCTTCCACACCCCCGACGGCAAGCGCTTCTATCGCTTGTAGAGACGGGCCGAAGCCCCGATCACCGTCGATCGTGAGCTCATCTCGCCGACGCCGGATCAGGGCTCGGATATGCGATGAGCTCGGCGCGCGCGGCACACCACGCCACCGCGAGCTCGGCCAACGTGTCGTACGGTCCCCCGGGGTCGCCCAGGACGGGCACACCGCCGCCGCGGACCTGCCGGCTCGCTGCTCGGGCGCGACCGATATCGACGTCACCGAGCACCGTCTCGTCGCAGAGCGTGCGCTCGACGAGCTCCGCCATCGCGCTGAACGCCGGTCCCCAGTTCACGTTCCCATTGCGGAGCGCTTCGTCGGCGAGCCGTCCCGTGCAGCGGATGAGCTCACCTTGCAGCGTCGGTGCCGCACCGCTCGCCGGAACCAGCAGCTTCCACAGCCGCGCATGCGCATGCTGCCAGCGCTCGCCCACCGGCCCCGCGGGAATCCGCCCGCTGCGCGTCACGGTGGCGGGCTGGTATTCGTATACCGGCACCTCGGCCGGTAGATCGTCGAAGCACGCCTTCACGGGGCCCCCGCGCAGCCGCGCGAGCTGCGCGGCGCCGAGCAACGGATCTGCACCGTGCTCGCGCAACAGGGTCACCATCTCGACGTGTTGTTCGAAGACCGCGCGAACGAGTGCCGTGCCGCCGAACCGATCGACCGCATCGACGTGCGCGCCGCGATCGAGCAGCGTTACCGCCGCCCTGATCGCGTTCGCCTGCGCGGCGCAATGGAGCGGGGTCCATCCGTTATTGTCGCCCTCCTGAATGTCCGCACCTTGTCGCAGCAAGCGGTTGATCGCAGCCACGTCGTTCTTCAGCGCCGCATCGTGGAGATCCGCCATGGCGCCGCACCCTAGCAGCCGGCGTCGCGCTCGCACCAGAGACGTTCCTCCAGGTGTCGAAGCTTGATCGAGGCTGCCCTACTTGGCGCATACTGGTCCGATGGTACGTATGGTGCTCGGGCTCGCTCTATGCGGTGCATGCGGAGACGTGAAGGATCTCGAGCCCGATGCACCGCGGCCGAGTGACGGTCCGCCTGTGGATGTCGCGCCTGCCGATTCCTCCGGCCCCCGATGCGATCCCAACAAACCATTCGGTGCCCCCGTCGCGATACCCGAGCTGGCCTCGTCGGCAAACGACTACCACGCGAGCCTGAGCCCGGACGAGCTTCAGATCATGTTCGCGAGCGATCGCATGGGCGGTACGGGCATGATCGATATCTTCCTTTCCACCCGTACGTCGACGAGCGCGACGTTCAGCGCGCCTGCGCTGCTGGCTGGAGTCAACACCAGCGGCAACGACAGCCGCCCTATCACCACGGCTGATGGCCTCACGCTGTACGCCGAGGTCACCCGGGGCGCCGGCTGGCACCTGGCGTCGGCGACTCGCGCCTCGACCAGTGTCGGCTTCTCCGCGCTCTCCGACGTTAGCTCGCTGAACTCCGGGACCTCTGAAGTTGCCCCGTTTGTCCTCCCGGACCACAGCGCGGTCTACTTCGTATCATCTCGAAACGGCGCATCCGAGCTGTATCGTGCGGCTCGCGTGGATGGCGCTTTCATGACGCCGCAGCTGGTCGAGGGAACGGACCTCGTGGGCAACGGAGCGAAGGACTACCCGGCCCTGACCCCCGACGAGCTGACCATGTATTTCACGTCGAACCGGGCAGGCGGCAGTGGCGGAAACGATATCTGGGTGATGTCCCGCTCGTCGGTAGTCACGGCGTTCGGCGCCCCCGTCAACCTCGGGCCGACGATCAACACGGCCGAGACGGATTCTCCGAGTTGGGTGTCCGCGGACAACTGCGTCCTGTACCTCTCGCGGTTTGGTGGCACGAACTACGACCTGTTCGTCGCGACCAAGCCACTTTAGTACGAATCGAAGCGCGAGCTGCCGCTCGTGAAGGGCTGCTTCCTCGCCGCTTCGGTCACTGCACCGGCACATCCGCGATGAGGAAGCCGTCGCGCCCATCGACCGTGGGGGTGCCGAGCGAGACACCCATCACCGAGGGCAGCGCGATGCCTTCGAGCGCCTCGTTCGCCTGGCCCTCGACGAGACCCCAGGCGCCACCGATGATGCCTTCGAACTGCGCGTCGGTCAGCGGGAAATCGACCTCGGCCTGGGTCAGCACCTGGGCGAAGATCTCCGGGGCGCCGACCTTGAGCTTGAGCGTGCCTGCCTGGCTCGGGGCGATGTCGAGCGAGGTGCGAATCGACATCGCGATCTTCTGGATCTCGTTGCCCGAGGCGTCCTTGACGTCGAGCATCATGTCGCCAATGGCGAGCTCGAGCGCGCCGGTGCTCGACGAGACCGTCGGCGGCAGCGCGAACTTGATGTCGAGCGCAGCCGCGTCGCTGCCGAGGAACGCGCGGAGCGCCGGGATGGCTTCGAGCGAGATCGTCTGCTCGAGCGCGCCCGCGGCCCACATGCCCGCGAACAGCTGGTTGATCGTGTCGTTGGCGACCGCGACGCCGACACCCGTGGTCCCCATCATCGACTGCGAGACCGCGCCGACCTGCTGGACGAACATGCCGCCCTCGCCGCCCGCGACGACGACCTGGGTGTTGACCGTGGCGAACAGGCCCTGGGGCGAAACGACGATGTGGCCAGGAGTGGCGGTTACCGTCGTAGTGGTGCCGAGGAGGTCGGCGCTGAACGGCGCGGTCAGGAGGTTCGCGAACGCATCGTTAGCGAGCGCCGGGACCTTGTCGCGGATGACGTTGGTGATCGCCTTCTCGGCGGCCTTGCGGACCTCGCCGCGGATCAGGCTCTCGAGTGCGCCCGGGATGCCGCCGATGTCGATATTGAAGCCGTCGAGCTGCACCGACGAGGTGGGCAGCGTGGCCGAGAGCTTGCCGCCGCTGACCGCCAGAGCGAGGCCACCGTTGATGTGAGCCTGCGTGGTGCTCACGCGGATCGTCGTGGAGCCGCCGGCACACGCGACCCTGTACTTCGCGTTGACGACGATCTCGACGTTATCGATGGTGACGTGGGCATCGAGCGTGCCCGCCGTCGGGGTTAATGCGACGTCGATGTTGGAAAGGGCGACGCTCTCGATGTCGAGCACCGCGCCGAGGCAGCTGGTGTTGTTATAGACGGGGTTCATCGCCAAGGCGGCGGCGTTGAAGTCGATCGCTTCAGCCTGCGTGCTGAGCACGTTGCCGACCTTGGTGAGCACCTGCGGGCTTACCGCAGCGGCGAGCTGTGAGGTGAGCGTGCCGTCGGTGGGGACGAGCCAGCCGGTCATCACGGAGCGCGCATCGCGAATGTCGTGGCCGTGCGAGTCGATCGCGTGGGTCTCGATGATAGAGACGCCGGGTGCCACCTCGACCGTCGCCAGGAACGAGCCGTCGGCAGCGGGGGTCACCTCGGTGCCATTGACGTTCACCTTGACGCCCTTCTTGTCGTCGGTGACGCGGCCGGTAACGGTCACCTGGCCGCCCTGGGTCTGGGTGCCGCGCGAGGGGCTCAGCACCTCCAGCGTGGGCGGCTGGTCGTTCGGGTCCTCGCCCGGCTGCTCCGCGCCACAACCGACCGCCGACACGAACAGGATAGCTGCGATGGCCCTCAACATGTCCGAACCGTCGTGCAGCGACCGGGCCAGATCTAAATCGAGCTAGATCCGCGAAACCATAGATCTCGCAGCGCATCATGCCGACAAGTGCATCATCCAGTGGGCACCCAGATCACGAGGGACAACTGACCTCAGCGGGGCACCGTGCGATCCATGCCTTGTCCCACGATTCACAGGTGCTTCGCATGGGCCTGGAGGGTGGCGTAGTCGCCCGAGACGTTCGTGCCAACGCAGCGAGTAGCCGCAGGTGCGGGGCCGTTGATCTGGCCACCGTGATCCAGTGACCTCGAGCACGAGCCCAGAGCAGCGAGCATCCGCGTCTGCTTCGTTCCGGGCGAAGCTAGCTCGCACTTCATTGTCAGCGGCTCCGGTCTCGAAGAGTGACGGAAGCCAACGATCCTTCGGCGACAGATGGAGCTTGGCGTGATCATCGACGAGAAACAGCCCACGGTAAGAGACACGAAGGGCACGGCAAGTCAGTTGCGTCGAGCTATGGTTGATGGATGCGTATCGTCATCGCCTCCCTCGGCCTATTGCTCGCATGCCGTGCCACCCGGCCGGCGCAGGAAAGCGAGAACCGCGTGAATCCGCCCAGCGTCCCGCCCTCGAGCGAGAGGGCCCCCGTTTCCGAACGTACGATCGAGTACTCCTTCCACGACAAATCGGTCCCGCCGCAGTACCACCGCAGCTATACGATCCGACTCGCCGCGGGCGGTGGCTCGATCGTGGTGGACGTCTATGGCGACACGATCGCTCAGGAGACGATCGCGCTGTCGGCCGACGACTGGCGAGACCTCGAGCACCTCGCTAGCAAGCTGCCCGCTTCGGCGAAGCGAGTCACGGAGGGGCTGTCCGGCGGGACCTCTGAGTCCCTACGAATCATGCAAGGGACCGCAGAGAGCGTTCTGCTCGAGTGGGACAGCCAGAGCACGGCCGGGGCCGAGGCCTCCGCCCTGATCGCACGCATCAAGGCGACCGTTCCGAGGCTTCCCGACTTGCTAGCGACGAAATACCCTACGCCGTAGCCCACCGCGGGAGGCGGCCTGCCTGTATCCGCGCACCAGCATCGCGAAGCCCCGCGCGGCCGCCTGTTCGCCGATGGTCGCTACGGTCGCCATCGCGCCGAGCCCGACGAAGATGTTGCTGGCGAACGTGAGCGGCATGAGGAACAGGAAGCTGGTGGTCATCACCGACTCCGGGGTCTTCACCTTCATCGCGAAGATGATCGGCGCGAGGCGTGTCCGGCCGCGACGAGTCAGGGCGTCGTGGGGGTGACCAGGTTCGTGACCGCCTCCTTGATGAGCGTCGCGAGGTGCTGGCGGCCGGCTCGTCGAGGTAGACGTAGCACCCCTCGATGTCGTCCATCGTGGACCTGAGGACGCATGCCGCGGCGTCGGACTTCCACGACGCCGTGCACGCGTCGGTCACGGCCGCGGCGAGCTTGCCACGCTCTTGTTCCTTCTGCTCCACGGTTGGCGGCGTGGGCACGCATGAGCACTTGATCCGCGGCGCCGGCGGTGGCATCACGCCGGGATGCGCCGCCCGCTGCTCGTGATGCCCGTGCTCGCCGGTTGCTGGACGTCGTCGCAGCCGAGCTCCCCGCCCGGCGCCGCGCCGCCCACCGTCGCCAGCGCCGAGCCGGCGCCGGAGCCGGAGAACGGGGTCGGGGTGACCTACGGCGGCGCGACCTACGGCGGCGCGACCTACGCGGTCATCGGCGTCCTGCAGGGTTCCGGTCCCGCGGGCGTGTGGGGCGGGACGACGTACGGCGGGATCGGCGTCGGCTGGGGCACGATCGGCACGGGCACGATCGGCCAAGGCACGGGTGGTGGTGGCAGCGGCGGCCGCTCGGGGCCATCGGGTCCCCGCATCCGCGTCGGTGACCCGACGTCGTTCGCCGGCCTCGATCGCGACGTGATCCGGCGCCTCATCCGGCGCGAGCTCGTGAAGATCCGCGCCTGCTACGAGCGCCAGCTGGTCGCCGAGCCGCAGCTCGCGGGCAAGGTTGCGCTGAAGTTCACGGTCAAGGCCGACGGCCACGTCGACCACGTGGCCACGACCACCAGCCTGCACCCCGACGTCGACGCCTGCCTCGAGGGCGTGGTGCGGACGATCGTGTTCCCCAAGCCGCAAGGCGGCGGCATGGTCGTCGTCAACTACCCGTTCGTGTTCCAGCCGACCTGAGCCACGCCGGCCGCGCTCAGGCCCCAAGGTCGCCGGCGCCGCCGGTGATCCGCGGCGGCGCTTGGCGACGAACGCGGCGGTGCCCTCGAGCTTATCGGCGGTCTCGAACACATCGGCGAGGGCGCGCGCCTCGAGCGCGAGCTGCGCCTGGACGTCTTGTCGGGGCACAGCGCGCGCCGCGACGATCATCGACGTGGTCAGGCTGTTACACGCAGTCCCCGAGTCCGAACTTGTTGCGGCGAAGCAGCTGGTGATCAGGGTCGTGGGCATGCTGCGCACGTTGTGCCGTTGACCCCCGACGCTGGAGGGGCACACCTCGGTCAGCTCCTGAGGCACACTGGCAACATGCGACCGCTGCTCTTCACGGTGATGGTCTCCGCGCTGGCCGCGTGCGGAAAACACGATGAAATGACGACGCCCGACGCTGCGGACCCGATCGACGGGGCCTCTCCCGACACCGGCCCTCCCCCTCCCGTGAACGTCGAGGTGACGCACGGCGGAACCCCGGTCACCGCGGTGCCGGTGCTGGTCCACGACACGTCGGGAGCCTTCGTCGCACAAGCGGTCACCGATGACGCCGGCAAGGCCTCCGTCGACGTCCCTGCGGGCGGCATGGTGTCGGTCGTCTATACCGCGCCCGATGACGACATCTACCCCGCGACCATCGTCGGCGTCTTGCCAGGCGAGACCCTCCGTTTCGCCGTACCGCCGGAAGACAAGACCCCAACGATTGTCGGTAACCTGACCCTGTCGATTCCGTCCTTCACTGGGCCGGCGGTCCACTTCATGACGCATACCGGCGCGGGCGTCTCTGCCAGCGGGGTTTCATCATCGCTCTCGATCCCGCTTTACGTCCGGGATCCGGAGGTCGCCGGCGACCTCACGCTGCTGTCGCTCTTGAGGGATACCAACCTGAACACCCTTGCCTGGTCGATCCTTCCCGGCGTGTCGAAGTCCGCGACCGCGGTGACGCTCCCGGCATGGGATACGACCCTGGCGAACGTGACGTTCTCGCTGACCAATGCACCTGCGGATACATCGGGCGCGTTCGTCGACGCGAGCCTGCTCGTGGACGACGTCTGGCGCGGCGTCGGCCACAGCTCGGTCGAAGCGTCCGCCGGAGACATCCAGATCACTACGCCGATCCCCGCCACGGAGCATGCGATCGAAATCTATGCGGGACTGATCGTAGAGGCGGTCGGGGCAGTGGAGCGCCGCCTCTACTTCCACCAGGTGAGGGGCGCCTCTCAGGGCACCATCATGACAGACCTCGCCACCGCGCCGTTACCTCTGGTCACGTCGATGGCCCTCGATGTCGCGGCCAGCGCGGGGCCGACCCTTTCCTGGTCGTTCGACACGACGGTCCCCAACGTCGACGCGATCCTGATCGACGTGACCCGGCATCGTGGGTCGCGGATGGTCGATTGGTACATCATCATGCCGCCCGACCATGCGGGGGCGTTCACACTCCCCACGCTCCCCGAAGCTCTCGCCGAGATCATGCCGGTCGAGAGTGACGACATCTATTCAGCGGTCATGCTGATCGATGTCGATGAGATCTCGAGCCCCGCTGCCTACCGCGCCGACGGGCTGATGTGGAGCCGGTTGATCTACGACGAGGTCACTCCTGACGCCCCGCCCTTCGGGAGCCGCTTCACCTACGCCAGCACTTCGACGCCGTAGGCGGCGGGAGTCGAACTCTCTTGGGACGTCAACGAACCGCGCGCTTGCTGCGCGATCAAGAGTCCCAGGTGATCCGACTGACTCCGCCGTGATCTTGGCAGCTGCGTGGCTACCCCCTGTGCCAGGGTAGTTGTCGCATGACGCTGGCGGCCTGAGCGCCGTCCGCGTTCTCCACCACCGTTCGCACGCGGGGGACCGAGGACCCATTGTCTCTTTACTCTGAAGGTTTCCGAAACCGGATGGTCGAACGAC
>JANRKM010000030.1:0-73200 GCA_033763475.1 Kofleriaceae bacterium
GTCGTTCGACCATCCGGTTTCGGAAACCTTCAGAGTAAAGAGACAATGGGTCCTCGGTCCCCCGCGTGCGAACGGTGGTGGAGAACGCGGACGGCGCTCAGGCCGCCAGCGTCATGCGACAACTACCCTGGCACAGGGGGCGCGCGAACACCGCGGCGGCCAACTGATCGTCGCGGCGCCGCTCACGCTATCCATGTACCCGGCGACTGGAACTACGTAATCAGACCGCGCGAGAAGTCATGATCGGTCGACTTCCCCATTCGAGGGCCCTTACATTGAGGCATCGATGATGCTTCAGTTGAACTGTGCCGCGCCACGGATCTGCCAGTCGTTCCCAGGTGCACCAGGGTACGATTGACTGGCGATCAATCCGTTAGACATGAACCAGATGGCGACAGTCCCATTAGTGTTGCGCCAGAGGATATCGCTGGTTCCGTTTCCATCAAAATCGCCAACTCTTTGGACAACCCAGTCATTGCCTGGTTGTCCCGGGTACGTGCCGCCATTGTGTACTGCGCCATCCATGAACCAAATAGCGACCGTCCCATCGATGTTGCGCCACAGAATGTCAGCTTTCCCGTCATCGTTAAAATCTCCTACGCCCTTGATCATCCAATCTGAACTTTCAGTCCCAACGGTAGCGCTCGCATTGATGGTGCCGTTCTTCATGAACCAAAGTGAGACGGTGCCGCTAGAGTTTCTCCATAGAATGTCACTAATGCCGTCGCGATCAAAGTCGCCGATCCCGGCAAGTGTTGCTGTCTGCGTACTCATGTAGTTCTCGCCGACCTTCGAACTGTTACTCATGATCCAGGTTGCTACGGTACCATTCGTATGACGCCACAAGATGTCATCCGAACCGCCGCCGTTGAAGTCTCCGATACCCAGAAGCGCCCATTCACTTCCGATAACGCCAGGATATCCATCCGAAACCTTGGTTCCACCATTCATGTGCCAGATAGCGAGGGTGCCGTTGGTGTTCCGCCACAGGATATCAGACTTTCCATCGCCGTTGAACTCACCAACTCCACCGAGCGTCCAGTCGGACGTGACGGCTCCTGGATAATACTGGCCAACGATGGAACCTCTATTCATAGTCCAGACGGCGACAGTGCCATCTGTATTCTGCCATAGAATGTCGCTACGACCACAGACCGACGGAACACTGCCAACGCCGACTGCAGCCCATGCACAACTCACCGCATCAATAGTCGCTTGATCGTTACCTGTTTGAATAGCCGCCTGCTCCATGGCGGTTCTAATGGCTGCGTAGTTTGCATTTGAGGTTATGATATCACGCTGCGCCTTGTACAATATCCTGATTGCCTTATCCATCCCAACTCCGGTGACGAGAACCGAGGAGTCCCCACGTGGATGCGAACCGCCGCGTGTCAAAAGGCAGAATGCCAAGTTTCCAATGCCAGAGCTGTAGTGAACGTTAAGTGAACCAACTCCATTATACCAATAGTCGGCTGAAGCATTATCTCGGCTCGGATCGCACATCCACCGCAGCGGTGTTGTGCGCACATCCTCAGCGAGTGCCCATGTCTGCTCCGAGAGCCGGAGTGTACCGTTGTCCCCGCCGTCAGCGTAGGCTTCGACGAAGGCGCCAAACGCGTCGGACATAGACTCGTTCATGCCGCCGGATTCGTTGCTGTAAACGAGACCAGACTCATAATCTGTAACTGCATGAGTAAATTCGTGTGCAGCAACATCGACGGCCTGCCCCAGAGGGAAGCATGTTGTCCCATTTCCGTCACCAAAGACGATTCGGGTGCCGTCCCAGAATGCGTTGCAGACGTTATTGTCATAGTGCACGCTTGACAGAATGTCCGCTCCGAGATTGTTGTACGAGTCGCGGAGCCAGAACATCGCATAAGCATTATAGGCCAACCCCAGACTGACGAAAGTTCCATCAACAACGCTTTCGCTGATGGGTCCCTGCCCTTCAACGCGCCTGAGTGTTCCTGGCAGGGTGGTTGTATTATTTGCTGATGATATTCTCCGGCTCTTAACTTGGTGGATCTTTGGATGAATGTCGACGACGCTCAGTGTTGTCGCATCCACATAGACAAGATCATCGGCCGGAACACCGTCTCGTTGTCCCCTCGCAGAGATCTCGAATGTGCGGTGAACGCTTCCGTCCGCTGTTACGAGATAGACTTCTCGTTCACCCTTGAGTGTGAAGTTCACGAAGCGCTGGTCTTTATTGACCATTGAGACCGCTTCGTCGAGAAGCCGTCCCGAAACTCCAAGGTTGGGATCAATCTGTCCACGAGCTGTGCCGTTGACTGCGAAAACCACTCCCTTCGAGTCAACGTGAACGATGAGATCGCCGCCTACAACAAACAGTCCATTCGCTGTCTGCTGATATCGAAAATGTCGTGCTCCTTGCTCGTCTGTTGACACTCGTCGCAGCACGAGATCAGATACACGGAGATGAAACGGTGCGATTACCGGGGATAATACTCCACGCAGTTCGCGCTCTACATCAGCATCGCTACCTGAAAGCGGTACGCCAAGATAGGCAAGTGTTCCTGTAATGAACGATGGCATTCCATCATCTGTGCGTTGGATGATGTTTGCATTGGGTAGATCTGCCAACGCCGCATCGACGTCTTTGTCGATAGGTGGTGGCTGTGACTGACAGCCAGTAGTGCACGATGCGATCAATGTCGCAATAGACGCAGAACGTAACCTCATCTATACGTGTCTACTACTATTAGATCATTTCCGTCAACTTTGGTGCCTCCGGAATCTGTCTAGTTCCGATCGAATACGATGATCTACGTAAGCGTCGAGCAGAAGCCGATCTCATTGGCCTCGATCATCTCGGGCCTGGCGAATCCGCGTGCTGCACGACCCCACGAGCCGTTGACCCTCGATGAAGCCGAACGAGAGTACGTTGCTCGCACGCTATCGGACTGTGGTGGAAATGTGAGCCTGGCGGCTTCCTCGTTGGGAATATCCCGTACACGCCTCTATCGCATCATGCGATCTTGAATGAGAGACAACAGTTGCGACGTGTCCGCGTGTCTCGATTGTTAAGTCATGTTGTTGTAACGTTGTCCGATCGGCGAGACGGGCAAACCTAGAGCCGTGTGTTCGGCTTGGGTTCGAGGCTCAGCCGGCGATTGCGCGCTCGAGGTTCGCGAGGCACACCGCGACGTCCTCGTAAGGCCCCGCGGGATTCGCTTCGTACTCGACGGAGATCGAGGCGTCTGCGGGGATTTGGATCTCACGCAACGTCCGAATGACGCCCGCGAGGTCGAGCACACCCTCGCCGAGGATCATGTCGGACGCCGCGGGGTTGGCGCCCGCGACATCCTTGAGGTGCACGCCGTACACACGACCTGCGAGGGTGTGTAGCGCCTCGATCGGGTCCTGGTTCGCGCGGGTGAAGTGGCCGGTGTCGACGATAGCACCGATACGCGCGTCACGGCCGTCGAGCGCGGTGACGACGTCGGCGATGGTGGCGTAACGCGAGCCGGGGCCGTGGTTGTGGAGGCCGATGCGCAGGTCGTATTCGGCGACGAGCTGCTCGAGCGAGTCGAGCGCGTCGGGTGGAGCATCGACCATGATCGTCCGCAGGCCGAGCTTCTGCGCGTAGTCGAACACGGCGCGATTCATCACGTCGTCGACGCTGACCGGCTCGATCCCGGAGGTCAGGCATTCGAGTCCGTGTGCGGCGAGAAGTGCGCGATGCGCGGCAATCTCGTCATCGTTCTGCGGAAATCCGCCGTGCGCCCTGGGCGACAGCTCCAGGCGGGTGATGCCGAGCGAAGCGATCTGGGCGCATGCGTCGGCGAACGTGGAGGTCCGGAACGTCCACGATTGGATCGCGATGGTGAAGTCGCCGAACCGGCCGCGGTCGCTGCCACAGCCCATCAGTGCCGTAGCAACGACGGTGCGCAGCCACTCACGGCGCGTGCACGGCATCTACTCGATCGCAAGCGCGGTCGCGACGGCGCCGGCGGGTGCGCCGAACTGGAGCCGCAGCTGGAACGTGCCGACGTGATCGACGAGCTCCTCGCAGAGTGCGGCGTCGCAGGCGATCTCATAGCGGAAGAACTCGACGCGCCCTGGTACCTGGGATGCGTCGAACCACAAGTCGCCGCGGTCGTAGAAGAACATCGTGAACTCGTCCGCGGGGTCCGCGACGTCGACGACCTCGCTATCCACGAGCTCGAAGCGGAGCGAGCCTCCATCCTGCGGTGGGTTCGAGATCTCTTCCGTGGAGTAGGTCACCCTGCGCGTCTCGCCCCACACGAACGTGAACCCTTCGATCGGTCCGAAGAAGTTGGTCGTCTTGCCGTCTGCGCCGATCTTCTGGAGGCACGCGAAGTTCGCCACGCCGGTGCATGGTCCGAGGTACGGCGCGATCGTGGTCGTTTCCTCGTCGATACACGCCGCGGAGACGAGCACCAACCCCAACAAACTGCCCTGTGCATGCGTCTACTTTGAACGCAGCGCAGCGAGCGAAGCAACATCGGAAATCTGAGGGAGGAGTGTGCGCCAGTCGGACATCTCGAGAGCATGCGCGCAGCCCGCGGCAACGCCGGCCTCGAGGTCAGAAGGCTTGTCGCCGATCATGATCGAGCGCGCGAGGTCGAGGTCGAGCTCGCGCGCAGCGTCGAGGAGCAGGCCGGGCGCGGGCTTGCGGCAGCGGCAGCCGTCATCCGGGCCATGAAAGCAGTAGTACGCACCCGCGAACGTGACGCCCCCGGCCGCGAACAGCTCGACGGTGCGTGCGTGCACTGCAGCGGCCTCGGCGGGCGTGATGCGCCCCCGCGCGACGCCGGACTGGTTCGAGATGATGACAAGCGCGTAGCGCAGCTTCAGCTCGCGCAGTGCGTCGACGGCGCCCGGTAGGAGCTCGACGAGCGCGGGGTCGCGCGGATAGCCGACGTCGACGATGAGAGTGCCGTCGCGATCGAGGAAGAGCGCGGGGCGAAGGGGCAACGTCAGCTCACTTTAGCGACGTGAGGCGCGCGAGGGTGTCGGTCGACGAGCGGCCCGGAACGAGGGGGACGAGCTCGACGCGGCCGCCGTAGCTCTCGACGATCGCGCGCTCGGGGATGGGCTTGTTGGCGTAGTCGGCGCCCTTCACGTGGACGTCGGGCTTGAGGGTGGCGAGGACCTTCTCGGGGGTCGGGTCGTCGAACACGAGGATGGCATCGACGATCTCGAGGGCCGCGAGGAGCTGCACGCGCTCGGTGCAGGGGAAGATCGGGCGCTCGGGGCCCTTGTTGGCTTTCACCGAAGCGTCGCCGTTGACGCCGACGACGAGGACGTCGCCGAACGCCTTGGCGGCGCGCAGCGACTCGAGGTGGCCGATGTGGAAGACGTCGAACACGCCGTTGGTCCACACCACGGTGCGCTTGCGGGCGCGCTGGGCGTCACGCCACTGCGTGAGGAGCTCGAGCGACATCTCCTTGGCGGGCGCGTGGCCATTGCCGACGACGAGCTCCGGTGAGGGCACGAAGGCCTCGTCGAGGATCTCGCACAGGAGGTGGCCGATGATGATGTGGCACTCCTGGATGCGCGCGGTGACCGTTGACGGGACCGCGACGCCACCGTCGCAGGAAGCGACGAACGCCGCGCCCTTGGCACCCGTGAGGCCGATGATCTTCATGCCGCGCTTGCGGGCGACCTCGACGGCCGCGACGACGTTCTTCGACGTGCCGCTCGTGGTGATCGCGATGAGGACGTCGCCTTCGTTGCCGAGGGCGTCGACCTGGCGCGCGAACACGTGCTCGTAGCCGTAGTCGTTGGCGATCGCGGTGAGGGCGGAGGTGTCGACCGTGAGCGCGATCGCGGGGAGCGGGCGGCGCTCGGCGACGAAGCGGCCGACGAGCTCCGCGGCGATGTGCTGCGCATCGGCGGCGCTGCCACCGTTGCCGCACAGGAGGACCTTCTTGCCGGCGAGGACCGCGTCGCGCATCAGCTCCGCGGCATGGGCAATAGCGGCCGGGTCGAGGGCGGCCTTGACGCGCATGCTGTCGAGCAGGGCGTGGCGCACCAGGCGTTCGCTGCTCACGAGCGCACCTCCGCGAGCGCGGGCACGGGGCGCAGCGCCAGCAGGTCGCGGGCCTCGGCCATCACAGTGTCGAGGCTGACCGTGCAGGCCGCCGTGTTGCCGACCTCGTTCGACGGCTTGCCCACGACGACGTCCTTGCCGTTGTAGACGCTGAACAGCGGGATCGAGTACAGCGGCGGTGCGACCGAGCGCACGCGCGAGCCGAGCGGCGCGAACAGCGTGGGCGTGTCGGCGAAGAACAGGCCGATGATGGGCGCGTCGACGAGGCAGGCGAGGTGCATCGGGCCCGAGTCGTTGCTGACGACGAGCCTGGCCTCGGCGAACAGCACGAGGAGCTCGCGCAGCGAGATGTCGCCCGAGATGTTGTGCACGCGCGGCGTCTTCACGAGGTCGACGATGCTCTGCACGTAGGGACGCTCGTTGGGTGCGCCGATGAACAACACGCGCGCGTTCGGCGTGTGGGCGATGAGCTCGTCGGCGAGGCCCGCGTAGCGGTCCTTGGGCCACTTGCGCGCCTCGGGCGCGAGGTCGGGCGAGGTGTTCGCGTTGATCACGAACAGCGGGTCGGTGGCCTTGATGCCGAGGCCCGCGAGCTTGCTGCGGAGGGCAGCGCGCTCGAGCTCGCTCGGGTCGATGCGCGGGTACTTGTACTTCGCCGAGAACTCGTTGAAGCCGGTGTAGTAGTAGTCACCGGTCGCGACGAGGTAGACGAGCGACAGGAAGATGTCGCTCGTGTGGAAGTACGAGTTGTAGAAGCCGGTGACGTCGAGCAGCTCTTTGCGCCACGACTCCGACGTCAGATAGAAGCCCGCCTTCTGCGGAATGCCGGCGAGGCTGCCGAGCACGAGCGGGAACTTGGCGAAGAACTCGAGGTCGAGGACGAGGTCGCACTTGGCCTGGCGGAGCGCGTGGGCCGTGGCGAGGGTCGACTTCACGAACGCCTGGGGCGACGACGGGTCGACGTAGTGGTTGTGGTCGGTCATCCCGAGGATGTCGAGGATCGCCTTGTTCGACTTGAACGTGACGAAGTGGATCTCGGCATCGGGGTAGCAATCCCGAAGTGCTGCCAGGCTGCGGCTCGCCACGACGATCGAGCCCAACCCGAAGAACTTCATCACCGCGATCTTCTTGATGGGGCGTGCGCTCGCGAACGGCTTGCGCAGGCGGTGCGCTGTGGCCAGTACGCTACAAGCAGCATCCCCCAACACCCGGTCCAGCCGGCGCATGAGCGCGACATCCATGGGGACCGTGAATGCCATGGGGGCAGAGGCAGGGTCAAGCAAGGTCCCCTGACCGGGACTGGCGTCGGTGATCCTCGTGGCACCGGGCGGCATGACCGCGACATCAGTGTCGCGCTTGTTGCCTTCGCGGCCGGTTATTGCGGGCTTGCGGGTGCCGTGGCTATATCGGGCCGTGGCCGGCACGCATGCTGACACGTTCGTGGTGATCGCTGCCTTCAACGAGGGCAAGGTCATCCGCGGCGTCGTGGGCGAGGTGGCCACCGCCGGGTACCCCGTCGTCGTGGTGGATGACGGCTCCACCGACGACACCGCGAGCGCGGCTCGGATGGCCGGCGTGACCGTCTTGCGCCACGTGATCAATCGCGGACAGGGCGCGGCGCTGCAGACCGGCATCGACTTCGCGCTCAAGCGCGGCGCGCGCCAGATCGTGACGTTCGACGCCGATGGGCAGCACGCGGTGGAAGACCTGCCCGAGCTCCTCGCCGCGCTGCACAACGCCGACATCGCGCTCGGGTCGCGGTTTCTGGGCAAAGACGTGGTGGGCGCGAGCAAGGGCCGCAAGGCCATGCTGCGCACGGCGACCGTCGTGTCGAACCGCCTCTCCGGGCTCAGGCTGACCGATGCGCACTGCGGGCTGCGCGCGTTTCGGGCGACGGCAGCGCCGAAGCTGCGAATCGCGCAGGACCGCATGGCGCACGCGTCGGAGCTCTTGCGCAAGATCAAGAAGAGCGGGCTCCGCGTCGTCGAGGTCCCGGTGACCGTGAAGTACACCGATCACTCGAAGGCGAAGGGGCAGGGTGGGTTCCAGGCGCTGCGGATCTTGTTCGACTACTTCTTCAGGCACTCATGATCTTCCGCATCCTGATGCTCGCCGGCCTGGCCGCGATCGGGTGGCTGGTGTTCCTGCGCCGCAACCGGCTGCCCATCCATATCGTCGTGGTGTTCGCGCTGCTCGCACTCGGCGGGCTCGCGGTCATCTTCGCCGAGCACACCGACGTGATCGCCAATGCCGTCGGCGTGGGTACGGGCGCGGACCTCGTCACCTACGTGTTCGAGGTCGCGGCCGCGTTCGTGCTGATTCACTACTACACGAAGTTCGTCGAGCTGCAGAAGCAGGTGACGGACCTGACGCGCGAGATCGCGATCCTGAGAGCCGAGGTCGAGCGCGACGTGAAGCCGCGCGACAGCTAACGTTTGCGCGTGGCCTGCGGCGACGGGTAGCTCAGATACGCGAGGCGCTTGGCTTCACGGCGCACGTGCGAGACCAGGTCGAGGATGAGGCCGGTCGCAACGCACAGCACCGAGATGACGATCAGGCCCGTGCACAGGATCGCGGTCGGGAACCGCGGGACGAGGCCCGTGCGCGTGTATTCGAGGACGATGGGCAGGCCGAGGATCAGCGCGACGAGCGCGAGGAGCGAGCCGATGAGCGTGAAGAACAGAAGCGGGCGCTCGTTGCGGAGGAGGTTCGTGATCGTCAACAGGATCCGCCAGCCGTCGCGGAACGTGCGCAGCTTGCTCGCGGAGTTCGGCGGGCGCTCCTTGTAGTTCGCATCGATTTCGGCGACCGGCATCTGCATCTGCATGGCGTGCACGGTCAGCTCGGTCTCGATCTCGAACTCGCGCGTGAACGTCGGGAAGCTCTTCACGAACCGGCGCGAGAAGATGCGGTAGCCGGAGAGCATGTCGACGATGGTCGCCTTGAACAGCCAGCGCACGAGGCCGGTGAGCACGGCGTTGCCGAGGCGGTGGCCGGCGCGGTAGGCGGCCTGATGGGTCTCGATACGGCGGCCCACGACCATGTCGAGGTTGTTGTCGACGAGCTTGGCGACGAGCTCCGGGGCGCGGCTGGCGTCGTAGGTGTCGTCACCGTCGACCATCACGTAAACGTCGGCGTCGATGTCAGTGAACATCCGGCGTACGACGTTTCCCTTGCCGCGCCGCCCCTCGCGATAGACCTCGGCGCCGGCGGCCGTCGCGACCTCGATCGTCTTGTCGGTCGAGTTGTTGTCGTAGACGTAGACCGTCGCGTCGGGCAGCGCCTTCTTGAAGTCAGTGACCACCTTAGCGATCGCGGCTTCCTCGTTGAAGCACGGAACGAGGACGGCGACTCTCAGATCGGTGAGCGCGGACATAGCGACCCTGCGCGTATACATCATTCGCGGGCATCGGGTGTATAAGGGCCCTGCGTGAAGGACACGCGGCTCGGACGCGACGTCGCCTGGAACCTGGTGCCGGTCGCCCTGCTCGCGGTAGTCGGGCTCGGGCTCAAGATCTTCATCACCAAGTGGTGGGGGCCGGCCGCGCTCGGATCGTTCAACCTCGTCACCTTCGTGATGATGTCGATCGCGATCCTCGGCGCGGGCGGCCTGCAATACGCGGTGTTGCGCGCTGTGGCCGAGGCGCCCGACGACCGCGAGCGCGTCGCGTCGGTGGTGGTTGGCGCGCTGATGCCCAACGTCGTGCTCGCGGCGCTGGCGACCGTGCTGTTCGTGGCGCTGCGGCACCCGGTCGGAGCGCTGTTGAAGAGCACGGCGGTCGCCGAGGGGATCCTGTGGGCCGCGCCGGCGCTGTTCTGCTTCTCGCTCAACAAGGTGCTGCTCGGTGTGGTCAATGGCCTGCGCCGAATGCGCGCGTTCGCCGTGTACACGTCGCTCCGCTACCTCCTGATCGCGACCGGGCTGGTCGTCTGCCGCATGCTCGAGGCGCCGGCCGCACAGCTACCGATGATCTGGACGATCGCCGAGGGCGCGCTGCTCGTGGTGCTGATCGGCGAGCTACTGGCGACGGTCGCGGTCACGCGCGCGAAGGGCTGGGTTCGGCACGCGAAGCAGCAGCTCGACTTCGGCCTGCGCGGGGTGACGTCGACGCTGGCGTACGAGGTGAACAGCAAGCTCGATTTGTGGATGCTCCAGATGCTCCTGCATGACGAGCGGCTCGCCGGCATCTATGCGATGGCGTCGGCGCTGTTCGAGGGCGCGATGCAGCTGCCGATCGTGCTCCAGAACAATGTCAATCCGCTCATCGCGCGACACCTCGCCGAGCGGCAACCCGAGCAGGTCGAGGCCCTCGCGCGGCGGACGCGGCGGTGGTTCGTGCCCGCGCTCGTCGTGGCGTGTGGGATCGGCGCGCTCGTGTACCCAGCGATCATTCCGTGGCTGGCCGGCAGCGAGGAGATCGCTGAGGGGGCGGTGCCGTTCGCGATCCTGATGGGGGGGATCGCCCTCGCGTCGCCATGGCTGCCGTTCAATCAGCTCCTGTTGATGGGCGGGCGTCCGGGCTGGCACACGGTCTACGTGGTGATCGTGATGCTGGTGACGGCACTGGTGAGCTGGCAGTTGATTCCCGTGCTCGGGCTCGCGGGCGCGGCGATCGCGAATGCCGCGGGCATCGTGATCTCGGCGAGCCTGCTCGTGGTGTTAGGGCGCACGAAGCTGCACGTCAGCATCTGACACCACGTATGTCCGCATGCCGGACGTCCCCGCGCGTGTCAGGACCGCCGGACAGCCGCTGTACCACTCGAGCTGCGTGGTGTGGCGACCGATCACCTCACACGGCCGCCCGGCGGCATCGGCGCGGATCCAGGCGGCGGCCGCGAACGTGTGCTGCATGCGCGCGGGCCGCTGATGTAGGCCGACGACGATCACCGCGAAGGTCGCGAGATACGACGCGCCGAGGGCCGCGATCGCGATGCGCGCCGAGGTGTGTTTCAGGGTCTCGATCCCGAGCACCAGGAGGATGACGAGCGAGAAATAGATGTAGCGCGGCTGTGCGATCGAGGTGACCCCGAGACCCACGATGCTCGCGATCGCCATCACCCACAGCATGACGAGCCGGCGCTCGCGCACGCGCACGATCGACGCGATGCCGACGAGCAACACCGGCGTGGTGATGACGCCGTACCAGGTGAATGGGTTGCTCGTGACGTAGGTGAACAGGCCGACGCCGGGATATCTGCCCACTGGCATCGCCGAGCTCTGACGAAGAATGCCGAGCGGCGCTCCGGTGAGCTCGCGCGCGACGAGGAGGTGCGGCACGAACAGCAGCGCGAACGCCGCAACGGTGGCGAGCACGGGCAGCGGCCGGCGCACGATGCCGGGCCAGCCGGCGACGAGCGCGACGACGGCGATCACCGCGATCGGCACGACGCTGCCGTAGCGGAGATAGAATGCCGCGGCGAAGGCCGGAGCGGCGAGCACGGTCCGCCACCGCGGTCCCTCTGTGCGCGTGAGCTCGGTGACGAGCACGGTCGCACCGGCGAGCAGACCGGCCGCCGCGGGCATGTCGCTCAGGAGCTCGGCGTTGCGCTTCGCGAACCCGATCGACGCAGCCATGATCGCGACGAGCCAGGCTGCGGTCGACGGTGTGGTGACCCGGCGCGCGAGGTTGGCGGCGGCGAGCAAGAACGCGACGCCGAGGATGAGCGGCACGACACGGAGCGCGAGCTCGCTGCCGCCCGCGGCGACACCCGGCACCGCGACCGCGAGCATGCCCTGCGAGAGATAGTTCCAGCGCAGCGGCCGCCCCCCGAGCAGGTCCGACGCCGCGAGAGCGTACTGCGCCTCGTCGTGACCGAGCGGTGCGCCCCACAAGCAGGTCACGAGCGCAGCGACGAGCCACGCGAGCAACCCAGCCGCGAACACGCTGCGCTCCATCGCGCGCTCAGCATACGGCTAGTATCTGTAGGTCACCGCGAGCGACACCGCCGAATACACGTCGTCGATCAACAACGACCGGCTGCCGCGCACCGCGACGCCGAACTGATGCGGTCCGCGCTGCAGGAAGTCCCAGCCGACCTGGAGGCCAGCGAGCGGCGCTGCCCCGTGATCGGCGAGCAGGCCCAGCAGCGGCTGCACCCAGCCACCGTGGCGCCGCGAGTCGAGCTGCACGAACCCGGCGAGCTCCACGGGCGTGCGGCCCTCCAGGTTGGCGAGCTGGAGATAGCCGCCGTAGGCGAGGTTGCGCCAGTGTCGGTAGGCGACGCCGGCGCCGAGCGCGTAGCCGGAGAGCTCGTTGGCCCAGGTGTGACCGAGCGTGACGGTGAACGAGAGCGCGGAAGGTGGCTGCTCCGTGAGCGACGGCTCGACGTCGGAGAGCCGCACGCGCTGCGGCTGCATCACGAACGCAGGGGCGGTCGCACCGGGACCGCTGTCGGGCGCGCTCGGGGCCTGCAAATAGACCGGCGTACGATCGAGGAGGGCGAACGCTTGCTCGAGCTCTTTTGGGGGCCCGCTCATCAGCACGGTGGCGCGCGCCAGGTCGAGCGTGGCGATGGTGTCGGCGAGGTCAGCGCTCGCGAGCGCTTCGACGTCGCGGGCGGTGTCGAGGTCCGCCATCGGTGGCCGCACCAGCTCGATGTCGCGCTCGACGCGGGCGGCGATCGAGCTCGCACTGCCGACGCGCGAGCGGAGCTGCGCGAGCACGTGCGTGCGCGCGGATGTGAAGGCGCGCGCGGCGACCTCGGGGTTCGCGCGGAGCTCCGCGATCCGGTCGCGCACGAGGCGCACCGCATCGCTGGCGCGTGCAGCGTCGACCCACCCGCCGAGCATGTAAAAGTTGACGAGGCGCGCCTCCTGGAGCTGCGCGTCGAACGTGTAGCTCGCACCGAGCTGGAACCGCACGTCGTGGGCGATCGACGCCAGCATCGCCGCGGCGACCAGCTGCTGAGCGCGCGGCTGCGGCCCCGCCGGGAGCGCGACCCGCAGCTGCACCATCGCGATGTCCTCGATGCGGGCGATCGACGCGGCAGAGGGCGTGCTCGGTAACGAGCGGCGGGCGGGTGCGGGACCCTGCCAGTCGGCGAACAGGTAGTCGACCCAGCGCTCGGCGAGGACGGGATCGAAGCGACCCGCGAGCACCAGCGTCGCGTTGCCTGGTGCGTAGTTCGTCGCGCGGAACCGCGCTGCGTCCTGTTGCGTGACCGTATTGTTCGCGTGCCGTGCGAGGCCCGCGCGCACGTAGGGATGTTCGGGGCCGTAGAGCGCGGTGCGCCACGCGTCGGTCAACACCCCCTGGTCGTCGAAGCGCTTGGCTGCCTGGCGCATCGTGCGCACGAAGCCCGCGGCGCTGTCGTCGTAGGTGCCCTCGCGCACCCAGCGGCGCAGCCCGGCGAGTACCACGTCGAGGTTCATGTCGAGGCCTTGCACCGAGAACGTCGTGCGATCAGTCGTCACGTCGGTGTTGCGCAGCGCGCCGGCGCGGATGAACGGGATCAGATCGTCGAGGTAATGGAGGTCCCACGTCAGCGTGTGGGCGGCCAGCATCGCCACGCCGCGCTGGTTCGCGGGCTCGTCGCCGGTGCCGGTCCGGAACACGAGGCGCGCCTCGAACGTCGGCACGCTGCTGGTCGGCGCGAGCACGACCGTGAGCCCGTTCGGCAACACCCGCGTGCGGAGGTCCGTGGCCTCGCGGGTGGTCTCCGCGATCCGCGGCGCGCCCAGCTCGTGGACGGGCGGATCCAGGCGGAGCGGGTCGCCGCGCTTCACGAGTGCCGCGGCGCGCAGCGTGATGCCCGTCGGGCGACTGCCCGCGAGGTAGGTGGCGGCGAGCCGTGCGCCTTCTTCGCGCGTCATGCTGCGCAACGCATCGAGCTCCGTCGCGAGGGCCAGGTTTGGCTCGACCCCCGCGGCGACGTAGCTCGCCAGCTTCATGTCGCGATCGCCGCCGTCGTCGAGCGACGCGTACAGGCCGTAGATCGCACCCTGCTTGATGCGGTCGAACACCACCGCGTCGACCCACGACGCCTGGTTCTCGCGGAACACACCGGGCAAGGCATCGATCGCGCGCCGCGTCCCCTGCACCGCGTCGTGCAACGACTCGCCCTCGCCGGGCATCACCGCGATCCCGAGCATCGGCGCGCGGCGGTCTCCGAAATCGACGGAGCTCACGGTCCCCTTGATCTGGCTGTCGGCGAGGCGCGGGATCGCTGCCGCGATAGCGCGCACCTTTGCCTGCAGCGCCGGATCGAGCGGCAGCGGCCACGCGAGCACGAACACGTCGCGGTCGATCGGCACCGGCACCTCGACGTGGTGCGGCGGCGGTGTGATGGCATCGACCAGGCTCTGCGCCACCACGTCTCGACGTGGCACGCGCGCGAGCCTCCCGAGCGAGGCCGCGAGCTCTTCCTCCGTCACGTTGCCGGAGACGACCAGCACCGCCTTATTGGGTGCGTAGTAGGCGTCGGTGAACCGGCACGCGTCCTCGCGCGCGATCGCGGCGACGCTCTCGACGCTGCCTCCGATCGGCTGGCGATACGGATGTCCCTCTGGATACAGCTCGCGATGGATCGCCGCGAACACCTCGGTCGTCTGATCGCGCTGCTTGACCTCGTTGATCACCACCTCGCGTTCGCGCGTGAACACGGCATCGGTGATCGTCGTGCACCGCAGCTCCGCGCGCGCGGCCTCGATCGCGAGCAGCGTGGTCAGCTGCGCACGCGGTGCCCGCGCGATGTACGTGGTGGCGTCGAGGGCGGTGGTAGCGTTGAAGTACGAAGCGACGCTCTCGAGCTGCGTGAATAGCGCCTTGCCGTCGACTTCCTGCTGGAACATCAAGTGCTCGACGAGGTGTGCGAGCCCCGCATGCGCACCGTCCTCGACGGCGCCCACCTCGTACCGCATCGTGACTTGGACCTCGCTCGCTGCGGGATCGCGCACGAGCACGACGCGGAGGCCGTTCGCGAGCGTCGACGTCGAGATCGCGAGGCCGATGCTCGTGGTGCGCGGCGGCGCCGGCGGAGGGCGCGGCGTCAAGCTGCAGGCACCGATCAGCACGAGGCTCGTTACCAACGCCCGCCGTACGGCCATGCGGCGAGTATTCGTGCGCCCCGAGGACCGCGCTAACGTGCGCGTCCGTCACTCGTGTGCTCACCCGATCGGTGGGCCCGGGCGGCGGTAACCCGGTGACGCCAGGATCTGGTACGTGCCGCCCCAGCGCGGATCGGCCATCACCTGGATGCGCCGCACGCGCCGTCCGCGCACGTCGATCGTCTTCACCTGACCAGGCCGCAGGCGAGCATTGACCTCGTAGTCGACCACGTTGCGGTTGGCGAACTCGACCGTGATCCGGCGGATCAGGATCACGCCATGGGTCGCACGCACGCCGATCTGGTTCAGCGATTGGTTGTTGACCGGGATGGGGCGTGTGCGCCGCGTGTCCATGATCCCACTCACCGAGAACCAGCGTCCACCCGGTGGCTGGCTCCATCGGGAATCGCCGTAGGGAGCTTCGTTGTAGCTGTCGTTCGTCCACCGGGACTGGGCATCTGCGACCGATACCGACCCGACGAGCGCGAGGGTAATCAGAAGTGCGGATCTCATGGGCGGCTCCTTTGTCTGCGGACAAACCCGTGCATCCGGCGGGCCGTCGGGAGTGGGCGATTGGACCCGGGGCCACTTGCCGTGTTACCTGGGAGGCACCGTGGTCAACGGCGTCCTGCGCCTGCTGTTCGTCGCATACGTCGTTGCTACGGCGCTCCACATCGGGATCGTGATGGCCCACGAGCCGTTCGCGTTCGATGCCTGGAACATGGCGCTCGAGACGGGGGCGGAGCCGTACTCCTTCTCCAACTTCCTCGAGTATGGCGCCAGCCAGTACACGCACTCCAACCCGCGCGTCGGGCAGTGGTTCACGTACCTGGCCTACAAGCTCGAGTACTTCGCGGTCATCGTGACGCCCATCGTGTATCTGGGCCTGTCACTGGCGATCACCGTGCTCGGCCTGGGCCGGTTCCCGTCGTGGAAGCGTGGGCGTGACCTCGCGCTGTACGCGATCACGCTCGGCGTGTGCTGGTTCGCGCTGCCGCGCATCGGGATGATCATGTTCTGCCGCGCGTACAGCATGAACTACGTGCTCGGCCTGGCGATCCAGCTGTGGTTCCTCGTGCCGCTGCGCCTGCGCCCGAGCGGTGAAGGCGGGATGGTCGAGTGCGTGCCCTACTTCTTCCTCGGCGTGATCGCGGGGGCATGCAACGAGCACACGGGGCCGACGCTGGTGCTCGCGATGCTCGTGCTCGCGGGCTGGCGCTATCAGCAGAGTGATCGCCGGCCGGACCTCGCGCTCGCGGGTGCGCTCGGTGTGCTCGTCGGGTTCGCCATGATCTTCTTCGCGCCGGGGCAGGGCGAACGCTACGACGGCCTCGCGACCAAGGTCGGCTTCCTCGGGCGGCTCCTCCAGCGCGGCATCACCAACAACCTCGACATCTTCCAGGGCTTCGTTACGGCCGCCGCACCGACGCTCGGGTTGATCGCGATCGCGCTCGCGATCAGCGCGCGCGACGCGAACCGCGGGCAAGCGCCTGCGTTGCTGGAGCGCGCAGCACCGCCGCCGGGCGGCGCGGAGCTGAACGCCCAGCGCCAGCCGCTGTACTTCCTCGGCTGGGCGCTGCTCGCGGGTTCGGTGATCTCCGCCACGGTGTTCGTGTCACCCAAGCTCGGGCCGCGGTTTTACCTCGCCTCGTGTGCGCTCCTCGTCGCGGCATTCATCGGCCTCGCGGACGCGGTGCTCACATCGACGCGTCGGTTCGCGCCGTTCGTCGTGCTCGCGGTGCTCGCCAGCATCTACGCCGGTGCGCGCACGATCCCGCTCTACCTGAGGCTCAAGGAAGCGAGCGACGAGCGCATGGCCGCGCTGGCCGCGAGCACGCCGGGCACCGTGTTCACCGCCGACGCCTTCGATCAGGTCGAGGACTCGTGGTGGTTCATCGGTGACGACTTCCGCGACATCAAGAAGCGCGAGCTCGTGGCCAACTACTTCGGGCTCGCGGGTGTGGTGCACCGGGCGGTCGATCTCCACGCACCGCTCGGCGTGTCCGACGTGCGCCTCGTGCCGCGCTACGCGGTCAGCCCGCCGCGCTGCCTCGACGAGGCGGGCGGCTTCGAGCTCGGAACCTTCCGTGCGCTCGACGCCGGCTCGGTGCAGAAGGCCATGCTAGCGGGCATCGAGCGCCTGCGGTTGCGGCTCGGCGGTCGCGGCACGCTCGACCGATTCGCCCTCGAGGTCGACTTCCTCGGTGATCGCCCCAAGACCCCGCGGCCGACGATCGTCGTCGGGCGATGGACCCCCACACGGTTCGACGCGTGGGCCGGGGTGATCGAGCGTGCCGGCTCGCTGAGCAGGACCCGCCGCGTCGTGCTGCCGGACCCGCTCCGCACCCCCGACGTCGAGGTCGTGATCTGGCAGGTCGGAGGAACCTGGAAGAGCCTGGGCACCGGCACCGAGGGCAAGCTGGAGTACGAGCCCTGGCGGCGGGGTCCCTACTGGGCGCTGGCCTGCCGTGCGTCGGAATGCTTCGTGATCGCGGCTACCCGCCTGCTGTAACCCCATCGTGCTAAGAGTCGAACGTCGTGGATTCCCCCGTCATGTCGATCGACGCTCCGCACCGCCCTTCGGCGGCGCCGCGCGCACCGGCCGAGCCGGTGCTTTCGATCGTCGCGCCCGCCTATAACGAGGCGAAGAACCTCGCGGCGTTCATCGAGGCGATGGTGCCGGTGCTCGATAGCCTGAACGAGCCGTGGGAGATCGTGTTCGTCGATGACGGCAGCCGCGACGACACGCTCGGTATGTTGCTCGCCGCGCGCACCAACGATGCGCGCATCAAGATCGTCAGCCTCGCGCGCAACTTCGGCAAGGACGTCGCGCTCACCGCTGGCCTGCACCACGCGCGCGGCCGCGCCGTGATTCCGATCGATTGCGACCTCCAGCATCCGCCCGAGCTCATTCCGGTGATGGTGGCCAAGTGGCGTGCCGGTGCGGACATGGTGATCGGCGTGCGGCAGAAGCGGTCCGAGGAGGGCTTTGTTCGTCGCACCACCGCGAAGGCGTACTACGGCCTGATGCGGCGGATGACCAACGTGCACATCCCGCCCAACGCTGGCGACTTCCGTCTCATCGACCGCAAGATCATCGACGTCATCAAGGAGATGCCGGAGCGCACGCGCTTCATGAAGGGCATCTTCGCGTGGCCGGGGTTCAAGACCGAGTCTGTCGAGTTCGAGGCGCGCGTGCGCGCGGGCGGGCAAACGACGTGGTCGCTGTTCAAGCTGTGGCGGTTCGCGCTCGACGGCTTGTTCTCGTTCTCGACGGTGCCGCTCAAGATCTGGACGTATATCGGTGGCCTCGCGGCGTTCGGTGCGTTCGTCTACCTCGTCGTCACGCTGATCCAGAAGCTGTTCTTCGGGATCGATGCGCCCGGCTACGCCTCGCTCTTGATCGTGATGCTGTTCTTCAACGGCCTGTTGCTACTGTCCAACGGCATCCAGGGCGAATACATCGCGCGCATCTTCGACGAGGTGAAGGGGCGGCCGTTGTTCGTGGTCGGCAAGAAGTGGGGCATCGACGAGCAAAGCGAGTCGGCGGGGGCCAACGCCCCCCGTGGCGAAGATGAAGCACCCGTGAAGCTCGGCGCGTCGACGACGGAGTCGACGCGCCACGACGTCGCATCGTGAAGAAAGCGACCTGGCTGTGGCTCGCGATCCTGATCCCCCTCGGGATCGTGATCGCACTGTGCTCCTACTGGGAGCCGGTGATGCGCGACGGCTGGGGCCACCTGCACTTCTATCGGGAGGGGCGCACGCTCGACGTCGCGACGCTCTGGGAGCTCGCCGCCGGTGCGTGGCGCTACGAGAACCCGCGCCTCGGGCAGACCGTCACGACGATCCTGCATCACGACGGTCCGCTCCACGTGATCGTGACCACCACCGTCGCACTCGGCGTGTTCACGCTACTTACCACCATGGCGCTCGGGCGCTGGCTGTCGCTGCGGCGAGGCGAGGATGCGCTCGCGTTCGTTACGGTCACGGCGATCGTCGCGTGGTGCGTGCCGCAGTTCGGGCCGATGCTGTTCTACCGCCCGTTCTTCGCCAACTACGTCGTCGGACTGTTCCTCCAGCTATTGTGGCTCGTCCCGTTCCGCCTCCAGCTGGTGGAGCCACGCGCGTGGCGCGTCTGGTGGTCGCCACTCCTGTTCGCCCTCGGTCTTGCGGCCGGCATGTGCAACGAGCATGTCGGTCCAGCGTTCATCGGCGCGGGAGCGCTCGTCACCGGCTACTGCGTGAAACGTGGCGATGGCGTGAAGCCGTGGATGCTCCTCGGGCTCGTCGGCTTGATCGTCGGTTACGCGCTCCTGATGTTGGCGCCCGGCCAAACCGCGCGTTACGGCGGACTCGCGCAGCAAGCGGGAGCCCTCGAGCGGATTCTCGATCGCGGTATCGCCGCCAACGTGCGCGTGCTCGGTGCGCTCGGGCTGCACCTCATGTGGGCCCTGCCGTGGTTGGTGCTCGGCGTGGTCGGTCGCCGCGTGACATCGCCCGCACCTCTGTCGGCGACGACACGGCTCGCGTTCTTCGGCCTCGCCGCGATGGGCCTACTCACCACGCTCGTCTTGCTCGGCTCGCCGAAGATCGGCCCGCGCCTTTATCTCCATTCGGTGTCACTGCTCGCGTGTGCGCTCGCCGCCGGGGTGCTCGCGCAACTCGCGACCGCACGTCTGCGCCTCGCGTGCGCGGTGCTGTCGAGCGCGATGCTCGCGTACATCGCGATCCGCTGCGTCGCGATCTACAGCGCCGTTGGCCCCGTCGGGCAGGCACGGATCGCCGCGATCCGTGGCGCCGCGCCCGGGGCGACGCTGGTGGTCCCGCGCTATCCCGCACCGAAGAGCCACTACTTCCTCGGCGAGGACTTCGAGGCTCCGAACCTGCGGGCGGCGATCGCAGGCGACTACGGCCTCACCGCGATCGAGCTTGCGCCAGCAGTCCCCTGAGATCGCCGTGCGCGAGTCTCGTGGCCGATGCTAGAGTTAGGTGTCATGTCACGCACCGAGTCCGAGAGGCGAGCGCGGGCGGCCAAGCGTGCGAGTAGGATGACCCTCAACAGGGCGACCCTCGGACATGAGGTCGACCTTTCCCCGGTTCGCGGAGCGGACGCGATCTCCCTCGCCACGCAGCTCTCTCGCGAGGCGTTCAGCCTCGCGAAGGCGGAGCCGGCGACTTACGCACGCACGAGCATCCCCGTGCGTTTCGTGCGTCGGCGCTCCGCATGATCGAGCTCAACGACGACTTCCGTGATCTGCTCGTCGAACTGCATGACGCTGGCGCCCGCTTTGTTGTGGTGGGTGGTTACGCCGTAGCGTTCCATGGCCATCCCCGAGCCACGAAGGATCTCGACGTGCTCGTGCTCGCGGAGCCAGACAACGCCAGGCTTGTCTATGCCGCCCTCGCTGCATTCGGGGCCCCGCTCGACGCCTTTGACGTACGGAGCGAAGACTTCGCGGCCTACGATGGCGTGCTGCAGCTGGGGGTTCCACCACGACGCATCGACATTCTCAACCGAGCCGACGGCATCAGCTTTGCCGAAGCCGTCGCGGACGGCGAGACCTTCGAGGTCGATGGGCGAAGCATTCCAGTGATCGGGCTGGGCGCGCTGCTCAAGAACAAGCGGGCTTCAGGGCGCGAACAAGACATCGCCGACGTCAAAGCACTCGAGCGTAGATAGCTCGCGGTGACGCGAGAGGATCGGCGGCGGCGGCGCAGCGGATGGGGGCAGGCACTGCAAGATCGGCGCTATCGAGCCGCAACGCCGTCGACGTTCTCGACGGCTGCGTGCACGGTGTACGTACCGCGCGTGTCGCGGTCGGTGGTGACGACGATCTGCCGGATCTCGCGCCCGTGCCCGAAGTCCATGACCACCGAGCGCTTGCTCTTGGGTCCCTTGCGACTCAGGCGCGCATCGACGCGCTTGACCTTGCGACTGCCGTCCTTGAAGTCGACGCGCACCGATTG
This sequence comes from Kofleriaceae bacterium, assembly GCA_033763475.1. Taxonomy (GTDB): domain Bacteria; phylum Myxococcota_A; class Polyangia; order Haliangiales; family Haliangiaceae; genus JABFXX01. Next base: position 21,057 of record JANRKM010000030.1, read on the forward strand.
CAGGAAGAAGCGCCCGCTGTGTGCGTCGACGCGCAGGCGCGTGAACGTTCCCGCGTTTGCGCCCACGGGGATGAACTCCTTGCCGTGGTTCGACGGCGTCGGATCTGCGAGCTCGACCCAGCCCTCGGCATCGGGCTCTTGCCGTGACACCGCGGGTTGATCCTTGAGTCGAAACCGCTCCGTGCTCTCCCGGTCCACGGGCTCCGCGGACACGAGCCCCGTCGTCGCGAGCAGCATCGTCGTGAAAACTGCGGAGATTCGCATGGCTCTCGAACGTTGTTGCAGCGCGCGTGCCCCGCGCCGATAGTCGCCAGACCGATGACGACCTCCGAGATTCCGGTCGACCTCCTGCACCGCTTGCCGAAGACTGATCTGCATTGTCATCTCGATGGCTCGGTGCGGCTCGACACCGTGCTCGACCTCGCGCGCAAGCAGGGCGTGAAGCTCCCCACGTTCGATCGTGCGCAGCTGCACAGCATGCTCGCGGCCGGCGACCACGTGACTTCACTCGACGAGTACCTGCGCGCCTTCGACGTCACGCTCAGCGTCATGCAGACCGAGGCGTCCCTGGAGCGCTGCGCGTACGAGCTCGCCCACGATGCATGGAGCGAGAACGTCCGCTACCTCGAGGTACGTTACTCGCCGCTTCTCCACACGCGCGAGGGGCTCCGGCCGGCGCAGGTCGTCGAGGCGGTACTGCGCGGCCTGCGCACCGCGAAGCGCGAGCTCGGTATCCGCTACGGGCTCATCCTGTGCGCGATCCGCTCGCTCGGGCCCGAGTCGAGCCTGCGCATCGCCGAGCTGTGCGTCGCGTTCAAGAACCGCGGCGTCGTTGGCTTCGACCTCGCGGGCTCCGAGGTCAACAACCCCGCCAAGCTGCACCGCCAGGCGTTCCAGCTCGTCATCGACAACAACATCAACTGCACCGCACACGCGGGCGAGTCGTTCGGGCCGGACTCGGTGCATCAGGCGATCCACAAGTGCGGTGCGCACCGCATCGGTCACGGCACGCGCCTCGTCGAGAGCGGCGATCTACTGAACTACGTCAACGACCACCGCATCCCGCTCGAGGTGTGCCCGTCGTCGAACTTGCAGACGCGCGCGGCGACATCGTGGGAGACGCACCCCGTCGACTTCTTCGTCGACTACGGCCTGCGCGTGACCATCAACACCGACAACCGGCTGATGTCCGACACCACGGTGACCAAGGAGCTCCATCTCTGCCATCGCCACTACGGGTGGTCGTTGCAGACGATCAAGGAGATCATCATCGCGGGCTTCAAGAGCGCGTTCATGCCGTACCGCGAGAAGGCCGATCTCGTCGCCGAGGTGAGCCGCGAGCTGCAGACGTTCGTCGACCCGCGCGGCGAGAGCACCGGGCGCGTCGGGCTCGTCGAAAGCGAGCCGTCGACGCCGCCGAAGCTTCAGGTCTCGTAGCGGGGACGCAGCACGAGCGCGACGCCGCCGCCGTCTGCGAGCAAGAGCGCGTGCGCGTCGACCTGGACCATGCAGCCCGGGAACAGCATCAGCGCGAGCGGGACGGTGAAGACGAGGACCGAGAGCCACGAGATCGGCGTCGCGATGGTCATGTGCATTGGGTACGGAGGCGATGACGCAGCGCAATGCGTCGTCGCGGACCTGGCCCGGAGTGATACGCGTTCGGCCTACGGCGCCGTCACGAACGAGAACGAGACGGGGGCGAGCGGGTTGCTGAACACGTCGATGATGCCGCTCGTGAGCGAGATGGTGAGGGTCGTGTTGGCGGGCAGTGGCGAGAGCGGCGTGTAGGTCCACTCGCGGTTGGTCATCGCACTCGTGAAGTTCCCGTCGACCCCCACGCCGCCTGCGCTGACTCGGAACGTGGCGCCGTTGATGTTCTGGACGGTCTCGCTGAACGTGACGACGATTGGTGTCGTCGTGGGGACGTCCGTTGCGCCATGGAGTGGAGTCGTCAGCATCGCGGTCGGTGGTGTCGCGTCCGCCGTCGTGGTGAACGACCAGCTCCCCGGGGCGAGCGGGTTGCCGGCCAGGTCCTGGATGCCCGCCAGGATCGAGACGGTGTATGTCGTGCCGGTGGAGAGCTGCGACGTCGGCACGAGCGTCGCGGTCCGCGTCATCGGGTTGTAGCTAACCGTGCCGCCGCCGGGCGCTAGCTTGAGGGTCGCGCTGGAGACGCCGGTGACGTTCTCGTTGAAGAACACGGTCACCACCGAGCTCGCGCTCACGTTGGTCGCGCCGACCGCCGGTGAGCGACCGCTGATGAAAGGTGCCGTCACATCCGCCACCGTGGTGAAGAACCAGCTCACGGGCGCGCCCGCGACCGGATTGCCCGCGGCGTCCGTGACGCCGGTCGAGAGCGTGACCTGGTAGGTCGTGTTGGCCAGCAGGACGTCGATGGGATCGAGGCGGGCGATACGCTGGCCGGTGAAGTACGTCACCGTCGCCGGCACCGCCACGTTGCCCGGGGCGGTGAGGGTCAGGCTCGTGCTGGTCACGCCAATGACTTCTTCGTCGAAGCGGACATCGACCAGCGTTCCGATCCCGATGTTGACATCACCCGACTGCGGGCTCCGCGAGGCGATGTTCGGCGGAACATCATCGGCGCCCGTCGTGAACGACCACGACACGGGCGCGTTCGGCAGCGGATTACCGCCGAAGTCCGTGATCGCTCCGCTGAGCCGCACAGTGTACGTGGTGTTGGGGCGCAGCGCGCCGTCGTAGTGGAACGTCGCGACGTGGGTGACGGAGTCGAACGCGACGAAGCCGGACACCAGACTCGTCTCTGTCTCGCGCAGCGTGAACGTGGTCTGATCGATGCTGGTGACGGGCTCGGTGAACTGCACCGAGATCGTCGCGTTGACCTTCACATCGGTCGCGTCAGGCAGCGGCGTGCGCAGCGCGATGCCCGGAGGGGTGAGATCCGGAACGGTCATGAAGCTCCATTCGGTGAACGGAAGCGGAGCTCCGAACTCGTCGGTGATCCCGCCGTTGAGCGTGACCACGTAGACCGTGCCTTCGAGCAGCGGCGCACTGGGCGTGAACACGGCGGTCTGCGCGTCGGGCATCTCGATAATTCCTTCGACCGGAATGCCCACGAGCGTGCGCAGCGTGAACGAAAACATGTCGACGGTGAAGACCGGCTTGTCGAACCGCGCCGTGATCTTGGTGGTGATGGCGACGTCGTCATCATTGCTGCCCGGCATCTGCGCAACGACGCGCGGCCCGAGGTTGGCGTCGGGCGGAATCGGCGCGTCGCCAAGGATGCCGGCGTCGGTGCCCTCGCAGCTCACGTTGGTGGGGGCGCCCTCGAGGATGCAGCGGCCCTGGAAGCAGCGGTAGTCGTCGGGGCAGGCGAGGTTGGGCCCGCAGACAAAGCCACAGACCGGCGTGGGGGCGTCGTAACACCCCGAGAGGCCGAGGACGGCCAAGCACAGCGCGACCGCGGCGAGCCTATAAACCCTTCGGGCCATGCTCCGAAACGGTATCACGCCCACCTCGAACCGGTGTCCGTGGACGCTGGTGTACCATCGTACTCGGATGGGGTCTTCGCTGGACAAGGCGCAGCTCACGGAGCTCGTGGAGCCCAACTGGCGTCGGCTGTACAACTTCGTGTTCCGGCTCACGCTCGATCGCGATCGCGCCGAGCGCTACCTCGTCGACGTGTTCAAGGCGGCCGCCGAGCAGAGTGCCGCGATGCCCGCGGAACCGGCTGCCCGAGAGATCTGGCTGCTCGCCATCGCCAACCAGCTCCTCGAACAACGACTGCCGCGTCAGCCCGAGGTGAACTTCGACATCCTGGACGACACGCTCCGCAACGAAGCGACGCGCACGGATGTCGTGCGCTCGCTCTCCGATCCGCAGCGCGACCTTTTGTTGTGGGAGCTCAAGCAGGGCTGCATGACGTCGGTCATCAACTGCCTGCCGCCGGGCGAGCGCGCGGCGTTTGTCGTGTGCCACGTGCTCAAGCTGTCGGATGCGGCTGCGGCGCAGAGCCTCGCCATCACCGAGAGCGCATACAAGGTTCGGCTGTCGCGCGCGCGCAAGAAGATCGGCGACTACCTCGCACCGCGCTGCGAGCACGTGAACCCGATGAATCCGTGCCGGTGCCCCGCGCGCGTCGGTACCGCATTGCACAAGGGGTTCATCAAGCCGCTCGGCTCGAGTGGTGGCGAGGTCTCGCTGCGCAAGTCGATCGAGCCGTATGGGCGCTATGGCACCGGTGCGGGCAACGATGACGTGCCGATGCGCGACATCGCGTCGATCTACGGCAACCTGCCCGAGCCCGATCCGCCAGCGGAACTGCCCACCAAGCTCGTCGAGCAGCTCGCTAGGTAGCGCTCGGGCATGGGGACGGTTTCAACTTGTCCAACATTGGGGGCTCTACCTGCGCGAAATACTTGAGTTCAGGAGGGACGGTTTCAACTTGCGAGGAGCCGCGTGCTTCGAGCTCGGCGACCTAGCTCACCAGTCGGTTCGCGAGACGGGGAAGTTGAAACCGTCCCCGCGACCCCTAGTGATGTTAATAGGTTACGCCGATAAAGGTGGCGAAGTTGAAACCGTCCCCCGGTTCGGACGCATGCGGCTCGCGGTTAGCTCGATGACCGCCATCAGCGCGCAGACGACCATCCAGTGCGAGTAGCGATAATCAGGACTCGCTGCGAGGAACAGGAGCGAGGACTCGAAGACGAGGCCGCTCGCGAGCGTCGCGAGGACCGCGCGATTCCTGCGCGCCATCGGCAGCAGCAACAGCGAGATTACGAGATAGATCCACGGCACGAAGATCGGCGTGGCCTTGTAGAGCCACGTCATGAACGTCGTCATCTTGCGCTGCAACTTCGACCACGTCCTCGTCGCACCGACGGCATCGGCGAGATCGGTGCGCCGGTACTCGCGCTTGATGATCACCGCTGCGGGGCGCTCCGCCGTAAGGCACAGCACCTCGGCCATCACGTCGAGGCGATGCGCCGCATACGCGCCCGGATGCGCGGTGACGACGTCGAGGAACGCGCGGCCGATCGCATCGCGCTGCGGCGCAGGCGTGGGCTCGATGCCCCAGATCGGCACGGCCCACATCGCTTCCGTCGCATGGTTGATGATCGGGAGAAAGTCGCGCGGCGTGTACAGCTTCCGGATCTGCGCGTGGATGTTCTCCTTGGTCAGCAGCTGCGTGCCCTCGAACACCCGGCGCAGCTCGGCATCCGGGAGGTCCTCGTCGACGTGCGCGAGCGTGCCGACGATGTCATACAGCGCGAGCGACGACTGCCACGGGTGCATCTTGTAGTCGGTGATTGCGTCGTTGAGCGAGAACGCCGCGAACGTCACCGCGAACCACGCCGCACCTGCGATCGCGTAGCGCTTGAGCCAGTGCAACCCCGGGCGCCACTCGAACAGAAGCACGATGATCGGCAGCGTCGCGCCGAACGCGTTGTAGCGGACCGCGGTCGCCGCGCCGAGCGCGACCAGGCCGGCGATGCGCACCCACCGCCGCTCGGCGGGCATCGCGGCGAGGCCGAGCATCAGGAACCCGGCCATCACGTTGTCCTTCCAGATCACCGCGAACGGCAGCATCACCGGCGGGAACACGAACAGCAGCCCCGCAGCCCACGCCGCTGCCTTGGGCTGGAGGGTTCGGCGCAACACGTAGTACAGGCCGACGAGGAACGTCGCGCTCTGGAGCACGAGCATCCCGAGCGGCCCCGCGACGACGTAGTCGAGGAACTTCCACAAAAGGCTGACCGCCGGTGGGTGCCAGTCCGTGTACTTGCCGGTGCGCGCCTCGGCCAGGTGATCGAACGAGTCCTGGGTCATGAGACCCGGGTACGCGTAGAGCATCAGCACCAGCCAGCTCACCAGCAGCACCAGCCACGGTGGCGCCGACGCGATCGTGCTCGCGATCCGACGAGCGGCCTGGCGCACCACGGAACCGAACGTCACGACCGCCGCACTATAGGCACAACCGTCGCGGCGAGGGTAGGCGCGGGGGCGAGGCTAGGAGCAATGCTGGTCAGTTAGCGGATCCTGGGGGCACGTGTCACGCGTCACGTGCTCGTCCACGTCCACGATCGCCCTGTGTGCCAACGTGACTGAGACAGCTCCCCCTTCGAAAATTGAAGTACGGGGCGAGCTGGAGAAACGTCACGATGTTGGAGATGCCGAAGAAGAGCGGACCGAACGGTCCGGCGCTGACGCCTGAACGCCCTGTGCCTCAGCGGACGCTGACGACCGAGTACAAGCTGCGCGTCCTGCACTGGACGTGGACGAGCACGTGACACGTGACACGAACACGACGAAAGTCCTTAACTGACCAGCCTTGAGGCTAGGAGAGGTTCGGACGTTTGCACACGGTCTCGAGCGCGCCGACCGGCAGTGGCACCGAAGGCAGGCGCTGGGCCCAGCGCGCGACGCGATCGAGGCCGAGGAAACCGAGGACGTACGCGGGCGGATAGGGCAGGCCGATCGTAGCGACGCGGATGTCGTGGCCCGGGGCCAGGCGCTCGAGGCAGCGCCGCGCGCCTGCGCGCGTGGGCATGTTGAGGTGCTCGCCCGGCAAGAAGTACGGCCAGCGCCGACCGAGCGCCCGATACGCGACGCTGCCGGCATCCGGGCACACGAGATAGAGGAGGCCGCCCGGCGCGACGAGCGGCAACAAGCGCTCGACGAAGGTGCTGGGCTCGAGCACGTGCTCCCAGACCGAGAGCGAGACGACGAGCTTGGCCTGTCCGAGCGATGCGGGAAACGGCTCGTTGAGATCGGCGATCTGCCAGTCGACGCGTGGGTCGAGGCCGTCGGGACGCGCGGCCCAGTCGACGGCGCGGCCGGCGGCGTGCGGGAACCTGCGCGCGAGTGCGGCCGCGAGCTCACCGCCCCCGGCGCCGACGTCGAGCCAGCGGAACGCAGCGCCAGGCGAGAGGTGGCCGAACTGCGCGGCGCGATCGACGACGCGCTCGAACCACGCGGTCAGGGGCGACGCGTCGCGCAGGTCGCGCAGCTTGGCGTCGACGCCGCTCGCGAACGCGCCGTACAACGCGGCGAGCGCGGCCTTGTCGATTTGCGGCCAGGTGCCGAGCGAGCCGCAGGTGATGCACGCGTAGAGATCGAAGGGGCCGTGTTCGCGCCGGCGCGGATGTGCGACGCCGCGATGCCTCGGCACGAGCGTCGTCGAGTCACAGAACCGGCAGCGCATCTCAGTAGGCATCGAAGTCAAACAGGGTGATGCGCGTGGTGGCGCGGTCGAGCTGCCGGCGCTGGCCGGTGAGATCGCGGAAGATGAGGTTGAGCGGTGATGGCTTCAGCCGATCGGGCAGCGGTGCGAGCACGCCCTTGCGCTCGAGGTGGGGATCGAGACCGATCCACATGCGCAGCGGCGCGAGGCGCGGCGTGCGCGGCAACCCTTCCGTCAGGGTGGGCGCGACGTTGCCCATGTACGCGAGGATGCCGAGCTTGTGCGTCGGGGCGTAGACGCTCGTCGCGTCGACGGTGTAGCCCGCGCGTGGCCGCCGCACCCGCCAACGCAGGCCGGCGTCGTGCCACGCGAACGCGAAGCCCACGCGGTCATTCGTGCTCGCCGTGACACGGCCGGCACCGACGAGGACATCGAGCGGCGTGACGAGCTGGAACCCGAGCTTGCGCGTGAAGCCCGGTGTGCTGTTCGCATTGGCAACCCCGACGACAAACTCGAAGCCCTCCGCGGCGCCGCGCGCATAGGTCTCTTCGGCGAGGCGCGTGAACAGGCCCTTGCCCTGATGGGTCGGGTGCGTCGCAGTGTTGAGCGAGAGCAGGCCCCGCGCGCGCTTGCCCTCGAGCATCGCTTCCACCGGAACCGTCGCGTAGTGGGCCGCGAGCGTGTCGCCCGCGTACGCGTTGGTGCCGACCGCGGTGCCCCACGGATTGTCCGCGTACAGCCAGCGCAGGTAGTCACTCTGCGTCGGTGCCGAGGTGACGGAGAGCAACGCGCCACAGGCATCGAGCGATGCCGAGTCAGTGGTCAGCGCGCGGGTCTCGTAGCTCACGCGGTGAACCGCTCTGCGTACCGGGCGTAGGTCTCGACGCGATGGCCCTTCTCGACGAGCTTGTCGAGGCGAGGGAGCACGGCGCCGCGGCCTACGAACATCAGCCAGTGATAGAAGCGGTTGTTGTTGATGCCCGCGTGCATGAACCGCTCTTGCTCTTCGTCGATGTCGTACGGGTGAAAGTAGCCCGTGACCGGAACGTCGGCGGTGCCGCGTTGCATCACCCACTCGATCAACTTGAATGGCAGCGCGCGGAAGTACACGCCGCCGCCGATCGGCACGCGCAGCGGTCCGACGCGCCCGAGCGTCATCGGGATCTCGAGCACGCCCGACGGCATGCGTCGCGCGCGCGTGCCGAACTCGGGCCACCCGTACAACGGATTCGGCGCGGGCAGCACCGAGCTCGAGTACGCGATGCCGTGCGCAGCGAGGATGTCGTACGCCCACTCCGTGCGCTGCGTGAGCGAGAAGGTCGGCGCCCGATACCCGATCACCCGCCTGGCCCCGCACGCCGCGAGAGCGTCGAGGCACGCGACCAGGTCCTCGCGGAACTCGGACGGTGTCTGCTGGTCGAGCGGTACGTGGCGATTCGAGTGACAGCCGAGCTCGTGGCCGCGCTCTGCGATCTCGCGAACGAGGTTCGGATGTCGGCGCGCGATGTCGCCGACCACGAAGAACGTTGCGGAAAATCCGTAGCGGTCGAGCCAGTCGAGGTAGCGCCGCGTCATCGGCTCGACGCGCGGCCGGTACTGTTCACCGTTGGGGACCATGAGGCGCGCGTCCTCGACGTCGACGGAGAACAAGTAGGTGCGCGACCGGGGCACGTGACCGCGCGCACTCTAGCAGAAGCGCGCGGCAGGGCGGTGCGGAGGCGATTGACAGGACCCTGGTTCCATGGCTCCCTTCGACGCAAAGCGATGTGCGGCATCTTCGGGGTTATCCACGCGAAAGATCAGGCGCAAACGGCTGACGATCATCGTCTGGGAGCCGAGCTCGATCTCACCCGCGCCGTCGCGCTGGCGCTGCTCAAGTACTCCGAGACCCGCGGCCGTGAAGCGGTCGGCATGGCGGTGCACGATGGTTCGCGGATCGAGGTGCTCAAGCAGAGCGGCTCGGTCACCGACTTCCTCGCCAACCCGCGCCTGCACCAGCTGCTCGACGACGCCACCCGCCGCGCGACCCGCACGCTCGCGATCTGTGGCCACTCACGCCTCGCGACCAACGGCACGCAATCGAACACCGACAACAACCAGCCCGTGATCACGCACGGTGCGGTCGCGCTGCACAACGGTATCGTCGTCAACGACTCGACGGTCGCCGAGAAGTTCGCGCTCCCGCGCGCGGGCGAGCTCGACAGCGAGGTGCTCGCGGCGCTGCTGCGCACCAAGCTCGTCACCACCAAAGATCTGGTCGCCGCGACGCGCGAGACGTTCCGCGCGATCGAAGGCTCGGCCTCGATCGCGATGATGTTCGAAGACCTCGACGTGATGCTGCTCGCGACCAACACCGGGTCGCTGTTCCAGCTAACCAACGACACCGGCAACGTGGTCGCGTTCGCATCGGAGCGATTCATTCTCCAGCGCTTGCTCGCCGACAAGGACGTGGGCAAGCGCCTCGGCGACTGCCGCATCGAGCAGATCCGCGCCGGCACCGCGCTCGCGATCAAGCTCGACGGTCTCGAGCGCCACGCGTTCGAGCTCGGCGCTTCGGGCAGCGATGGCTCGTCGATGGCTCCCAACGGTCACACTGTCGCGATCGTCGATCACTCGTCGCGCGCGGACCGGCTACGTCGCTGCACCAAGTGCATCCTCCCCGAGACGTATCCGTTCGTGAACTTCGACAGTAACGGCGTCTGCCACTACTGCCGCACGTGGAAGAAGATCCAGCCCAAGGGCGTGCAGGCACTGTTCGATGCGGTCGAGCCGTATCGCTCGAAGGATGGCAGCCCCGACGTCATCGTCGCGTACTCGGGTGGGCGCGACTCGTCGTACGGGCTGCACTACGTGAAGAAGGTGCTCGGGATGAACCCGATCGCCTACACCTATGACTGGGGCATGGTCACCGACCTCGCGCGGCGCAACCAGGCGCGCGTATGCGGCAAGCTCGGCGTCGAGCACATCATCCGCTCCGCCGACATCACGATGAAGCGGCGCTACGTGCGCCGGAACGTCGAGGCGTGGCTGAAGCGACCGGAGCTGGGCATGGTCCCGCTCTTCATGGTCGGCGACAAGGAGTACTACCAGCACGCGCGCGAGCTCCGTGAGGAGACGGGGATCAAGCTCCTCATCATGTGCACGGGCAACATGATCGAGGACGCGCCCTACAAGACCGGCCTCATGGGCGTGCCGCAGGACGACCACGGCAACACGCTCACCGGCATGTCGCTGCGCAACAAGCTCGGCATGGTCGGGTACTTCGCGAAGAACTACCTGCGCAACCCGGCTTACTTCAACGAGTCGCTGCTCGACACCGCGAACGCCTTCTATCAGACGTTCGTCGTGAAGGATGACTTCCTCTACCTGTTCCAGTACCTGCCGTGGCACGAGGACGAGATCGTCGGGACGATCCGCCGCGAGTACAACTGGGAGGTCGCGACCGACACCGCCTCGACGTGGCGCATCGGCGATGGCACCGCCGCGTTCTACAACTACATCTATCAAACCATCGCGGGCTTCACCGATGACGACGTGATGCTCTCGAACATGGTGCGCGAGGATCACATCGGCCGCGATGAAGCGCTGCGCCGCTCGCGCGAGTACGCGAAGCCGCGGTGGCCGTCCGTGCGCGAATACGCGAACCTGATCGGGTTCTCCGCGGAAGAAGCGCTCCAGGTCATCAACTCGGCGCCCAAGCTGTACTGACCGCGCACCTGCCTAGGTTTCGGCTATCCAGGCCATACGCTCGCGCAGGTTTAGCGCTTCTTCTTCGCGACAGTCTTCTTCTTCGCGACAGTCTTCTTCGGGCCGGGCTTCTTCTTCGGGCCGGGCTTCTTCGCGATCGGCTTCGCCTTCTTCGCGCCAGGCTTTTTCGCGGCGAGATTCGTCTTCTTGGCCGCAGGCTTGTTCTTCGCGCCGTGCTTCCTCGTTTTGGCCTTGGCCGCGGCCGCGGCCTTTGTGGCGGGCTTCTTCGCGTGCGCCGGGACCGACCTACCTTCGGCCCATTCGCGCACGGCGAACGACTCCGTCGGAACGCCGTGGGCGCGCACGACCTCGAGCAGGTTCACGAAGTTGGTGTGTGCGTCGAGCATCCTGGCCGTCGCGTACAGCGTCTTGCGCTGGACGTCAGCGACCTGCGCGGGCGTCTCGCCGGCGAATACGGCCCCGAGCAACCTGTCGAGGTAGTTGATGCGATAGAGCAGGCCGCTGTCCTCGGCGAGCGCCGCGAGCACGACGTCCGCGTTCCGGACAATCGCCTCAGCTGGGAGACAGGCGAGCACCGCGACGCGCACGTCGTCTCCGAGCATCGGTTCGAGCCGGGTGAACGACGCGTCGAACTGCGACGGGCTGGCGAGTGCCGCCTCCAGGATCGCGAGTGTCTCGGGCGTGCGGATCTGGTCGTGGTGCGCGAGCAAGATCGCGATGACGAGCCGCACGAAGGGATCGTCCTCGGACGCGAGGCGCTCGGTGAGCGCGGCCGCGCGTGGGGCAGGCTTGGTGACGAGCGCAAACACGCAGGCCGCGAAGGCGCGGTCCTCGGCGTTGTCATCCTGGCGCATCCAGCGCGCCGCGAGCTCGCTGCCCGCACCGATCCGGCCGAGCAGCTGCAGCAGATCGGGCGCGTGCGCTTCCTCCGCCCAGCGCTCGAGGCGGGGCACCGAGGGCTGCATCGCCGCGACGAGCAACTTGTGGGCCGCGCCATCGAGGGTTACGTGGGGAAGGTTCAGGACATCGCGCAAGAACGAGAGCAGCCGCCGCTCGACGTCGGGCCGATCTGCGTGCTCGGGTAGAACCGTGGCGATCGCCGTCGCGATCCGGAACGTGGAGTCGTACAGCGTGCCTTGGTGCTCGATCTCCATCCAGATGCGCGGTAGGGCGTAGTCTGCGAGCGCAGGGTCGTCGGCGAGCAAGGCCAGCACCAGCCGCGGAAGGTCCTTGCCATGGCCGAAAGCGGTCTTGACCTTGTTCCAGCCCGTGCCGAGCGCGGCGGTCAGCGACTTCGACGGCTTTAGGGCTTCGATCGCCGCGGCGATCACCTCTTCGGTATGCGCCTCGTGGAAGCTCTCCCGGATGAGCTCGGGGTCGGTCTTCTCGCGCGGCCATTCGTACCGCGCGAACCCCGGAATGAATCTGGACCACTGGCCATCTTCGTTGCGATCGCGTTCGTCGGCCTCGGGCAGCTCGAGCTCGACGCCACCCGCGTCGTCGAACAACGTCCACATCCCCGTGCCGTCGCCATTGGAGCGGTAGCGGACGAGGATGCCGCCCTTGCCGTCGTAGTACTCGACCTTCTCTGGCGGTACCGACGGATCGGCGGACCAGATCCCCTCGTAGACCAGGGCACCGTTGTCGTACCGGCGCACGTGGTGCTCCGACACCTTCTCCATGCGGACGCTGAAAGCGTGCTGGCCTTCCTTATCGAAGAAGGTCTCTTCGCGATCCTGTTGGTTGTTGCGATACAAGGTCTCGCTCTTACGCACCGGCGGGTTCGTCCGGCTATGGAAGAACCGCTGCACCATCTCGCTGTTTGGCGCGTACTCCTTCTCCATCCAGATGCGTCCGTCTTGGTAGGTGGCGCTACGGAGCACGCTGCCGTCGTCGCGATAGACGGTGTGCGCGACCATCGTGCCGTTGCGATCCCACATGATGCGTTCGCCGCGAAACGTGCCGTCCGTCATGCGTCGTGCCTGCGCCACCCAGACCTGATCGCCATTGGCGAGGAAAGCGTGCGCGGGAACGCCTTCCGGGCGCGCGGGCAACGGTGCCCCGGCACTGGTGAGCGGCTCGCCGTCGCTGCTGAAGCAACGCTCCTCGATGATGAACCCGTCATCGTCGAACACGAGCTCGTAGGCACGCACGGCCTCGTGGGCGCCTTGGGGGAAGTAGGCGTCTTCCGACGAGGGTTCGGGCTGACGCTCCCACCGCATCGTGCCGATCCAGACGTTCTTCACGAGATCCTTCGCGCCCCGCTGCGAGACCGTGCCATTGGGATGGAAGCGCTCGTACGTCATACGCGACGTGCCGTCCCCCCAGTCCTCGCGACATACGAGCTCCCCGCTATCGCGCCAGTAGTTCCATTCGCCGCGCTTCTTGTCGCCGCGCTTCTCGCCGTAAGCCCAGTTGTCGTCTTCGCGAAAGGCCTCCGCAGGTACGTTCGCGTGTCTGTCGGTCGCCATCCGCGCATCGTATTGCAACTTGTCGTGCGCACGACGTCGCGATCCGGATGGGGCCAACCCGCCAATGGCAGGAGGGCCAACCCTCCACATGCCCTCGGGGCCTCGCGGTCGTCGAGACACGAGCGTTCGACGCGGGCTTCACGTGGTTCGGTGGTAGCGGCAATCGATGCGAGGATGGACGGCATGCCCCCCGTCGAATGTCCTGCGTGTCACGGCCGCGAGATCTACGAGATCGCGAAGGTGTCCTTCGAGGACCACAGCTCGAGCAATATGGTCCTCGACTTCGCGCTGTTCGCGCACTACGGGCCGAGCGGCGAGATGGGCTGGATGGGCGAGAAGAACAAGCGCACGTCGATCCCGGTCTCCGCGCGGGTATGCGGTGAGTGCGGTCATGCGACGCTGTTCGCGAGCGACCTCACGCGGCTCAAGCAGTTCGCGGCGCAGGGCCTCATCCGCAAGCTGTCTTGATCACTGCAGCGCGCACGCTTGCAAGAGCGCCATGCAGCGCGCCTTGGCGCAGGTCTCGTCGAAGTCGCAGTTGACGACACATTGCCCGGCGCGGGCGAGCACGAGCGTGTGGCGCGGGTGCGCAGCCTCGGCGCACCGGCACACGCAGTCGATCTCTGCACAGCTTCGCGCGCACGTCAGCGCACCGAGGCACGTGCCGGTGCCGCGCGGCACCTGCGTGCGGCAGAGCTGCTTCAGCAAGCAGGTCGCGCGTCCGGCACAGTCACCGGCCGTGGTGATGCATGCGCGGACCTCGGGTTCCTGTTCGCAGCGAACGACGCAGTGGGTCGGCGCGAGCAGGCACGCCCCTGCGGCCTCGCAGCTGCGCGCACATTCGCTCGACGCGAGGTTCGGCGCGGGGCTGGGCTCGTTCGGTCCACACGCCGGGACGCCCACGAGCACGATCCAGGCTAGGTCCGCACGCATTGCTCGAGCTGCGCCCCGCAGTTGTTCTGAAAGCAGGTCTGGTCGTAGCCACAGCTCTCGATGCAGGTCAGCAGGCGGCCGAGGGTCAGCGTATGCGCGGGCTGTGCCTTGGCGTAGCACTGGCATTCGCATTCGCGGTTGTTGCTGCACGTCGTGGCTGCGCACGAAAGACTGTCGCGGCAGCTCTGCGTGCCGCGAGGGAGCTGCGTCAGGCCGCAGTATTCGGTAAGGAAGCACCGCGCGGCGGTATCGCAGTTGTTCGCGAGGCTCGTGCATGCATAGACCGCATCGTTGAACGTGCACCGCGAGACGCAGTCGATCGGCGCGAGCCCACAGGTGCTCGCGCGGTTGCAGCTCTCGAGACAGCTCTGCTTGCGCGCAGCGACGGGGTCCGTCGTGGGCTCGTCGGGCTCGTCGGGCTCCTCCGATGAGGGCGGCGTGGTGCCCGACGGCGGGGAGCCGCTCCAGGCGTCCTCGGGTTTCGTGTCCTCCGACGTACGGAGCACGAAGACGAGGCCGCCGGTGAGCATGATGATCGCCAGGGCGAGCGCGGTCCATTTGAGCGCGCGTGGAGTGCCGCGAACGGCGGGCGCGGAGGGCGGGGCCCACGACGCCGGTGCTGCGGGCGTCGGCGCCATTGAGGTAGCGGGCGCGAGAGTGGCGTGTGGTGCGGGCCCGGCCGTCGACGCTGCGGGTGCGGACGTCGCGGCGTTCACCCACGACGCGGGCGCGGACAGCGCCGGTGGTTGCGCGCTGCGCGTCCCCCCGAGCCCCGAAAGATCGAGGGTCGCGATCGCCGCCGCCATCTCGCTGGCGCTCTGAAACCGCGCGCGTGGATCGCGGGCGAGCGCGCGCGTGACGAACACCTCGAGCTGTGCCGTTGCAGCAGGGACGTAGGCGCGGATCGGATCCGGTGCCTGCGAGGCGATCGCGACGAGCATCTGGTCGATCGTCCCGCGAAACGGCAGCTGCCCCGAGAGCAGCTCGTAGGCGATCACGCCCACCGCCCACAGGTCCGCGCGCGCATCGACGCTGCTCGCATCCCGCAGCTGCTCGGGGGCCATGTACGCGGGCGTGCCCATCATCATGCCGGTCGCGGTGAGCGCGTGGCCGCCCTGGCCGCCGAGCACCTTCGCGATCCCGAAATCGAGGAGCTTCACCGTGCCTGCGGGTCCGACGAGGAACACGTTGTCGGGCTTGAGGTCGCGGTGCACGAAGCCCTTGCCGTGCGCGACCCCGAGCACGTCGAGCAAGTCGCGCAGAATCCGACGGATCTCCTCGGGGCCGAGCGGCGCGGCGAACATCGCAGCGCGCAGCGGGCGTCCCTCGAGCAGCTCCATCGCCAGGTACAGCGAGCCGTCGGCGGCCTTGCCCGCGTCGAGGACCTGCACGATGGCTGGATGTCCGATGGCGTTCGCGGCCCGCGCCTCGGCAAGAAACCGCTGCTGGATCTCCGTGGAGAGCTGGAGCTCGGGCCGGATCACCTTCACCGCGACGGTGGCGCCGGTGAACTGGTGGTGCGCCCGCAGCACCATGCCCATGCCGCCTTCGCCGAGCACGCGGTCGACGACATAGCGTCCGTCGATCGTCCGCCCGATCCACTGCGTCGCGCTCACGCCTGCATGGTACGCCGTCGCAGACCCAGCAGCACGCCGAGCATCCCCCCGACCGCATCGAGCGCGAGATCGAACATCGTGTCGTCGTGGGCCGTCATCGTCGGCGAGGTTTGCGTCTGCCGCGCGAGGGTATGGTCCACGCCGTATTCGGCGAGCTCCCACGCCGTCCCCACCCCGAGCGTGAGCAACACGGCGGCCACCGCCGCGATCCAGCGCGCCATCCGCAACGAAGCCAGCACCGTGAACAGCATGCCGCCGAGCAGCATCGCGACGGCAACGTGTAGCGCCTTGTCGAACCACGGCACCGCGCGATAAACGCCCAGCGCGTTGCCCACCGTCATGTCGAGGAACATGAGTCCGAGCACGGCGACCTCGAGCTCGATCGGCAGCCGCCCGTACCCGGCCACCGTCACCGCGCCCAAGGCGAACAGACAGAACGCGCCGTAATATGGGTCGCCGCGCCCGACCACCGCGATCACCGTCGTGATCAGCGTGAGCCGCAGGAGCGTGCGCAGCTCGGTCACAGCTGCGCGATCTCGGCGATCTGTTCCTTTTGCAACATTCGCGCGAACACCGCGCAAGCATCCACCGTCGTGAAGATGCCCTCCACGCCGTCGCGCCCGACCACGATCACCGAGCCGTACTTGTGCTCCGCCATGATCTGCAGCACCTCGTCGAGCGCCGTATCCGAGGTGACGACGAACGGATTCTCCGTCATCGCATCTTCGACCTGCGTCGTCTCCGGATCGGCGTCAGCGAGCGTCTCGATCAAGTGCAGATCACGCTCGGTGACGATTCCGCACACGTTGCCCTCCGCATCGAGCACCGGCAGGTGTCTCACCTGATGCCCGCGCATGATGTCGTGCGCGTCGGCGAGGGACGCCGTCCGCGCGATCGTCGCAGGCTGCGCGCTCATGAAATGTGAAACGGCTGGGATTGCCATGCAGTCGCAGGCTGCATCGCACGTGCCTTCCGCCTGCGAGGATTTCGGTCAGCGCTTGCGCGCACCGAAGCGCTTGTTGAAGCCGAACAAGGTCCTGGTCTGGTCGAAGCCGCCGCTCAGGATCGGCAGCGTCGTCGTCGGATCCTGGAGGTCGCCACGGTCGAGGATCGAGGTCTCGATGAAGAAGTCCAACGTCTTCGTCACACCGATCAGCGCACCGAGCGCGACGCCGACACGCGTCTGGGGATCGAGCACGAGGCCGGTCGCGGGATCCGGGCTGCCGCGCCCTGGCGTGGCGATCAAGGGGAAGTGGAACGTGAAGGTGAACCACGCCGCGAAGACCCCCTTGCGATCGCGGAGCGCGATTCCCGTCTCGGCGAGGAGCTCCGCTTGCCAGGCAGGCACGGTTCCCTCGTCAGGAAACAGCTGGGTGTACGTGCCGCCGATCGTGCTGTCCCAGAACAGCACCCGCTCGGCGAGGTGGATCTTCGACTGCACCGCCGCCTCCCCCATCACCCAGTAGCCCTGCTTGTCGAGCTGCGGTCCGCCTCGCCCGCGCAGGTACATCGAATACTTGTTGGTGAGCGAGTGCCGCAGGCCGATCAGGCCACCCTGCCACCGCATCTCGTTCGTGTAGCTCGGCTGTTTCGGCAGGAGGTCCACACCCCCGAACAGCTCCGTCCGCTTGCCCACCGCGAGCAGGCCATGCAGGCGGAAGAACACGACGTCGGTGAACTTGTACTCGGGCAGCCCGGCCGCGCGGTCGCGGGTCAAGAAGTCGAGGCTCGCACCCAGCTCGCCACCGAGCTCCGTCTTCGGCTCGGCGATCGCGATCTCGTTTCCGGAAGTGGCGATCTCGACGGAGCTCTTGCCCGATGCCTGCGCCGGCACGTTGTACTGCGCGTGCACAGCGCCGGTGCCGGCGACGAGTACGAGCGCGACCAAAGCGAGCCAGCGACCGCGGTGTCCGTGCATGGTTACACGGTACGCGCGACGCGGCGCCGCGGTCTACTTCGCGGCGTGGAACGCGCGGTCGAGGTCGCCCTGGAGGTCGGAGACGTCCTCGATACCCACGGACAGGCGGATGAAGCCATCCACGATGCCCAGCTTCTGGCGGTTCTCGGCAGGCACGCTCGCGTGGGTCATGATCGCCGGGTGCTCGATGAGCGACTCGACGCCACCGAGCGACTCGGCGAGCGTGAAGATCTGGCACGCCGAGAGGAACTTGCGCGACTCCTCGAGGCCGCCCTTCAGGACGAACGAGATCATGCCGCCGAAGCCCGACGCCTGGGTGCGCGCGAGCGCGTGCTGCGGGTGTGACTCGAGGCCGGGGTAGATGACCTTCTCGACCTGCGGGTGCTGCGCGAGCCAGGTCGCGATCGTGCGCGCGTTGGACTCGTGGCGATCCATGCGGATGTGCAGGGTCTTGGTCCCGCGCATCACGAGGAAGCTGTCCATCGGCGACGGCACCGCGCCCGCGGCGTTCTGCAGGAACGCGAGCTTCTGGCGCAGTGGCTCGTCCTTGACGATGAGCGCGCCACCGACGACGTCCGAGTGACCGTTGAGGTACTTGGTCATCGAGTGCGCGACGACGTCCGCGCCGAGCTCGAGCGGGCGCTGGAGGTACGGCGTCATGAACGTGTTGTCGACGGCGAGCAACAGGCCCTTGGCCTTGCACACCTGCGCGACCGCCGCGATGTCGACGAGCTTGAGCATCGGGTTCGTCGGCGTCTCGATCCACACGAGCTTCGTGTTGGGACGGATCGCGGCCTCGACGGCCTTGGCCCCCGCGAGCGGATCCACGTAGCTGAACTCGAAGCCGAGGCGGCGGTAGACCTTGTCGAACAGGCGGAACGTGCCGCCATAGAGGTCGTCACACGCGATGACGTGGGTGCCCGCGTCGAACAGCTGGAGCAGCGTCGACGTCGCGGCGAGTCCCGACGCGAAGCACAGGCCCGCGTGGCCCTTCTCGAGGGAGGCGAGGTTCGCCTCGAGCGCGAACCGGGTCAGGTTGTGCGTGCGCGAGTACTCGAAGCCCTTGTGCACGCCGGGCGCCGCCTGCGCGTACGTCGACGTGTAATAGATGGGCGTCATCACCGCGCCGGTGACCGGGTCCGGCGACTGGCCGGCGTGGATCGCGCGGGTGCCGAAGCCGAGCTTGGGATCGTCGTGGGAAGCCATGGGATCCTCAGTCGTCGAAGGAGAAGCTCTCGGGATCCTTGTCGATGATCCGCTCCATGGCGGCTTCTTCGAGGAGATCGATCATGCGCTGGCCGCCGTACTTCTTCATGAGCTTGTCGTCGTACTCGTCGGCAATGAGCGCGACGTCGCGCAGCGTGGCGGTGAGCTCCTCGGGATCGAGGGTGGTGCCGCCGAGGATCGTGTGCGTGAACAGCACGGTGTGCTCGGTGGGATCGACGGCGAACGCGCCGAAGCGAAGGTGACCGTTCAGCTCGAGCAGCTGCTTGGCGAGCGGGCCATCGACGTCGACGCCCTTCACGAGCTGCGCCGTGCACCGCACCATCGCGCGGTTGTCACCCCACGGCACCACGTTGATCATCACGTACGCGGAGCCCTGCTTGATGACGTAGAGCGAGTCATCCACCTTGCGGTAGGCGGGGCTGTTCTGCAGGGTGCGCTCGATCAGGAGCGCCGTCGCGACCTCGGCGGGGTTCATGGAGTCCGTTGTTAGCACGACGGCCCCTGGGTGTGATCGAACGCGCACGTCGAGCGTGCGGCGCGGAGGCCGTGCGATACTCGTTTTCGTGAGGTGCGCAGTTGCTGGTCTTGTCCTCGCCGCGACGGCGGGGCTAGCGGCTGCCGAGCCGATCAAGTCGATCGTCGTCGAGGACAACGAGAAGACGACCGCCGAGACCGTCGAGCTGATCGCGAAGATCTCCGTCGGTGATGAGTGGACGCCCGACATGACCGAGCGGGTGAAGGCCGACCTCGTGTCGAGCGGCCTGTTCAAGGACGTCGAGGTGTTCTGGTCGAAGGTCGACGGAGGTGTGCGGGTCCACATCCTCGTCAAGGACAAGCACTCGTGGGTGATCGCGCCCGCGTTCTACAACCAGCCGACCAACGTCGGGGGTGGCATCGGCTTTGGCGAGAACAACCTGTTCGGCCTCAACCAGAAGCTTCTGCTCTACGGCCAGATCGCCACCGGTGACTCGTTCTTCATCGGGGCGTGGGTGATCCCGGCGATCGCCGGATCGCGGTTCTACGCGCAGTTCGACACGTATCTAAAGAGCTCGCGCAACATCGAATACGCCGCACCGACGAAGTACCTCGACAACCCGGTGCCGATCCGCGAGTCGCGCATCATCTACTTGAATGGTGGCTTCAAGCTCGGCGTCGAGCTGTTCCGCGGGATCCGGATCGACACTCGCCTCCGCGGCGCGAAGGTCAGCTACCCCGAGGAAGACCTGAAATACCTCGGGGCGGATCCGGCGATGCAGGCGAGGGACCTCGGCACATTGGAGGGCGCACCGATTCTCAAGCCAGGCGCCGAAGGCTGGGACATCTCGAACGAGGTCTCCTTCACGATCGATCGACGCGCCAACTGGTACGGCATCTCGACCGGGTACAAGCTGCAGTTCGCCTACGAGCAGGCCCTGCCGTCGCTGGGCTCGGACTTCCACTACAAGATGTTCGGGGTCTGGTTCTACAAGGCCTGGAAGATCCTCGACCAGCACAACCTCGTGCTCCGTGCGAACGGCAACTACGGCAAGCGCCTCCCGTTCCAGCAGGAGTTCGCCGTCGGTGGCACCGCGATGCGCGGCTGGCTCAACTATCAGTTTCGCGGCGACATCCGCGCGCTGACCAACCTCGAGTACTCGGTTCCGATCTTCACCATCAAGGGCTTCAGCGTGCGCGGCCTCGGGTTCTTCGACTCGGGGTACGCGTCGTTCCTCACCACGAGCAACCCCGAGCGCAATTACCTGCCGGGGTCGCGCCGCGATCAGCAGGACGCCTTCGCGCCGTTCAAGAACTCGGTCGGCGTGGGCACGCGGCTTTACCTAAGGCAGGTCGTGCTCCCCCTGCTAGGGCTCGATATTGGGTATGGTCTCGAATCTCGTGACGTCCAGGTCTATCTCGCGATTGGCCTTACTGATTAACGCCCTGGCGGCGTGTGGATCAGGCGCGGGAGCCGTCAGCCAGCCGAAGCCGGTGCCTCGCACGGCGGACCTCGTGCTCCTCGGTGGCGATGTGCGGACCATGGACCCGGCGGTGCCGCATGCGCAGGCGATTGCGGTCGACGATGGCAAGATCGTCGCGCTCGGCACCGACTTCGGGACGCGTCCCGAAGGGGGCGAGGGGGCGAAGCGCTAGCATGCGGTTCTGTCCGTTCTGTAGTGCGGAGAACGCCGACGATCAGGCGGCCTGCGCCTCGTGTGGCCGGCGGCTGCCGCCGTTGCCCCCACGCCGCGCGCGAAATGCGCCTGCGTCGGGTGTGCAGCTACCGCCAC
This sequence comes from Kofleriaceae bacterium, assembly GCA_033763475.1. Classification (GTDB taxonomy): domain Bacteria; phylum Myxococcota_A; class Polyangia; order Haliangiales; family Haliangiaceae; genus JABFXX01. The sequence continues at coordinate 42,359 of JANRKM010000030.1, forward strand.
GAGCGCCGAGCCCGTCGCTGCCGCCGCGGAAGACCGGCCCGACGACACCGCCGCCGATGGGACCTACGCCGGGACAACCGGGGGTGATGGTGTCGCCCGGCGCCCAGCACGCGCGTCCGGGCAGTCACGCCGAGCTCGATGCCCCCGGGCAGCGTGCCGGCACCTACGACGAGACGACGACCGTCGATTCCCTCGCAGCGCCCGCGGAGCCCACGGACACGGAGAGCGACCGGCGCGCGTTGCTCGCCGCGATCTCGCCCGGGCCGTCCGCGCTTCGCCGCGAGGTCGCGCCGCCGTCCGAGCGCGACACCGACGGTCGCGCACGCCGTGCGAGTGACCCGCCGCCGCTGCCACCGCGCAGCAAGCCCACGACGGTTCCGCCCCTCGGGGCCATCGCGACGCAGCCGATGACGCCGGCGGCGATCGCGACCAGCGCATCGACCACGTTGCCACGCCCGAAGACCCCGTCCGCGCCGCCTCCGCCACCCGCGCCCATCGCGAGCGCACCACGGACGAAGGCGCCGTCGACACCCCCACCACCGCCCAAGCCGGCCGCGGTCCCACCCGTGACCGAGGAGGCGAAGCTGGCGATCGAGGCGGTGAGCCTGCCGGCCCGCACGGGCGATTCGCCGCCGCCGACCCGCATCCAGGCCGCCGAGCGTCCGTTCACACCGCCCCAGGTGTACCCGGTCCCCGAGGTGCCAGAGCCGGGCCTCGTCAACGCGGCGAAGTACGCGCTGAGCTTCGGGCGCGCGCGGTTCCAGAGGCGCGGCGCGATCAAGACGCTGCACACCGAGATCAAGCAGGACACCGAGGCGCTCGATCAGGTGCTGGGCGCGCTCGGCCGGACCGCCCGCCAGCGCCGCGTCGAAGGGCGCGTGTTCCTCGCCGAGAACCAGGGCATCAACGCCGCCGAGGAGCGGATCGCCGTGTTGACCAAGGAGCACGGCGACGTCGAGCTCCGCAAGGCCGAAGAGAACAGCAAGTTCGTCGACATCGAACGCGAGCGCAACGAGAAGTTGTCCGAGGCCGAAAAGCTCGTCGACGAGAGCTCGTCGGAGCTCTCGCACCTCGAGGGACAGCGGCGTGCTCTGCGCGAGCAGCGCAAGGACCTCGAGCGCCGGCAGAAGGCGTATCTCCGATCCGCTGAGGACAACGAGCGGCAGGCCGGGAGTGCGCAGATGGGAGACACCCGCGCCGACCTCCGCCGCGCGGCCGAGCAATTCCGTCGAGATGCCGCGGCGATGGAGCCCGAGCGGCAGGACGTCGATCGCAAGCTCGCTGGGCTCGAGCGCCCGATCGGCGAGGCGACCGCGAAGCTCGACGCGGCGAAGGCCGAGCTCGACGCGGCCAAGCGCAGCCTCGGCGATGCGCGGGAGGGCCACAACCACCGCCTTGCCGAGCTCGACGCGGAGCAGAAGCGGAAGTCGCGCGAGATCGGTACTGCCGAGAGTGAGATCGCGCGGCGTCTCGTGACGCTCGGCACGCTCGTCAACCTCAACAGAATCGATGACCCCGCGTTTGCCGAGCTCTACGAGCGCATCGATCGCTTGCGCAGCGCGATCACGGCACGCACGACGGAGATCGAGAAGCTCACGGCGGAGCGCGAGGCCTACGACCGTGGCACCCTGGTGCGCGGCGTCTCGGCGATCGGCGGAGCCATCGTGGCATTCATCGCGCTCATCGTGATCCTGCGCGCCATCCTGTAAGGGTGTAAGCTCACAACCTCCGTGCCCAAGGTCCTGGTCTCCAACAACAACGAGCTGTTGCGCCACTTCCAAGCGCGTCCGTTCCAGCGGCTCGACCTGCAGTTGTTGGTGGCCTCTACCGCCGACGAAGCACGCAGCCTGTTCGCGAAGGAGGAGCCGGCGCTCGCCGTCCTCGATGCCGACGGCCCGGACGGCTTTACCATCGCCCGCGAGATCAAACAGAAGAGCCCGGCCACGCGCGTGATTCTCGTCGCGGGCAAGCGCCTGACCGGTGATCAGATGCGCGAGGTCTCGGCCTCGGGCTGCGACGAGCTGCTGATCGCGCCGATGGCGACGGACGAGCTGCACGACATGATCGCGATCCAGCTCGGCGAGCCGCTCCCCGGCACCGAGAGCTTCATCATCAACGTCGAGATCTCCGGCAAGAAGGTCGATGCGACGGTGTCGAACCTGTCCGTCGACGGTGTGCGCATCGTCGTCGCCGAGCCGGTCGCGGAAGGCCAGGCGGTCGCGCTGACGGTGACGCCGCAGGCGGACGCGCCGATCGCGGTCAAGGGCACCGCAGTGTGGGCCCAGCCGCGCGACGGCAAGACGGTGGTCGGCGTCGCGTTCGACAAGCTCGGCGATGCCGCGCGCAATGTGCTCTCCAAGCTCACGCAGTGGCAAGTCCGCAAGGACGGCGAGCGCACGCGCGTGGTGCTGCGCGGCGACTTCACCGAAGCGACCCGGTTCGACGAGCTGTTGCCTGCGATGGTGGGCCGCGTCGTGTTCGACATGGCGCAGGTCACGTACATGAACTCGCTCGGGGTGCGCGCTTGGTGCGAGTTCCTGCGGCAGGCCCGGATCCAGGGCTACGAGTTCCACGCCTGCTCGGTGCCGTTCATCCTGCAGGCGTCGATGGTGAGCGACGTGATCGGTCGCGGCACCGTGACGTCGTTCTTCGCGCCGTTCCACTGTATCGGTTGCGATCATCAAGAGGAACGCCTTCTGCAGTCGGCCGCGATCCTCGCCGCCAACCTCGAGCCGCCCGTGTTCAAGTGCCCCAACTGCGCCGGCGCGCTCGAGTTCGATGACCTACCAGAGCGCTACTTTGCGTTCCTGCAAGACGACTCGGACGACTGATGGGCAAGTCACCGCATCGCGGGGACGCGCAGCACCGCCGTAGGGCGGTGCGGAGGTACCGCAAGTCACCGCGTCGCGGGGACGCGCAGCACCGCCGTAGGGCGGTGCGGAGTTAGATCGTGCGCAAGCTCTTCGTGCGATCCCTGGCGATCGCATTCGTGGTGTTTGCAGCATGGTTCGGGCTCGAGTTCTTCCTCGAGTGGAGGCGCGCCGGCTATCCGGCGTGGGGTACGCATTCGTGGGCGGGCGTCAACAACGCCAAGCTCGTCGACGTGCTGTCGCCGATGGCGCGCGCATACAACAACGTGCTCGCGATGCTGATCGCGTTCATCGGGTTCGCGATCCCGCTGACGGCGAACATGCACACGCCGAAGCTGATCGAGATCTTCCTGCGCGATCGGCTCAACCGCTGGGTGCTCGCGTTCATGGCGTTCGGGGCGGCGCACGTGCTGTGGGTCGACTACATGATCGGCCCGGAGTTCGCGCCGACCTGGGCGATCAACGTCGCGGTCATCTTCGCGCTCGTCGGGTGGGCGATTCTCGTCCCGTACTTCTTCTATGTCGTACGGTTCATCGATCCGAGTCGCGTGATCGCGCGCCTGCGCGACGAGGCCATGACAATCGTGCGGCGCGTTGCCGAGCGCAAGGTCGATCCGGGTGATGCGCAGGTGCAACTCGCGAAGCGCGTGAACCAGATCGGGACGATCATCATCAAGTCGCTCGATCGCAATGATCGCGACGTCGCCGCCGAGGGGGCCTGGTCGATCAAGCTGCTGATCGATCACTACGATAACTACAAGGCGCGGATGCCGAAGGAATGGTTCGTCGTCGATCGCGCCGACTTCGTCGGCCTCTCAGACGAAGCGCTCGAGATGCTGACCGAGGACAAGACCTGGTACGAGATGAAGTGCCTGCTCCAGCTGGAGTTCGGTTTCATTCACGCCGTCACCAAGGCCAACGACGCAGTCTCGGCGTTCTCGGACGTGCTGCGCGTGATCGCGACCCGCGCGGACGCTCACCACGATACGCCGGCGCTGCGGCTGTGCATCCGGTTCTTCAACAATTACCTGCGCGAATCGATCCGCGTGCGCAACCTGCGGTCGATCTACGACGTGCTCCAGCAGTACCGCCGCCTCGGCCGCGAGCTCGTCGACCGCGCCGAGCTCCTGCGCGAGATCGGCAAGCACTTCGCCTATTACGCCGAGATGGCGCGGCGCCACGGCCTCGTGTTCGCGCCCCAACTCGCTGTCTTCGACCTCGGCTTCGTCACACGGCGTGCCTACGAGCGCGTGTCGGCCGCGGCGCCGGAGCTCTTGCACGAGGTGCTCGCGCTGCCGCACCGCACGAAGGACGACGTCCACTCGATGGCGGTGAAGGCGAAGCTCATCCTCGGTGGGTTCTTCGTCGAGAACAAGCACGTCGCAGAAGCGGAGCTCGTGCGCCGCAACCTCGTCGATGTGCCCGCCGGGGAGATCGTAAAGGCCGAGGCCGAGCTGCTCGCCGCGGAGCGCTCGTTCTTCGAGGTCACCGATCGCCAGCTGAACGTCGAGTACGTGCCGCCCGAGCGACGCGAGCCGCTGCGGAAGTTCTGCGCGTCGCTGACGGTGGCGCGCGACTCGGGCGGCCATCAGGCGACCGAGCCGTAGCGGCTACATCTGGCTCGGCATCGAAAGCGTCGGATCCGTGTAGTTCACGCTCTCGAGCCCCGAGAACGTGCTGGTGCACGGGAACGTGGCGGTGCCGAAAGCGCTGGCCGCCTGTGCACACTGCGATCCCGCGCAGGTCGCCGAGAAGACGAGATCGAGCTGTGCGGCGTAGCGGGCCGAGTAGAGGTGAAAATCCTGGTTCGCGGGGTCCGTCCCCGGAAGCTCGAGGAACCGGCCAGATGCACTCGTCGTCATCGTGACCGTCGCCTGGAGGTTTACGGGAAGCTGCTGGAGATCCACCGAGTAGATGTGGTTGGTGCAGGTGAAGCGACCGTCGAGTGTATACGTGCACCCGAGCGAGCCGCCGGGTGTCGCTTGCAGCGCGATCGCGAACCCCTTGATGGTCGGGTTCGGCGACTGGAGCTGCCAGGTGTCGGCGTAGAAGTTCCACGAGTTCGGGCCGCCGACGTTGCACCTCGTGTTCGGCGCGTCTTGTGGCGCTGGATCCCAGAACCAGTGGTAGCCGGCGGCAGGGCCCATGGCCACGAACTCGGGGCCTGGATCGTCGACGCTCGCGTCGGGCTGGACGGAGCTATCGGGCTCGCCCGCACCGTCCGGAGACGTGCTCGCGTCGGGCGTGGGCGTGGAACCGCCGCTGTCGCTACACGCGAACAGGGCGGTGAGGGGAAGCAACAGAGGGAAGCGCATCGGTACCAATCATCCCGAACCGCTCCATCCCGGCACCCATCCGCGTTCTCACCTGCCGCTGCCGAGCGGATCCGCGCCGGCCAGCGCTTCATCGAGCGTCAGCCCCCAGTGCGTCGTCACCCGGCGGATGAGCTCGCGCGGCGGCGCGTCGACACCTGTGAGATTCCACACGCGCAAGAGGCCATCCCACCCGCCGCTGATCAGCTGATCCCCGCGCAGTGCGAGGTTCGAGACGCGACGCGTGTGCCCCGCGATCCCCGCGATCAGCGCGCCGTCGTGGCGCAGCAGCAGCACGCGACCATCGAGATCCCCGGCGGCGATCCACGTCGCCGAGGCGGCAAGCGCGGTCACCTTGGCAGCGCCATCGTGGCGCCACAGCTCCTTGCCGTCGTGATCGCGCGCCACGATCGAGGCGCCCTCGCCGACGATCAGCAGCTCGTCAGACGCGACCAGGACCGACGAGGGCGCCGCGAGATCGAAGCGGTGCCGCAGCACGTCTCCTTCGAGGACGTGGACGCCGCCGCGCTCGTCGGCGACCCAGAGCTGCTGGCCGGCGGTGGCTGCGACCGGCTGGGCCGGCGCCGGGATCGAGCGCTCGCCATCACCGACGAGCACGATGCGGGGGGCCCACGGCAACAGGACGATACCGCCGGCGAAGCGGAGCGCCGAGCGAGCCACCGTGCGGGACATCGAGGTGCGCGCGCCGCCGCCGCGCGTCTGGCGGACGACTTCGCCGCGCGTGTAGATGAAGGAGCGTTCGTCGATGACGAGCAGCGCGCGCGCCGCGCTGGTATCGGGAGGTGCCTCGCGGTGCGCGATCCGCGTGGCGACATCCCACGACGTGATCGCGCCGGTCGCGTGGCCTGCGATGAGGAGCTCGCCGGACGGTGCGATGTCGAAGGTCGAGATGCCCCCGCTGTCGTGATGGTCGAACGCGATCGGCTCCAGTGTGCGCGGGAGGTCGTAGCGCGCGACCCTCGCACCGAAGGCGAGAAGGTGCGCGGCGTCGGTCGCCACGGCGGTCGTCCCGCGGGGAAGGGCCGCGAGCAATGCGCGCGCAGCCGGCGACCAGATGCGCACGTCGCCGTGCTCTCCGACGATGGCGACGTTCCCGTCGGTCAGGGGCAGCAGCTGCCGTACCGCGCCGACGCCCGCATCGATGGCTCGCGTAGACTCGCCGTTGCCCGCGATCACGTGGCCCTGGAACGTGCCGACGAGCGGACCGTCCTGCCAGGCGAGCGCACTCGGGTGCCCCACCACGGCCTGTGGCGGACCGGGGGCATCGAGGGTGCCGGCGTAGATCTCGGGTTCGCGGCAGCCGACGAGGACGCCGTCGTCGCGGACGAGCGCGGTCTCGATGCGCTCGCACGCCGGGGCACCCCAGCGCGGCCCGCCCGTGTGTGCATCGAGGACGCCGATGCGGCGCTGATCGAAGACGGCCGGCACTGTCCCATCGGCAAGGCCGAGGGAGCCCTCGTGCGCGAAGCCGTGCACGCGTGCCCCCGCGCGCCACACTTCCACGTGGTTCGACGATCGCCGCAGGACGATCGTGTCGTCGGCATACCGACGTGCCTCCACCACCGTGCCCACCGGCACGTGCGCTGGAGCGAGCTCCGCGGCCCATCGGAGCTGCCCATCTGGGCCGAACACGCGCAGCCGATCGTCGACGCAGATCGAATGGCCGTCTGGCTCGACGAAGGGGCGCACGCAGGGCGCCGGGCGAGTGTCGAGCAGTGAGATCGAAGACGCTGCCGAGGCCATGAGCACGCCGCGCGCGAGTGGGCTCTCGGCGAGGGCCAGCGCATGTGCGGCGAGAACCTCGGCCTCGGGATATGCGTCGCGCTGGCGGAGCGCTTCGGCCTGCTGCGCCAGCGAGACCGACAGGCTGCGATCCGCGCGCGCTCGTGCAGCCCGCTGCGCGCGAAGGGACGAGATGCCGAATACGCCGCCGATCACCGCCGCCACGCCCGCGACGGCGAGGGGCGCGCGCCACCGCCACACGAGATGGCGGAGCACCTCCCGCGCCGGATAGGTGTGGGCCTCGACCATGTGCCCATCGAGCCAGCGCTCGAGCTCGGCGGCGAGCGCCGCCCCGTCGGCGTAGCGCGCGCTCGGATCTGTCGCCGTGGCACGCGCCACGACGGCGCGCAGCTCGGGCGCATGATCGTCGTGCGCGTCGAGCACCTCGCGCAGCGTGCAACCGAGGCTGAACACATCGCCCGCGGGTGTCAGCACCCTGCCGCGCGTTGCTTCGGGCGCCTGATAGCCGACCGTGCCGACCTTCGTCGCATCCGGCTCCGCCGGGTCGAGGGCCACGCCCCAGTCGAGCACCCAGACCTCGCCGTGCGCGCCCAGCAAGATGTTCGCGGGCTTGAGGTCGCGGTGCACCACGCCGCGTGCGTGGGCATATCCAGCGATGCGACAGGCGGTAGCGATCGCCGCGATCAGCTGACGGAGGGCGCGCTCTCGCATCCGCTCGTGTAGCGTGGTGCCGACCAGCACCGGCATCGTGTAGTACGGGCCGAGGGCGTCCTCGCCGACGTCGTAGACCGGTGGGATCCCCGGATGCACGAGGCGCGCGGTGAGCTGGGCCTCGCGCGCGAGGCGCGCGGTGTCATGCCCGCGGTCGGGGCGCGGCCGCTTCAGGGCGACATCGCGCCCGAGCCAGGTGTCGACGGCTGCCTCGACGACGCCCATGCCTCCGCGTCCCAGCTCGCCGCCGCGAGCGTACCGATCCGGGGGGCGTGGCGCCTGCGTGCCTGCGTGCTCGGCGTGCGACCAAGCGGCGCTCGAGCATGGAGGCTCAGGTTTCGTCGACAATCGTATCCCCCGGACCGAGGACGAGCTCGACGAGCCCCGAGCCGTCGGCGCGGATCAGATCGGTGCGCAACCCGTGCGTCGAGAGCTTGCGGCGGAGCCGGCGCAGCTGCATGTCCCAGCGGTGGCGCAAGAGGTCGCGATCGCCCTCCTTCCAGCGCAGGCTGGCGAGCTCTTGCCACGCGATCGGCGCGCGCGTCGTGGCGAGCTCGCTCAGCACGTGCGCCATGTGTCCCGTGATCACCGCGGTCGGGGCGCCCTCGCGGACGAGGTGGACCGTGTCCCATCGCGCGACGATCCTGATCGGTAGCGCGTAGGCCGGATCGTTGTGGGTGGGCGGTGCGCCCTCCGCGCGCAACATCACGACGCGGAACCGCGTGCCCGCCACCTCCCACGCATCGCCCTCGGCGATCGGCGTCGGTGCGCCGGTGGTGCGCATCCAGCTCTCGCCATCGGGCCACACGTGATCGTCGGCACCGGCCTGCCATCCCGCGACCAGGCGCGGCGCCGTCCCGCCGTAGAGCGAGGTGACCGTCGACAGCACCTGCCGCGCCAGGCCGTCTGCTTCGAGCGCGAGCACGGTGTCCGGAACGCGGACATCGGCGATCTCGATCGCGACATCGTGCGCGAACGTCACCGTCATGCCGGCGACAAGGACAACATCTGCCGACCACGTCCCGTCGACGAGCATGCGGCCGCGCAGCGCGATCATGTGCACGTCGCGCCCGCGCACGCTGATCATCGCGTGCGCCTCGCTCACGCGTGGATCGTTAATGTGGAGATCCGCGGACCACAGGCGGCCGATCAGCGCGCCGTGGTGAAGGGGCACGAGCTCACCCGAGCTGGCCCTGACGACCGCGACCGCGTGCATGGTTCAGAGGTATCACGGACGGTCGACGACGGCAGAGCCGCCGGTCGTGCCCTTGGCGTCCGGCTGCACCTTCAAGCTACCGGTCTGTGACGTCCACATCACATACGCGATCACCGCGATGCCGAGCATCGCGACGACGAGCAGCGCGCCGAACGGCACCCGATCACCGAGAGTCTTGCGCGCGAAGAACCGGCCCGCGGAGCGCTTGTGGATCGTGCTGGTGACATCTTGTGCGAACGTCTCCGGTGCGCGCGCCTTCTGGAGCCCCGAGAGCGCGTTGCGCGTGCCGATCATGTCGTCGTGCGCGGACTTCCACACCGGGTCGTTCGCGATCTTGGCCTCGACGTCCTTTTTCTTGTCGGCGGGCAAGGTGCCGTCGAGGTAGTCCGACAGCGCGATGATGATCTCCTCATCAACTTCGGGCTCGGTCTCGGTGGCGGTCATCGGCTACTCCACATGGCGTTGCATCTTCTTCCGTAGCACCAAGCGCGCTCGGTGTAGACGGGACTTCACGGTGCCGTCGGGCAGCTTCGTGATCTCGCAGATCTCTTCGATCGAGAGGTCCTCGACATCGCGCAGGATGATGACCTCGCGCTGATCCTCATCGAGCGCGGCGATCGCCTCCTGCAGGAGCTTCTCCATCTGCGCATTGGCGAGCGCGCGGTCCGGCTGGGCGGCGCGCACGGGCGTTCCGTTGATGGCGCCGTTCGCCTGGTGCGAGGTCTCGTCGAGCTCGTCGCGGTCGCGATCGTGGCGCCGCGCCAGGTACTTGATCCGGTTCTTGCAGTGGTTGACCGTCACCCGATAGAGCCAGGTCGAGAACTTCGACTCCTCGCGGAAATCGTCGATGTTCTTGAACACCGCGATGAAGACTTCTTGTGCGACGTCTTCTGCCTCGGCGCGATTGCCGAGCATGCGATAGGTGATGTTGAACACCCGATCACGGTGGCTCTCCAGGAGCTCGCGGAACGCGCGCTCGTCTCGGTCGCGCAGGCGACGGAGCAGCGATCGTTCGAGCTCACCTCCGGACATGAACTGCGCCCTGCAGCATAACCGTGTGGCAGCTTGGACACTCGGATCCCCCGGGAGTTTCCGAGATCTTTGGTCTGCGATCCCTCAGTGGATCCAGGATCTTGAGATGCACCGCACGAATCCATGTGGCTTTCCAAGGGGTGTGGGAGTACGTTCCAAACGCCACGGTTCGTCGGTTCTGTTCGCGTATGCTGCTTGTGATTGCAGGTCCATCCGCTACTTCCCGGTGCTCAGTGGGCTGATACGAAAGGTTGAAACCCGCTTCCGAGCACTAAGGCCCCCTCTGGGGCGGGTTGTAAGCGTTCTCAGGGCCAGATCGAGCAAGCGATGAACACTCGTCTGTACGTTGGAAATCTCTCGTTCAACACTACTGCTGATGGCGTCCGCACTGCGTTCCAGGAGTTCGGCACGGTCAGTGACGTCCACCTCGTCTCGGATCGCGAGACGGGCCGCTCGCGCGGCTTTGCGTTCGTGACCATGGGCACCCCCGAGGAAGCCACCAAGGCGATCGAGGGCATGGACGGCCGTACTCTCGACGGTCGCCCGCTCCGCGTGAATGAGGCCGAGCAGCGCCAGCAGCGCGGCGGCGGCGGTGGCGGCGGTGGCTTCCGCAGCGGTGGCGGCGGTGGCTACGGCGGCGGCGGTGGTGGCCGTGGTGGCTACGGTGGCGGCGGCGGTGGCTACGGCGGTGGTGGCGGCGGTGGTGACTACGGCGGCGGTGGCGGTGGCTACGGCGGCGGCGGTGGTGACTACGGCGGCGGCGGCGGCGGCGAAGGTGGCCGTGGCGGCCGTGGTGGTCGCGGCGGCGGCCGTGGTGGCCGTGGCGGCGGTGACCGCGGTGGCGATCGCTGGTAGTTCACAGCTCGATACACGTTTGAGTTGAATCGCAGCGCGGGCCCGCAAGGCTCGCGCTGTTTTCGTTTTCGGGCCGGAGGCAAACACGAAAAACCCGGTCGCCTTGCGACGACCGGGTTCTCGTACCAGCGTGTAGGCGCTTACTCGAGCCCGAGTAGCACCGCGTACGCGTCGTCGTTGTCGGTGGTGGTCTGCGGGCTCACCGTACCTCCGCGCCAGCCGACGACCAGCACGTGCGTGTTGTTCGCGGCGGCGCCCCAGAAGGCGTCCGCGCCGTCCGTGCCGAGCGCGTACGTCGCGATACCGGTGCCATAGGCGGTGTCGAGCGCGCCGCTCGACGTGAGGATCGCGAACGCGGCGTCCATGTTCGCCGTCATCCCGTTCGTGGTCACGTCGCGGTTGGACGAGCCGAGAAGGATCGTCTTGTCACCGGGGAGCGAGACCGCGTTGCGGCAGTTACTGCCGGAGGCGGAGTTGGTCGGCGTCGGATCGAAGAACACCTTGCCTTCGGTGAAGGCGGCGCCGCCGAACGTCGTGTCGCGCGCGGCCGTGGCGGCGTCGAACCGGAGCGACACCCAGTCGTTGATATCGCCGGTATTGCGGCCGTAGCCACCGGTGACGAAGTGCGTCCCGTGGAGCGCGAAGTTGTACATCTCGGTCTGCACCGCGAGCACGGCGACGTGCGAGACGCCGGGGATGCTGCTGGTCGGCGCGAACGCGGTATCGAGCTCGCCCGCTGCCGTCAGGCGATACATCACGATCTGCGGGCCCGTGCTGAGCCCGGCGTTCGCGTAGCCACCGGCAAGCACCGCACCATTGGCGAGCACGGCGATGCCGCGCGGGGTCGCATTGGTGTGCTGGCTCGCACCGTTGTTGTAGAGGTCCTGCTCGAACAGGCCGTCGCCAGCGAAGCTGTCGTCGAGATCGCCGTCTGGGATGAACTTGGCGACGACGAAGTCGGTGTCGGTGCGCGCCGTGTCGCCACCCTGGACGTTGCCCTTGGCCTTCGCGACCGCGTGGATGAAGACGGCACCGTTGCTGTCGACGGCGAGGGCGCGGACGCCATCACGGCTGAACTGGGTCGTCGATCCCTGGAGCTGCGCCGACGTGTTGAGGCTGTGCACGAGCTTACCGTCGCCGCCGAACTCCGTGTCGAATTCGGCCGCGCCGGTGGTCGTGTTGCTCTCGAGCTTCACCACGGCGATATCGGTGTCACCGGCGTCGGCGTTGTTGGCGACTTCGGCCGCGACGGTCGCGGAGACGTAGATGGCGCCGTTCGCGACAACGACGTCGATCTCGTCGTCGCTGCCCTTGAACACGAGGCCGGTGTCGAACGTGCCGGACTGCGCCCACGTGGTGTCGGGCGTGCCGTTCGGCAGGAGGCGCGTGACGACGACCTTCTTGTCACCACTCACCGTCTGTGAGGCGTAGCCGGCGACGTAGAACTTCTGCGAGGTCGAGTCGACCGCGACGGAGAACGCGCGGTCCGGGCCCATCGCCGACCACTGGAATGACTGCGCGGCCGGCTTCGTCCACGCGGGCGGAGCATCGATCGGGGCATCGGTCGGGGCGTCGTACTCCACCGGCGCATCAGAGCCGGCGTCCGGGTTGTTCTTCTCGATGTCGTCGCCGCACGCGGCGAGGAAGAGGCAGGTCGACAGAGCAAACAGGTTCTTCACGCTCAACTCCTCACAGAACAGCGACGGCTAGAACCGCGCCTTGTAGCCAACGGTGATCAGCCGCGGCGGGTTTGGCCTCGCGCCATACGGCCGGCGCGAGACGATCACCTGCTCGTCGAGCAGGTTGGAACAGGTGGCATACAGCTCGGCCCACGGGGCGAGCCGCGCATGTGCGTTGAGGTCGATGGTGAACAGCGCCTCGGCGAGCACGTTCGCGGGAATCTCGCCCTGGCCCGCGACATCGCGGCTCTCACCGCGATAGCGCGCGGTCGCGCCCATCTCCCACGTCGGATGTTTGACCGACGCGGACACCGAGACCTGGTGGTGCGGCAGGTACGGGAGCTCGTCGCCCATCATCACGTTGCCCCAGCCCGCGAACTCCGACGCGAACGAGTGCTGGAACGCCGAGCGCGTGAGCGTGTAGGCCGCGTTGACGGGCAAGGTCAGCTTCTTGCGCGCATGAAGCGGTAGCTCGCCGCCCGCCTGCACCTCGGCGCCCCACACGTGGACCTGGCCGCCGTTGTACTCTTGGCCCTCCATCGCCTCGGTGCAGCCGCTCGCGAGCGTGCACGAGCCCTTGAGGTTCGAGTAGTCGCTGTAGAAGCCGAGCACGGTTAGCTCGCCGAGCCCGCCGCGCCAGCGCCCCCCACCCTCGACGTTGATGCTCGATTCGGGGCGCACATCCGCCCCCGCCGACGGCGCGACCGGCACGAAGCCACGGTGGATGCCGGCGAGCACGCTGAGGTTGTCGGTCACGTGGTACTCGGCGCCGCCACCCGGGATCACGACGGCGTAGTTGCCATCGCGCTGCTCGTCGGTGAGCCAGTCGGCGAACCGGTAGTCGATGAGCTCGAGCCGCAGCCCGGCCGTGATCTCGAGGCGTTTGTAGCGGACCTTGTCTTCCGCATACGTCGCCATCGCGATCGTCTCGGCGCGGGTGTCGAGCACGGTCGCGCGCGCGACCTCGGTGCGCACCAGATTGCCGCCGCGCATGTCGTAGCGGTCCTCGAAGCGCGCGCGATCGGCGCGATCGAAGTGGATGCGCACGCCGGCGTTGACGTGGTGCATGACCGATCCGGTCGTCTGCTCCGTCGCGAGGTTGGTCTGGATGCCCTGGGACGTGAACGAGCGGTCGTTGGTGCCGAGGATCAGCTGGTCCTCGGGGCTCGACGAGTCGACCTGGCCGGTGAGGATCGCGTAGTAGAGCTGGTTGGCGCCGGTGTTCGGATTGGCGATCAGGCCATAGAAGTCACGCTGGCCGACGAAGCCGTCGACCTTGCCCCACGCGCGATGGAACTTGTGGCGATACGCCGCCGTCTCGATGCGCGTGTGGAGGCCGATGTCGACGCGGTGGTTCGCGCGGAGGCGCCAGTGGTCCCAGTTCATCTGGTCCAGCTGGGACGCGATGTAGCGGCGCTGTGGCGCGGCGCGGAAATCCCCCTCGGTGAGGCCGGTGTAGGTCTCGTTCGACGTCTCGCGGCCGTACCCGACGCGCAGATCGAGCGTGTGGTAGTTCGCGGCCGACGGCTTCGACATGAGGCGGCCGACGACCTGGACGTCGTCCTTGTCGAAGCCGGTGTCGCCGCCGCCGTCGAGCTTCTTGAAGCCCTCGGTCTGCAGCCGCACGTACTCCGCCATCACGCCCCACTGCTCGCGGCGCTCGGCCGCGCGCGCGTGGAGCTTGCCGTACATGTTGCTGCCGCCGCCGATGTCGACGTAGGCGGCGCGGCCCGCGGGGAACGGCTCGCTGATCATGTCGACGGCACCACCGACGGTCGCCGGTCCGAACCGGATCGCCGACGGGCCCTTCGTGATCTCCATGCGCGACATGCGCGTGGTCAGCGGCACGTAGTACGCGGCGGGCGCGGTGTACGGCGCGGGGCCGCTCAGCACGCCATCTTCCATCAGCGTGATCTTGGCGCTGCGATCTGCCGCCGCGCCGCGCATGCCGATGTTCGGGCGGAGGCCGTAGCCGTCTTCGTCGCGCACGTAGACGCCGGCGACGCTGCCCAGGATCTTGTGCAGGTCGTCGTATTCGTCGCGCTCGAGCTGCTCCTTCTTGAGCTCTGCACGCGCGCCGGGAGGTGCGCGGTCGACAACCTCGATCGTCTCGCCGTCGTCGGCGCTGACCTCCTCGTCGGCAACCGCCTCCGGAACGGGCTCGGGGGCGGGCGTCGTGACCTCGGGCGCGGGTTCGGTCGTGGCGGGCGTTTTGGCGTCGGGCTGCGCGAATGCGGACCGTGCGACGAGGAGCCCGAGTGCGACGAGGCTAGTCGTTGTCGGTCGCAACATCGTTGGGAATCTCGAGCGCGAGCACCGTGAGGAACTGGCTCTTTAGATCGTCGGTGAACAGCTTCACGCTGCCGTGCAGCGCCGCGACCTCGGCGTAGCGAGTGGTCAGCGCGTCGAGGAAGCTGTCGGGAAGAGCGTTGGCGTCGGCGATGGCGTCGTCGAGGGTCTGCAGCATCCGCGTCGAGAGCTCGGCCTGGTTGGCGAACGCGAGCCAGTCGTCGAACCCGAGGCCGTCCATCGTCGCGGTCTTGCCGGAGAACACCTCGCGCAGCGCGACCAGGTTGGCGCGAATCGCGAACGACGAGCGATCGGAGAACCGGAGCTCGACCTCGCGCGGACACGGCTCCTGGACGACGTCGCACGCGTTGATCGCGATGCCCGCTGCTTCGCCGAGCTTCATGTCCTTGACCATCTTGTCGACGTAGAACATGCCGTCCGAGATGTGATTGAGCGCTTCCTGGCCGTTGGCCGAAGTCGCCAGCTCGTCGGCATAGCCGTCCTTCCACGCGTGCGCGAGCGTCTGCGCCTGCGCGGCGACATCGACGGCGATCGCGTGGGCGAGGCGGCAGCGCGCGCGGGGCAGGTTGGCGCCGAGGTCGTTCCAGCCGACCGGGATATCGAAGCAGTTGTGGTTATTGGTCGGCGGCCACAACAAGAACTCGATCGCGGTCAGCGAGCGCGTGCTGACGAACTCGGTCTCGATGTTGTAGCTGCTCGGATCCGCCCACCGCGACGCGACGTCGCGATCGATCTCGCATGGCGAGCTATTGGGCCAGCCGTAGATCCGGCCGCGCAGGGTGAGCATGTCCGCTGCGGCAGGACCGACGATGACGGCATCGGCCTTCTGCCACGCATCGACGGCCATGCCGAAGGCGATGCGGGCGGGCTCGAGCGTGCTACTGCCGTCGCCACCATCGAGCGCGTTGCAGTGTGCTTCGATCGCCGCAGGGAGCGCAGCCGCGCGCTCGGCGAACGTGGTCTGCATCGGCAGCAGCACGTTCTTCGCGAGGTGGGTGAGGAGCGCCGCGCGGTCGAAGCCGTCTTCCGGTGCATCCTGCTTGGCAGGCGAGCTCGGCGAGCTACACGCGCTCGCGGCGACCAGCATCACGACAGCAAGACAGCCGGCCTGAAACATCGGGAAGTCGATCCTTCCCTCATTTGAAAACGATTTTCAACTCTACTTTCAGAAAAAACCTACGGAGGCGCCGGCAAGACATAGTCCCGCGGTCCAAGTTCTCGAACTTGCATGAGATCTATATCGGGGTCGATGAGCGGCTGGGGCTTGCGTCCGTTGATGGAAACCTGGGTGATCGCATGGAGCGTGAAGGGCGGGTAGCCACGGGAGCGCAGCTCCTCGCCTACATGCTTGCCGAGCTGGACGATCAGGTCGGGCTGGCCCGCCATCTCGCGCTCCTGGCGACCCGTCAGGTAGTTGTTCGGCGGAATCTCCAGCCGCCGGCCATCCGCGAACCTGGCGACGAACATGATCGAGCCGTGCTTCTCGCGGATCAGCACGTGCCACGCGAACCGCATCCCGTCTTCGTTCCACAGCACGTCCCCCGGATAGGCGAAGTGACGCAGGGGCAAGAGGACCTGGATGGCGACGTGCAGTGCGACGAGGCGATACACCCACGGCCGCTTGGGGGAGGGCCGCGCGGCTTCGCGCGTCGGTGGTAGCTCGCGACCGAGCACCTTGGCGAGCTGACGCGGCCACGACGGGCCGAAGAAGATCAGCGCCGAGCTGGTCATGATGATGGGGAACATCCCGATGTTGAACAGATAGCCGGTCGCGCCGTGGAACACGATCAGCGCCGCAAACGCGAGTAGCCGCGTGCGCCGCCACGACAGCCACACGACGATCGTCGAGTCGTAGAGGAACCCCGCCCACGACATCGCGTACGCGACGAAGGGTTCGCCGAACCAGCGCCCGACGAGCGGCGTCTCGGTGCGTGCCGCGAGCCAGCCCGCGAGTGGCTGAGCCTCGCCGAGCCAGTCCGCCTTGGCCTTGGCGAGCCCGGCGAACATGTAAACGACGCCGATCTGAAACCGCAGCAGCCACACGAACCAGGCCGGCACCGTGGCGCGCGCCAGGGATGGATCGCGCCGCACGTCGACCGACCACGCCGCGTTGGCGGGTAACCCCGTCAGCAACACGCCGAGGAGCACGACGAGGTAGTGGTGGTTCAGGTAGTTGGTGACATCGATCAGCTGCGTGTACGCGAAGCCGAGCGTGAACAGCACGACCGCGATCCGGTAGTACGCGCCCGCGGCGATCGCGAGGGCGAGCAGCGCGAGGACCGCGTAATGGATGTACATGCCGGGGGCGGGCCACGGCGCGACCCACGCGAACCCCGGGTACTTGAAGAACCAGATCGGCTCCTCGTACATGGGGTGGATCCAGCCAGTCGCGATGAACCGGAGGATGCCGCCGAACATGACCACCCCGAAGATGATGCGGAACGCGGCGAGCGAGGCGATATCCACGGGCTCGTGGGCCGCTCTGCGCAGGAGGTCGAACATCACCGTCACGGCATGATGGTTATCGCCGACACCGTCGCCCCGGTAGTCTGGAACGTGCCAGCTACGTAGACGTAGCCGATGCCGCCTCCGCCTCCGCCACCCCCGCCAAGGTTGTCCTGGCCGTCGCTGGCATCGTGCACGTTGCCGCCCGAGCCATCGCCGCCGTCACCTCCGAAAAACTCGTCTCCTTCGCCGCCGAACGCGATGGTGGTGTTGTGGGTGCCGTCGAGCCCATGCGCGCCTGCGTTGCTGCCACCACCTTCGCCGCCGCCGCCACCGTTCGCCACCAGCGTGCCGTTCATGATCGTCACGCTCGGAGCGTCGAGGCCGATGAGGCCGCCGGCCCCTCCGCCACCGCCGCCCGCGTCGTCGTCACCGCTCGACCCGCCGGCACCCGAAGCCCAGATCATTCCGTCGATCGTGATCGACACCCCCGCGATCAAGTACACCGCACCGCCGCCGCGCCCTCCCGCGCCGCCGAGATGGTCGCTGTCGCCGCCGGCGCCACCGGGGCAGCCGCCGCGCACCGAGGCGGGTTCGAAGGTTGCCGCCGCGGCGCCACCGGGCACATCACTGCCGTCCGTGTCGCCCACGCCGCCATCGCCGCCGCGCCCGCCGAAGCTACCGCCGCCACCGCCACTCGCGCCGCCATTGTCGTCTCCGCCGTCGGGCGAGATGCAAATGGCCGTGGTCGCGCCCGCACCCGGCGGACCCGTCCGGGTCGACGACACGTCGAGCGTGCCGGAGATCTGGAGCGTCTGGGTCGCCAGCACGACGAGGGGTCTCGAGCCGTGCGCGCGCAGCGTCCCCGAGGGATGTGTCACCGTCGTGCCCGCGAGGACGCAGACTTCGACGCCACCGATGGTAACGACCGTACACCGGGCGTCCGTGCCGGTGTCGATGTCGGCGCTCGGCAGGATCAGCGGCGCGCTCGGCGCGGCGAGCAAGCACAGCGCCCCGAACCCGCTGCCGAAACAGGCCTGCGCGTCGGGCGACGGGGCATCTCCCGCCGCATCGCCGGCAGGTTGCCGGCCGTCCGTGTTGCCGGTGGCATCTCCTGGCGGTCCGGCACCGTTCACGGAGAACCCGCACCCGGCGTACGCCAAGCTCGCTAGCAAGAGCGGCCGAATCATCGTCCCTCGAATAGTACATGCCTCAGCCCGATCCCGACGCAGGCGTTGCCGCGGTGGCATGCCTTGGGTCATGGCACGTGCCGAACTGGCAGTGGGCGGTCGGTTTCTTGCACTCGTCGAGGAAACGCGCCAACACTTGCGCCATGCGCTCGATCGTCCCCGGGGTAATCGTGGCGACCGCTCTCCTCGGCGTCGCCAACGCGGAGCCCGACTCGCTCGATGATGTGCTCGGTCCGCGCGAGATCGCGGTCGGCGAAGCCATGCGCGCCTCGGCAACAGGTGCGACCGCGATCGGCCTCAACCCGGCCGGCCTGCCGCTCAACCGGGAGCTGGTGTTCGAGGGCGGCTATGGCTATCGCGGCTCGGACAACGCCTCGCTCGTCAACGTCTCGGCGTGTGACTCGACGAACGTGATGCCGGGCTGCTTCTTCTACCAGTACTTCGGCTCGAACCCCGAGCTCGGCGGCATGACACTCGACCGCTCGACGCATGTCGCCGGCACCTCGCTCTCCAAGCAGATCGTTCCGCGGATCTCGATCGGCGCGACCGCGAAGTACTTCCGGTTCAGCTCCGAGGTGATGGACGAGCCCAAGGCCAAGGGCTTTCTCTTCGATGTCGGCGCCACGGTCCGCCTGACCGAGCTGATCAACCTCGGCGTGTCCGGGCAGAACCTCTTCGGTACCGAGGAGTCCGCGCAGTTCCCGCGGGCGATCGGCGGTGGCGTGCTCGCGCGTCCGCTGCCCTCGCTCGCCTTCAGCTTCGACTCGCGCTGGAAGACCAACGGCGATGGCGCCCGCTTCGGCGGCGGTGCCGAGTGGTTCGCGCGCGCCGGCTCCTACGGCCTCCCGATCCGCGCCGGCGCGGTGCACGACAATGGCCTCGATTCGACATACATCTCGACGGGCGTCGGCCTTTCACACATGAAGTGGGGCCTCGACGTCGGTGCGCGTTTCCAGGTCGCGGGTGGTGACGAGACGCTCATCCTCGCCAGCATGCGGTTCTTCGGGCCGCGCATGGCCGCGCCTACCGTCGGTGGAACGGCCGAGTAGCGTCGCAGCCTACGCTTCACGGTACGGATACCGCGCGCCCACTTCCAGGTTCTGATCGTCCGTTCTAGGGGGCAGCGCATCGTGCAAGGCCGCTCGACAAGCGTGGCGGGCGCGTCCTCGGAGTCGGCGCGGCGACGCTCGGAGCGGTCCATCACGGCCCATGGTACACGTGTGCGCGTCAGACGCCGTTGTCGTCGCGCCGCATGCGCGCGCGCCCGGGTATGTACCGAAGCTCGGCTTCTTCCGGAGGCGGCAGCCCCGCGGTGCGGATGACCCCGGTGGGCTGATTCTCCAGCTCGTCATCGTCGCCGCCCCACACGCGACCAACGCGGTCATCGTCGTCGATGCCGAAACGGTTGCGGTTGTACTCCTCTTCGATGCGACGCCTCATGCGCTCGCGCGTGGCGAGCTCGTCTTCGTCGAGATCGCGATCCAGGTCGGGGTCCAGCTCGAGATCGAGCCGCTGGTCGATCTGCTCGTCGAGGACCGTAGGGCCTGCGAGTCGCTGGCGCTCCAGCTCGCGGGCCGCGTAGTTCTTGCGCACGTAATCGTCGTCATCATCTTCGGTCATCGGTGCTCCTGATTGCTACGAGCGGGCGCTCGCGCGCATCGCTCGTTGCGGGTGCGCATGCGGGCACACGAAAGCTTGCAGTGCCCGAGCTCGATGTGCCGATGGCGCGCAACCATGTTCTGTGGCGGAGGTAACGAGCAAGGGGCACACCAGCGTGCGCCATGTCGGGGTTGCTCCGAGCTGCGTGCGGAGCTGACGCGGCACATCCGATGCAGCTCCTAGCGCACATCATGAGGCGGAGCCCCAACCACGTGCGCAATCGGATCGTAGGCGTCAACGTGCCAGCAAGCGAGCGGCTCGTGACGGGTGTGCTCGGGGCCGCTCTCGTCGCGCTAGGCGTCAGGCGCCGTTCGCGTCCAGGTGCTGCGCTCGCAGGGCTCGGCGCGATCGCCGTTGCGCGCGCACTGGTGGGGCGATGCCCGGTCAATCGAGCGCGAGCGATCCGCAAGGGCATCCAGGTACGGCGCGCGGTCACCATTCAGTGCACGCCGCGCGAGGTGTATGACCTGTGTCGCGAGCCGACGAACCTCCCGAAGTTCATGCGTCACGTGGCGTCGGTGACGCCGGAGGACGACAACATATCGCGGTGGGTCGTCGAGGAGAACGGCCACACGTTATCGTGGCGGTCACAGATCGTCGAGGAGACACCAGGGCACCGTTTGCGCTGGCGCTCCCTGCCAGGCGGCGACATCGAGCTCGAAGGATCACTCGAGCTGTTCGAGCTCGATCACGGCCGTGGCACGCAGGTCGAGGTCAAGCTCCATTACTTCCCACCGGGCGGGCTCGTCGTCGCGAGTGCGCTGTACATGTTCTTGCGCCGGCTCGCGGGCATGCAGCTCGGCGTCGAGCTCGCGCGCCTGCGGCAGCTGCTCGAGACTGGTGAGATCGCGACAGGGTCGCACCGGATCGAGGAGGTCGAGGAAGAGGATCAGCACGTCCTCGAGGGCACGCGGCTCGCGCGGCAACGGATGCCACCCGTGGCTTCCGCGCAGCATTCCGGCTGGCCGACCGTGATGGGAGGTGAGCGATGAGAGCGATCGTCTGGAACGGAAAGCGCGACATGCGCGTGGAGTCGGTGCCGGATCCGTCGATCGTCAATCCGCACGATGCGATCCTGCGCGTGACGTCGACAGCGATCTGCGGTTCCGATCTGCACCTCTACAACGGCCTCATCCCGGGGATGCGCCGAGGCGACATCATGGGCCACGAGTTCATGGGCGAGATCGTCGCGATCGGTCGCGCGTGCGAACAGGTGCGCGTCGGTGATCGCGTGCTCGTGATGTGCGGCATCTCGTGCGGTCGGTGCTGGTTCTGCAAGCACACGCTGTTCTCGGGGTGCGACAACACCACGCCCGCGGCGAGCGCCGTCGCGCTCGAGACCCTGTATGGCCACGCGGGCGCGGCCCTGTTCGGCTACTCGCATCTCTACGGCGGTTATGCGGGCGGTCAGGCCGAATACGTGCGCGTGCCGTTCGCCGATACGGGCTGCGTGAAGGTGCCGCCCGAGCTCTCCGACGACCGCGTGCTGATGCTGACCGATGTGTTTCCCACGGGCTATCAGGCTGCCGAGAGCTGCAACATCCAGCACGGGGATACCGTCGCAGTGTTCGGCGCGGGACCGGTCGGGCAGTTCGCGATCGTGAGCGCGTTCATGTTCGGCGCCGAGCGTGTGATCGCGATCGACTCCGTGCCCGAACGTCTGCAGATGGCTGCCGACCAGGGCGCACTCGTGATCGACGACCAGAAGGGTGAGGTGCTCGCGCGCCTCGACGAGCTGACGGGCGGGCGCGGGCCCGACGCCTGCATCGACGCCGTTGGCATGGAGGCACACGGCACGGGCGGCACTGACGTGCTCGCGGCGATCGATCGCGCGAAGCAGGTGATGCGCGTGCAAGTCGATCGGCCGATGGCATTGCGGCTGGCGATCCAGGCGTGTCGCAAGGGCGGCACGGTCTCGGTGCCCGGTGCGTATGGCGGCTTCATCGACAAGTTCCCGATCGGCTCCGCGTTCGCGAAGGGGCTACGGATCGCGACCGGACAGACGCACTTCCATCGCTACGGCAAGCCGTTGCTCGACCGCGTGCGCGGCGGCGAGATCGATCCGTCGTTCGTGATCACGCATCGCGTGAGCTTCAACGACCTGCCGGCGGCATACGCGATGTTCGACGAGAAGCGCGATGGCTGTGTGAAGGTGATCGCGCGCCTTCCCGGGGCGCGCACGTGAGCGCGGTCGATGATCGCCGTTTCGGGCCGCTCTTCGGCGTCGCTGCACGGCCCGGCATCGCGGTGGCTTTCGACGACGTGCTCGCCGGTCTCGCGGCGGCACACAAACACGTGCCGTCGCGGCTGTTGTTCGACGACGCGGGCAGCGACCTCTACGATCAGCTCGCCGAGCTCGACGCCTACTATCCAGGCTGGGCCGAATACGCACTGATCCGCGACCACGCGGGGGCGATCGCGCGGCATGTCGGCCCCCACGCGCGCGTGCTCGAGCTCGGCAATGCAACGTGCGGGCACCAGTCGCGCGCTCTGCTCGGCGTCCTCGCGCAACCGGCGAGCTACCTGCCGATCGATACGTGTCGCACGCACCTAGAGCGTGGTGCAGCGCGCATCCGCGCGGACTTCCCCGACCTCGAGATCGTGCCGGTCACTGCCGAGTATACGCAGCCGTTCGCGCTGCCCCCGGTACTGCACGCGTGGCGCACGACTCTCGTCGTCTTGCCGGCGGCGCTCATCGGGACGTTCGAGCCGGGTGCGGCCCGTTCGTTTCTCGCCATGCTGCGCAAGCTCGCGGGCGCCGATGGCTTGTTGCTCGTTGGCGCCGACGCTACGCGCGATCCCGAGCTACTCGCGCGCGCCTACGACGACGAGCATGGCGTTACCGCAGCGTTCGACAAGAACGTCCTCGCGCACCTCAACCGCACGCGGGGCGCGACGTTCGATCTCGACGCGTTCGAGCATCGCGCTGTGTGGAACTCCGCCGCATCGCGGGTCGAGCTCCAGCTCGTGAGCCGCATCCGGCAGGTGGTGCACATCGACGGGCAAACCATCACCCTCGCGCCCGGCGAGCCGATCACCACCGAGCATTGCTACAAGCACACGCCCGAAGCGACGCGCGCGCTGCTCGGTGCGGGAGGATGGCGGCCGCGGCAGGTGTTCATGTCGACCCGGGTTCCGTATCGGCTGTGGCTGTGCGAACCGCTCCGCTGGGCCTAGGAGTAGAGTCAGCCAATGGCCAAGCCAGATCGCTCCCCGCTCGTCGACGCTGCCGCCGAGTTCGACGAGCAACTCGCGAGCTATGCGCGTCTTGGCGAACTGTTCCTCAAGACGCCGCTCGGAAGCGTGAAGCACCTCGAGCGCGCGAACACCACACTCTCCGAGATCGCGACCTGCGAGGAGAAGTTGCAGAATGCGGGCAAGGAGCTGGTCGCTGCATTGACGCAGGCGCGCCAGCAGCAGGAAGAGCTCGCAGAGGCGGTGATCTCACACGTCCCGAAGCTACAGGCGCGCAACGAGCGGTTGCACGAGCTGATGGGCGAGCTCACGGGGCTCGCCGGCGAGGTCGGCGCGCTCAACGCGAACATCCAGGCGAAGGCCGTGGACCCGGGAGACATCTCCCCGAATGTGTTGATGCTGTCCGACCGGGCGGAGGAGCTGTCGAAGAGGGCGCACGAGGCCGAGCTCGAGGAGATCGCGACGCAGGCGCACACGCTGCATCAGCGCCTGCAGGCGATCGCGAAGAAGCTCTCCAAGTCGATCCCGAGCTGATCATCAGCGCAGCTGCGCTTCGGCGCGGAGCGCGAAGTGTCCGATGCTGGACTCGGGGGCGAGCGGATCCGGGGGGGCCGCCGCCGATGTGCGCGCGTCGCGATCGAAGAGGTCGCGGCAAAATTTGTCCCGCAGTTTCGGGGGCGTGGGCGCCTCGACGGTATGCTCGTGAATGCGGGGCGGGGGCCGTCCGTCATTCCACCCGTCCCGTCGAAAGGTCACCGGTTCATGCGCTTTAGAAGATGGCTGGGCGTCGTCCTGCTTGCTGGTTGCACCGTCCAGAACACACCGCCTCCCCAGTACGGCTATGGGCCGTATCCACAGCAGCAGCAACCGTACGTGCAGCCGCCTCCGCAAGATCCGGCGTACACGCCGCCGCCGGCCGAGCCCGCGTACACGCCGCCGCCGTCGCAAGAGCCGACCTACGAGCCGTACGTCGGCCCGACCTACTTCGACGTGAACATGGACCTCGACGGCATGAGCGTGCCGTCGACCGATGTCTTCTATGCAGACCTCGCGCCGTACGGCACCTGGTACGACGACCGCACGTATGGCTGGGTGTTCGTGCCCTCGATCGCGAACTACCGGCCGTATTCGAACGGGCGCTGGAAGTACACCGATTACGGCTGGACCTGGATCTCCAACGACCAGTTCGGCTGGGCCACGGATCACTACGGCCGCTGGGTGTGGGTCAACCGCTGGGTCTGGGTGCCGGACACCACGTGGGGGCCCGCGTGGGTGCAGTGGCGCACGGGCGAAGGCTGGGTCGGCTGGGCGCCGGCCGGGTTCTCCGACGACACCTACGTCCCCGACGAGCAGTGGCTGTTCGTGCCCGCGAACCAGATCACGAGCACGGATCTCCGCCGCTTCTACGTGACGGCGAACTTCAACGTCTACATCCGCGGCACGCAGCGCATCCATCGCTACAACCGCTGGAAGAAAGACCTGTGGGTCGCGGGTCCCGACCATGAATGGCTGCGCCGTCAGCGCGTGAACGTGCGCGCCGAGCGGCTCGACCTGCGTGAGCTCGGGCGCTACGACCGCGATCAGGCGCGCGACGCCGAGATCCGCGTGCGCGACAACCGCAGGCAGTATCAGGATCGCCGCCGTCGCGAGGACCAAGTCCGTCGCGACCTCGAGGCGCGGCTGCGTCGCGAGGAGGAAGCGCGTCGTCGCGAGGCCGAGGAGTACCGGCGTCGCGACGAGGAGCGCAAGCGTCGCGAAGAGGAGCAGCGCCGCATCGACGAGCGCAACCGCCGCCTCGAGGAGGAGCAGCGCCGCGCGAACGACGAGGCCCAGCGCCGCCGCATCGCGGAAGAGCGGCGCAAGATCGAAGAGGAGCGCCGCCGCTACGAAGAGAGGGAGAAGAAGGCGCGCGAGGACGAGCAGCGGCGCCGCGACGAAGAACAACGCCTCCGTAACGAGGCGTTCAAGAAGCAGCAGCAGGAGCTCGAGCGCCGTCGCGCCGAGGACGAACGCCGCTTCAAGGAAGCGGAGCAGAAGCGTCTCGAAGAGGACAAGCGCCGCCGCGAGGAGGAAGACAAGCGCCGTCGTGACGAGGAGGAGAAGCGCCGCCGCGAGGACGAGGCGCGCAACAAGAAGCTCGAAGAGGAGCGTCGTCGGAAGGACGAGGACAAGCTTCGTCGCGAGGAGGAAGACAAGCGCCGCCGCGACGAAGAAGACCGCAAGCGCCTCGACGAGGATAAGCGCCGTCAGGCCGACGAGCAGCGCCGTCGCCAGGAAGAGGACCGCAAGCGCGAGGAAGACCGCAAGCGCAAGGAAGACGAGGACCGGCGCAAGTTCGAGGAAGACCGGCGCAAGCAGGACGAACAGCGCCGCAAGGACGACGAGCAGCGCCGCAAGAACGAAGAGGAGCAGCGGAAGCGTCAGGAAGACGAGCGCAAGCGCCTCGATGACGAGCGGCGCAAGAAGGAAGACCAAGACCGCCGCAAGTTCGAGGAAGACCGCAAGCGCCTCGACGAGGACAAGCGTCGCCAGGCCGACGAGCAGCGCAAGCGGCAGGACGAGGAGAACCGCCGCCGTCAGGACGCGGAGCGCAAGCAGCGCGAGGAAGACGAGCGCAAACGCCTCGACGAGGACAAGCGCCGCCAGGCCGACGAGCAGCGCAAGCGTCAGGACGAGGAACGCAAGCGGCAGGAAGAGGACCGCAAGCGTGCCGATGAGGAGCGCAAGCGCGCCGAAGAAGATCGCAAGCGCCAGGACGAGCAGCGCAAGCGTCAGGATGAGGAGAACCGCAAGCGTGCCGACGACGAGCGCAAACGCCTCGAGGAGGACCGCAAGCGTCAGGACGAGCAGCGCCGCAAGGAAGACGACGAGCGCCGCAAGCGTGACGACGACCGCCGCCGCGACGAGGACCGCAAGCGCGAGGACGAGCGCCGGCGTGACGACGAGCGGCGCCGCAAGGAAGACGACGAGCGCCGCAACAAGAAGTAGCGGCTACGAGGCGAGCATCGTGGCGATGCGCTCCAGCGCCGCCACGCGTGCCGCCGTACTCGGGACCAGCGACGAGATCATCAGCTCGTCGGCGTCGATGTCCCGGGCGAGATCGACGAGGCGATCGCGGACCGTCGCCGGGCCGCCGATCACCGCACCGACGAGGAAGTCGTCTGCGATGGCCTGCTCCGAGGGATCGAGCTTGGTCGCGAGTGCCTCCTCCACCGTGGGGATCGGGGCGCGCCGGCCGGTGCGCGAGTTGACGATCGCGATACGGACCGGGGCCGCCAGGCGCTGCGCTTCCTCGTCGGACTCGCCGCAGATCACGGTGACGGCGCACATCGCGTAGGGCTTGTCGAGGCGCTTGGCACCCACGGGCGAGAGGTCGAGCACCGAGAGCGGGAGCTTCATGCTCGCAGCTTGGCGCCGAGCGGTGGGCTCGGCACGCTACGAACGATCACGAAGTGAGGGCTGCGACTTCCTCCCAGGCCGGCGCTTTTCGCCGAAGAGCGTCGATTTTTCGTCCCGCCCTGATAGGTTCGCCGGTCGATGAGCGAGATGGGCAGCGACGACAGCCACGACAGCCTCCCCGGGGTGATCCCCAAGCCTGCCGACGCGCGCGAGTGGTCCATGCGCGCCCTCATCGCCGGCGTGGTGGTCGCGGGCATCATGGGGGCCTCGTACCCGTACATCGTTCTCAAGCTCGGGTTCGGCCCCAATGTGTCGGTGGTCGCGGCGTTCCTCGGGTACTTGATGCTCGGCATCGCTTTCAAGAACTTCACGCGGTGGGAGAACAACATCGTCCAGACCGCGGGCACGTCGGCGGCGCAGACCGCCTTCATGTGCGTGATCCTGGCGGCGTTCGACATGCTCGCGCAGGTCCCGGGCTCATCGTTCTCGTTCCGGCCCGAGTGGTACGAGTCCTTTGTCTGGCTCACGTTCGCCAGCATCCTCGGCATCCTGCTCGCGGTGCCGATGCGGAAGCACTACATCGTCGACGAGAAATTGACCTACGCCGACGGTGTTGCCGCCGCCGAAACCATCATCGTGCTCGATGCCCGCGGCCATGATGCGCGGCGCGCCGCGATCGCGCTGTTCGGCGCGACCCTCGCATCGGGAATTGGTTGGTGGCTCACCCAGCCGTCGGCCGGCCGCCTGTTCGGTGCGTGGGACGCCGACAACCACGGCGCGATTCCGGAGGTCGTGTTCGCGGCGATGGGTGGCCTCACCTGGGCGACGGCCGGCGGTGGGTTCGCGGTGAGCCTGCTGTCGATCGGCTCGGGCATGATCGTCGGCAACCGCGTCAACATCAGCATGGCCATCGGCGCGATCATCGCGTGGGTCATCGGCCCGCACGTGCTCCTCGACGCCGAGGTCATCACCAAGCACGGGCGCAGCCAGATCGCGATGTGGAGGATGTGGCCCGGCACCGGCATGTTGATCGCCGCCGGCCTCACCGCGCTGCTCCTCAAGTGGCGCACGCTTGCCCGCACGTTTTCGACACTATCGGGGGATGCCGTTCAGGGCGGGGACGTACCGCTCAAGTGGATCGGTATGGGTGTGGCGGGTGCGTCGGTGGGCCTGATCCTTACGCAGACCATGTTCTTCGACCTGCCGTGGTGGATGACGATCATCGCGATCACCCTCTCGGTGCCGCTGATGCTGGTCGGGCTACGCGTGCTCGGTGAGACCAACTGGGGGCCGATCAGCCAGCTCACCAACATGATGCAGGCGGTGTTCGCGGGCCTGATGTCGGGCAACCTCAAGGCGAACCTGGCCGCGTCGGGAACCACCGGCACGATCGCGACGCAGTCCGAAGCAATCATGCAGGACTACAAGGCAGGTCACATCATCGGCTCGACGCCCCGGTTCTTGACCTACTCGCAGCTGATCGCGGCACCGATCGGTGCGCTCGCCGTGGCGCTCGTCTACCCGATGCTGCGCGACGCGTACGGCATCGGCACGCAGGGCACGGCGCCGCTGTCGTCGCCGATCTCGGCCCGCATCGCAAACTTCGCGGACGTGCTGTCGGA
The DNA here is from genome assembly GCA_033763475.1 of Kofleriaceae bacterium. Taxonomy (GTDB): domain Bacteria; phylum Myxococcota_A; class Polyangia; order Haliangiales; family Haliangiaceae; genus JABFXX01. The sequence continues at coordinate 70,618 of JANRKM010000030.1, forward strand.
GGGCTTCCACAAGCTACCGAAGTACGCGCTCGAGTTCATGGTCGTCGGCGCTGTCGTGGGCATCGCGATCACGCTCGGCGAGTCCTTGTGGAAGAAGGGCCGCAAGTATCTCCCGTCTGCGACGGGCCTCGGCATCGGCATGATGGTGCCGGGCGTCGTGGTGTTCACAATGGTGCTCGGCGGCATCCTGATGTCGATCTGGAACAAGGCGGACAAGAAGAGCGCCGACAAGCTCTCCATGCCCCTCGCCTCGGGCCTGATCGCCGGAGAAGCAATCGCGGCGATCATCGTTGCGGCGCTGGTCGCGTCGGGCCTGATGAAGGCGTGAGACTCGCTACCAGTCGAACGACAGCGACAACGTCTTCGTCTCCTTCGTGATCGACGGCGCGATGGAGAGGTTCTTGACGCTCGATTCGGCATCGTGGAACCGGCGCTCCTGGAACCGATACATCAAGTACGACGTCGCGGCACCGAGCGCGGCACCGGCCGCGACGTCGGAGAAGTTGTGCCGGTTGTGGATCACGCGCTCCGCGGCGTTCGCCGTCGCGCCGAAACCGATGCCGAAATACGTCGCGGCTTCCCACCACGGCAGCTTTTGGTTGCCGCGCATCGCGTCGAAGACGTGGCCGCGTAGATAGAGGATCGCGTACGTCGCTGCGGCGAACGCCTGCGTCGAGTGGCCCGACGGGAACGACTTGCGTTGATTGTCGTCGGTATCTTCCGGCGTCCAGTCGGGCCGATGCCGCGCGAACACGGTCTTGAGCCCCCCCGTGATGAAGGCCGAGGTCATCGACGCCTGGCCGAGCCCCTTCAGGTGATACCAGCGCGAGCGATCGCCGCCCGCGAGGATGCCGATGCCAGCGCCCGCGGTGAGCCCGGCGACCGCGTACGACGGCACCTCCCACGAGGACTTGGGCAGGCCGCCTTCGTCGTCGCCGAACCCCAGGGGCGTCGAACGCGGCTCGACCCACGTATCGATCGCGAGCCGCCCGGCGATCGGCGCCCAGAAGAACGGGAGCATGCCTCCGTCGAAGAAGTACGAAAGGCTCAGGCCGCCCGGCGCCGGGCGGTTCGATACGGCGAGCGGTGAGAATGACAGCGTCGCCGTGTCGTCGTTGGCGACCGCAGGTCTGGACAGCACAGCTCCCAGGAGCAGCGCCACGCACGCTGACTTCATGGAGCAATAAGAGCCGCGCCCGCGCCGACCGGTTGTCCGCCGTTGTCCGAGATAGGGTCGGACCCTATTTGCCCAACTAGGTCTTCACGCAGAACCGAGGACGCAGGGATGCAAGAGACGTCGCATCTACGTTGTGCGATTAGGGTCCGACCCTATTTCTTCGGCAGCAGCTGGTCGAGCATCCCCTTCAGCGTCGCATTGACCTCGGGCTGCGACGCCTGGCGCAGGCGGCCGAGCTCGAAGACCTGGTCGACCATCGGGTCGTGGTGCAGGCCCTTGCGGTCGAGCTTCATGCGGATCTTGAGGTTCGCGCCGAGGTACTCGATCTCGAGGCCGATCGAGTTCACGCCCCACGCCTTGGCCATGTTCGCCGGCGGCTGGAACTCCGCCTCGAAACGCTGGCCACGCGCGACCGCCCTGATCTCGCCGAGGCGGTAGTCCATTGCGCCCAGGCCGTCGCGGATGCGCTCCATGTCCTGGTTGCGCATGTTGATGGGAATCTTCGCGTCGATATCGCTCGCCCAGTTGATGTCGACCTCGCCGCGGATCTCCCACAGCGTGCTGCCACCGGTCATTTCGGTGCCAGCGGGGATGCGGAGCTGGAAGGGCAGGGGCAGCACGTCGCCGTTCTGCGCGCGCCACGGGCCCTGGCGCACGATGAAGCGGTCCCACACGTGCGGGTTCGAGCCGTTGCGCTTCATCTCGACGAGCTCGACGAAGATCGAGGCGACGGTCTCCGAGTCGGTCGCAGTGAACTCCACGTAGCCGTCGATCTGCGTGCCGTTGAAGAACGTGTCCTGCTTGAGGGCGAGTAGGAGCACGCCGTTGTCGTTCGAGCCCTGCCTGCGATACGCGTACTCCGACGGCAGCGGCGTCGACATGCTCATCTGCATCGACGCGGACGGCGGCGGCGCGGGCTGCTGCTGCAGCTGCTGCTGGCGTTGCGCGATCAATGCCTTGAGCTCTGGCGGCACCTGGGTCGCCATCGCCGTCTTGCTGCCGTCCACGGTCCAGGTCACCCCCAGTGGCACGTGGCCGAGCCAGATCTGCTGCCCGGGACGCAGCGGCAACACTTGATGGCCGAGCGGCTGCCCATCGACCCAGGTGCCGTTCGCCGAGCCCAGATCGCGCAGCAACACCTGATTGTTCTCGATCCAGATCTCCGCGTGTCGGCGCGACAGCGTTGCGTCCATGTGCGCCAGCTGACACGTCGCCGGATCTCGACCGGCGAAGACCCGTGCCCCAAGTCCCTCGAGCTTGAACGAAGCTGCCCCCAGCTGCAGTTGAACGGTCATGCATCCGACGGTAACACGGCTCCATCAGCGGTTTGGGAGCTTGGCAGTCGCGTGGAAGATGCGCGCCTTCTGCCCGCCCGCCTCGTCGAGCGGCTGTGCCCACACGGCATG